>JAKQOG010000204.1 GCA_029565395.1 Candidatus Hydrogenedentota bacterium | reverse complement strand
TGGCCGAGCCCCACATCCTAACACATCCCAAACCCCTTCCTGCGGACTACCCGCCCGCGCCCGTATTCAGTGGCCGCGCTCAGCCGAATTCGGTGGCCGCGAGCGACCGTATTCGATGGCCTACTCGTGCCGAAATATGCATAGATGAAGAAAATCCGAAAATTCATCGAAACCTAAGAGCAACATCACAAGAAATTTACGTTTCAAAAAGAATTCCGGCGTTTATTGAAAAAAGGAATCGAATTTGACTAACGGTATGTATGGGATTGAATTTGTAGATGAACATACAATCAAAACTTTTTGTAGAACTCTTTCAGAGTATAACTCTTGGCGTGACACATCTTACCCAGGGTGGCGCTTCGCTTACCCTGGGCTGAGTTGTTGAATTACTTCGGAATAGAGGGAGGAATAGAGGGAGGTGAAATTGTGCGGGATGACATTACGTACCCATGGTTACGCTTCGCGCAACCCTCCTGCGGCGGGTAAACCCAGGGCTGGAATTGGGCATCCTCTGCGGGGAAAGTAAACCGGAAAGGAGGGAAAAAGTTGAATCCTGGATTCCCGTTTTCCTCCTTCTTCACGCGAGGCGCGTGACTACGGAGGACACGGCGCGGGAATGATGATGGGGTACGTGGGAAGGTTATGGGAAATGAGCCCCCCCTTCCCACCCGCATGCGGTGGGGAATTTTCAGGGCAGGGGGGGATGAAGTGCGTTCCCAAGTATAACTTTGGAACGAGTATAACTTTGGAACGAAGGTATTCGCCCCTGGAGGCGGTCAGGTGCCGCAAGGATAAAAATGCAGGAATAATGACGAAAACTATGGACTCACGGTGTATTTTGGGTTGTGTCTTCTTATGTTGCCAAAGTGCACACATTGTGATATAATCGGTATATGAAGAGTTTTGATTGGAACATTGAAAAAAACGAGTGGTTGCGAAGTATTCGAGGTATCACATTTGAAGAAATTGTGTTCCATATACAATCCGGGGATTTGCTGGATGTAATTGAACATACCGACCAAGGCAAGTATCCGGGACAGCGCATCTTCGTCGTGGACGTTGAAGGATATGTCTGCCTGGTCCCTTTCGTTGAATCCGAGGATGAAATTTATCTTAAGACGATCATTCCGAGCCGGAAAATGACCAAGCGTTATCTGGGAGGCAAAAACCATGAAACTAACTGAAGAAGAAAAGGCGATTCTGGATTCCGTTGAACACGGCGAATGGCGGTCTGTGCGTGGCATGGACAAGGAGAAGCGCCGTTATGAAATCGCCGCGAAGGCCACACTGCGCAAAGACAAACGGGTGAATATACGCATGACCGAAAGGGACTTGTTGCGCTTTCAAAAGAAAGCCGCCGAGGAAGGATTGCCCTACCAAACCCTGATTTCGAGCGTGTTGCACAAATACATCAACCGGGTTTCAGGGGAATAGCAAAAAGCAGAGGAATCTCAAATCCACGTAATTTTGCAGGAAGACTAATTTATCCATGCAAATCCGTCCAATCCGTGCCTGCCGGGCCGTAGCCCCTTGGGTGCGAAGGCCGGTTTTCCGCGTTCTATTCTTTGGAAAGAGCGCAAATGCTGATAGTTATTGGGGTTGTTTTACTGGGGTGACGGATGTGGGGGCGGGGTCGTAGGCGCGGCCGGAGGTGGGGAAGGTATCCGGCAGCACGGTCATCTGGGTGCATGTGCCGAAATCAAAGCCGAAATCACCGGGGAATCGGACTTCCACGTAAAATGCCAGCCAACCCTCTTTTGGCGGATCAAGGTGAATGGAGGCTTTGCCTTCGCCTGGAATGAGGGTGCTGGTCCACGTCGAACGGCGAAAATCACGATTGGGCGATTGTGCCTGCCACAAGAATGCCTTTCCGTCCTTGCGGTCCCATGTGACGTCCATCGCCCCCTTCCCGTCACTGGTCCAGTGAATTTCCGGATATTCTTTTCCCGTGAGAATTGCGTTATAGAACTGGGAAAGGACGGCCACGCCGTCCAGGCTGATATCATGGCCTACATTGGCCTGGTAATGCAGGTATTTTTTTCCTTTTAGGCCGGGGAAATACTGATTGGCAGCATCCACGGTCCAATAGGGGTCGTTGGTGCCCAGGATCATGAGTTTGGGCAGCGTCAGGGAATTGCGGTAGGAATAGGGGTCCACCATGCCCAGCAGTTTTTTGCCTTCGGGCGTGTTCATGCGTTCCTGAATTTTAAGGTTGGTGTAATCGTCCACCTGTTCGCTATAGCCGCCGTAGATCGCCATTTGCCGTTTCATTTGGGGTTCCATGTTGAGCACATCAATAACAACGGGAGCGATGGCTTTGACGCGGGGATCGCCACTGGCGGCGGTGAGCCAGGAGGTCCATCCGCGTTTGGAGCCGCCGGTGAGCACAAAGTTCTGAAGGTCTTGCTGATGTTTTTCTTTAAGCACTTTTTGGACGGTATCCATGGCTTTCACGGCGCTCTTGGCCATAGGAAGCAAGAGCGGCCAATCGTCGCCTTCGCCTTTCAGAAACTTGTCGTAGGTATAGGCGATAATTTCATCTTCGTTGCGCCCGTCGAACAGTGGTTCGTTGGGCACCTGCGAGATGGCGGCTACGACGGATTTGGTTTGATCGGCCACCATGCTTACGATTTGTGTTTCGCGGTTGTCAAGGGCGGGCGGCTTGTCGCGAAAGCTGCCGCCATCGATAAGCAACAAGGCGGTTTCGGGATGCGCCACCTCCGCCGGGCGGATAATAACCAGCCAGTGCTGCCAGGTGATTCCCTGCCAGGTTTGTGACGTGAGTTTTATGATTTCGGCGGAATTCGCGCCCAGTGCGCGGCTCTCCACAATTTCATAGGCATAACTGGGGTCGGATCGTTGTACGTAGTCCGTCAACCCGGCATACACGGATTGCAGGGAGAGAAGGCAAAGAATTATCCATAAACTATAACCGCGTCGATTGTGCATATTCTTGATTCCTGTTTGGTTGTTTAAAGAACTCCCACCTGGAGATGGGAGCTACTATGAATAGACCAAAAAATGAGATAGGATGTTTCATAGTGCAGGGTTATCGCCGGGTGCCAAAGCGGCCTGGGGTCAGCCCGTCTTCGGAGGTCATGCTCGCGCGGATGCGCAAATAGGAATCGTATCGTGCCTGGGTGATTTGTCCGGATTCAAGGGCTTGGCGCACCGCGCATTTGGGTTCGTGGGTATGCGTGCAATCGTAAAAATGACATCCGGTGGCGGCTTCGGCCATTTCGGGGAAATAGCAGGCCAGTTCTTCGGCGGAAACGCCCAGAAGTCCTAATGCCCGAATGCCGGGGGTGTCGATGATCCACACATTGTCTTTCAGGTGGTAGAGGCGCGCGGTGGAGGTGGTATGGCGGCCTTTTTCCGTGGCCTGGCTCACTTCGTCGGTTAATACTTCCAGGTTGGGATCCAATGCGTTCAGCAGGGAAGATTTTCCGACGCCGCTGTGGCCGGAAAGCACGCAGCGTTTGCCTTTAATGGCTTCCCGCAATGCATCAATACCCATGCCTGTTTCACAACTGGTGGGGAAGACGTGAATGCCCAGGTTGCGATAGGCGTCAATTTGCGGCGGGTCGTCTTCGGCCAAATCCATTTTGTTGATGCACAGGATGGGTTCCACGCCGCCGATACGCGCGGCGATCAGAAAACGATCCACGAGGCCTTCTTTGAAGCGAGGCTGGGCCACGGATGCAACGATAATCAATATGTCAACATTGGCCGCGAAGACTTGTTCCGGCGGATTGCCGCGAGGTCCAGCAGGGCGGCTCAGCTTGGTGACGCGCGGCCCTACGCCGCGCACGATGGCATCCTCGTCCTCAAATTCAACTAAAACTGCATCTCCGGGGGCCAGGAGGGTGGATTCCTGTTCTTTGAGACGTTCGTCGATCATGCACAGCCGTTCCTGGTTATCCAGATGAACGAACGCCCATTTTTTGGAATGGGAAATCACCATCCCATTGGGTTCAAAATCTTTCGGCAGGGGATTGAGTTCTGCGGCGCTTTCCGGCAATTTGGTCAAGGCCCGGCGATGCTTCACCAAGTCATGCGTATAGGAAAACTCGTGATGTTTTTCCCAATCACGCGTGCGCACGTTTTGGCGCTTTTTCTTTTCCATGTTTTTCTTTTTCATTGCTCTAATCCCGGACACATCACTGTATGCCGCGCATGGTCAAGCATGTTTATACCCCCAGATAGTAACAGTTTCCCAGATTACATGCATGCCGCGGCACTTGCCGGATTCCACATCCGCACGAAGTTCTTTCAATCCCCGTTCGAATTCTCCGGATGGAAGCAGGTTGAAGGTGGACAAAAATTTCCCCTCGACTTTCCGGACGTACGCGGCGTCGATGGGATCGGGTGCTTTATGTTTTTGCTCGTGACATATTTGGGTAAAACCAGCGGAGCAAAACGCCTCTTTTACGCGCTCTATGGATTGGAAGCGGGCAAGGTCTGTTTGGGCAAAACTGGGAAAATAGCGGTTGAGGGGGTGGTTCTCAATAAACGAAGTGGGGGCGGTGGTGAATGCTGCACACCCTTCTTCCAGGACCCGCCAGCATTCGTGCATGAGCAAGTCGAGATCATGGATAAAATGGAGCATATAGGTGGCATACACGAAATGAAAGGCCTGATTGGCAAACGGGAGGGCCGTCGCCGAGCCGCGCACCCAACGCGCGGGAATGCGCTTGCGTTTGGCTTGCTCCAGCATGCCGGGAGACAATTCGAGTGCGGTCAGCGTACACGGAACCGCCTCCAGCAGGGCCTCGGTGCTATTGCCGGTTCCGGCGCCGAGTTCCAACACCCGCCGGCCTGGGCAACGTTTCAGCAATCCGCACAAGGTTTCCATATACGGGCCGCCGGCCCGGCGATGATGGTCATAAGCTTTGGCGATCTGATCGTAATCGACGTTCATCGCAGAATTGTGCGCAGCGGGCGCGAATTAGTCCCGCTCAAAGGAGACGCGTTTCAGGATATAGTCCGTCAATTCGGCCATCGGCATGCGCACCTGCTCCATGCTGTCGCGTTCCCGCACCGTGACCGTTTCATTTTCTTTGGTTTCATAATCCACGCAGATGGAGTAAGGGGTGCCCACTTCGTCCATGCGCCGGTACCGCCGTCCAATGGCGCCCGCGTGGTCGTAATAGGTGGGGAATTTCCGGCGCAGTTTCTTTTCCAGCGTTTCGGCGATTTCCGCCAAACCGTCTTTCTTCACCAAGGGAAGAATGGCTGCCTTGATGGGCGCAATCCGTGGCTGGAACCGCATCACGACGCGCAACTCACCTTTCACTTCCTCTTCATAGTAGGCGTCGCACAGCACCGCCAGGGTGGTGCGATCCACGCCTGCCGACGGTTCAATCACCGTAGGCACAATGTGCTCATTGCGTTCCTGGTCAAAGTAGGAGAGGTCTTTTCCTGAGTGCTTGGAATGCTGGGTAAGGTCGTAGCAGCCGCGGTTGGCCAAGCCCTGCAATTCCCCCCATCCGAAGGGGAATTCATATTCGACGTCCACGGTACGCTTGGAATAATGTGCCAGGGATTCCTTGGGATGTTCGAACCAGCGGAGCTTGTTTTCCCGGAGTCCAATGTCCATATACCATTTCCAAATATCCGCCTGCCATTGGTCAAACCATTTTTCTTCTTCTTCCTGGCGGCAGAAGAATTCAATCTCCATCTGTTCGAATTCACGGCTCCGGAAGATAAAATTTCGGGGATTTACCTCGTTGCGAAAGCTTTTGCCAATTTGTGCAATGCCGAACGGCAGCTTGACGCGTGTGGAGGAGCAGACTTCCTTGAAATCCACGAAAATGGACTGGCAGGTTTCCGGGCGGAGGTAGGTGTCCACGGCGGTGTCATCGCTTACGCCAAGGCGTGTGCGTAACATGCTGTTAAATGCCTTGGGTTCGGTTAGTTCGCCGCCACAGTCTGGACAGCGTTCGCCTTCGAGGTGATCCTGACGGAATCGTTTTTTGCATTCTTTGCAATCCACCAGCATGTCATGAAAGGCTTCCACGTGGCCGCTCGCCACCCAAACCTGAGGATGCATGATAATGCTTGCGTCGAGCCCCACCATGTCATCGCGCATGCGGACAAAGGTGTACCACCAGTCATCCTTGAGATTGCGCTTCAGTTCAACACCCAGTGGTCCGAAATCCCAGCAGCCGTTGATGCCGCCGTAAATTCCGCTGGACTGATAAATGAATCCTTTCCGCTTACACAGACTGACCAGTTTTTCCACAATACGCTCCCATTCACCCGAAGGGGATATCATTCCAACTTGTTCGGTGTAAAAAGGCCCCGCTTCCACCAGCGGAACCGGGGCAAAGGGTGTGTTAATAGTAGCGGTATCCCGCCAAAAATGTCAAAAACGCAGTTTATTGCCGAAGCGATACCCGAAGAGATTTTTTCCGGTTATGCGAAATATCTCCTGCGGTGTTGGCTTATATGCCTGTTTGAACGGGAAGTTCAATGATAAAACCACGTTCAGCATTACATGACAAGGTGCCGTTGTGGAGTGCAATATACCGCTGAGCCGCTGGTAAACTGAGGCCCCAGTGGAAGCCGGTCTTCGTTGTTTTGTAGGGGGTGGACAGATCTTCTTGGCGGAGTTCGCCTAATCCAGGGCCGGCGTTCCAAATTTCAATGAAAAAGGAATCTTCTTTCTGGTACGTTCGGATACGGATAAGTTTCGGCGTATGGTTTTCCAGGGCTTCTTGCGCATTAAACAGGAGATAGAGGATCGCAAGCTGTAATTTTGGGATATCCGCGCCAAAGGACGGCAATCCGTCTTGGATATCCGTTTCTACCTTGATTTTGGCGACACGCAGGGAGTAGGCGCGCATCAACAGGGCGCGTTTTACGATGGTTCCTGGATCAATAATGCTAACCGAGGGTTTTTCGTCGCGGGCAATGTCCGTGAGCCGGGCTATTAGTTCCGAGCATTTGTTTACACTATTGATAATCTCTCCAGTGATTCGCTGGGAATCATTGCTGAGCGCCTCATCGAGCGCGATGAGCTCCGTATAGGCCAGAATAGCCCCAAGGGCGTTATTTATGTCATGTGTAACGCCATTCACACACCGCCCCACTTGGGCAAAGCGATGCAGTTGCTCCAGCTTGGCGTGCGTAGTTTCCGCATGGATATCCGGATCAATAGGCATGAAATCAGTCATAATATTGTTTTCACTATGTGTTTCAGTGTTCCCAGTATACCATTTTTTGGCTTCACTGAATACACAAAATAGGACATATTTATAGATTATCGGCAACCGCTTTGGCAAATTCGCTGCATTTGAGCTCC
The DNA here is from genome assembly GCA_029565395.1 of Candidatus Hydrogenedentota bacterium. GTDB lineage: Bacteria > Hydrogenedentota > Hydrogenedentia > Hydrogenedentales > CAILVY01 > CAILVY01. The sequence continues at coordinate 29,389 of JAKQOG010000204.1, read as the reverse complement.
TGGGCGTCTTTCATTAATCGCGCGAAATCATAGGTAACGGTTTTTGCTGTGTAGGTTTTTGTCATGGCGTTGACCAGGGCATCAGCGACTTCCTGCCAGCCGATATATTCGAACATCATCACACCAGACAGCACCACGCTGCTGGGATTAACTTTATCCAGGTTGGCGTACTTAGGTGCGGTTCCGTGGGTGGCCTCGAAGACAGCGGCGCCGGTTTCATAGTTGATGTTTGCACCTGGCGCGATGCCAATCCCGCCCACCTGAGCGGCTAGGGCGTCGCTCATATAGTCGCCATTCAGGTTCATGGTGGCGATCACCTCGAATTCCTTCGGGCGGGTGAGGATTTGCTGGAGGAAAATGTCCGCTATGGTGTCTTTAACCAGGATTTTACCGCCAGGATCGCCCTTGCAATCCTCCCAGCCGACGGCCACCTCGGAGAATTCTTCGCGCACCAGGTCATAGCCCCATTTCATGAATGCGCCTTCAGTGTATTTCATGATATTGCCCTTGTGAACAAGGGTTACCGATTTGCGCTTATGGCGGATGGCATGGTGAATCGCGGCACGGATCAGGCGTTTGGATCCGGTGATACTAATGGGTTTAACACCAACGCCGGAATCCGGACGGATATCCCACCCGAATTCAGTGTGGCAGAACTGCAGCAATTTTTGGGCTTCCGGTGAACCTTGGGGCAGTTCAAATCCGGCGTAGACGTCTTCGGTATTTTCACGGAAGATGATCATGTCTACATAGTGTGGATTAACCACGGGGCTAGGCACACCCTTAAAGTATCGCACGGGCCGCACACAGGCGAAGAGGTCGAGTTTCTGGCGCAAGGTTACATTCAAGCTGCGGAAGCCGCCGCCTATGGGAGTGGTTAATGGCCCTTTGATGGCGACCTGAAATTCGCGGATGGCGTCCAGGGTTTCTTCCGGCATGTAGGAACCGCACACCCGATTGGCTTTTTCACCGGCAAAGATTTCCATCCAGGCAATACGGCGTTTTTCGCCATAACAGTGTTTGACGGCCGCGTCAAAAAGATATTTTGAGGCCTTCCAGATATCCGGACCGGTACCGTCCCCTTCGATAAATCCGATAATCGGTTGATCGGGGGTTTGAATCGCGCCTCCGGAGCGTATGGCAATCGTTTCGCCTTGTGGGACTTGAATATGCTGAAAGCGGCTCATGCGCTGTTCCTTTTGCACAAGAATGCGTTTTGGGTTGGTTGTTTTTTGGGAAGTGGTTTAATTGGTTTCCGGCAATGTTACCAGACGAACTTCATTTACATGGGGTATATCCCGGACTTTTGCAAGGACTTGATCGCTGATAGCTTGATCCAGGTTCAGCACGGTCAGGGCGTGTCCACCGCGTTCATCCCGGCCCAGCATGAGGTTGGCGATGTTCACCCCTGCTTCGCCGATGGCAGTGCAAACGCGGCCTAACACCAGCGGTTTATCCTCATTAATGCAGATCAGCATATTGCCTTCCGGCTTGGCATCCACCCGGCTTCCATCAATCAGGCAAATACGCGGATCGGTTTTATGGAAGAGGGTTCCGGTTACTGTGTGTTTTTCCTTGTCGGTGGCCACGGTGACGGCGATTTCAAAGGCGTAGCTGGAAGGGGTGGCGCTGCGTTTTTCACTGGATGCGATGCCCCGTTCCTTAAGTTGGGCCGGGGCGCTAATCATGTTTACGGTTTCCACCACGGGAGCAAGAAATCCTGTGAGAATGGCCGCCGTGATAGGGTACGTATCCGTGACGCCGATTTCGCCGCTATAAGAGATTTCAATAGATTCTGGCCGTCCCTGACAGAACATGGACTGAAATTGTCCCAGGCGGTCCGCCAGGAAGAGCATGGGTTGCAGGGCTTTACGGGTTTCGCTATCCAGACTGGGCACGTTCACGGCGTTCACAATCGCGCCGGTGGTGAGAAAATCCACCATTTGGTTGGCTACGTCAATCGCCACGTTCAGTTGTGCTTCGTCGGTGGACGCCGCCAAGTGAGGGGTCATGATGATGTTATCCAATCCGATGAAGGGATTATTCTCAAAAGGCTCCGAGGTATAGACATCCAGGGCCGCGCCGGCAATGATATGGTCTTTTAGTGCTGTGGCGAGGTCTTGCTCATTAACAATCCCTCCCCGGGCGCAATTAATAATGCGGCAGGAGGGTTTCATCCGTTTGAATTGCTCCAGGCGGATCATATTATTGGTTTTTTCGGATTTGGGCGCGTGGATCGTGATGAAGTCGGAACGCTCGACTAACTCGTCGATGGAGACCAGTTCGACGCCCAGGGCTTCCGCCTTCAATTGGGTGAGGATGGGGTCGAAGGTGATGATTTTCATGTCGAAGGCTTGTGCGCGTTTGGCCACGGCGCCGCCGATGCGGCCCATACCCACAATGCCCAGCGTTTTGCCGCAGATTTCGTTGCCCATGTATTTTTTACGATCCCAACGGCCTTCTTGCATGGATTGGTGGGCGCTGGGAATGTTGCGGCAGAGGGCGAAGAGCAGGGCAAAGGCATGTTCACAGGTGGATATGGTGTTGCCGCCGGGAGTATTCATCACCACCACGCCCGCTTGGGTAGCAGCGTTGTTGTCGATGTTGTCCGTGCCGGCCCCGGCCCGGCCAATCACCTTAAGATTACCGGGAGCCTTAAGCGCCTCGGCAGTTACTTTTGTGGCGCTTCGCACCACCACCCCGTCGTAGCTGCCAATGATGGCGGCTAATTCAGGCGGTTTTTGAGGAGGTTTCACATCAACCTCAAATCCTGCCTTTTTGAATATTGTAACGGCCTCTTCGCTGGTACCATCCAATACGAGAATCTTTGGCATTGCCCGGTTCCTTTCCAGTGCATGTCCCATGTACAGTGCAACCCATGAGATATAGTGTAGGACGGCTTAGAAATACAGCCCACCCCGCACCCATACCCCCCACATCACCCGTGAGGGGAATTCCACCATGAGCGGTGTATGGCGCCATCAAGGTAACAAACATTATTGGGGCATTTCAACCTGGACGTCACCTAGATGTCGAATGGAGAATACTGAAAAAAGTCTTTGACGCTGGAAAGACAAGTGTGTATGATACGTCCAAGAAAAGTAAGGTGAGACCCTCATATGGACAGGACATAAGTGTTCAAGGGAGGAGATCATGGCCGAATTTATTTTGGGGATAGGACAGCAACAGAGTGTCCGGGCGGTGGTTGGGATGATTGAACGCCATCTTCGCCGCACGCAGGGGATTCCACGTAAAATTTCCGTGCTGTCGGATGTGGTTAACGTGGTGGCGGAACGTCCTGAGTTTAAGGGGGATTTTATTTGCTTTGTCTTGAGGGCGTATGTGAATGGAAAAACGGTACAGGCGCTACAGGAGGTTGTAAGCGAATATTCGAATGAGTGCACCCTTGAACAAGAGGAAGGGTGGGTAACGCTTCAATGTCCGCCATCGGGGAAGCCCAGCACGCCCCGTGTGCTTGAAGCCGTGGACAAACTTAGCCTATGCCTGAAGCTGCCGGAAGTCTGGCGCGGCAAAGGGGACAACTACCGCATTGACCGGATCAGTCCGGAGTTGTTGTTTCAGGCGATGGTGCAATACAAGGCCAGCGATGTTCACCTGTCTCCCGGGGTTCATCCGGTATTTCGAATTGACGGGGACACGCATCATTCCGAATTGCTTGGCGTGTTGTCGTCCGTGCAAATCCTTTCCTTGTTACGAGAGTTGGCGCCCAAGAACTACTGGGATGAATTTGAATCGTTCAAGCAGACCAGTTTCAATTTTCATCAGGTAGGTATGGGATATTCACGTATTTCCGCGTTTATAAAATCCGGCGCGCCGCACATGACCATTCGGTTCCTGCCGGAAACGATACCCTCCTTTGAAGATCTGTGTCTTCCTCCAGATACGATGCAGAACCTCTCGAACTTGTCCCACGGGCTTCTTTTGGTGACCGGGATGACTGGAAGCGGCAAGACAACCACGGTGGCGTCGGTTGTGGACTACGTCAATTCCCATAAGGCCATGCACATCTTGACGATAGAAAACCCGATTGAATATGTGCACGCCAACAAGAAATCCATTATTTCACAACGGAGCCTGGGAGCCGATGTGGCGACGTTTAATGATGCCGTGACGGGCGCTTTGCGGCATGACCCGGATGTCATTGTCATTGGTGAAATGCGCGATCCGGACACCATCCGCGCGGCGATTAACGCCGCTGCGACGGGCCATCTGGTGGTTAGTACCCTTCACTCGAATACGGCGAGTGAAGTAGTGAACCGAATTGTGAGTTTTTTCGATCCAATCGAGCGCGATCTGGTGAAACTTCAGATTCGCGATTGTCTGCGATGTGTGATTTGCCAGCGGCTGGTGCCTCGCATCGGCGGCGGGCGCATGCCTGCCCTGGAAATCCTCTTTAATGACGTGAAGGCGATCGGCGATGGTATTACGACGGGCGATTCCGATCTGATTCGCATCGGCATGCAGCAAACCGTTTCCCATTCCTTTGTGTTTGAACAGTATCTTTATCGCATGTATAAAGACGGAAAAATCGATCTGGATCGCGCCCGGGAGTTTGCCACCGATGTCAGCATGCTGGACCAGTTGCTTATGGGCACCTATTCCATCCCGCGGCTCGACAGCATCAAGAACAAAGGGGATCATGAAGCATTCCGGGTATGATGATCCGATTAGGCCGTTTCGGTGAGGGACGAAAGGGGTGATGCACTCTTTTGGGGATGCCCGTTGTGTTCTCTCTGGAAACGCGCCCAGTGTTTTTCCAGGGCATTTTCCCGGGCTACAACCGTGAGGGCCAATAGAAACCAATAGGGTTCCATGATACGGACGATGAGAAAAGAGATCGTGCCCAAGCCATGCACGATTAATGCCACGGCTGATGCAAAGACTCCCATGCCTAATCCGCGGCATAACCAGTCGTCCGTCCAACGGTAGCCTTCCCGAACTGTTTTTAGAATCCGGTATTGCATGAAGCCGAAGGCCAGTATGCCCAGGAGTCCGGTCTCCAAGATGATACGGGCGTATTGGCTGTCCACCACTGATTCCCAGGAGACCCCCGCCCCCAACAGGAAATACTGTGGGCCAAGGCCGAGGATGAACCGCACTTTTCGCCAAATCCGTATCCGTTCATTAGTGGATTTATCCACTTGGATGCCCGTGTCCCGTCCTGCCACCACCACTTCCTCGCCGCCGCCTTGTTGAAAAGTATACAGTACGCGTTCTTGTACTTTTTCCGGCATAACCAGCGAGGAAGCGGCCAGAATCACCGTGATAGCGGCCAGCATAAAATATCGACGGCTGCATATGCATAAAACCAGGATGCCGAGAAGGAGGGCCACATAGGAGGCTCTCGACAGCGTATACAGAAATGGAATGAAGGCAACGGCTATAACTGCGCCGAAGAGGAGTTTCAGGTATATTTTAGGCGTTTGTGTGAAAAGCCCCAAAGCCACACACGTCACAAGGGTTAGATAACCGCCGAGTGTATTGGGTTCCGTGCCGCCTTCGTCAAATGGGGCGCTTACACGATCGGTTATGGGGATAGTAAGGACGCCATAAACACTAACCACCAGGGATACCAGAAAAAAGAGTACGAGCTGATTTCGAATCTGGGTTCTATCACGCACTGCGTGACTGACCAAAAAGAAAACGAGGTAAAACTCCAGCATTTTCAGCATGACAAAAAAGGCGTCCCGGCGGCTCCAAGCGCCTAAATTGCGCTCCAGCGCCAGCAAAGTGGAGAGAATGCATATCCCATAGTACGCAACAATGCCCGCGTTGATTGGGCTGGGCCGCCACAAGTGCAGCCGCCCCTCAAAAGCCAGTTTGACCATAACCCCCAAGAAAATAACGATGATCAACAGATCATCATACCGGATTTTGAGACTGTTTTCGCCACTGGTGTCTGTGACGATTTCCGGGCTGAGCAACATGGAAAGCACAAGCACATATACGCCGAATTCAACCCGCACCACGGTGGCCCCAAAAACAAACAGGCTTATGGCTAAGGCCAGGGTCAGGCTTTGGTTTTCAAGGCGGAGGTGCAAAACAAAAATAATAAGACTGCAAATAACCATTATAAGAGCGAAAAAAGGGACTTCCAGCCGGCTCTCTGGAATTTCACCGCGGCCGATGCCGCGTTCTGATCGAAAAAGGGCCATGAAACGACATTTCCCGTATTATACAATACGACAGTTTGCCTCCATTCGGCAAAGGTTCAATTTATTACTGTCTTGACGGGTGATTCCAGCACCTCAACTGAAGTGATACCATTTCCGGCGTTCAGACTTAGTGTCATCATAGTAATAGTAATAGTAATAATAATGGCGCCGTGTGGTTTCCAGCCCGTTTAATAGAACACCCACAACATTGATCTTTGCAGATTGCAGCAGTTTATTTGCACGGATCACGGTCTCGCGCCGGGCATTATTGGTTGAGACGACCATAATGCAAGTGTCTACGTGCGTCGCCAATAATACGGGATCAGTAACCACCAGAACGGATGGTGCGTCACAGATAACAATGTCGAATTCTTCCCCCAGACGTTTCATGACTTCCGTCATGCGCTCTGAACCGATGAGTTCGGAGGGGTTGGAAGGCACTCTTCCGCTTGATACAATCCAGAGGTTCCGAATTCGTGTAGGGCGCACCACGCTGTCAATGTCTACCTCGCCCTTAAGTACGTCAGCGAGGCCTAACCCGCGTTCCATGCGAAGCACGCGATGAACGTTCGGACGGCGGAGGTCGGTGTCTACGATCAACACCCGCATGCCGAAGTCCGCCATGGTTACAGCGGTATTGACAGCGGTGGTTGTTTTGCCTTCGCCCGGCACGGCGCTGGTAAGCATAAGGGTTCGGGGATTTTGCTTGAGAGTGGCAAATTGGTAATTTGTTCTGAGAGTACGATAGGCCTCGGAGATAGGCGATTTGGGGTCGTGCTGAGTTACGATGCAGGCATCCACCCGTTCTTCCTCAACCGTGGTTACATAGGTGGCACGGCGCCGTTTTCGTCCGCGGGGTTTTCCAAAACGCATCCGGGGGATGGTGCCGATGACCTCCAAGCCGATGTATTCCGATACATCTTCTATGTTTCGGATGGAAGTGTCATTGTATTCGTACATCAGTGCATAACACAACGCCAGGATAAAGCCCGCAATGGCGCCAATCAGGAAATTCACCCAGAACCGCGTAGACCCCCCCAACGGCATCATCATGGCTTTGTGGACCGGGTCGAACCGCTCCACTTGGGCGGCGCCCTGGCTGATCGCGGAGCGCACTTTCCATTCACGATCCCGAAGCTTGTTAAATTGCTCCCGAATGCTTTGTGTTTCCTGTACCAGCCGCTCGTATTCCAGATTCTTGTTGGCGAGTTCCGGAATTTGCGGAACCAGATCTTCCAGCAAGCGTTCAAGGGAGGCGATGCGCACTTCCGTGCCGGTAAGTTGTGTGCGCAAATTCATCTGTTCGCGGTAAATTTCCTGGCGCCGTTTCCATACGCTGCTGCCGCCCGTAATGCCCGTGTCAAGCTGTTCTAAGGCGCCGATAATGGCCTGTTGTTTTTCCGTTATGCGTTCTTCGAGTGTCTGCAATTCCGGATAGGCCGGCGTAAATTCCACGCTCATGGAAAGCTTTTCCTGAAGCAGCGTGTTTAATTCGGAAAAGAGCTGATCCACCACGGCGTCAGAAACGTGTTCCAGGGATTGGGGCAGTGTTTGACTGTTGGCGGCGAGTTCCGAATCCAGTTCTTTTATTCTAGCGTCCAGTTCTTCCTTGGTGGCCTTGAGCGTATTAAGCTCCTTATAGGTGTTGGCCATGTCTTCGTCCACTTTGCCATACATGCGGAATCCCATTTTCCGCTTGTAGTCCCATTCGGCGGTTTCGGCGGCAAAGAGCTGGCGCTGCAGTTCTTCGAGTTTGTTTAGAATAAACCGGTGCGTTTCTTCCCCTTCTTTTAAAGAGGTTTCACGAGTTTGTTCTAAAAAGGCCCGTGTTGCAAACTCCGCTATATCCTGGGTTTCCTGCCGGGTAGTTCCATTTTTCACTTCGATGCGCACACGATTGGTCTCGTCAAGGGCGGTGAGGGTGATTTTGCTTTCAATGCCAGCGGCAAGCTCGGCAAACTCTTCCTTGCTGCTGATACGGCCCAGCAAGTCGCCTTTTGCCAGTTCGCGTTGAAGGCGCGCCAAGGCCACGTTTTCAGCCATGGTTCGTTTATTGATGCGATCCACCAGTAATTTGGGAGTTACCGCCATGGACATCGCCCCGACGTCTTTTAGAAATTCTTTGTCCCACGGAGAAGGCGTAATGACCACTTCACCGTAAGTAGTGTAGAGTTCGGCGGAGGTTTCGCGTAAAAACCAGGCCAATCCCCCGAACGCAAACGCACCAATCAGCGCCCCGGCGGTGATCAACATCCAGTGATCGGTTAACACCCGGAAAATAAACCGGAACTGATTGTCCCGTGACTGCCGATTCATCTGTTCAAACGACGGGGTATCCAGCGACATGGGCCGCTACTCCTTGCGCTTTTCCTTGGGCTGCTCTGGGGTGTTTTGGGAATCACTGGTTTCCAATTGCGTTAAATCTATGGAACGTTCATTGATAACGCTTTCTGGACGCTCATACACCTTGGGGGTCACAAAGATCATCAACTCGGAATTCCCTTTGCTTTTTTCCTTGTGCCGGAACAGCATTCCGAGAACCGGTACGCTGCCCAGGCCGGGAACCTTTTGGATGACGTCCCGGGCGTCTCGTTGCACGATTCCCCCAATCACCAGGGTTTGCCCATCCCGCACGTTGGCGATGCTGCTGCTGCTGCGTACTGAACGAATGGGCACTCCGTTGGCGACCCCCGTTGCCGTGGACACTTCAGGTTTCAAATCAAGCTGAACATACGTGACCCCTGAAGGGTCTTTCCGGACATGTGGCGTTACGTCAAGCAGAATCCCAATATCCAAAAACCTGGTGCTGGATACGGTGTTGATGCCTGCGGTGCCCATTTCCGTGTACGGGTATTCCTGTGTCATCTTTATATGGGCTGTTTTATGATTCACCGTGCGAATATACGGGGTGGCCAGCATTTGTGCCTTGTTGTCCGCCACGAGCGCGTCCATCATGGCCAGTAGATCAATGCCAGTATTGACGAACCCGAAATACATTTGCCCCGGAGCGGCTAATTGGAGAGGAACTTGAAGCCGCCTGTCCCAGTTCCCTTCATCCATAAACCGCCGCCCTCCGCCAGAATTTGCCCGGTTAGTGCTATCGCCCAAGCGTTCGTTATAGGCGGGATCGTTAAAGGTCCGAATTCCGTTGACCCGTGCGTCTTGGCGTGCGCCGGGAATGTAGCCCCCGGTAAGGTGATCGCCCACAGCGGCCCACCGTATGCCGATCTCTTTAGCTGCTTCGCTGGTCACTTCCGCGATTTTTGCTTCGATATTCACTTGGGTAATCTGACTTTGCATTTGGTCGAGTTCGCGGACCGCCGCCAGGATATTCTGTACGACATCAGGGGTGTCGGTGACAATAAGAGTGTTGCTGTCAGCATCCGAACTAACACTTCCACCAAGGCTGGACATGCCTGTGAGCGCCTTTTGCAGAACGTCTGAACTCGAATTTTCCAGATGCACGACTTGCGTGGTCATTTGCGCTGTCCGGGCGCTTTGTGGCTCCAGGGTTCCAGCACTGCGTGTGACGGTGACGCGCGGATTTTTCAAAATGACACCGTATGCGGAGGAGACACGCGCACTGGCATCGCTTTCGGAAAGGTTTCCAACGGTAACGTTGCCAATATAGGGGAGCGATACATTCCCGCTCTCGTCTACTTGAACGGAAGAGGACAATTCGGGGTGACGTTGCACCTTGATGAACACAAATTGGCCTGGCATGATGGGATCGGATGCGGAGATATCCGTGCTGATGGCGGGTATCAGTAGGAATACCCCTACCACCACCGCAATACATCGATGGACAGGTATCATGATATTCTCCTATATAGCATTAAAGTCATGGTGTAGTTGCCGGCGCCTCCAATTGTTTTGCTTCTTCCACAGGATTGGGCGCCGGCGGCGCCGCCGCACTGTCAGAAGTGAGGGGAGCCACCGGGGCGGAGATCTCCTCCTGAACAGGGCCCGGAGTCTTTGCAGTATCAAGCGTAACGCCAAATTCGGTTTTAAGACGGTCGCTTTGCTTTTGGATTTCCTCTTTGGCGCCGGGATCAATTCCTGACACTCCGATGGCTTTTGTCCAGTATTCCAGGGCGGTAGTGGCGAGGCGTGTTTTTTCCGCTTTTTCGTCCGTCAGGGCGGCGCGTTCTCTTGCCATGGCGCCAAGCTCATAGTAATCGGTATCGGACGTCATATTCTGCGGGAGCACGGATGCTTGAAGATAGGTGGATTCGGCATGCTCATAATCTCCGGAGCGGCGATAGGCCATGGCAAGGGTGCGCAACAACGTCAGGGCCGCGCTGGTATCATCCGTTAGCCGGGCCGGATCGCGAAGCAGATCGATCACCTCATCATAACGCCCCAGTTCAAAGAGCAGCAAGGCGCGGATGGATTCCGCGCGGGTATGCCGCGGGTCTCCAGGATTGTTTTTAAGGTATTTATCAAATAAAGCCAGCGCATTTTCCCGTTGAGTCTGTGCCAATTCCGCCGAACTGGCCGGCGCCGAGCGTAATGCAAACGCGGCAAGGAATTCTGCTTCCGGACGCGACGGATGGTCAGGATTGCGTTCGGCGAAACTATTGAAAGTCCGGGAGGCATCCAAATATTGGCCGCTCTCGAATTGGGTTCTCGCCATGGTAAGCAGTTTGTCCGGAGATACCATCATGGGTTTTAAGAATGCGCCAAAGGCTGCATATATGCCAATGCAAAGCACAATCAATATTCCAACCAGCGCTGTCATCTGGATGAAACGCCGCCTTTGCCGGGACACATGACGCCGTGATTTTCTGCGCCGCCCGGGTGCTGCGGCATAGTCATATACGATTCTGCGGTCGTCCTCTTCTTCTTCTTCGGTGGCCATGCGTTCCTCGTTAGAGGGAGGGCTCCATTGTCGTATAGGCGGGGAGGAAGGTGGGGGGGGATCAGGGGGTGAAGGGGCGGGATCAGGTGATGACACCGCCGCTGTGAACTCGCGGGGTTGATGCTCCAGTTCCCGCAACAATTGTTCGGCTTCCACGAGTTGTTGATCCAGGGCAGGCGTGTTGCGTACGCCTTCTCCAGGGAGGGGCGTTTTTTCCGCTTCAGCGTCGAAGAATGATTCCGAAGAAGGTTTTTCTTGTTCAACGCTTTCTTCAGTTTCGAGTGTATTAAGCACTTCCGCCAAGGTGTTTTCTATGTCCGGGGGAGACCCTGCTTCCGGCGCAGGTATATCCGATGCAGGCGTGTGGGGTGGTTCTTGTACTGGTTTCGGGGGGGAGGAAGAGGGGATCTTTGTGGATTCATCCCGATCAGTTGTAGTGTCCGGCAGGGGGTCGGTCACCCGTGGAGTCAACGCCGAAAGATCCGTTTGGGGCGATACAGTGGAGAGGGAAGCTCCCGCTTCTGTTCCCGGCGGGGACAGGGTGTGATCGACATCGCGCACGCCGCTTTCAAAGAAGTCTACCGGATGGGCTGGATTCATATCTTCTTCGTACGGCGGGGGGGAAGGTTCTGAAGGTTCTTCGGCGGTATTTGTGGGGCGTGTTAATCCCGTCATTTGTATGAAATCAAGGTCTGCCGGGCGATGCCCGGGAGGCACACCGCTTTCAAGCCGTGTGTCGGCCTCAATGGTTTGCATGAATTTTCCATCAATAGTCTTCAGATGGGCCTGTACTTCATCTTCTTCCATTGGAAGTTCCGCATGGCTTTCGCGTTGAGGTTCGGCCATTATAACGTATCCATCGTTGGTATGGGTTGTTCCCTCACCGCGCGAAGCAGGAGTTGTGCGGCGCGCTGATCGCGGGAAATTTGATCCCGAGCGGCTTTATCCACCAAGGAGTCTATGTCCTCTGTTTCCGATCCGCCCCGCACCATACCGGCAATCGCTGCAACCACCCGCGCGCGGCGTTCCGGATCCGGTAAAGTGGTTTTGTCAATCGTATGCAAGATGAGATCATGTCCTATTTCAAAGGTTTTAAGCTGTGCGGCAAGGAGGATTGCGTTCCGGCAGAGGGTAACGATTATCCGAGGGCTTCCCTCTGAATAGGCGTGGATAGCCCGAAGAGCCGTCTCGGTAAATTCCGGTCCTGAGCCGGGCTGGGCGCCCGCTTGATGCAGACGAAACTCTATGAAGTGGCAGGTTTCATCATACTGGACGGGCCCGAGGGTATAGGTCATATTTATGCGTTGGGCGAAATTTGGCGCCGCTCTCAATACATCCATCCATTCCAATTGAGCGAAACATACCAGGTTCAATAATTTGTATTGGTGTGTCTCAAGGTTTTGCACCAGCCTCAGCAATTCAAGCTGTCCGCGTTTATTCAAGTTTTGTGCGTCGTCGATGATCAGCGTGCAACTGCGGTCCCGGTTGCGAAGCAGGAATTGATTCAAGGTTTCCATATACCCAACATACGACTTTTCCTGGGGCTGGAGCCCAAATTGGGCTACCGCGCTCTCCAGCAAGGCGAAACTGGTCCAGGAAGGGATGGGGGAGCCGATTATTCCTGTGCAATACCGTTCAGGATTGGCCGCCATTCCCGTTATCAACTTGCGCAATAAGGTGGTTTTCCCCGTGCCGTAATTGCCCAATATCACCGCTATGCCATGACGGCCATCAATACTGTTCCATAGCCGGAATAAACATTCTTTGTGTTCTCGCGTGGCATAAAAATAGGCCGGGTCCGCCGTAGGGGCGAACGGCTGTTCACGAAGCCCAAAGAAGGCTAAATACGACTGCATTTCATTCATACACGCCGCCTTTCGGGCACTAATATTTCCAACCTCGCAGAGTACACCTTCCCTGCCTGACTGTAAACGAGTTCATCCACCATTAATTCCCGACTCAAGAACTTTATCGTCACATGTATCACACTCTAAAGGGTTATTCTCCTTACCTTTCCACGCATGGTGGTTTGCTGCTCTTACTCTCGAACTAGCAACTACTTCCGCCTTTAGCGTATTTTTAACCTTTGACATTCTAGAGCATTTGGGGAAACGTGTCAAGTGTTTATTAAGCAGGTGTTGTGTTTTGCCGTTCTATTTCCACAACATATTGTGTCTATGTGTTTTGCCCGTTTCTATTCCGGATGATTTGCAAAGGTTTAGCTTGGTTTCTTTCAGGAATCATGATATAAATGTGTGCACGATAAAAGAGTTTTGAACAAGAACAGGGAGCATTTCAGGTATGGGTACAGAACGCCTCGTTGTACTTACAGGATCATTAAAAGGCAAAGTGTTCGATATACTTGACACGATCAGTATCGGACGGAACCCCGATAATACCATCCATTTGGACGACTTACAGGTGTCGCGCAAGCACGCCGTGGTGCAACGGGATGCCAAGGGGATTATGGTAAAAGATATGGGCAGCGGCAATGGCACTTATATTGGCAACCGCCGAATCCTGGAATACCGGCTGTCTGATGGAGATGTGATCCGCATCGGAGCGCAGGAATTGCGTTTTGAGGGTATTCACCCCGCTGTGGAATCTGATGCAGGCAAAGACGAGAAGAGCCATAGCGGCGTGCGGTTTGAATCGGGCCGGGAGGGGCGAATGGAAGCCGCCAACGCCGCCAACATATATCAGACCATTTTTGAAGCGCCCCAGGATTCTGCAAACGAACAGCAATTGCGGGATGCGCAAAAACGTTTGCGCGCGGTGTATTCCGCCAACCAAGTTATTTCCAGTGAGCGTGTGCTCTCCAAACTATTCGCGCGCGTGATGGATCAGATTTTTACGCTGGTGCCCGCCCACAATGGCGTGATTCTCCTCAAGGAGAAGGTATCCGGGGATTGGGTGCAGGAATATGTAAAAACCGGCTCGGTGGATCAAGACTTTATTATTAGCTCCTCCATTGTAAACCGCGCCTATGAAAAAGGAGAGGCGGTGCTTACCTATGACGCCGCGGAAGATTCCAGGTTTGAATCCGGCGCCAGCATCATAAGCCAGAACATCTCCTCCGCCATGTGCGTACCCCTGATGTATCAGGATGACTGTCTTGGCGTAGTGTATGTCGATACCCGTGGAACCACCAATGCATTTGTTTCCAGTGATATCGAGTTGCTCGTGGCGCTGGCGGGACCTGCCGCCATTGCCATCCGCAATGCACAATATCTGCGGGAAATCGAACAGAGTTATGAGGATTCCCTGATTGGCCTGGGGCGTGCTATTGAATTGCGCGACCATTATACCGTTGGGCATACCTGGCGGGTGACGAACTTTGCCATGGCCATGGCTCGGGAATTGGGGTGGGACGAAGAAAAGCTTAAAGAAGTGCAGATGGGGGGAGTGTTGCATGACATAGGGAAAATTGCCGTTGATGATGCCATCCTTCGCAAGCCCGGAAAACTCACAGATGAAGAATATGCCAAGATGAAAGTCCATCCTGAGCGGGGCGCAGAATTGCTTCAAGATATCGAACATCTTCATCCATTGATCCCCTATTGCCTCTATCATCACGAACGGTATGATGGAAAAGGATACCCCTACGGGCTGGCGGGGGATGACATCCCAATCGAGGGCCGTATTCTTGCCGTGGCGGATACCTTTGATGCCATGACTAGCAATCGTCCCTATCGCAAGGGATTAGATCCCGAAATCGCGATTGCGGAAATTGAAAAGTGCAGCGGGGCTCAGTTTGATCCTCTGTGCGCTGAGTTGCTGATTCGTTGTTATCGCGCCGGAAAAGTGGATACCATTCTCCAGGATTATTTCTCCAATGAGGTGCGCAGTGTCGCCTGCCCATTCTGTACCACGTTCATACGGCTTCCAGATACCGTGGCCTCTGGCGATGAGCATGCTTGCCATGTGTGTCATCGCTCCTTGCGGATCCAAGAAAAGAACCAAACCTATTTTGCGGAACTTCTGCCCCATAGCGGAATAATCAGCACGTCCAGGCCGACCAAGCTCCTTCGGGTTGATTAATCCTTTTTTCTCCCGCTTTCTGTAAACTTTGGACAAAAATATAGAAGAAAGCCTTTATAGAGAAGAGTCATTCTTGCTATTCTCTGTCCTTTGTCTTAAAAAGCTCCGGTTATGTTTGTTTCTTTTTTATTGTGTATCGTTTTGATACAATTAGGCAAGAATCAATTTTGGAGGTGTTGCAATGAGAAGCAAAAAGAATACTATTAACGCCCATATTCTCATTGCATGCCAGGTAAAAGACTACGGTGCCGCCATTGCCCGTTTTTTGAATAGCTATGGATATCAGACTGAGCGGTGTCATGATGCTGCCGGGGTCTTGCGAAATGTCGGGCGGCGCTTTTATGATGTGCTTGTATTGGATTTGGACCTTGCCAGAGAAGGGGATGTGGATCTGGTATCATTCATTCGCCAAAAGAATCCAGATATCCAACTGATTCTTCTATTTGATTCTTTGACAATTGAGCGTGCACTGGAGGGAATCCGCCAGGGCGCTTTTTTCTACTTGCCGAAGAGTGGTGCGCCCTCAGATGTGGCCATGGTGGTAGAGAAAGCCTTGCATATTCGGAGTGTGGAGACGTCCGCCCAGGATTTTGAACAAACCGTATTTGAGGAATTGGTGGGTCAAACCCCGGTTATGCAACGGGTTGTGGAGATAATCCAAAAGGTGGCTCCCACGGACAGTACGGTATTGTTATTGGGGGAAAGCGGCACGGGTAAAGAAGTGTTAGCCAATGCTGTTCATCGCTTAAGCCGGCGCAATGACAAGGCATTTATCGCGATAAACTGTGCGGCGTTGCCTGAAGGGCTTTTGGAAAGCGAACTGTTTGGGCATGTTCAAGGCGCATTTACCGGTGCGGAACATGACAAACGGGGTCTTTTTGAAGAGGCGGACGGTGGGACGATTTTCTTGGATGAAATAGGGGATATGTCGCCGATCACCCAGGCCAAGCTTTTGCGCGTGTTGCAAAGTGGCGAGATCCGCCGGGTCGGCGCCTCCACCGCGCAAAAAGTGGATGTACGGGTGATTGCCGCCACCAACCGGGATTTGGTGGAAGCGGTGGCCACTCACACCTTCCGTGAAGACCTGTATTTTCGGCTGAATGTTATTCAAATCCGTATCCCGCCGTTACGGGAGCGCATGGATGCATTACCCGCCCTCATGAGTCATTTCATTGCGCGTGCGAATGCCCGTTACGGGAAAAATGTACGCGGCATGGATGACCATGCCAAGGGGTTATTGCAGCATTATGATTATCCCGGAAATGTCCGGGAATTGGAAAGCATTATCGCCCATGCCGTGATTCTCGCGGATCATGACACGATCCGGGCGCGGGATTTGCCCGAACCGGTCCAGTTCGGCCGGGTGCCACGCCTGGCCTTGCCTTATACCGCTGAGGATACCACGCTCACCTTGGCGCAAGTGGAAGAACGGCACATTCGTGAGACTCTGGAGAAGCTCAACGGCAATCAGAGCGCTGCCGCCAGGCGCTTGGGCATTTCCCGTTCCACGCTGTGGCGTAAAATGTCCGAGTATGGCATTAAGCAATCATAACTTGTTTTAAAAGCCTTCTTTGTCATGTCACCACAAGAAAGCGCTTTGTTCCCAGGATATGTTCCCCAGATATTGTAATGGGATAATTGCCTGGAAGTGCATTCGCTGGAATCACTAGCGTAATAGCTTCCGGACAGGTTGCCGGGATGGGGGAGGGGATTAATCCTGGTGCGTTTATGGTTATTCGGCGCCTTGATGTCTCGTCCAATGAAATAGGCTGTATCTCTATGGAGGCGCCCGGTGATACGGGAGGCAGGGGACTGAAATCTATTATCCGCGGGCCTTTTGGATGGTGAAGCACCACGAGCGCCCAGTTGCTTTCCAGGGCGCACGTAATAGTATTTCCGCATTGTTCAAATGCCAGTGGTTTCCAGCAGAGGGTTTCAATGTCACAGAAGGCTGCGTTGTTCACCCGATAGTCCAGGCCTGGGATGGATACGACATAGGGGGAGTGTTTGGATGAGATCCCTGTGCCACTCGGCCAGATGGAATCCTGGCATGCAGGCCGTGCCACCACTACCGCCCAATATCCTTCTCCTATAAAACTTCGTGCAACAATTTCCGGATCAGAGGAGGAGGGAATCCTATCTGACACGTCCCCCCAGATCAGTGCTTCATGTACTGGAAATTGTGCACATACCCAATGCCAATCCAGGGAATGTTTATCCCGGCTTGCACTTGGACCACCGGGGAAACCCGACAGGGAGCCCCACAATGCGCCACTGGCATAAACATACGGGCGGAAGGCACTTAGCGCCAGACGCATCGGGGAAAGCTCGCGTGGACAACGGCTGGTAAGCGCCCCGTGAACCCAGGGAGCAAACCAGTCGGCCGGACCTTCCGTGAGCAATAACACATCAGGCTTTACTTTCGTGACAGCCCGGTGAACTTTGGCCAGTAGTTGCTGCAACCATTGATTATAGCCAAACGGGGAGTCATGGTGATGCGCGGGGTTATAGCAGGGCAAGTAATAGAATCCAAGCGAATCCAGCCGGATGGCGTCCGCGCCAGTTTCACGGAGAAGCCGGGCGGTCATGGCGGCCAGATGATCTTGCCATTCCACAGAGCCCGGACACATGGGATAGAATCCCTGTGATTCGTAAGGGCAGGTGATTGTGCCGTCTTTGCGCATTATCGACCATTGGAGGCCGTTTCCAGACTTCACCAACTCGCTCTCTTTATGGACGACATACCCCTCTACATACAGCGTAGTATGCAATCCCAGCCGGTGTATTCCCGCAATTCCTTCCCGCATTGCTTCCGCCCCGCCCAGGTCCTCCCGGATGATATTATCGCCGTCTGTGTGGGGGCTGTAAGCTTTCCCCTCATTTAGCATGGAAGTGCGGCAATAAAATGCATATTCCCAATTGTCAACGGGGGCCTGCAAATGCGCTGCGGGCAGTTCACGAAAACTGTTGAGTACTACTTGCCCCGAATATCCAGGGGCGATGCCGGGGCCGGCCTTTTTAAAATGTGTCCCCGTATTGCCGTCGGAAACACGAAACCATGCAGGGGGGGTGGGGGAAGGGAATGTCTTGTCATGCCAGATGCGATACGCACGCGCCGCCGGACGCCAATCTCCATGATAGATCATCAATCGCATGGGCGGGGCGGTATATGATGCTCCCGGTTTCAGGCGCACCGGCGGAAAATAATGCAGAGCGATGGAAGCTGTGGATGCTTCAAGAACAAGGCGTTTGGGGCGCGCTTCGGCATCCATAAACAGCATTCCCAAGGCGCTGTGTGTGGCGGGATCCCAAATCGCGTGCCATTGCATGGACATCTGGTTGCTTTCGCCAAATACGCCGCCTGGCCGTTCCCATGCGGGAAGGATCAATCCCGCCTGATCCATGGCGGTGGCGAGGTTATTTTGGGGATCCGGCCCCAGCAGGATTCCATCCAGATAGGGGAAACACACCAGGATTTCCCGGACCGATGTTCCTGTGTTAGTGACGTCTAAATGCCAATTGGAGACCCCGCTGTCGGATTCCAAGGCGATCCGCATTTCGATTTTGAATCCATTGGCGTCATATATCAGGCGCAGCGTTCGGCGGCGCTTGCGGCTTTTCACCGAGGAACATGTGTCTGGTTGGAGAATGCCGCGGGTGATGGCTGACGGCTCCTCGAAGGTCAATTGATATTTTTCGTTGTGGCCAATCTCAAATTCTTTCGTGAGATCCGTGAATAAACGAAACGGCCGCCTGCAGTTTTTCCCCGCCTTGAGGCACTCATCGCCGAGAATAGTATTCGCTATCGAAATAAGACCTCCCCGTTTTTGGTCGAAAGAGATCCTGCAATATTCGTTTTCCAATACCGGCGCCGATGCTTGGGAAGCATGCGCCGGGATTGAATACGCCGTATATGTGGCCGCGAGGCATGTTTTTTTGAGGAATGATCTCCGATTCATAGGGCCGGTCTCCACCTTATGGATACAGTATTGATAAAATGATCAGAGAATACAAGATTGGCGGGGTTGCCCCCCCTCAGAGCCACTGGGTTGATGGGTGGACTTTTTTTGTGGGAGGCTGAAAAAAAACCGCCGATCCCCAAGATCGGCGGTTAATTCAAACGGACCTTTCGCTCTTAATTTCTGCGGCGGATGCTCATGGCTCCGGCCAATGCCGCTGTACCGGCAAGGATCATGAGTCCCAATCCGCCTGTGATTGGCAGAGAGCCTTCTTCCAATACGATGAGATGGAAGGTGGGGGAGAGGATGGTTATCTTTGCATCGTTGCTTACTTCAACTTGATAATCTCCCGCGTCGTCAAGCGTCACATGCGTTTTCCGATAGTGAGATCCTGTTTCATTCTCAAGATCTTGCTCGTCTTTTTTCCATTGATACGTTATTGTCCCCGTAAGCGTTGTGGAGGCTGCCAAATTAAGACTGTCCCCTACCTCAAGCCTGAAGGGGCCTAGGATTATAACGCTGGGTGGTTGTTCACCTTCCTCTTCCCATCCGCCTTCTGTTTGACCTTCGCCCGCCCCTTCGCCCTCCACCGCGCCTTCACCTTCCACCGCGCCTTCGCCTTCCACTGCGCCTTCTTCATCACCACAGGATGAAGCGCATTCCTCTGGCCGTACGCTTGGGTTCAGCGCATTGTTAATATAGTCCTGGGCAACGGACCCGTATGCAGCATATTCCTGACAGTTGATGCACCCATCTCCGTCTGCGTCACCGGCTGGGCCAAATTTGGCGCCATTTTCGATAGTGGTAAAGTCGGAAGGATCTGGTGGCGGGACGCCAATGCTTTCTAACAGCCCGGCGATGGTTAACAGGGCTGTCATGGAATCCGGATCGCCCTGCGTCGCAAATCCCGCCAACAGGATGGAAAGGTGAATTGCCAGATTGTTGGCATCTGTTATTGCTGCGAGAAGCGAGCAATATCCTGTCGTCGAAAGAGCGTTATACACCAGACTATAGACGATGCTGTAGTTAGCCAATAAGGCATTTTTTACCAGCGTGTGGTTTAATCCGTTGGAAAGTGAAAACGCCGGGTTATTATAAACTGCGGCAATCAGCGCTAATTCATGGCTCACATCCGGGATTCCATTGCCGGTCGGAAGATCACCTACGATTGGACCGTTGATGTCCATGATAGAACATTGTAATGCGTTGATGAGGGCGCACACCTCTGGTTCCTCATCACATTTGATAAGCGAAAGAACTATACCCAGGGAAGCCTGGATGTTGTTGTATCCATCTTCATAATCTCCAACTATCGCACAAAAATCCAATTCCCCTACCGCCGGAAATGGAGGGTTATACCGGCATATGGTCTGCTTGTATGTTTTTGGAGGCACTGTGGGATTAGGATTGCCCGCGGTTACGTTATACGACGTTGGGTTCGGGGTGGTCCAATTATCCACGTCTTTGCACGTGACTGTATAGGAGCCATACGGCAAACCTGAAGCGGTTTCACCACTGTTATACCATGTAACCCCGCCATCTATGGTCCATTGAGCGCCCGCCTCTCTGGCTTCTAGAGGGTTCAAAGTCACTTTAATCGAACCTGTTTGGGCATTTGCAGCAAGGGATGTTAATAACGCGAATGCAGTGATTAAACAAATGCCAACTAGTTTTCGCTTTGACATAACCCTTACTCCTCTTTATTGAAGTTCTACATCCAATTGTAATAAACCATACCAACCGGCCGTTTCAGCATTATTGACGCA
This sequence comes from Candidatus Hydrogenedentota bacterium, assembly GCA_029565395.1. GTDB lineage: Bacteria > Hydrogenedentota > Hydrogenedentia > Hydrogenedentales > CAILVY01 > CAILVY01. Next base: position 8,586 of record JAKQOG010000204.1, on the reverse strand, counting down.
CGGCAACACTGCTTGGCCTCACAACACATCTTTGTCCTGTTGCATCGCAACAACCCAATAGATAATTCCTTGGCGTTACCAATAGTATGCCATAATCTTAGAGTAAGTCAAGGACTTTTTCCAATACTACCGCCTAGGCAAAAGTGTGTTTCATAAGAACGTTATTATAGCTCATGTCCCCGGTATTATAACTCTTGTCCCCGGTGGCAAGCCATGCTCTTTCGGCATGTTTAAACTATCGACAGGCGAATGCTCAAATGTCTATTTGGAATTTGTGAATTTGAACTATGGCTATCCCTCCTGTCGGAATTAATACATTTAGCATATTTAAAATTTTAATGTATTTGGGAAAAACAGATATAACAAGGAGTCTGGAAAGAGGCAATTGCGAAATAGCCCTTTTTCTTGCATACATAACCGACAAAGAGCAAACTGCCAGCATTTTTCAGCCCAAACATTGTCTTTTCATTTGCCCGGCGAAGAAAAAGGGTGATTGCGCAATTGCCTGGGATAAATTCCAGATTGACACCGGTCCGCCCGCGCTTTATAATAAGCGCCGAAGTTGAACAGTATACCGGTCAGTAGGTTTTCGAAGTGAACAGGATATGAATCAGGAACCGAAAAGACGCCTACCACAGGCGATGTACATAACGTTGGTATTCAGATGGTTAAAAAGAGTCCCATCGGAAATAGCCGCTAATAAAGAAGTTAGAACACAATAATTCTGATTGCACCCTGCCTTTCGCATGCCTCCTGCCGGATGATTCCGTACAAAATGGCTATTAGGAGGTAGTTAGATGTTTTTACACCCACTAGTTCTTGTGGGGATGAGTATGAGCTTTGTTGTCGCGGGCGCTGTGGTGGCCTACGTGGCTATCCGGGTGCGCAGCAATAATCTTCTTGGACGGGCAAAGCGGGAAGCAGCTCAAACCTTATCGGATGCGGAACGTGATGCCGCGACAATGGCGAAAGACGCCAAAACCCACGTTAAAGAACTCGAAATCGATTTGCGTGCAAAATTAGAACAAGAGGGGAGAGAACTGCGAAAAGAGATAGCAGGACTGGAAAAACGCATTCTCGTAAAGGAGGAATCCCTTGACAAACGGGCCGAGTCGCTTGATAAGACGGCGGCGGCTTTGACCAGCCAGGAGCGTGAGCTGGTTAAACGGGAAAAAGGGCTGGACAAGGAGCGGGAACGCATAACCGCAATTTTATCGGAACAAACCCGGAAATTGGAGGCCATAGCCGGCTTAACCGCAGAACAAGCCAAGAAGGAACTTTTCTTGCAGCTTGAAAATGAAGTGAAGCGCGAGAGCGCTTTGCAGCTCAAACGCACGGAAGATGAATTGCGGGAACAGGCGGAGAAAAAGGCAAAGTGGATTATTACGGAGGCAATTCAACGTTGTGCCTCGGATCATGTGGCGGAATCCACGGTTTCCGTGGTGGATTTGCCGAATGAAGACATGAAGGGCCGCATTATTGGCCGTGAAGGACGCAATATCCGGGCTTTGGAGAATGCTACGGGCATCAACGTAATTATCGATGATACTCCGGAAGCAGTGATTCTCTCCGGGTTTGATCCTATTCGCAGACAAATTGCCCGGTTATCGTTGGAGCGGTTGATTCAGGATGGGCGCATCCATCCCGCCCGTATTGAGGAAATGGTGGAAAAAGTGGAGGAAGAACTGGCGCAAAGCATCAAGGAGCGCGGTGAACAAGCGTGCCTGGATGCCGATGTCCACGGTCTCCATCCGGAAATCGTCAAGCTTCTAGGCAGGTTAAGTTATCGCACCTCTTACGGCCAGAATGTGCTGCAGCACTCTCTTGAAGTAAGCCACCTGTGTGGTGTCATGGCGGCGGAATTGGGTGTTAGTATTAAAGATGCCCGGCGTGCCGGACTTATTCACGATATCGGCAAAGCACTGACCCATGAAGTGGAGGGGTCGCATGCCGTGCTTGGCCATGATTTGGCCAAGCGTTATGGAGAAAATGATCTCATCGCCAATGCAGTGGGCGGACATCACGGGGAAATGCCCATGAATTCCATTATTGCCGTGTTGGTTCAGGCCGCCGATGCCCTTTCCGCGGCACGCCCCGGGGCGCGCAGTGAAACCCTGCAAACGTACATCAAGCGGCTGGAACAACTCGAACAGATCGCGGATCAATTCCCCGGAGTGGAGAAATCATTTGCCATTCAAGCAGGCCGGGAAGTGCGGGTGGTTGTGCAACCGGAAAAAATCAGTGATGCGGAATCCTCCATGTTGGCCCGTGATATTGCGCGGCGTGTGGAAACGGAAATGACCTATCCCGGTCAGATCCGTGTAACGGTTGTGCGTGAAACACGAGCCGTGGAGATTGCCAAGTAACGCCTCATCCAGTGCAATCAAAATGCCTTGGGGGTGGGGAACGGTATGCGGTTGGAGGTGCGCCCGGGAGGCAAGCCGGGCGTGTCTCTGTTAGAATGGCCCAGAAAAGATGAAGATATTGTTCGTAGGAGATATAGTGGGACGCCCCGGACGGCAGTGTGTGGCACGTCTGGTGCCCGAATTCTGTACCCAACGCCGGATTGACTTTGTGCTGGCAAATGCTGAAAATGCCGCCGGAGGCATGGGCGCTACGCCTGATGTGTTGCGGGAACTGCGCAAGACAGGCATCCACGCTTTCACGATGGGCAATCATGTTTGGCGGAAAGAAGAACTGGTTTCCGCCATAGGCGGCATGCCGGATGTAGTTCGGCCAGCCAACTACCCACAAAGAGTTCCGGGACAAGGCTCGGCATTGATTCGGCTAGGTGACGGACGGGTGGTGGGTGTGACTAACCTGCTGGGACGTGTTTTTATGGAGCCGCTGGAATGCCCCTTTGCGACTGCGGACCAGGAGGTTGCCCGGCTTCGCGAGCAAACACCGGTAGTGATTGTAGATATGCATGCAGAGGCCACCTCGGAGAAAGTGGCGATGGCTTGGCATTTGGATGGCCGATGCACTGCCGTAGTGGGTACGCATACGCATGTCCAGACGGCGGATGAATGGGTGTTGCCGAAAGGCACCGCATTTATTACGGACGTGGGCATGTGCGGTCCCGTGTATTCCGTGATTGGCATGGACCGGGACCGGATCATCGAACGGTTTGTAACGGCTATGCCGCAGAAATTTGAAGTGGCTAAAGGTCCGGCCATGTTTAATGCCGTTTTGATTGATGTGGATGAGCAGACAGGCCGGGCGCTTACGATTGAACGCATTTTTATACGGGAAACTTTCAGATAAACCATGTATTTTAAACAAGTAGAGTTAACAGGATTTAAATCCTTTGCGGATCGGACACAAGTTCTGTTCGACCTCGGCATTACGGCGATAGTCGGCCCCAACGGGTGCGGAAAAAGCAATATTCTAGATGCATTGCGCTGGGCGCTGGGTGAACAAAGCGCCAAAGCCCTCCGGGGCGCCCACATGCAGGATGTTATCTTCAACGGCAGTGAGCACCGGCCCCCGACAGGCATGGCGGAAGTCACGTTGGTGTTTGACAATGCCGATTCCTCCTTGCCCGTGGATTTCGCCGAAGTGCAGATTACGCGCCGCGTGTATCGTTCCGGAGAAAGCGAATACCTGTTGAACAAGACCCCCTGCCGGTTGCGGGATATCCAGGAACTATTTATGGATACCGGCATCGGCACCAACGCCTACTCGCTGATTGGCCAGGGTAAAATCGACCTTGTATTAAGTTCCAAGCCGGAAGACCGCCGATTCCTTTTCGAGGAAGCGGCAGGCATCATCAAATATAAAACCCGCAAACGCGTCGCCATGCGCAAACTGGAAAGCGCTGACCAGAATCTGCTTCGTCTGGGGGATATTATTGCTGAAGTACAACGGCAGATGCGTTCACTTAAACGGCAAGTGAATGCCGCCATTCGGCACCGCGAACTGACCGCTTCCTTGCGTGAATTGGAAATCCGGAATGCCTGGCTGCGTTTTAACGAACTTTCCGGGCAGATAACGGACCTGAAATCCCGATTCAACGCCGCCCAAGCCGCGTTCGAAAAGTCCAATGCCAAAACCACCCAGGAGGAAGCCCGGGAAGAAGAGCTTAATCTTAAGAGGATTGAATTGGAGCGCACCCTGACGGCCCGCCGTGACGGCGAATATCAAATAGACTCCGAGATGGAGAAAATCGAAAGCCGCACCGCACTGCTTCGCCAGGAAATCGAATTTCTCGTTCAGCAGCACGATCAGGCGCTACGAGAACATGATGAATTTAAAGAGCGTGCCGCGGTCATTCTTCAAACCCAGGATGAAACCGGCGTCCAGGTTTCCACACTCCGGGACAAAATACATACCCTTCAGGAAAATTTGGCCCAACATCAGGAGCGTTATGTTCAACTGTCGGATGAAGTGGCGAAGGCGGACATGGCGTTGGAGGCGTTGCGCGCCCAGGCTATGGAAGCCATAAATCACCGCAACCGCACGCAGACTGAACTGGAAACCATTGGCGTCGGCATGTCGAACATTGATGGTCAGCTTGATGCTCTCTATGCGCGTCAGCGAAGCCTGCATGCACGGCATGAAGAAGTGGCCACCTTGCTTCAGGGCGCCCAGGGCAGAAAAAGCGATATGGAGAAGTCGCTTGCCAAAACCATGGAGCAACGTCAAAGCGCGGAGGCAAAACGAACCCGCGCGATGGAGACCATGCAGACGTTGAACGCGGAATGGCAGGAACTCCGTGAACAACGGAGCAGCCAGGAGGCGCGGTTAAACTCCTTGCGCGAGTTGCGCGACAGTTATGAAGGTTTTGCCGTCGGCGTGCGTGCCGTGATGTCCGCCAAACAACAGGGTGTCGAGGACATGCAGGGCATTATCGGGCCGGTGGGCGACCTGATCTCCACTGAGAAAAACTACGAACAGGCCATTGAGGCCGCCCTTGGGGCAAATATTAACAATGTCGTGGTGGAGCAGGCCGATGCGGCCAAAGCGGCTATCCAGTTTTTAAAACAACACCAGGCCGGCCGTGTAACTTTCCTGCCGCTGGATACCATCCGGGCGGGTTCCCATGATAATGGGGATGCCTTGCGGGGACTGCCCGGCGTTATTGGAAAAGCCATCGATCATGTCCAGTGCGAAGCTCGAATTCTGCCCGCGATCCAGTACTTGCTTTTTGATACGGTGATTGTACGGAATATCGATGATGCTATCCGCATCGCGCGTTCCGAACGCCGCTATCCCAGGCTGGTCACGCTGGAAGGAGAAGTTGTCTCTTCGGCAGGCGCCGTTACCGGCGGGCGCACGAAGCACGAGAGCCGGGGATTGCTGGGGCGCAGTGCGGAAATTGACGATCTTGAAAAATCCGTATCCGTCATGGCGGAACGTATCGCCGGTATCGCGGCACAGGGCGCCGCTACCACGGAGTTGCTGGAAAAACTCGCTCATGAAATCAAAACGATTGTAGAATCAGAAACGGTCTGCCGCACCCAGCTTGCGGAGGAAGGGGTGGAAGTCGCCCGGTTTACCACGGAATTGGACAATCTCACCCAGTCGATACAGCAATTGGGCGAACAACGTGATGGATTGACGGTCCAACGAAGGGAATTGGAATCTCGCCAGGAGGTTACCCAGGAGCGTGCGGATTCCATTATTAGCGGCGATGAAACGCTTCAACAACACATTGTGGAAGCCCAGGAAAATGCTGCAAAGTCACGGCAGCAACTCTCTGCCTGTGGGGATATGCAGACGGAACTGCGCGTTGAACTTGCCGGCCTGGCGCAAAGTCTGGAAGAATCTGAACGGAATAAGATGCGGGCTCAACGCGAACATGATGAAGCGTTGCGGGAAGCCGCGCGGCGCCTGGAACAGGCCAAGCAGTTCAAAACACAGGAAACGGCAATTCATACCAAAATAGCCGACCAGATTGAACGGGCAAAAGCGCTTTCTGAAACGAAGGAGGAAGCGCACATCAAGGTATTGGAGGCCCAAGGGGCGCATCAGACCTTGGTGGAAGAGGCTGAAACACTGGGCAAGTCGCTCAAGGACCTGCGTGCCAAGACTGCCGCAGCTCAAAAAGAAGTGCATGCCCTGGAACTCGAACTCTCCCATAAAGAAGACCAGGCTGCCTTCTTCCAGCAACGCATCGCCACCGAATATGGATTGGCGCTGGCATCTTTGGCGGAAGGCGACGTGGGGGCAGATGACTTGGATGAAAATGAGCGCGAACAGCGAATTGAAGACATCCGGAAACAATTGCAGCGGATGGGCGTGGTTAACCTGATGGCCATCGAGGAATACGAAGCTCTTGAACAGCGGAATGAATTTCTGACTACCCAGGCGGAAGATCTCCGCAAGGCCCGTGAGACCCTGCTCTCAGTGGTGGCGCGCATCGACGGTACAATCCGCGATATGTTTTTGGACACTTTCCGGACGATCGAAGAAAATTTCAAAAGTCACTTCCGAAGGTTGTTTAATGGCGGACAAGCACGTATTTACCTCTTGAATGAAGACGATCCCCTCGAATGCGGCATTGAAATTGAAGCGCGGCCCCCCGGGAAAAAACCGCAGACCATCTCTTTGCTTTCCGGCGGGGAACAGGCCATGACCGCCATCGCATTGCTCTTTGGCATTTTCAGCGCAAAGCCCAGTCCGTTTTGTGTGCTGGACGAAGTGGACGCCCCCCTGGACGACGCCAATATTGGCCGCTTTCTTTCTTTGCTGGAGGAATTCACCCGTCAAAGCCAATTCATCATGATCACCCATAACAAGCAAACCATGGCCCGGGCGAATGCGCTTTTCGGCGTAACCCAGCAGGAACGCGGTGTATCGCAAATCGTTTCGGCCCGATTTGAAGACATCAAGGACAACTGACACCTTGTTGAAGAAAGTATGGAAAGTCAAGGATGGGAAGTCGGGATAAGGCAGGATGAACATCCTTCATCTTTTCAGCAATTGTAAATGGACCGGACCGGCGGAGCCCGCGCTGAACTTATGTGTGGCATTGCGAGCGCATGGGATAAACGCCGATTTCGCATGCGCCCCTGATGCCGGCCAATCCATAAACAAGGTTGTCGAAACGGCGCGTGACCGGGGTATTGAGCCCATTCTTCAGTTTCATTTGCGGAAACACCGGCACCCCCTTCGAAATCTGCAGGATCGATGGGCATTGTCCCGTTTTCTCTCAACGCATCCCTATGATCTGATTCACTGTCATCTCGACAATGATCATGCCATCGCCATATCCGCCGCGCAGAAGCATCCCATACCGATTGTTCGATCCAGTTATGAAGGAAATGGCTTTGCCATGAGTGCCCGGCATGCATCGTTGCTTGCACAAACCGCCGTGGTGATAGAACCCTCTTTCCTCGCCCGGAATCAAGATAGTAAAACGTTCGGACTGTCCCCGGAACGGTTCTATGTGGTTCCTGGCGCCGTGGATACCCATCGTTTTGATCCGGCACGCGAAGTCCCGGATGGGCGAAGTTGGATGCGCATCCCGCGCGATGCCTTTGTCGTGGGGATTGTGGCCCGTATGCAAACCCACCGGCATTACACAGATCTTTTCGAGGCATTTCAACAGTTGGCGCAGTATGTGCCTGATGCGTACCTGATTGTGGTGGGACGCGGCAGCAAACAAGAACAAGTGGGGAAGCAGCCCGTTCGTGAACGTGGATTAGAGCGGAGGGTCCTTTTCCCCGGATTTATAGAGGGTGAAAACTATGTTGGCATGTTAAAGGCGTTTGATGTCGGCGTGTTCCTGGTGCCGGGAAGCGACGGCACCTGCCGGGCCGCTCGTGAAATCATGGCCATGGGAAAACCCATGATTGTGGCCGATCGCGGAATGCTGCGGGAAATTGTGACTCATGAACAGGATGGATTGGTCTTTGATGGGTCGGGGGAACAACTGTTTTTATCCATAAAACGCCTTTGTGAGCGGAAAAGCGAACGCATTCGTCTTGGCTGCATGGCCCGTTCCACCGCCCAAACCCGGTTTTCTCTTGCCGTTCAGGCGCAACAGGTCGCCGGCATCTATTCTTCGATTTTGACATAACTTGCGAAGCACAGCCTGGAGATCCTGTGCCGCGGAACAAATCAAATTAAGTCCCGCAGCGTGGATTGTAGAACGGATTTGAGTTCCGTCAGCCGGTAGGGTTTCTGGATAAAACCCGCGAGGCCTTTTCCGGCAAAGCGTTGAGTCACTTCATGCTTATTGTATCCGCTGGAAAGAATCACACGGACATTATGATTAACCTTTCGAAGTTCGCGCAGTGTTTCTTCCCCGTCCATTTGGGGCATGGTAAGGTCCAGCAGCACACCGGATATATCCGTATTTCGGTGACGGTAGATCTCTAACGCTTCCCGCCCGTCACAAGCCGTGATCACCTGAAATCCGAGTCGTTCAAGCATTTCCCCCGCGATGGACCGCACCACGGATTCGTCATCCACCAAAAGGATGATGCCTTGTGCTTTCCATTCCTCAGAAGAGGCTTGTTTATCCTTTTGGGGGAAGCGGGACTCTGTTTTTACCGCGGGAAATAGAACCTTAAATGTGGTGCCTTCTCCTACCTCGCTGTATACTTTCAGCGCGCCCTTATGACCGCGCACGATGCCTTG
>JAKQOG010000200.1 GCA_029565395.1 Candidatus Hydrogenedentota bacterium | reverse complement strand
ATCGACGGCGAGGATGGCTTCTGCGTTGACTGAATTTTTTACCACGAAATACACGAAATGAACGAAACAAACGAAACAGGAATGGATATTCTATGGTTGATAGTGTAAGAACTCCTACCTGGAGATAGGAGCTACTATTGGCGAAGAGGGTTTCTGTGTTGACTAGAGGTTTGAGACGTGAGGTTTGAGGCTTGAGTAAGAAACAAAAATTCAACGCAGAGGCGCGAAGGACGCGGAGATGAACGCAGAGGTCCGTAGCGCCGAAATTTCCACGTCGTTCACCGGACGTTTACGAAATTTTTTCCGATATCTTCATCAGTGTTTATCGGTGTCTATCAGTGGTTCCTTCTTTCGCGATAAAATATCCGTGTAATCCGCTTCTGCGTGGAATGAATTTTTTACCACGAATTGACGAAATAGACGAAATGAACGAAACAGGAATGGATCTTTTTGATTACTATTGCAAGAACTCTTACCCAGAGATAACGGCTACTATGGACGAAGAATTTTTTGCAGGTCCCAGTAGTGGGTCCCATCTCCAGGTGGGACACCTTTGAAGTAGTTAAATATAGAATATACTCCTACCTGGAGATAGGAGCTACTATCGGGGAGGATGGTTTCTGTGTTGATTAGAGGTTTGAGACATGAGGCTTGAGGCTTGAGTAAAAAACAAAAATTCAACGCAGAGGCGCGAAGGACGCGGAGATGAACGCAGAGGTCAGAATGACGGTGCGCGGGGCGTACCCTACAAAATTTCACACGAAGCTGGGATTGAGGAGTGATACGTACAGTGGAGTCCTGGATTCCCGTCTAGTGTTTTTTGTCCCCATAGCCGAGGGAACGCAGGAATTGATCGACGTCCACCGCGCCTCCTTCCCCGCCTTGCTCCGGATGGAACCGCAAGGGCTGCTTGATAAAGGCCCGCTGACAACTCGGACACAAATCCAGCGTTATCCGCTTGTACACCTGCTCTTCCAATTCCTTGGCATCCGCCTGCTTCATCCGCTCAATCAACGCCAGGATTTCCGAACGATGATCCCGGACCAAATCCCCTAGGCTGACCTCCAGTTCATCATAGGCCGCGCACACCTCCACCGATACGGTATACCGTAGCGCATGCCGCGGCATTTCTTTTCCACAACCATCACATCGATACACCATCATACCCTCATGCTCCTGCCCAAAGTATACCACCTTCGACAAGATCATTTGTGTGCATCGGGCCCCGCAAGAAAATTGCTGACGCACTCGGACGTGCGCAAGTACCGCCCATACAGGCGAACGCGTAAAAGCGAACCGTTTACCTTCGGCGCCACACATAGCAATTCCCCCGCCCGGCCACTGTGCATTTTTGGATCAAACCGGCCCCAGCCATACTGCCGGTGACTCCCCCCATCGCAAAGCACTCCATCCACCACAACAGTAATAATTTTAGGTCCCCCATCCACGACAAAAACAACATGGTGCACGGTTTCCGGCGTGATCACGCCCGGATCACTCCCCCATGCCGATTGAACCGCCCCATCGTTCATTTGCAGTTCCACGCTCCCATTTTCCGCCGTAATCAACGTCCATCCCGCGCCTTGACCATCGCGATTTTCAAGAATTTTCTGGCCCGGCTCCACAGTGCTGAGTTTTACCCAGCATTCAATGGCAAAACCAGCCCCCTGCGCAACGTCCGGCAATGCGGGCATCGGAACGGAACCTGTAGCCGCCTGCTGCGCATCCAAATCCAATAATACGCCTTCTTGCGCCACGGTTTTGTCCACGCCCTGCCGCCACATTCCTTCCAGTAATCCGGGATCGATCGCATGCACCCGCGCCACCTCTTTCTGAGTCTCCGTCACCCAATACCGCCCTTCTTGCTCAATCAGATCCGGATAACTCATGCGGATATCGACATCCTGCGCATACACCAGAATCTCCGGTTGCGACCAATGTATACAACCATTCTTTTCCACCCCTCCCGAAATCCAGGCTGGATTCCGGCCATTAAAGTCTTTTCCACTATGATTGTGATACCAGAACAAAAAGTTGCCATTCCCGGTCCGCCAGATCCGTGGACATGCCCGGGACGTCTTTAGCGTTCTGCCCCCCGGACTATAGGGTGCTGCTTCCGGTTCCGGCCAGGTGCGTCCCCCATTTCGGCTGTAGGAACACGCCGGAAATCCCAGCGTGGTCCGGTATATGCAATACAGGCTCCCATCACTCAGAGCCACAATGTTGTGTTCCTCCTGAGTGCTTCCAAATGGTTCCGTGCGAATCCCATGATCGCCCTCCGGAAGCAATTCCCACTTGATTTTCCTCGGTTTGGAAACCTTTAGAATATTCGGCGACGCATACATCCACCCTTCGCCATTGTCCAAAATGTATTTTCCAAGTTTCGTGAACGAAAAATACACGGAATCCTGCCAAATGATTGGCTTGCAGATACCCCAGAATATCTGGACCTCGCCCCCCCAATCATTATTCCGATCCGCCGCCGTGATCCGCATGGGCAACCGATAGCGCTTCTTCGACCACGTCCGTCCCCCCGTATCCGAATACTTATAGACATACCACCCCATCATGTCGCTGCGTATCGCCTTGCCCTTCAATTCCCGGACATTGTCTCCATTGTACGAATAGAAAGCATAGATCCGGCCCGAAGGCGTCACCAAGGGCACGACCCACGACGCTTCCGGGCCCTCCGACGGCTCAATATCGATCAACGGCGACCATGTTTTCCCCTGATCTTCACTGATCGTTGCCACCACATGCTGTCCGCGCTGGCCCTCTTTTCCAGGGCCTGTGGTCATGGTGCACACCCATTTCCCATCCGGAGTGATCACCACATACGGCTGATCGCAATACCCTTCATCGGGAATAACCAAACCGTTTTGAATCTCCCGCATGTCCAGAACCGAATCATCGCCGGAAGCCGCCGCGCAAAACCCTGCATGCAGCACTGCCATCATTCCTAGCCCACAACTGAAAACTCTTTTATTCATTGATCTTATTTGCTCCTGATCTTAATTTTTGCCCCATCGGCAAGGTCATTCGGCGGATTCGTGATCACACGATCATCTTTCTTCACCCCGCTCTTCAATTCAGCCCACGTATCGTTCCGCAACCCCACCTCAACCGCCACCAGCTTCGCACGGCCATTCCGCGCAACGAACACATGCCACTGTTCCTCATGCCGGAATACCGCACTTTCCGGAACCGTCAACACACCCTTGGATTCCGCCGTGATAACCCGGACATCCACACTCGTCCCAGGGCGAAGCTGCAACTCAGAATTATCAAAGGAAACCAATACCTTCACGCGCTGCTGTTCCACCCCCAGCGCGGAAATTTTCGTGAAGGCGGAAGGATATATCCGCTTTACCGTTCCCAACAGTGTGTTCCCGTTAAGCGCTTTCCCCAGTATCTCCACCGGCATTCCCTCCCGCACCCGCACCACCTCCTCGGAAAGGATATCGCTTTCGATCTCTATGTCCGCCAAATCGCCCAGCTTCAACAACGGCATACCGGGGGCAAGCGTCCGCTCACTGTCCACATATTTTTCCAACACCACCCCCGTCACCGGCGCGGTAACCGACGCCAGACGAACATCATGCTCCACCGCCTTCGTTTCCGCCCCCAACCGCTCCAGTTCCGCCGCGTACACCTTCCGCATATACTCATTGTCATCCACCGAAGCCTTTAAACTCTCCGAAGCCAGTTCCGCCGCCTCACAGGCCTTCGCCGCCGCCTTCTCCGCCAATGCCGCACGCCGCACTTCTTCCTGGAGACTCTTATACGTGCGTTCCGCCGTATCCAGCGCCGACTGGCTCGCGGCCCCTTCTTCCCGCAATGCCCGCAACCGTTCATACTCCTTCTCCGCATTCGCCAGATTTATCTCCGCCACCGACCGTTCCCGCGCCACCGCCGCCACGCTTTCCCGCAATTCCCCCACCCGCGCGTCCGCCGACGCCAAATCCTCCGGTTTCGGCTTGGCCTTGTCCACCCCCGTCATCTGCGCCCGTGCCTGCTCGCACAATGCTTCCGTCGCCACAATCTGTTGCTTCAGCGCAAATGCATCCACCGTGACAATGCACTCCCCCTGCTTTACCGTATCCCCTTCGTTCAATGCTATCCGATCCACCCGGCCCGCCACCGGAACGTCCACCAGATACTCCTGCGCCAACCGTGTCTTGCCATCCTCCGCGATATACTCACGGACATCCTGCTGCGTGACCACCGCCGTTTCCACCAGCACGCTCTTGCCGCGCCATACATACAACACCCCCCCCAGCACCACAACGGCAATCGCCACTCGGATAAGCCACTTCTTCATACGGTCCTCCTGCTTTACTCGCGCGCTTTCAACGCTTCTATCACATCCAGCGTATTGATTTTCCGCCGCACCATGAAATTCGACATCGCAATAAACAATGCTATTAATACACAGGATAGTATCAACGTTCGGATCTCAATCCGGTACGGCAACCGGTACAACTCCGTATCATACAAATGAACCAGCCACAGGCACACCGCCATGCCGAACGGTATCCCCAGCAGCAGTCCAATCCCCCCAAGCAAGAAATTTTCCCGGTACACAATCTGTCCCACCTCACTCGCCGAGAATCCCAACACGCGCAGCGAAGCCAGTTCCCGCTGCCGTTCCGCCAGCGACACCGTCGTCAGATTGTATATCAACGAACAGGCAATCGCCCCCGCAAACAACACCAAAATCGTATTTGTTGTCACCATGCTTTTCACAAAGGTTTGCATTAAGGCTTTCAATGAGTCTTTTTTTATCTCGACCGACGATATGCCCGGCACATCCTTCAGTTGCTTGTTCAGATTCTGCTCTTCGCCTGCTTCCACGCGCATCAGCGCCGCATTCATCGCAAACGGTTCATCCAGCAGCCGGCTTAGGCTATCAATATTCATATACGCCGACATCCCCAGATATTGCCGCACCGTCTTCGACACCCGAACCCGCCGCTCTTTGTCCACTTTCCCCATCAGCGGCTTTAAAATCACCTCGTCCCCCGCCTGCACTTGCAGACACTCCGCAAGTTTATCCGACAAGACCAATCCGCTGTCGCCAATATCCACGGGGTTCCCCCGGTAATCCACGAGCCGCCGCAATTGTGCGCCTCGCGGCAACCCCTCCGTCACCACCTCGCGCTTCCGCCACCCGGAACGAATCTCCACCGGATACTGCAGCATCGGCTCTGCATACCGCACGTGATCGAAACGGCTCGTCTCATAAAAGGCCGCTTTGCCCCGTTCCACCGGAAAACCCGTCCGCATATCCTCCCGCTGAACCTCCTTAAACTGAAACTTCAACATATAATTCAGCGAATCCAACGTAAAAAACCCCATGATAAGAATTCCCGTCGCCACCATCACCCCCACAATATTCAGCATCGCACGGAATGCATTGCGCGACGCATTCCGCGTAATCATTTTCGTCGAAAACGACAGCCGCTTCCACAACCCCGTGAACCGCTCCAGCCATATCCGCCGCGCATACCGAGGCGCTTCCGCGCGCATCGATTCCGCCGGTTGGATCCCCACCACCCGCCGTACGGCCGACAATGCCCCCAATAGCGCCGCGAGAAACGCCAATCCCATCGACCGAAACACCACTTCCGGATAGATCCGCGTCACCAACACCGGAAAATGATAAAAATCGATGTAAATCCGTATTAAGCCGCTCGCCATCCACAATCCCACCAAAAATCCCCCTATGCACCCCGCCACCGTCAGCACCAACGCATACTTCAAGTAATACCCGGCTATCGCCGCATTGCTATACCCAAACGCCTTCAGCAACCCGATCTCCGTCCGCTCATTGCGCACCATCCGGTTCAACAACACCAGCAGGATCATCGATGCCATGGCCATAAAGATAATCGGGAGCGTGTTCGCCGAAACCTTCAGCCCCGCTATCTCTTCCGCCAGAAAGCGGTGCGACATCTGATGCTCCCGCTTGGTCTTCCCAAACACGCCATATGGCTTTAACAGCACCTCCGCATCATCCAGCACCTGATCCAGCCGGTTCGGGTGATCCACCGCACCAATTATGTTGTTGCAGGCCCCTTCCATCGACAGCGCCGACTCCGCGAAATCCTCCGGAACCCACAATATCCCAAACCGCTTCGGATCCGGAATCAATTCCTGCACATTCCGAAGCATATACACGTACTCCGGAGAAAGGCCCAATCCCACCACCCGCAACCGGTGTTTTTTATTATTCACCGAAATTTGGATCGTGGATCCCGGTTCCAACTTGTTTTCTTTTGCAAAGCGGTCTGACAGGATCACCTCGTTCTTCACCTCCGGCGAAAAATACCGCCCCCCCGTCAGACAAACATCATTCAGAACCGGATCATGCCGCGCCGGCATCGAAATCAACCGCCCCGCGCGCGGTTCATCCACATTCTCAATATCCACCGTCACGTCTTTTACAATACGGCCCCGCACCTGACGCACCCCGGATACTCCCTCCACCTTGTCCGCCGCACGCATCGGCGCGCGCTCCAGATAAATCTCAAAATCCGCGAAGCGATACTGCGCATAATACGTGTCGCGCGTCAACAGCAGGTTCTTATGCACCGACGCCAGACACAAATACCCCGCCGTGCCGCACAACACCACAATCGCCGTGGCCAGCGCCTGGCCCCACGACCATTTGATCGTCCGGACAAGCTTTTTGTTCAGTATCGTCATCGCTTCCGATCACTCACGCGGTTCCGCCACAACCTACCACTCCAAATGTTCCGCGCGCTTGCGTTCGCGGTTCTCCTTAATCTCATGGATGCAGCCATCCTTCATATGGATCACCCGGTGCGCCATGTCGCCGATCACCGCATTGTGCGTTATCACGATCACCGTCGTGCCCATGGCCGCATTAATGTCATCCAATACCTGCAACACAATCTTGCCGGTTGTAAAATCCAACGCGCCCGTCGGTTCGTCGCACAACAACACCTCCGGCTGCTTCGCTACCGCACGCGCAATCGCCACGCGCTGCTGTTCGCCCCCAGACAATTGCGACGGAAAATGCGTGCTCCGCTCGGTCAAATTCACCAGCCGAAGCGCCTCCGAGGCCTTCATCGCGTTGGTGCAAATCTCCGCCGCCATCTCCACATTCTCTTCCGCCGTCAAGTTTGGCATCAGGTTGTAAAACTGAAACACAAACCCAATATGATGTCGGCGGTATTGCGTCCGCTGGTGTTCTGTATACTGATCCAGCGATTCATCCCGGAACAACACCCGCCCGGATGTGGGCGCATCCAGCCCTCCAAGAATATTCAACAGCGTGCTCTTTCCCGAACCACTCGGCCCCAGCACCACCAGAAACTCCCCCTCCCGGACCTCCAGCGATACATCCCGCAGCGCGGGAACAAGCACCTCCCCCATCTGGTACTGCTTCCGGACATCCACTACTTTGAACAACGCTTTCTCCACCGGCCGGACCTCCAAAAAAATCACACCAAAGCTATGCTGTCAAAACATCTCATATCTGCTTATACTGTGAATCCAGCAAAAAAATTCAACGCTGCCGCGAAAAAATCAACGCCGAAGATGCATATCCAAAAAATGTATTAACGCCTCTAAATCTATCTCATGCCCGCCCCCGTGCACATGAAGCTCTGCCTTCTCCAGCACGCCAAAATCTTTATACGTCAACGAAACCTCTTTCATCGCCTTTTTGGCCAAAGGCACCGTAAACTGCGTCTTAGGTTCTTTCTTTCCATTTTGGCATTGCAATGCGCGCGGCGCCATCAGCGAATAAATATCCGGAAAATCCACCAATTCCCGAAGCCCATCAAACTTCCAGCACATGCAATGATTCTGCTCCATCTGATCCATATACGTGAGAAATCCCGCGCTCACCGTCGCGGAAATCCGCGGGTCCATCGCCCCCAGCCACATCGCCATCTCCCCTCCCAGCGACAATCCCGCACACCCCACCCGCTTTGCATCCACCTCCGGAAGCGAAACGAGATAGTCCACGCATCGCATCAAATCCCACAACCGCTCTCCCATCAACGTTCGCGCCGCCTCATATACCTCATGCTGCCCCACATCCGTGGAAATCACCACATACCCCCGCCGGGCCAACGCTTCCCCAAAATTCTTGTAAATGGCCTCCTTGGGGGTAAAGGGTGTGTTACGGTTGCCGCCATGGCCATGAATGCACACCACCGCCGGCGCCGTGCTTGCCATAGTTTCCGGTTTCGCCAACATCGCCTTCATCATACGGCCGGGGGTCGACCGCAACGTCATTTCCTGCAACGTGTAGCCTTCGCGCTTTTCCACGCCGCCCAAGACCGCATCCAAGGAAATCTCCGCCGGTTTCCCGGCCAGATCAGAAAGGTGCAGCAATGAAAACAATTTCGCGCGAACCGTCTGCTGCCAGGTCTCTGCATCGTTTCTGGTTCCCGGCGCATACCGCATCGTCCGCATCGGCTCTGCCGCCATCACTCCGCCACACACCACCACCAACCCTAAAACACCCGCTAACCATCGACTAAAAAACCGCCTTTTCATGCATTACTCCCTTCATACTCCTTCCATCATACTAAAAGTTGCACACCCATATCTCAAAATAACAACCGCCATTTTGCAAATCCCAAAACAAGTGGTGTAGCGTCTCTCTTGAACAGAAAAAACATCCAAAGGATACCCGGTGAAAAACATACCACAGAGTGTGAAAAACGCTGCCGCCGCTGCCGCCACGGTGGCCCTCTTCTTCATCCTTTTGGAAATGATCAAAGCATGCCGATCCTCCCTGTGGAGCGGAGCCACATGGAACGACTATCTCGGCATCCTTTGCGGATACCTCCTCTATTTCCTGTTTCTTTTTATCCTCATCCTCTTCATACAGCGAATACTAAACGTTGGACGCCCGAAACTATTTGCACTGCCCATCGCCATCCTCATCGCAGGAAGCGCCCTCTGGACTCTCTTAAGTCTCTGCCGCGAAATCTCCCCCACCTTCGACGATGCTATTGTGATCTCCGGCCTTTTCCTCTTTGCCGCCGCAATCTTCCTTCTTCCCGCCACCCAGCGTTTCACCATCGCGGATACGTGTCTCCTCGCCGGAAGCGCCCTCCTCGCCGGCATTTCGGCGCTCCTCGCTTCTGCCGACTTCTATCTCTTCCATGAAAACCGAAACCATTATGTCACCATAATCCCCATGATCTGGATGATGCTCTCAGCCCTTCCCGGCATCGGCGTCTGGCTATACACCCGCTCCGCTCGCGTGATCTACGCCCTTGCCATCATCCTGCTCCCCCAAGCGCTCGATGCCGTCTCCACCACGCCAGGCCACAAACCGGCCGGGAACAATCAGCCCAATGTAATCTTGATCGTCTCCGATGCACTACGCGCCGATTACCTCCGGCTCCATGGCGGCTCCGTACCTGCCCCCAACATCGAACGTCTCGCACGGGAAGGCGTTCTATTCGACAACGCCTATGCTCTCGCTCCCTGGACACTGCCCTCCATGACCAGCCTCTTCGCTTCCACTTATCCCCAAGGCCTTACCCCCAACATCGACGGCACATTCTGGCTCTCCCAAATCTGGCAATATGGCGTGCAACCCACCCATCCTACGCTCGCTGAACTCCTCAAAAAACGCGGCTACACCACCGGAGCAATCACTTCCAACGCCCTCATGTGGTCCATTCCAGGCCTCATGAACGGATTCGACACCCGCGCCAGCGCACACCCCATCCTCCTTGCCCAAGAAGGTTTGTTCCGGCATCTCCCTTTTCTCCAGGATTTCCTCGCCAAATTCTTTCCGCCCCTGGACGGACTCCGCCCCCATAACGCCTGCGAAGATATGGCCCACTACTCCCATGCCTTTCTCGCCCGCGCCCGTTCAAAAAATTTCTTCCTCTGGACCCACTATATCGATCCACACGCTCCCTATGATCCCCCCCAACAATTCCGCCCAAAAGAAAAAGGGCCCTGGCCTTTCTTCTATCCCTTTGCCGGAGGCGAACGCTGGAACATCCCCAAACAAGGTCCAGGCTTTTCCATCCGCCAGGAAGATCAGCCCTATGTCCGCGCCCTCTACGAAGGTGAAATTCAATATATTGACAAACTCGTAGGACAACTGATCAATCAATTGGACACCCTCGGCCTCCGATCCTCCACCTATATCTGCTTCACCTCCGACCACGGCGAAGAACTCTGGGATCACGGAGACTGGGGCCATGGACATACCGTCTATCAAGAGCTCCTCCGCGTGCCCCTCATCATCGCCGGCCCAGGAGTAAAACCTCAGAGGATTGCCGACCCCGTCTCCGCCATCGATCTCATCCCCACGCTCGCGGATCTTGTCGGAGAACCCAGACTCCCCCAATGGAAAGGCGCCAGTTTCGCCGAAGCACTCCGTGGAAATGCCCCCTACACGCCTCCGCAAGCCATCTTCGCACAAGGCACCAGCAATCGCGCCTATCCCAATCCCTTCCAAACCGTCATCTCCGGCGACTGGAAACTCATCCGAAAAGCCGGGACCCAGGAAGTTGTCTTGTTTGATCTTCATAATGACCCTAAAGAATCGCATGACCTCAGTGCAGACCAACCGGAACGCGTCCAGGATCTCTTAAAACGTTTGGAATCATGGCTGGCATCTTACCCCTCCACCTTCCCTCCCCCCGCCGATGCCAATACCCTGGATCGCGACAAAGTCGACCAACTCCGCGCCATGGGATATCTCTAAGCGCGTTACACGGCCCCCCGCGCCTGAAAAACCGCACTGATGGTCTTCAATAAAATTACACAATCCTGAACGATAGACCAGGTATCAATATACTGCAAATCCAAGTCAATCCATTCCTGAAACTTCAAATCGCTTCGCCCGCTCACCTGCCATAACCCCGTCATCCCCGGCTTGACACTCAACCGACGCCGCTGATCCCACGATTGTTTCTCGATCTCGTCCCGCGGCAAAGGCCGCGGTCCCACCAGGCTCATCTCCCCTTTCAACACATTAATCAGTTGCGGGAATTCATCTATGCTGTACTTGCGGATAAACCGGCCCATACGGGTTACCCGCGGGTCATTCCGTATCTTAAATACCGGACCATCCGCTTCATTCAGATCTTCCAACTCCTTCTTCAACGCCTCCGCGTTCGATACCATCGAACGAAACTTCACCATCCGGAACCGCCGCTGGTTAAGCCCCACCCGGTCCTGGGCAAAAAACACCGGCCCAGGCGAATCCAGTTTTATGCACACCCCCACAATCAAAAACAACGGCGAAAGCAACACCAGCAAAAACAACGAAGCAAATACATCTATCGTCCGCTTCAATGCCAACTGAACCCCGCTGTCCGGAGCATTCGACAACGAAAGCATCGGTATGTTCTCTATATGATGCAAACGGCTCGTCGCTATACGCAACGGAAACAGATCCGCCACCATCCGAACCGCTATCCCCAGCCCAACGCAATAATGCGCCATGCTCTGGATCAACTCATAACACGACCGAACCGGAAGGCAAATATGCACTTCATCCACCACATTGTTCGCCAACACCTTCTCCAAATCCTTAAAACCGCCCAAATACGAAATCCGGTGTTCAAACTCCCGGAGCATCTTCATCCGGCCCGCATCATCATCCAACAAACCAATAATCTGATATCCCATCCGGGGATGACGCAACAACGAACGAATCAGCCGCAGCGTACGCTCATTCGCCCCCACCACCACTACATACCGTATATTCAGCCCCCACTGACGAACCCCCCACAGGCAAAGACACAACAACGCCCGGTACACCGCAAGAAACACAATGGAAAATACCCCGAAATACGTGAGCACCGTCGTCTCCGCCTCGACTGATTTCCAGTACAATACCGCCAACCCGCAGAATGCAATCGATACCAATCCCGCTTTCGCCACTCCCGACAATTGAAAAAATAAATCATCCTTCCGCCCCGCACGGAACAAATGCAGCGACAACGCCACCCAAAACCACGTCACAAAAAACGCCCCCGCATAAATAGTATGCTGGGCAAAATGCTCCATTAAACTAATATCCGCGGCCGGGTCATGCGTGAACAGCGTGGCCAGAAACGTCGCCAGCAAAATGCACCCGCTGTCCAATAACAAAAGAAGCAATGCATACGGTATGGAATGTTCTTTAAATATACTCACAGGTCATTCCCCTTCAACGAAGCCGCCGGCGAACCGGATGATTTTACTCTGCGTCTTGACTTCGTCATCATTTCGTCCATCCATTATAGACACGACTTCCCAAAAGCTGAATTCCTCAAACTGCTCTTTCCTCATACAGCTTCTGGGGGGGAATTGGGAGAACACCCGCTGATATACCGCTCTGTGCGGGGCAACCGGGTCAATAAAAAGGAAGCATGATCAAAACATTCTCTTTCCCGATTTGCCTCTTGTTCCTCCAACAACACCGTGCTCCGCCGTTCCGACGGAATAAACAACAACGGATTAACCGCTGTACACATAACCAGTTCATACTTCACTCCGCCCGGGGGTATGGAAGAAGAACCCGTGCTCGCCGTCTGCGCCATAAGTGCCTGAAAATCCAATATATCCACCCGCCCATCACCATTCACATCCATCCCCAACGGCGGAACGTTCGCCAGCAGCGACACCGCCACCGCCTGGATGTCCAATACATCCACACGGAAATCGTTGTTCACATCGCCACTGAAGGGAAGTGTCATGGATGGACCGCATAGAGCGCTCAGGCCGAAGATTACAGCCATCCCTATGGATATATACCGTCGCGACATCGGTTTCTGAATTCTACTCCTGCTAAATTTATATCAAATTGCACCTGTTACGTCAATCTTCTTATAGTACCGCATAGTTGCAATAATCAACGCTAACTAAGTTTATTGAAACTGTTTAACGCAATCTTGGTTGACCATCCATCCTGTCCCGCTCCCACTTTTTGCCACTCCCCCCCTCAACCAACACTAGTTGGACCATCCCCACCCAAAGCATGTACACTCTTTTCAGGAAAAAGCGCCATGGACTTGAAAGATACTTTTTACAATACGATTTTACCCCACGTGGAACGCCCTTCCCGTTACTTGGGGAATGAGCTGAATTCTGTCCATAAGCCCAAGAATAACGTTAACCTCCGGGTGTGTCTGTTTTTCCCGGACCTCTACGAACTCGGACTGGGAAACCTGGGGTTGCACATACTCTACGCCATCCTGAACGATCAAGAGGGCGTTTGGGCAGAACGCGGCTACTCCCCCGCGCCCGACATGGAATCCATGCTCCGCAAGCACCAAGTGCCCCTCCTCATGTACGAATCCAAAGATCCTCTGACCGAGGCCCATCTCATCGGATTCACCCTCCAATCCGAACTCACCTATACCAACATACTCAATGCCTTGGATCTCGCCGGTCTACCCCTTCGAAGCGCAAATCGCAGTGAACACCACCCCCTGATCTTCGCCGGAGGCCCTGGCGCATACAATCCGGAACCCCTGGCCCCCTTCATCGACTTTTTCGTCATCGGCGATGGAGAAGACGCCATCCTCGAAATTATCCAAACGCTGAAACCACTCAAAAACACCTCCCGCCAAACCAAGTTGGAGGCCGTGGCGCAAATCCACGGCATATATGTCCCTGGCCTATATCCTGTCGAAGAATTGCCCGATGGTCAGATCTTACCGGCAGCGAGTGGATCCAAAATCCGCAAACGCTTGACCAGAAACCTGGACACCGCGCGCTATCCTTCAAAATACATTGTCCCCTTCACTCAATTGGTCCATGACGGAGCCAGCCTGGAAGTCTTGCGCGGTTGCACCCACGGTTGCCGGTTCTGCCAGGGCGGCATCATTAACCGCCCCGTCCGCGAACGCACCCTCGAAACCATCGATGCCCTCATGCGCGAAGTAATTGCGGAAACCGGACTGGACACCGTCTCCCTTATCTCCCTTTCCACTTGCGACTACTCACGCATCCGGTCTCTCGTCCAACAGGCCGCGCACCGCGCCCACGCCGAAGGCATTTCCGTATCCCTGCCCTCACTCCGCCTCGATTCCTTCGCTGTCGAACTGGCCGATTACCTCGCCGGAATCCGCCGAAGCGGCCTCACCTTCGCCCCGGAAGCCGCCACACCCCGCTTGCGCGCCGTCATCAACAAATTCATTCCCGACGAAGACCTGATCAACCTTGCCTGCGAAGCCTACCGCCGCGGCTGGGGCCACATCAAAACCTACTTCATGATCGGGCTCCCCACCGAAACCGATGACGACGTTGCCGCCATCGCCGATTTGTGCCTCCGCACCCTCCAACAGGGGCGTAAAATCACTAACCGAGCCATGGTCCACACCGGCGTTTCCACTTTTGTCCCCAAACCTTTCACCCCCTTCCAATGGGCGTCCCAAATTTCCCCCGAAGAAACCTTCCGAAAACAACACATTCTATCCGACGCCTTCCATCGCAACCGGGGCATTAAATTCGGACGCCACTCCCCAGAAAGTTCGTTCATTGAAGGCCTTATCGCCCGCGCCGACCGCCGTTGCGCGGATCTCATCGAAGCCGCATGGAGAAACGGGGCCAGATTCGACACCTGGGACGAACACCTCAACTTCCCCGCATGGCAAAAGGCCATCGAAGAAACAGGCTTTGATCCGGCTTTTCAATTCCGTGAACGCGCCCTCGATGAACGCCTCCCCTGGGACCACATCGATGCGCTCATCCCAAAAACGTGGTTTCAAGATGATTGGCGCCGCGCCATGGACCTCCAATATGCCCGCGATTGCCGCTACGGAAAATGCAACCTCTGCGGCATCATGCAGCAGGAACCCGATCTCTGCAAAACCATGCTTGCGCGACAGAAAATCATGGAACAAGATACCGCCTTGCATCGCGAACCCGCCAAAACACCCGTGGCCAAAGATCCTATCCAGCGCATCCGTCTGCGTATCGGACGCAAGGGCGAAGCTCGATTCCTGAGCCACCTCGAACTCCAAAATGCCTGGATCCGGGCCTTCTGCCGCGCCCATATGCCCGTCGCACAATCCCAGGGATTCCATGCCCATCCCCGCATCAGCCTGTCCACCGCCTCACCCGTCGGAGAAGAAAGCGAAGGCGATTACCTCGACGTACTCCTGGACAAATTCATTTATCCCGATGAGATGCTGGACGCCTTGCATACGGCGCTTCCACCCGACCTGCTGGCCATGGAAGCCACCGATGTGCCCCTGCGCGGTCCCTCGCTCATGAGCCTCGTTGACGGCTTCGAATACACCCTCCACACTACCGCGGATATAGAGGCTATCCAGCAAAAAATTGACACTCTGCTCGCTCAAAACTCCGTGCTCGTGCAACGCCGCGTGAAAGATCCCGCCAGCAAAAAGAAGCCCGGTCAGGAAGGCACCGCCCCCTTCGATATCCGCCCCCTAATCGAAAAACTGGCCGTCAAACAAAAAGACGAATCGGAAACCATCCTCGAATTCAATACGCATGTGAAAGAGGGCCGCCACGCCCGGCCCAAAGAAATTATTCTATTATTAGACCTTGACCCCGCAAAAACCCGCATCGTCAAACGCAATACGCGCTTACTGCCTTAGTCTGGATATCTCACCAGATATTCACCCTGTTTTTTCAAACTCTTTGAGATGCGAGGAGGCGTCCCCGCCGACGCGGCAATCTCGGAACCAAGTTAACTTCACCACGCGTCAGCACAGACGTAGATTATAACAATGCAAGAGGGAAGACTGGGAGGACTGGGAGGACTGGGAGAATGGGACCGATAGGACCAATAAGACTAATTGATACGATGGAAGCAGGGGAAGCATATATATGCAAACGATAGCGGTGGCGATAACCACATGGATGTGATCGGGTGTTTCTTCTCTGTTCACCCCGGCCTTCCGACGGGTGGGCAACTCGCAATGACAAGGATGTGAAGTTGATATGCCAATATCATTTTGCATCCATCGCTAAAATATTCCGGGATAGCTTCTATTCATCAAACAGTGCGTAACAAATACCACCAGATTTCTTTTTCGTGTGGTTCGTGTTTTTCGTGGTAAGACAAAAAATCGCTTGGTGCGTAATCTGGGCCATGTATTCACTCAATACATGCGGGAAAATGCACTTGCCCGACACACATTGCTTTGCTATAGTACACACCCTGAGCACAGAATACATCATGTGATCCTTTCGCGTGATACGCCAGGCAATTCCAGGAGGTTCGGGAATCGCCTGAAAAAGATACTCGGGAAGTTTGGTGCTGATGGAAAGGCGGGAACGATGGGAACGATAGAAAATTTCGCGCTACTAGGGGATTCGCCTGTGTTGGAAGCAGGCCGGGAAGACTGGCTGGGCTATGGGGCCACGGCAATAGTGTTGGCCCGTGCGGCCATTGAGACAAGCAATCCCCTCACGATTGGCGTATTCGGCGAATGGGGCACGGGCAAAACAAGCCTGATGCGGCTGATTCAACGGGAAGTAGATAAAGACGAGAATACGGCGGCCGTGTGGTTCAACGCCTGGCAATATGAGAAAGAGGAACATCTAATTGTTCCACTGGTGGCCACCATCAACAAGGAATTGGATAAAGACTGGAAAGCAGAGATTAAAGAGGGAGCCAAAAAACTAAGAGACGCCCTGCGGGCCATCGCCTATGGGTTTTCCGTGAAAGGGAAGGTGGGCATTCCCCTGATATCCGAAGCGGAAGTCAATTTATCGGGCAAGGACATGATTGCCCGGTATCAGGAATTAACCAAAGACAGCGTATTGGATCGGAGTCTGTACTTCGATGCATTTGAGAAGCTCAAAGAATGCGTAAAACAAAGCGGCGCCCCGCGCATCGTTATTTTTGTGGACGATCTGGATCGCTGCATGCCGGACAAGGCGGTTCAGTTGCTGGAAGGAATCAAGCTGATTCTGCATCAGCCAGGGTTCTCGTTTGTGTTGGGGCTGAACGAAGTCATAATCGACGCCTATATCAAAACCAAGTATGAAAAAGAATTGAAGATTGAGGGAACCCATTACGACGACTATCTCGATAAGATGGTGCAGGTAAAAATCCCCGTGCCCGCGCGCGACACCAAAGAGATGGAAGAATATATTGAGCGTTTGTTAAACGAAGGCAAGATATTCGATGGGAAAGATAAGGCGGCCTTTATCCCATTGATTGCAGACGCCTGCAACCACAACCCTCGGAAAGTGGTTCGGCTTTTAAATCGCATTATGGTGACGTCCAGGATCGGCGCGATTGAAAAGAAACCGTATGATCCGGAGGGGCTTTTGCTGGATATTGCCACGGATGAACCCCGCTATCGCGATTTTAGAGAGGCTCTGGATGTGACAGTGATTTTTAAAGATACATCCGAGGCGCAAACCATTGGCCAATTCCTGGCGAAGACACTCGAAGGATCTCAGAAAAATCGCCATGAATGGAATAATGATATGCGTGCGGTATCCCTACTTAGCATGCAGGAGATATTTAACCGGGCCATAGACGTTATCAAAGAAAATGAACATTTATTCCAACTGCTGAAATCAACTGTCGGGAGGGAGTGGCTTTCCAACAGTACCCTCCGCAACACGTTGCGAAAAGCCGCGGAACGTACCCGCGCGGAGAAACGCGGGGAGGAAGAATCCCCACAGGCAGCAAAGGCCGAACTCAGCGATCCCATTCAAACCCTGCTGAAGAATATGGTTCCCATTTCTGGCGGGACATTCAATATGGGAAGTGAAGAGTATGATCGGGAAAAACCGGTGCATGAAGTAACCTTAAGCGCCTTTGAAATCGGGGCAACACAGGTGACACAGGCGCAGTATGAGGCAGTTATGGGAAAAGGAATCAATCCTTCCTATTTTAAGCATCCTGACAATCCAGTGGAGACGGTTAGTTGGGAAGAGGCCAAGGCCTTCTGTGAAGAATTGAGCAAATTGACCAGGAAGAAGTTTGTTTTACCGACGGAGGCACAATGGGAGTATGCGTGCCGGGCTGGAAGCGATACGCGGTTCTGTTTTGTAAATGAAGAGGATAAACTGGAAGAATATGCGTGGTATAATAAGAACTCGGAAGGCCGTCCACATGCCGCGGGAAGAATGAAGCCCAATGCATGGGGCCTCTATGATATGCACGGGAATGTCTGGGAATGGTGCAATGATTGGTATGGCGAGTATTCTGCAGGTCCACAAACTGACCCGGAAGGGCCTGCGTCGGGTCCGGGCCGGGTGTTGCGCGGCGGTTCGTGGAGCGATTACAGTGGACGCTGCCGTTCTGCCTCTCGCTACAGCATCACTCCGGGCACCCGGAGCTACAGCATGGGGTTTCGTGTTGTGCGGATTCCGTAACGCTTTTTTCTGTATCCCTTTATCCCTGTGCCCTGTGCCTCTTTACCCTTTTCCCGCGCGAAGCGCGGGGAAATTTTATAAAATTCCCCTCGCTCCAACGTTTGAACAAGCATACCCCCAAAGCTGTGCTTTGAAATGTGCCAAACTTTCTTCCCTGAATCGTCAATGAAGATACTCCGGTGTTATGCCAAGAAAGTGGCCATGATCGGGAGGGCGAGGCTCGTCCACTTGTGGAGGATTTATCATAAACGTCCGGTGAAGTACGTCTTCCTCGCAGGGGCGATTCGAGGGAAAATAGCGTTATTGCACAGGAGGTTAAGGCAGGCAAGAACACCCCAATTGACGTTACTCTGTAAGAGTTCCATAAAATATTTTGTACAACTCTTTCAGAGTATCGTTCATCGGGGGATACATGCGACCCAGGGTAGCGAAGCGCAACCGCTGGGCTGTGTTGTCCATCCCCT
This sequence comes from Candidatus Hydrogenedentota bacterium, assembly GCA_029565395.1. Lineage (GTDB taxonomy): Bacteria > Hydrogenedentota > Hydrogenedentia > Hydrogenedentales > CAILVY01 > CAILVY01. Next base: position 23,172 of record JAKQOG010000200.1, on the reverse strand, counting down.
GCGGGGAAGAATGCAGAGGGCATCGTGGACCCAGGGTGGCCATCATGTCTTAATCAATCAGCAAAATCAATCAGTATCGGGAGCCTCGCCCTCCCGGCCTCGCATTTAACTTTCTTTTGCGAATCGCCGCCAACGTTGGTCACGTGTTATCAATAATCAATTCATATAAAATCGTCAAAAATCTTGTCTACTCTTTTCTCTTTCTTCCCGATGTCATCATCAACGCCAATGCCCCGGACAGTGTGAGCAGTAAATCGCCCGGTGAGATTCCGGCCATGGATCCCGGGGCAGCTTTATTCCCAGCGCATCCACAGTCCTTGCCCGGTTCGCCTTCGCCTTCGCCTTCACCCTCCGGCGCACCTTCGGCTTGCCCTTCGGCTTCTCCTTCTTCGATGGCGCCTTCGCCCTCGAGTGAACCTTCACTTTCCACTTGCCCCTCGCCTTCAACCTCACCCTCGATTTGTCCTTCAATCTGTCCTTCCTCTTCCCCTTCCGGCGGCACGCCCAGGGTATTGAACACTTCATTCGTCTCAATCGCCGCATTTTGATCAAAAACAATCGACGCACTATTCACAATCCGGGCAGCCTCCGGCGCATCCGCCCGGGGCAGAATCGAGAACGAGACGTGTCCCTCCCCGCGATGGGTATCATCATTCGGCGGCAGCAGCCCCGCCAGCGCATCTTCCGGCAATTCGCCGGTATCCGGGTCCAGTGTGCGGAATTTCCACTCCACTTTCCCATTCACCGAATTCATAGTCGCGGCAATATCCACCCACCACGCCTTGCTCACCTCCGGGCGGTAATCCGCAATCGTCTCCCGCGCGCTCAATACCCCTGCATCCGGCGGAACATCCACCAAATAACTCCCCCACTGAATGTCTGTTAACCGGAAGGTTGACCAATCAAGATACTCACTCAAATAGTCCGTCACAATGACCTCTTGCGCGGGCGCGGAGGCTGTCGGCTTGTTCTCAAAGAAAATACTATAGGTCAGCAGTTCACCCCTCGGCACCCAATGGCCTTCTCCCGTGCCCGGCACACCCGTCTTTTCATTCGGATCATCCGGGAAGAGCAACTCCGGATCTCCAAGATACTCCCAAATGGGATCATCATGCGGAATCAACATTTCCTTGCCCGCTTTCAGCAGCGGATCTGTCGCCCACGGATTGCGCGGCGCCGGCGTATACCAATCGTCATCCCGCAGGGAGGCCACATAATCATCGGTGAGTTTATCCGCAATAACTTTTGTCGTACCCAGCACAAACAAGGTAGCTCCAACCGGCGTGGGTGCTCCAATCGTGAACGCAATCAGTCCGCCGCCCCACAACCCCCAATTTACATCGGCCCGCCAATCATCATACGGATCCGGCGTCTTGCGCGCATCATCCTCGGCGAACGCGGCGGCAATCCCCCCCGTAACCGAGGTGAAATAACCCGCCACATTGTTCGCCACACTGCCGTCCGGCGCAAAATTGCCCAAGTACCCAATGATATACTCGCCAAGCGCCTGAACATCCGCTGCCTTAAACTTGGACAGACTCTTGGGCGGATGATAATCCCCGTTGGCGCCTTGTCCCGGCGTTGGCGTCAGGGTTTGGTTGGTCTCGGTATCCGTGTTCGCGCCTCCGCCATACACGAGACCCGTGCCATCCGTATTGGAACCGTTTTGTCCTCCGGTTTGATACGTGGTTCCCGATCCCTGTTTGGCTCCGGACAACACCCGCCCAAACGGATCGTACTGATATTCCGCTATCACCGCCCCTGCCGAATCCGTAAGCTGCGCCGTGTTCCCGTCCGCATCAAAGGCATAATAATCGGCGGCGCCGCTGCCATTGATACGCGCCACAAGGCCATATCCAATCACGTTTGACGCGATAAGATTCCCGGTCCCATCAAATTCCGCGATGGCCCCGCCCCAACCTTCCAGACCCGGCGCAAACCGCTTCGTCTCGCCATTATGCGTAACAGACGTCCGCTGGCCCAGTGCATTATAGGTATATTCCCAAACGTCTCCCGCTGAGGTCTCCACCCGCACCAGCCGGTTGTCATAATTGTACTGATACGTGGTTGTACCGGAACCGCCGGTGCGCGAGGCGCGATTCCCATTTTCATCATACGTAAACGCCGCTTCACCCGCCTGCAAATACTGATTCAGCGCGCCTGTGCTGTAATCCTGTGAAGAGGCGCCCTCGGTGCTGTTCATGCGATTTCCAGCAGCATCATAGGTAAAGCTTTGCGAATGGCCATCCGGATACGTCACCTCCGTGAGCCGCCCCGCGGCATCATATCCGTAGAACCAATCACCATCAATGGTAGACATCGAAATGACCCGCTCCGCAGCGTCATACTCATATTCAAACCGCGACTGAACCCCGCCCGATTCATTGTAGTTTACAATGCTTGTGATATGGCCTGCGGCATCGTACGAATAATCGGTGTAGGTCCCGTTTCCTTTCGTTTCACGCGACAAACGCCCGTCCGCAGCATATTCATACCCCGCCAACTCACCCACGCCTTCCTGCCACAGGTGCGTCAGCCGGCCTTGCGCATCATAGTGATACTCCAACACCACCCCGTCACTGCCGGAGCGCCGTGTCTTTAAGCCCGCATCGTTGTATTCATAGGCAAACCACATTCCATCCGGATAATCGATTCTATCCGGGAAACCGCGATCATCGAAGGAGATCGAAATGGCGCCGGTGGCGTCAGTAACCGCCACAAGCTGTTGTGCGTCATTATACGCACACGTTACTTCGCTTCCGTCCGGATACACCTTGCGCGTTACCTGGCCATGATTATTGAACTCAAAATCAAAGACTTCGCCCTTGCGGTTGGTGTAATGCGTGAGATTGCCTTGTTCGTCATAATCAAAACTCTCATACGTACCGTCCGCAAACGTGGCCCGCCGCACACGCCGCTGACCGTTGTATTCAAATTGCAGCGCATTCCCCTTGGCATCTATGACCGACTTGGGCATCCCTGTGTCCGCATTCATCTGTATCGTTGTCTCATTCCCTAACGGATCGCGAATCACACTCGACGAAAGATCCTGCTGATGCTCTGATACGTGCCCAAGACCATCCGTTACCCGCGCCAGATGGCCATCGTTCCAATCATACTCCAGCAGAACAACAGACCCATCGGATTTTTGGACACGCACCACGCGGTTGGTGGCATCCGGAGACAGCACGACTACAGGTGTGGACTCACCGCCAAAGATGATGGATACCCGCCCATTGTCATCATACGCATAGGTCCGGCGATCCGCACTGCCATCACTATAATCCGCCGCAAGCCGCCCATAGGCATCATAATCAAAATGGCACACCGAACCATCCGGGTGCACCGTGCTGCGCAATGCATGATCCGCAGGGCTTCCGGTGTCCCCGTTATACGTGTATTGAATCACACGCCCTGCCGCATCCGTCACACTTACAAGGTGCTCATTCGACGCATCATACGCAAACGTTATATGACGTCCGGCCTGATCCGTAAGCTGCGTGAGCCTTCCCGATGTACTGTATTCCAATTGGAACGCATCGCCGCCGGAATGCCGCATCTCAACCAGCCGCCCTTGATCATACTGTGCCGTGAGACTGTTCCCGCGCACATCACTCAGGGTATCCAGTCTTAAGTCCGCACGAAATGTATACACAACCCCATTGATATCCGTTAGCCGGTATAGGCCGCCCTCCTTCACAAGATGCCCCCGGTCTCCTGAACCCAATGCCACAAAGGAACCATCCTCTTTTTCTTGGAAGAACCGTTGGCCGCCTGTTCCATCATGGAAGACACCCCCCCCATCCCCATCCACCTCCAAATACATGTCTAGAGAATGCGTCCAACCATAGCCCAAAGGCCCCAGCTTCAGGCGATCTCCAATCTGGCCCCGGTACACCCGTGCAAACGCCAACCCCATGCCTTTCTCAGGACAATACGCATCCAAGGCACGTGCCAGACAAGGCCGCACCGGCAGCCCAATGATCTTGCGCATTTCATATAGCGTCAATTCATATACCGACCAATACAACCCTCCCTGCGAACTAAGGTACTCCGCATTCTTGCGCAGTTGTTCGGCATACTCACCCCACGTAGTCCCCAAATTCTGCTGCAACAACGGCCAGATTCGCGTCCACAACGCATCCTCGATATTCGCCGGGCGCATATTCGCCTCCTGTGCATCCCAATCAATCACAACACTCGGATCACTCTGCACGCTCACATCGAAATCCAGCCGCTGATGCGCGTGGCCATCCCCAAATACCTGGACTGGAATACGCTGGCTTGCCCCAGGCTCGCAGGTGGAAACGCCACCGCCATTCTCATCCGGAGTCAATCCCAGGATCTGGATCGGCTGTGTGGACCACGGCGCATTTTGTGAGAGGCGCATCGGCATATTGTCTCTCGAAGTAATGGTAAAAATCGGCGCGGCCATATCCGCCAAGCCGATATTCTCAAATCCGAACCACAACGAAAACGGACGCAATCCCCGCGCATACGCAGGCGCCTCCACCGTCGTCGTCAATTGCGCCGGAGCGCCCGCCACAATCTCCAGCGTTTGCGGCAACACCAATTCTTCATTGTCCGGCCATACCACCACCACGGTTACCGCCTGCGGAGCCAGTCCGTTCAGATCCAACGTCACTGTCAACGAAGACAAATCAAAAGAGGCCGGCGTGAACGTCCGCAACACCGCCCCTGTGCCGCTGCGCAATTCGATCCGCATCCCGTCTTCAAACCCAAGCCCGGAAATACGCACCGTCGTGCTCCCGGCATTGCCCCCTGCATGATGGCTGATATCCGCCAAATACCGGTCCACGCTCAGACATTCCAGGGTGAACTTTCCCTGATACGCTTTCGCCCAATAGGAATAGAACACACTCAAGTAAAAATCCCCCGAACCCGGCGCGGGTATCAGCATCTCCACCATGCCATCGGATTTCTGCGCCCCGCGCCAGTCATATTCCACCAACGTCGGAAAATCGCCCCGCCGTCCTATCAGCGTCCAATCTCCCGAAGATCCCTCGGGCGTCATTCGCACCACTATATTCAATACCGCCCCTGCCTGAAGCTTTAACCGGAAATCGCTGTATTCCAGCGAATACACATCGCTTTCCGCCACCTCCCCAAGGGTGATATCACGCGCTTCGCGATTGGCCGGAGGGAAACCCGTATCGAATACCAGACCCTTCATGTCATCGGTCCCTGCAAGTAACACCTGTATCCCGTCCCGCGACACCGAAACAGCATCGCACCCAGAACCGCCCATAACAGGACCAAACGACGAAACAGCCGCTCCGGCCAACAGATCCCACAAAACCGCATGACCCTTCTTCAATCCTGCAAACGCATGAACTCCATCCGGAGCCGCCGCAAGGCTCATCACCGGCGAATCCCCAGTCAGCGTGCTCAATTCTCCACCTGTCGCCGCATCATACATCACAATATTCCCCGTGCTGCATCCGGCAAGGAAACGCTTGCCATCCGCCGTGAATGCCACACTGAGCACTTCCCCATACGGATGCGCCGGATTAAAGGAATATACTTCATCGCCCGTCTGCGCATTGAAGATCTTCGCCGTGTTATTCAGGGCCGCCGTGCCAATCTGGGAGCCATCCGGGCTAATCGCCACCGACATCACCGCATCCTCGTTTGCCGTGCAATCCGTGCGCACCACCCCCGTTTCTATATTCCACAACTTCGCCGTTCGGTCAGACGACCCCGTCAATACATGAATGCCGTCCGGCGAAAATACGGCCCCGCGGATCGTATCATTGTGCCCTTCCAATACGCGCGCCTCCGTTCCCGTGGCCACATCCCACAACTGCACTTTGCCATTGGTTAGTCCTGTCAATGCCGTTGTGCCATCCCGCGAATACGCCACCGTTGTGCATCGTTGATCCAGTTCCGTAAAAATCCGCACTGCCCGTCCGGCACGCACATCCCACAACCGTGCGCTATACTCAAAGGATGTTATCGAACTGCCGCCTATCACCCGGCTTCCATCTGGAGAAAAGGCCCCCCGCGACACCGTCTCCGCCGCTTGCTCGTGCTGCATCAAAAGCGGATTCGGCGCCGCATCGTAACTCACCAGCGCATAGGGATCCCCCTGCCCTGTGCCGCACGCTAACACTATCCGATCCCCATCCGGAGAAAAGCCCCAGCAGCCAACCCGATTCTTATACTCAAACCGGTTTAACAACGCCTCCGTTGCCACGTCCCATATATACACATCGTCATATCCGCCGATCAGCGCTCGGGTCGAATCCCCGGATAACATGATATCTTCCGAACCGTAGAAATCCACCTCGCCCGGCGGGTCAAACCGCTGCAATTCTGTTCCGGTCACCATGCTGACAATGGCTGCATATTGCATATCCGGCTGCTGCAGGCACAATGCCCGTGACAAATCACCGCTAAAATCCATCACCTCCCATCCTGGCAGTTCCAGCGTGCGGATCAATGCACCGGTCCGTGCATTCAAGAAACGAAGGGTGCAGGAGAGTATCCCGCCATACCCTCCTTCCGTGTGCATCGTCACCAGCGTCCGGTTATCCTGGGAAAAATGCATCAATTGAACGGAATCCGTCTGATCAGGGGCCGGGAGCGCTTCTCCCGTCATGGCATTCCAAAGTTGGCACACGCCGGTGTTTGACCAGCCCCCGGCCCCCACCATCGTCCCGTCAGGCGAATACACGCCGGTCTGCGCACTTATGCCGGATTCAAACGCGCGGATATGCCCGCCTGTTTGCGCATCCCATAAATCCGCCTGTTTGTTAAAAACGGTAAACAGTTTTGTGCCGTCTGGAGAATAAGTAATGTATGCGGTATCGGAGTTAAAAATATTGGGAAGGTCCACGGTAAAAGACGCCCCTGGCGCTTCCATCACGGTGTTGTATTGACATACCTGCATTTGCTTTTCACTTTCGTTATACACCGCAACCGCCACCGTGGCGCCATCGGGCGCAAATACGGCGTGAACCCCCTCATGAGCAATCGGTATGGCCGGATACCGGCCAAACGAAGCCACATCGAACACGTCCACAATACCGGTATCCGCAAACAGAGTCCCAGAGCCCGAAGATCTTTCAACAAGGTTAAAGGCCGTCACCGCTCGCTGGCCGTCCGGTGAAATGGCGCTCACCTTATCACTCACGGTCCTTTCATTGCTGCTCAGCAAACGATCCGAGAGGGGTAGCGTGCCATAGTAAATCCGCCGCTGGACATCTGCGAGGGTATGCCCATCGAAGATTACTTTGCCGCCATCCGGCGTGAAGAGAATCGAGTTCGCGCCATAAAATGTCTTCTCCAACTGCACGCCGGACGCCGCATCCCATACCGTCGTAATCTGAACCTCCCACGTCGTGCTCCACCCCTGATGCCGGTAATTCGAACTCACGAACGCCTGGGTTCCGTCCGGGGTCAACGAAGCGCTGATCACATATAAAAACGACTCATACTCATCAGGACGATCCGGCGGCGTAAAATGTGCCTCCGGCGTCAACGAGGCCGTATCCCACACCCGCACCCCGCTGTCGCAAACCGTAGTAAACCGGGACCCATCCGCGTTAAACGATACTTGCTTGACTTCTTTTTTATCCTCGTGCATCAGGGTATTCAACAATGCGCCCGAATCCGCATCCCATATCGAAATGGTTCCCACGGGATCCGTATAGACCGTCTGCTTATGATGATTACAGGTAAGAATCCGCTCGCCATTTTGAAAGAACGCCACGTCATTTACCCGATCCCCCACCGTGAACGTCCGTACCACCTCCCCCGTCGCTGTATCCCAAAGAACTGCCTGGCCCACCGTCGTGCCATCCGCTTGGAGGGTTTGCCCCCCTGTCAGCACATGCGCGCCGTCCGGCGCATACACAATCGACGTCATCGATCCCGTCGTCCCCGCAAATACCTTCACCGGCTCCCCGGTATCGCTCTTGATTATCCGCACCAGCGACGCTTGACAGGCTATTGCCAACTCCGTACCCTCCGGAGAAAACACCACATCCGCTACCTCCTGCCCCCCAAGCACCTGCGTGGGAATCCGCTGTATGTCCTGCGCCTGCACCGTAGCCCAGCCAACCCCAAACACCCCAAAAAAACAAAAGAATATCCACTGCATACTGCTTGCACAACGCATACCTGCGCCTCCCAGCGAGGAGCATCATGCACCCGGCCCCTCACCCGTTTTACTTCTGCCCAGTTCTGCCAACAACGGCACAACTACTCTACCCTTTCCCCGCTCCCGCGTCAATTCTTTTGGAAATGGCGGCGGAAATTGGTTTATAACTACAGGTAAAACATCTGACAATGCGAGGGCGGACTATGCAAAAGACGATTGCATTAATCGGGGCCTTGGATACCAAGGGCATGGAATACGGCTTCGTCAAACAATGTATCGAAGAACGGGGGCTCGCCACACTCCTCATCGATGCCGGCACCCTCGATCCGCCCCGAATTCCGCCCGACGTCTCCCGCGATGAAATTGCACGCGCCGCAGGCACGGACATTGCCTCCCTCACGGCAAAAAAAGACCGGGGCGAAGCCGTGGCCGCCATGACCCGCGGGGCCGCCCTGCTGCTCCCGAAACTCTATGCGGAAGGCCGGTTTGACGGCGTCATGGCCCTGGGTGGAAGCGGCGGCACCGCCATGGCCTGCGCCGCCATGCGCGCCCTCCCTCTCGGCGTTCCCAAAGTTATGGTGTCCACCGCCGCAGGTACGGATGTTTCCGGGTACGTGGGCGTTAAAGACATCGTCATGATCCCCAGCATTGTCGACGTATCCGGCATCAACAACATCAGCCGGGAAGTCTTCTCCCGCGCCGCGGGCGCCATCTGCGGCATGGTCGAAACCCACATTGCCCCCGGCGAAGACAAACCGCTCATCGCAGCCTCCATGTTCGGAAACACCACTCCCGCCGTTGAACATGCAAAAGGCATTCTCGAAAAACATGGCTACGAAGTCCTCGTCTTTCATTGCACAGGCACAGGCGGCCGCACCATGGAAAGCCTGATTGAATCCGGCCGCATCTCGGGCGTGCTCGATATCACCACGACGGAGTGGGCCGATGAATTAGTTGGCGGTGCGCTCACCGCAGGGCCCACGCGCCTGGAAGCCGCCGCAAAACACGGCATCCCCGCCATTATCACCCCGGCCTGTCTCGACATGGTCAATTTCTGGGCGCCCGAAACCATTCCCGAAAAGTTCAAAAACCGCGTCTTCTACCCGCACAATCCAAATGTGACCCTGATGCGCACTACCACGGACGAAAATGCCCGCTTGGGTGAACTCCTCGCGGAAAAAATCAATCAGAGCACCGCACCCGTCACCGTGCTGTTGCCTCTCAAAGGACTGAGCATGATCGACGCTCCCTGCGGACCTTTCTGGAACCCAGAAGCGGATCAGGCGCTTTTCGCCACTCTCAAGAAACACCTGCGTCCGGATATCCAGGTTATAGAAATGGACAACAACGTAAATGACCCCTCGTTTGCAGAAGCCTGCGCCCATCATTTGCTTAAAAACATGGGCCGACTCTAGGAGAGACTCCAATGACCGAATCCAGGACCGACATCTTAAAACGCTTCCGTGCTAAGATCGCTGAAGGAAAACCCATCATCGGCGGCGGCGCAGGCACCGGCATCAGCGCCAAATGCGAAGAAGCGGGCGGAATCGATTTGATTGTCATCTACAATTCCGGCCGATACCGCATGGCGGGCCACGGCTCCCTCGCGGGCCTCATGCCCTATGGCGATGCCAACGCCATCGTCATGGAAATGGCCAGCGAAGTCCTCCCCGTCGTCCGCAAAACTCCCGTCCTCGCCGGCGTCTGCGGCACAGACCCCATGCGCCTCATGCCCCAATTCCTCGCGCAGGTGAAAGCCGCCGGATTCGCGGGCGTCCAGAATTTCCCCACGGTCGGCCTCATCGACGGCATCTTCCGCGCCAATCTCGAAGAAACCAATATGGGCTACTACAAGGAAGTCGAGATGATCCGCCTCGCGCATGATCTCGATCTCCTCACCACCCCCTACGTCTTTGATCCTAAAGACGCCACCGACATGGCCAATGCCGGCGCCGATATCCTCGTCGCGCACATGGGCCTCACCACCTCCGGTTCCATCGGCGCGCAAACCGCAAAATCCCTCAAGGAATGCGTTGCACTGATCGATGCCATTGTGGACGCCGCAAAAAGCGTCAACAACGACATCATCATGCTGTGCCACGGCGGACCCATTGCCGAACCCGACGACGCGGACTACATCCTGAAAAATTGCAGGGGTATCGACGGATTCTACGGCGCCAGTTCCATGGAACGGCTCCCCACCGAGCGCGCCATCAAAGAACAAACCGCCCGATTCACCAAAATTTCCCGATAGCTTTTGCACAAGTATTTCTTCCTCAAGCCGCACGCCTAATGGCCCCTCGTTTCCCAGAGTCCGGGGTCCCAATAGTAGCGCTCAATTACAATTGGGCGTCCGGAGGTACCATCGTTTCCCAGATCCCGCCAAATTCCCCCCTTCGCCGAACGGACTTCGGCGCTACCCTTGTTTCCCAAACCTGAACCCAAACCCGAACCCGATATCGCGAGTACGTTTCCGGCTGAAAGCTGACCGCTGAAGGCTAACCGCAAACCTCCTCACGCCTCATGCCTCAAGCCTCAAGTCTCAAGCCTCAAGCCTATTCCTCTCCTCTCGGCGGCGGCACTTTCCCCCGAAGCGGCAAATTATTGTCCAGAATGAGTTTCTTCTTCATTTCCGACCGGATATCCAACGGGAAATGCGTGATATTGTCCGTAACAATCGCCCCCTGCAATTTCGGCCCCAAATAGATTTGCGGCTTGTTATCCCGGAACTCACATCCACGCACCATCAACGCCCCGCTCAACGCCGCAATGCATGGATCCCGCCGCTTCCGTTCCTTCACCGGCATCTTCCGGTTCTCCGCCCACTCCGCGAACGTGCAATTCGCAAAACTCACCATGCCTCCCTCCTGCCCCTCAATCAATGCGCAGCGATCCGTCGGACCCCAAAACGCGCAATTGCTGAACCGTACTGTGCCGTGATTACTTTCCTCCACCCGAACCATCATCGAAACCGGTGGATCCAGCAGTGCATACCCGCCGTTGCTGAATAAAATCCCCCAGGTGCAGCAATCCTCCACGCGGATGCACGCGTGACACATCTCCGCATTTGCCCCGCTGAAATTCCCATAGGTTACCCCCGCCTTCGTCCGAATAAAATGATACCCAATATTGTAATTGAAACAGAACGTATTCAGCGCATACTGCCCGTCGCTCCGCCCGAAAATAAACCCCACCCCATTGTCCAACTGCCACCGCGACATCGGCGAATCAAATGTCCACCACGGATTCCAATGCACATTCTCCAACCGGCAGCAATCATACGCCTCATCCAAAAACAACCCGATGTGCAACGGCTGTCCGTATACATTCCGAACCAGTTCCCGGCCGCCTCGTGTTATTTGTATGCCGTTGTACGGATTCAACAATTCCACATCCAGCACCGCCGGATTGTCCCCTCCCATCGAAATCGCATACGGATACGGCGTCGGCGGCGGCTCCAACCCCTGATCCGGATAATACACACACACCCCCTGAAGCACCGAATTCGTCACCAACGTAATAAATGCCGGGCCTTCCTCCGAACCCGCGCCTCCATGCGGCATCAACACCGTCCCATACTCCGGCAACGGCGCGCCTTTATCCCGCACCCCCGTATGCGACGGCGCCCACTCAAACACCCCCTTCAGCGTCACATCTTTCGGTATCGCCAACGACCCCGAAAAACTATACCGGCCTGTCGGTACATGCACCACACCGCCACGACCCTGCTCCGCCGCCTTCAACGCTTTCATAAATGCTTCCGTATTGTCCGTCGTGCCATCCGCCACCGCCCCAAAATCCATCACATTCCACGAACCCGCCGATGAACAAGGCGCCTGCGAATTGCTCCCAGACTTCGCCTCCGCTCCGTAGCCAAGACTTCCAAAAACGACAAAAATAGAAATAACCAAAACACAAATACATCTTAACCGCATAACCACTCCCTTTTTTATTGTAATTCAAACGGCTATTATGACCACCAAATGAAAAATCAGGTTTCATAGTGTATTCTATAACAAAAAATAACCATAACAAAATAATCCAATTCATCTGTTTATGAATTCAAATTATCGTTAATGATCCCTCGCATTACTTTAAACTTCCGGAAATATAGGCCCGGGGATTAACCGCCACGCCATTCCGCCGCACCTCATAATGCACATGCGAACCCGTCGCATTGCCCGATTTACCGGCTTTGCCAATCTCCTGACCGCGCTTCACCCATGCATTCCCACTCACCAGCCGTTTCCGCAAATGCGCATACACCGTCTCCAGACCTCCGCCGTGATCCAGCATAATCAGTTCCCCATAGTTGCTTTGGGCGCCCGAAAAACGAACCCGGCCCGCCGCCGTGGCATGCACCGGCGTACCCTCCGGCACGGAAATATCAATACCCTTGTGCTTGCGCGTGCCATGCGCCCGGGAATCCCCAAACTCCGACGATACCCGCGCGTTGGGCGAAGACACCGGCCATCCCTGCGGCACGGAACGCTCAGGAAACCGCACCTCCGGTTGAGGGCCGCCATGCCTGCACCCGGAAACCACCACCGCCATCATCCCAAGAAAAACCATCGAAAGCACCCGCGTGACGGGCACACGGTGCGTTAAACAACTCCGCATATTAATGGGTGAAATGATCCTTGGCATATAGGGCAAGCGCATCCCGAACCGCATGAAACTCCGCAGGCTGCAACCGTTTCTCCAGCAAATTCATGAACACCAGCCAGGAAAAACGATGGATCTCCACATTGCCCTTCACCACCGCCGTACACGTCCACCGCAACTCCGGCTCAAACTTGGGCAACACCCCCACGATATCCGGCGCGTGAATCGCCAGCGGCCTCCCCACCGCCGGAACAATATCCACCTCCCCCTGCGTCAGCAAATACCCCGTGTCCCCGCACATCCCTTTCGCTTCGAACAATTTCGCGCCCGCCGCAATCGGCACCGGATGAATCTCCCACTGTAGATACAGGCAGATACGCATCCGCAACTCATCCGGCAGTCGCCGGAACTGCGGAAGATCCATCAACGCCTCCCGCTGAAACCGCTTCAACACCGACCGCTCGATGCACTCCATCAATAAGAACAGATCGCTCTGCGTGAGCATGGCCTTCGCCTTTGCATAAAATTCACGCCACGAAAACGTCAACACCTCCGCGCGGCCCTTGCTGCTCACCGTCGCCATACGCTGCGCATGCGGATTAATCTGAGACATTTCCCCCAGCAACGTGGGCGCGGGAACCACCAGCGGATCCATGTTCTCCCGCTCCACCACCACATTCCCCTTCAACAACACATACCCCGTGTCCCCGCCCAGGCCCCCCTGATGCAGCAACACCTCCCCATCCATCAGATCCGTCCACTCCCCCACCGCCAGAAACAACTCCCCATACTGCTGCTGCGTCGCCGCCGGTATCGACTGAAACAACGGTAATGCCATGATTTGACGTACTTGCTCTGCACTGTCCATAACGGGTCCTCCCCGGTTATGCCCCAAAGGCATCCGCGGTACAGTTCAACTCCCTAATCACCATTCTACCTTCTTTCCCCCACAATGTATAGACCCCTACTAAAGCCGAAAAAAACTGCTGTGAGATGGACAATCTGCGCGCCCATGCCCATCATCCCACCACACCGCATATTTCACCCCTCCCCTCTCTCGGTCTCTTCTTCATTCCTTCACCACCCAATATCATAATACGCCACACGCCCCTTACCCCCCTCGGGATCGGGCCACTCGTGCCACCCATCCCATGCTCCATCCGGTTGGCGTTGTTCGCGCGTATGCACACGCACAGACTTTAAATCACGTGCTATCTCCAGCACATTGTAGAGCCGGGCCGTGGCTTCCGGACGATCCTCCGCGCGCGCCCCAAAGCTGCCGGACCCCACAACGTGAATCTTCTTCTCATGCCTATAGCCAATAAGGTCACTCCGCATCTCATGCACATCCCCATGCAGGACAAGCTTCACATGGTTCTTCTGCAAATTGCCCAGAAAATCCACATCCGCCATGGACTCCTTGCCCGAAACGGCATGATGCCACACCGCGATCCGCAACAGTGGTTTCTCCTTTGCCAGTTGCCCGCTCTTCCGCGCGTCCTCTTCCTGCTTCTGCGCTTGCTTGAGCGCATTGGCCACGGCTTCAGGCAGCACACCCGACCGTTTTCGATTAAATCGATCAATCTGCCAACAGGAATTCAGAGTCAAAAACTGAATCCCCGTCTCCCAAAACGGAACCACCATGCCCTGTTCGGCATAGTCCGTTGGATACGGCCGTTGCAGAAACTTGTGATAAAAATGATCCGAAAACGGCTTGAATCGCAGCGGATATTTGCTTGCATTGCGCACCAGTACAATATCCCCTTGCGCAACCCATTCCCCTTCCTTTAGCCCATCCTTAGTATCACGCCAATCATAGGCCTCTTGCAGGTCTACCGTGTCGTGATTTCCCGGCACAAAAATACACCGCTCCGCCGACAAACCAAACTCCTGTGTCAGTCCGGATACAAACTCATAGGCCTTTTCAAACCCTTCCGTACAGCCCTTGTTCGTGAAATCGCCAGAGACCACCAAATAATCAAGAGTCTTAAACCCCAAGCCGCCATCTAGCTTAAGATCGTCCAGCAACCATTGCAACCGGGCCTGTATGGGCGTATCCACTGTAAAATGCAGATCGCTCAGGTGCAATAAACGGATCGGCCCTGTGGCTGCTTTCGTTTCCGCCTTTTCCATCATCTGTATCGCGTGTTTTGTGACTTTCTCACGAAGTTTCTCGATTTGGGTCCGGAGCGCCCATGTGTGTTGCTCGATCTTGAAATCACGTTCACGGGCTTCCTTAGCCCCTTCAGTCAGGCCATGCCGCGTTTCGCAGACCGGGCAGACCACATCTTTGTCCCCGCGTGCAATGCGCTGCCGTAAGGTTTCCTCTGCAAGAAGATTGCCACATTCACACGTGATGGCTACGTGCTCGTGTATCTCCACACCATTCCTCGACAAATGATCCTCAACAAAACTGATGAATTCCTTGCGGCGCTGATCAGGCGTATCGGCCTCAAAATAAACATCCACATGGGCAAAACCGCCGGGCCGCGCCACCTTGCGCAAACCGCACAAGCCGCCATCCTTCACCTCGAATTCCGCGCGATCCGCCCACAGGCGCAAACGGCCAAAGTCCCGCGCCAATACCAGCCAAGAAACCAACGAAGCGTAGATATTGTCAATGGCCCCGGCGAAATCATAGTAAAGCGACACCGCATGCGGCAGTGTTTCTGCCGTAGCCGTGGGCGCAGAAGCAAAGAGCGAAGGGAAGATTAACAATCCCTCATGTTGAAAACAGATACCATGCTCCAGCATCAGTTGCACCGTGCATTCCAACACCGGCTTTTCCTGGCCACGCTGTAAACGCTCCTCCTCTGCGATGCCAGGAAAGACAAAGTCAGCCTGTCCGATAGACTGCAATTCCAACGCCGGAACGCCGCGAGGATTGTTCCGCGCCGCAACGATGAGCGATCCGGCATATCGTTCGATCTCCTGTACTTGCAGCACTAACACCACTTCTCCGGTGGATACCTGAGAACGGGCAATCATACCTTGCGCGGCAAGTTGTTTAGTTACAGCGTCAACATCTTTATCCTCTTCATCTGACCAATTTGTGGCGCTTACAGCACTGACTATTAGGTCCGCGAAGTGCAATACCACTTCACCTCTCATACGGCGGTTTTCAATCTCATCACGAATCTGTTGAAAAAGTTTCGGACGGCTGGTTAGACCGAGTCCATCCCAGTCAATTGCCTTTGCCACTGCTTGACACAGGTCCGCAAGACCCCGGCCTGTTAACGCACTGCTTTCGAAATAGCCAGCAAAACCGCAATCCTTGACTAGACATTCCAAGCTCGCATGATCAATCGTGTCACAAGGTTGATCCAGTTTGGCGCCCACTAGTAGCTTCACAACGGCGCGGCCATGGAGTTGCTTCTCAAGATACTTGTTCCAGGTCTCCGCCTCTTTGAACGCAGTGGCCCCACGCGTGGGATCCAGCAATACTAGGGCGACAGTGGTATCATGCAGGAAAAGCTGATGAATGAGACGGTATTCCTCCTGCCCCCCCATGTCCCAAAACACCACATCCCGGCGCTGACCTTCCGGCGCTTTCGCAAGGGGACTAAGATTCTCCGGTTCCATCGGCCAGAACTTCATCCCGTGTGTACTCTTGATTGTGCCCTCTTCCGGTGGTTCCCCCATGGCAATCCGGTGCGCCAGATAACTCTTGCCCACATTGCTCTCCCCCACCAACACCACCTTGGCGCTCGTATACGTCACCGTCGGCACAACAGCTTGACCTAACAAAACATCCAGGTCCAACTCATAAATGTGAATGACTCGGTCACATAATGTCTTTTGAGCACTACGCTCTTCTTTAGGTGTACCGGGGTCCGAACCAACCGTGGCCAACAGCGGCAGCCGTGGATGAAAGGCAAGACTCGGCGGCCACTTCCCAGATGCCAGTTCGGGGAGCATACAAAGGCACGCTCCGGTATCACGGCTCCAAAGCCGGACCGTATCATCACTCCCCTTGGAAGCCACAAGCCGTCCATCAAATAGAAACGCAAGATATTTTATATTTCCAGTATGCCCTTCTAGGGTTCGTAGCAACCGCCCGCTAGCCGCTTCCCACAACTTGACAGTTTTGTCATCACTCCCACTGGCAAGCATATGGCCCGCCGGATCAAAAGAAACACAATTGACCCAATTCTTGTGTCCTTCCAGGGTCCGTAACAACCGCCAGCTATCCGCTCCTGCTTCGAACGGAGCCGAAACATCCCATAGTCTTACCGTTCTGTCATCACTCCCACTGGCAAGCATATGGCCCGCCGGATCAAAGGTAACGCTATTGACACTGTCTTTGTGCCCTTCCAGGGTGCACAGCAACCGCTCACTATCCGCTCCTACTTCGAACGGAGTTAAAAGGTCCCATAACTTAACCGTGTTGTCAGCACTCCCGCTGGCAAGCATGCGACCTGTTGGATCAAAGGCTACAATATAAACAAAACTCATGTGCCCTTCCAAAGTGCACAGTAACCGCCCGCTATCCCCACTTGACTCGTTTGGAGATGAAAGATCCCACAACTTGACCGTGTGATCATCACTTCCACTGGCCAAAGTAAGCCCCGACGGATCAAAGGAAACACTCTTGACATCCCGATTGTGCCCCTTGATCGTGTGCAAACACTCGCCCGTCTCCACATCCCACACCCGGATAGTTTTGTCCGCCGACGGCGACGCCAACATCCGTCCATCCGGCGACCATGCAATCCGCCCAATCCAGTCCGTATGTCCCCGCAACGTGCGTACCAACTTTACGCCCTTCGGCAAATTCCTCCGAACCTCCTCATCCGCCCGCCGCCATTTCTCTTCCTCTTCCCACTCAGCCATTCAATCGCCTCCTTCTCATCGCATCTATACTATAGATTCCCGGACCTAGGTAATATCTCACCCACCAGCAAAAGGATGATACTGAATCCTTCCTGGTTACCATTACTCTTTACCCTTTCAGCATTGTTGCCTAACACTGGTATCTGGACACTCTAACAACTGTCGCTTCGAAGGATTTGTTGACCTGACTTATCCCAATCAAGCCAGGCCTTATTCCAGGCAATTCGATACAAACCAATTTGTTCCACGGTCGAGTGCAAGATATCCACACGTTTTATCCTTTGAATTCGCTGAAATTGAATTGTACAGATTAGTTCTTTTCCAAGACCGAAGCTGGCCAAACGACGACAGCGATAGTCCTTACTGAAAACCGCCACATGGGCGAAACCCAACGGAAGGTACCTTGCAATGGATAATACTGATGTGTTGCGTCGTGCCTTGCTAAGTAACGTCTTAATAATTTTGTGGCGTGATTTTCTAATTAGATCTTGGACGTGATCAACATCTGCTATGTTGACGACAACTGCACCATTTAGGACACAACCCCAAGAATTTCGATGAATTATAGCATTACGAACTCGAATTTCGGGCCAGCCTAAATTTCTCCGAATGTCCGAAATTGTGAGAGGCCATTGAAGAGCAGCGCTGATGGTTATGTTCTGAAACCACGAAACTACTTTGGGCAACTTAAAGCGAGGGACATAGAAAACCAAATCATTTTCGATCACTCCCCGATAATCTTCCAGACACAGGTTTTCTTTCATGCGGAGCTCGTTGAGTCTTGTACCGTTGAAAGCCGCCCAACCCGGCCAGGAGGTGGTGGATTTTAGAGAGAAGAAGTATCGATCAAAACCTGGTGCGAATCGTTCCGCAAGAAGACCAGATTGAAAGGTGGAGATTTGTACCTTTCTATAGTCCGACGTTCGCGGCCGAGCATATATGATAAGCTGTTTTTGATTAGTAAATTCGCAGGGTGTGCATCCTGTGATTTCCCACCATGGTGTTCGTGTTTCCGCTTTGAGTTCTTCTAACAGAAGTTCTCTTGGTAAACGATAGTCTTCCGTCTGGTGGGTAAGAAGGAAAAGAGATATAGCCAAGGCCAAGCCATTGCATGAGTCTAGAAGATCATCGCAGAGTTTTACAATGGCTCCATCTGCATATTTTTCTTCATTCCCTTTCTTGTCCCGATACTTGACTTCCTTTTGGAGATAGTTAATCCCGCCGTGTGCAATTCCGTTGCGAACGATATGCCTATAAGATGCAACAGCTTCACTTAATGTTGTATTCAATATTTCCTGAATCACGTTCCACAAGTCAAGCCCATTTGTACCTTTGCCTTGCTCAACACGCGAAAATATTGCAACAACCAATAAGAGTGGCATAAGGACACCTTCAGCGAGCCTGAGATATGTCGGATGGATTTCCCGTTCAATGAAACGGATTATTTCGTAATCATCTAGTTTCTCAAAGCTATCGTGCCAATCAAGAGTGTTAATCTCTTGAAGGTGAAGGAAAGCCCTGTTCATTTCTGCATCGTGGTCCAAGAAGTATTGCCGCAATGCTGTTTTATTCGTTTTGTCTTTCTCGCGGAGCCATGAAGAAAAAATTTCATACACAGTTGTTGAATAGAAACGCTCAGGGACATGGTTGATGTACTTCCAAAGAGAAAGGAAATGATCGCCATTACAGTTTGAAAGATCAGGAAAACAAGTCAACAGGATAGCGCGACGGCGCGCATGCGTCGCACGCAGAAGCGGGTTTTCAATAATGTTATAAAAAGATTTCATTGTCCATTTGCCATTGACTATTTAAATACCTACTCAACGTTCTGTCCTTCCCGACTCCCTTCCATACACAACACAATTCTCAACACCATTTAAACCCTAGCAGTTATGCACCTGTTATGCAAGTGGACTTTACTCGATTCCAGAAACTTTTTTCTTTCTGGGTATTTCCATCCTGTCGAAAACAGAAAAATGCCACCTGCCTTCTCATTCCCTATGCTCATAACATAGTTTCAGACACAACTCCGCGCCTCTCCTTCCAGACAAGGGGTGGCAACCCCTTGTCCAGATAATCTATACCCTCCTTTTGTCATCTATGCCTGCCAACAAACACCTGGCCAAAGACACACTTCCCGATTTCATGAGTTCCAGATAACACCCCCCTTTGCGGCTTCGCGCCGTTGCATTAGATATTCCAAAATCCATGCCAATTCATGCAATCCGTGTGTAAATATCCCCCGGCAAAACCGGAGACGCGTTTGCCATTTCGCATTTGCCGTTTCGCGTTTCCTGCCCTTTCGTTTCCCATATTCCTTGCGGGTGGCTTGGGCATCCTTGCCCAAGGGTTCCCGGATCTATCCCTTGCCTAAGGGTTCCCGGCTCTATCCTTGCCCAGAGATGGGCAAGCCACTGGGGACATCTCCTCCTGCGTTGCATCAAGCGGCTGACCGCTGATTGCTGAAAGCTGAAAGCTGATTACTTCTTCCTCACGCCTTCAACGCGGCAAACCGTGCTGCTGCTTTCGCCAGTCCCCGATGCTCCGGCAATTCCAGCCCGGGATCCCGCTCCAAGATATCCTGGGCGTCGCGGCGGGCGCGGTCGAGCAAGCGGACGTCACGGATGAGGTCGGCGACGCGCAAGTCGCTGAGCCCGGCCTGGCGCACCCCATAAAATTCCCCCGGCCCCCGCATCTGCAAGTCCTGTTCCGCGATATCAAAGCCGCTGGAATGTTCGCAGAGGATGTCCATACGCTGTTTCCCCTCGTGCGTTCTCGGAGCCCCCACCAGGAAACAAAAGGACTGTTCCGCACCCCTTCCTACCCGCCCCCTCAGTTGATGCAGTTGGGTGAGGCCGAATTGCCCCGCATTTTCGATGATCATGGTGGTGGCCGTAGGCACGTCAATGCCCACTTCGATCACGGTAGTGCTGAACAGCACATCAAGTTGCCCCGCTTTGAACGCCCGCATGATCGTGTCCTTCTCCGAGGCATCGAGCCGCCCATGCAGCAATTCCATCCGCAACCCGGCCAGGGGCCCCGCCGCCATATCCTCGAAATGCCGCAACACCGGCGTGAGGTCCTCGCGCTTCTCCGATTCCTCAATCAGCGGACACACAATATACGTTTGAAATCCCGCCGCGGCCTGCTTGCGGACGTACTCGTACAACTCCGGAACCTTGCCGTCCGTAATCCGACGGGTTTTTACCGGCAGCCGGCCCGGTGGCAGTTCATCAATCACCGTAATATCCATCCCGCCGTACACCGTGATCGCGAGCGTGCGTGGAATCGGCGTCGCGGTCATGTGCAGCACATCCGGCTTCATGCCCTTTTCCACCAGCCGCGCGCGCTGCATCACCCCAAAACGGTGTTGTTCATCCACAATGACGAGCCCCAGGCGGTGAAACACCGTCGCCTCCTGGATCAGCGTGTGCGTGCCCGTCACCACGCTGGTTTCACCCGCCGCGATGCGTTCGCGCGTCTCCCGCGCTCCGCGTAGCGAACCTGTCAGCACTTCGACCGGCACGCCCAGCGGCTCCAGCAGCGCCCGCAACTGCAAACCATGCTGTTCCGCAAGAATCTCCGTGGGGGCCATCAGCGCGATCTGATATCCGCCGTCCACCGCAGCCGCAATCGCATGAAGCGCCACTGCGGTCTTGCCACAGCCCACGTCTCCCTGCAACAACCGCAGCATCGGCCTCGGCGACGCCATGTCCTTCAAAATATCCGACACCGCGCGCTCCTGCCCTGCCGTGAGGGTATAGGGCAAAGCCTTTCCCAAGGCTTTCAGACACGGCCCGTTGATCACATGCCGGTAGCCCGTTTCCTCCTGCAAACGCGCGGCGCGCTCCCCTAGAATCGCCAGTTGTATGCTGAGCAACTCCTCATACGCGAACCGTTCCCGCGCGGCATCCCCTTCCGGAATCTCCGCCGGGAAATGCACCTGCCGGATCGCTTCCCGCACCGGCGGGAATTGAAACGTCTCCAGCAGCGCACGCGGCAACGTTTCCTCCAGCGTGTCCGGGATCAGGTGCAGTGCCGCATGAATCCAGCGGCGCAGCATCCGCTGGGTCACGCCTTCGGTCAATCGGTACACCGGCACCACGCACCCCGTGTTCAGCCGATCCTCCTCATCCCCGCTGAGCATTTCATATTCCGGATTCTTCAGCGCAGGCCCCTTGTAATTTCCCACAACGCCCGTGAAAAGGCCCCGCGCTCCCGGGCGGAACGCCGTATTCGCCATGAACCCCCGCCCGAAAAACGTTGCGGTGATCGTGCCCGTGTCATCCCGCAATTTCACCACTGCAATCGACATGCGCCCCCGCAATTTTACATTCCGCGCCGACATCACCTCCCCTTCCACCGTAATCGACTGCCCCTCGCCAGCTTCCGCCATCGGCGTGATCCGGCGCCGGTCCTGATACCCGCGCGGCAAATGAAACACCAGATCCCGCACCGTGGCAATCCCCAGATTCGCCAACAACTCCGCGCGCTTCGGGCCGATCCCCGGCATCCGGTCCACCGTATCATCCAAGGTATATATTTCACCGGTCATAGTTGGGTACACTCGCTACGATTTCCAATAACTATACAACGCCCCCCATATCCGGAACGAATCAAAGACCATATCTATTTTTAAAGAACCACTGTTAAAAAGATTTCATCCAAACTATGAAACTGCGGTATACTATTCTCATCAAGACAATAACAGAGGAAATAATTTCGCATGGGTAGAATTGCAGCGCCAATAACTATCGCCAACCTTAACACGCCGGAAAAGACCATCCGGTGTGATGCATTGGTGAACACCGGCGCATCTCACTTGACATTGCCCACCGCCTGGAGGGATCGCTTGGGGGATCTTTTGGAATTACGCACGGTTCAACTTGAAACCGCCACTCAGAAAACCGTGGAAGGGTTGGTATGTGGCCCCGTACACGTTCAATTGGAGGGATTCCCCCCCATCATCACTGAAGTGTTGTTTATTGAGATGGAACCGGAGAACGGTCAATACGAAGCTCTTATTGGCTATATCGTACTTGAACAATCACAAGCGGCTGTAGACATGTTCGGCCATCGGCTGGTCCACATCAAGCGGCTTGATTTGAAATGATGCGATCGCATCAAAAACGGGTAACGCATATACCCGTGTGACAAGAGTATATTAACGCAAATCATCCTCTGGGCGCCGGGCCAATAAGACAGGCGAAATTTCTCAGTGTAGCCTTTATTGAATTCAACCCACCGCGGGTTTGACACATCCAGGGAGGGTTCGTTAGGCTGATAGGGAACGTTAAGTGTCATCGGCGGCGCGTCACGCGCCGTTTGAATAAAAGATCATGGAGACTACTGCGATGAAATGGCCGACCTTTGTGTTAGCGCTTGGGATAACCGCCGTGCTGTTGTCCGGATGCCAAACCTTTTCCGGGGCGCCCCGAATCGTGAGCGCCGCCATTACGCCGGCAGACTTGAAACCGGGCGACTCCGCGATAATCACCGTGAAAGTCAAGGATCGGCACCGGATCGTCGATCGCGTTCAGGGCATTGTTAAGGAAGAACCGCGCATTACCTTCAACCTGCATGACGACGGCCAAAAAGGCGATAAAAAA
>JAKQOG010000199.1 GCA_029565395.1 Candidatus Hydrogenedentota bacterium | reverse complement strand
CCCGCATTTACCTATACGCATGAGAAGGAGTAAAAAGCGGGAGCAAGCTCCCGCACTCCAAAGTACCCCTCGTTTCCCGGGTTTTGCCATTCCCACGCCGAACGGATTTCGGCGCTACCCTCGTTTCCCGGGTTTTGCCATATTGGCGCGGCGTGGACGCCGCGTCTACGTTTCCCCAAGCCGAATGGATTTCGGCGCTACCCTCGTTTCGCAGACTTTGTGATTTCCCCACCCCCAGTACGTCGCTTTCGGCGGAAGCGCCCTGCCTCACGCCTCACGCCTCACGCCTCACGTCTCAGGCCTTACCGTGGCTGGTAGTCGGGGCATTTGATGGCGTTGGGGCGCTGGGGGCGGAGGCATGCGGAAGGATGATCGTATTTGCAGTTATCGCAAAGGAATTCCGTGGGGCATCGGGTGCGGAGCCACCATTGGCGGAGTTGGTCGATAAGGGAGGGTGTTGACGTCATTTTTTCCTCTTGAACTGTTCGCGGTATTCGATGGGGGTCATGCCCTCCAGCCGCAGAAAGGTTTTGCCGAAGTTGCTCTGGTCGTCAATGCCGACTTTACTGCCTATTTCGGTGGCGTTGAATTTGGTGTGGCGCAGGAGGTCCTTGGCCTTGTCAATGCGGAGCCGGGCGACATATTCCGAATAGCTCATACCGAATTTCCGCTGAAGACGGTGCGTGATGGCGGAAGGGAGTTCGCCCAATTGGCGGGCCGCGTCTTTAAGCGTAATGCCTTCGGTCAAATGCTTTGAGAGGATCTTATTCAGTTCTTCATAGGATGCGGATGCCGCGGTTTTCCCGGTGGATAACTGTTCGAGCAGGCGCATGCCCGCCTCCAGCACGTCATGGTCATTGCGCGCATCCTGCAATTGAGTGAGGAACACGGGGAATATTTCCCATGCGGGAGCCGTGGTCATACCGGCGCGTTCGGCTGCTTCGAGGACGGCGGTAGTCAAGGAGAGCACGCGCGCCCGGCGCACGCCAATGCGCACTCGTGCGTGGGTGCGCGTTTCTTCGAGTGCCGTTCGGAGTTGATTCCGGACCTGGGTAAGGTCTCCGGCAGCCAAAGCCGTGGTGATCGCGTTGGCGGGCTGACCGCTGGAGGTGAATATCCGCTTCCGGGACCAGGCTTCTTTTTGGGGTTCAGGTTCGGGTTGTTCCTCCGGGAGGGTTTCGTCCACTCCGGCGATTTGATGCCACAGCATGGCAAGGGTGTCCACCGTCCATTGAGCCAGAGCGGGCACGGCGGAGGCGGGGGCATGGTGAATGTCATCCAAGGGAACCGGAAATTCTTCGGCCTTTTCGCCCGTCAGGTTGGCCAAGCCTTGCAGCGCGTCGAATTCCAGGGCCTGCGCCTCATTCGCGGGGACATACGGTCCGAAGGTCAGCATGAAATTCTGTCCGGGGATCGCCTGAATCGTCAGACAGGAAAATCCCATGTGGCATATAAACGGCAAGGCGCGTTCTTGACGCTGGGCTATGGCGGCGGCGATGAGCCGGGATTGACGGCACGCCCGGTGTCCATTGTGCAGATCCGCGACGTAGCGGCATGCCGCACAACTTCCGTCCCCGCCGATTTTCGGGCCTTCCTGATTGCGCTCCACATAGTGCAGGCTCAGGGGCATTCCGGCCGCATGCGCGGCGCGTTCCAGAGCCGCTTGCACTGTCTCATCGCGCACAAATTCCAAAGAAGTCATGACCACACCTCAAAGAAGGGCGTTGGCTTGTCTTGTTCGGCAATATAGAGTTGGGCGGGGTGACCGTGCAACACTTGCGCCGCCATTTTCTGGACCAGATCGGGCCGGTTGTTGTTTTCGCTCAAGTGCACCAACACCACGGTGCGCAATTGATCATGCAGCAGATCGTCCAATAACCGGGTCATATCCTGATTGGACATATGGCCGTTCCGCCCTCGGATGCGTTGTTGTATCTGCGGAGGGTACGGACCTTTCCTGAGGAGGTCGGGGCAGTAATTAGCTTCGAGGATCAACGCGTGCGAACCCGTCAGCCGTGCGCGCACCAATTGCGAGGGATGGCCGAAATCCGTGGCAAAGCCCAGTTTGGCGTGTGCCGAGGAAATGGTGAAGCTGACCGGGTCGGCGGCATCATGCGACACGCTGAAGCTTTGTACCGTCAAATCACCGACCGTAATGGACTCCCCGGCTTCGAAGCACTCGATCCGGGGCACATTGCCCACCACCGGCGGCAGGTTTTCCTTTGTCCCCTGCGTCATGAATACGGGCACCGCCTTTTTCCGGCCCAGCACGCCGATGCCGCTCACATGGTCCGAGTGCTCATGGGTAATAAAAATCCCGTTTAGCCCGTCCAGCGTTTCTCCCAGAGTGGAAAGACGGTTTTGAATCTGTCTCAGGCTGAATCCATCGTCAATCAGGATTTTCGTGGTGGCGGACGTGATCAGCGTGGCATTGCCACTGCTGCCGCTGCCCAATAATGCGAACCGAAACACGTACTAAGCCTTTCTTGCCAAACAGGAAGAAAGTATATTTTAACCACAACGATTACAAAGATCACAAAGACGTTTTTCCGGCTACCTCCTCAATTTTGCGCGGATTCGCTTTTTGAACATAAAGCAGGCGAGGGTAACGATGCCTGCGAGGAGCAGGTACTCGCCCAAGCCGTCTGTGTTTTTAGCAGGGCCGGCGTTTGCCTCGGCCGCTCTGCATCCAAAGAGGCGATCCCAGCAAGAACCCTCGCCCTCTTCATTTTCGTCCTTGGTTGCGCCCGGCAGATGGCTGGGCCGGTGGACGTGCAGATAAAAATCCTGTTCGAGTTGGTATTTTCCCTCGGCGGTAATGAGCACGCGGACCCAATCGCCTTTTGCGTCACGAGGCATGTTCCAAGTAATAAGACCCGTGTCCGGGTTAATCTTCATGCCATCTGGTCCTGCGGCTAGCTCATAGTGCAAGTCGCTTGTGGGGCCATGCACTAACACTTGGTATTCATAGGTATTGCCAGTGCCGTCAGTGCATTTCTCCGCGGTATCGCTTTCCACAGTCGTCGCATTCACAACCGGCGCCGAAGCGATCTGATAGGCGTGCTCTTCCAGGCCGTTCACTTGCTGCGGCGGATAGACATGGACTTCAAAGGATTGGGTGTCAGAGAGGGCGGGGTCTCCATTTTTAGTAAGGCGAACGGTGACCGCATGAGCGCCTTCTTCCTCCTCGCCGGGTGTCCATGTGATTAATCCGCACTCCGCATTAATCAACATGGTGTCCGGGGCCGTGTCGAGCGACCATACATACGTGCCGAAGTTTACGTCCGACAGGGTGGGTAAATAGGTATAGGGGAATGTGGCGGTTGCGGCTTGGTTAGGGGTGGACACAATATGGGGAACCGTATTCGCGCCCGGCGCATGCGGGATGATTCGCACAATGTCTGCCGGATAGGAGTGGCGGTGTTCCGTATCCACCGCGACCACTGTTACTAACAGGGCATCATCGTTTAGGAGCCCGTCGATGGTTGCGCCCAGCGCAACCTCCTCAGTTGAAACAAAGAATCGATGGTTAAACTGGCCGAGGTCTTCGTCTGCTTCCTTGTAAAGCACCAAATAACCCAACAGATCCGGTGTTGGGCTTGGTTCCCAGGAGATGTGAAACTTGCCGTCATCGGGGAGGAACTGGATATTCGTTACCGGTTCGGGCGCGCCATCGGGCACAACGCTGATTGTGTCATGCGAGTGGAAAGAGAATGGCGCATTGACTCCGTCATCGACTTCGAGTCGGACGAAATAATCTCCGGCATTTACATTAAGCGCCGATGAATCAAGCGTATAGGCGCCCATATTGCCGGATTCATGCAGGGTAGCCACCAGGAAGCCATCCGAACCACTGCGGTCGTGATCCAGAAACAGGCGGACTAGCGGTGAACTTTCCGAATCATGATCTTCCCAGGAAATCTCATAGGTTCCTTTTTCCTCTCCGGGCGCAATGGAGGTGATCTCGCCCCAGGGCGCTTCATCCTGGAGCATCATGTCCACTGTAAAATTGCCCAACTCCGCGCTGTTATTCACGGTTACGGTGTATGCGCCCTGGACCGGATTCAGCAATACGATTACCTGCTCCCGTGAATCCGGATTAAACCGGCTGTAGCCAAGATGGTTGTCGAAGCCCGTGGGAAGCGCTCCGTTGGCGGAGTTCAGGTTTTTTCCTTCCGGGGTTGCCACGGTCATATCCACCTTGGCAGCCTCCGTGTTCTCATAATTAAGGCGGAACAGCGCCGCTGGCACTTCAGAGTCAATGAAGTAGTCCGCTTTAAGCGTGCCATTCTTGGATATACCGAGATTTTTTTGCGCGCTTCGGATTGGATGCGTCGAAGCGGAATCCTCTGTCCACCAGTTAGTAAGCACATAGAAACCACCGTTCTCCGCGCCGGTTTTGATGGGGGCTTCAATGGGGATTTCCCAGGGATTGTACGGCCCGTGTTTCGTCCACTCGAAATCGCCGGAGGCGGCTTCAAACCTGAAGCCGAAATGGACTTTCACCGCTGGGATCGCCGGGGTGCACACTTGAGGGATGCAGGGGGGAGTCCAGCAGCTTGAATGCCAATAACAATCGCAGGGATAGGGGAAGATCCATGCCCAGCAGGTGTTGTCGCAACTCCACCAACTGAAGCAGAGGGCCGGGAAACAAATTTCCGGCGTGCAGATGGAGGGGATTGCGGGGGTGAGTACGACATCGAGGGAGCCCTCAAACTCGGTGTTCGCCAGGCATGCATGGGCATCGGCAAACGTCCATCCGCCCACGACCGGCACACTGACGGGGATGCCGATGGTTCCGCGCAGGTCTCCATGAAATCCGCTGGCCGAGACGCCCGCGTCGAAGGAGCCGGTGAAAATATCAAGGGCATTGAAGGAGGCCCCAATATCGAAATAATAGGGCGGGTCGTAATAGGCATGCACGGTGTTCGTGGTGATGGTGTTCATCAGCAGACCCGTGCCGTCCACTTTCAAGCTTCCGTCATGGATGCTAAAGGATCCGACGGCGTCGAACGCGTAGAGAAAGTAGGTGCGCCCGCCAATGGTGAAATTGGGTTTCACCACAATCTTCATGGTGGCGCTTAGCGTGGAATTTCCCCAGTTTACGGGATTGCTTATTCCATACTCGTTGGCAATGCCGCCTCCCAGGGAGTATAAGGTAAAGACCTCTCCGACGGGGATATTGAGCCCTGTGGCTGTCAGGTTAATCTTCGTAATATCGGGGAGCCGCACGCCATTGATCTCAGGTCCGAGGCCGTCTTTAAGCTCTAGGGAACCGCCGATGCCATTGCCCCATGTGGGGAGTTTGACAATGCCGCCGCCGCCGTACGTACCTGTGTCCGGGTGAAAGTCCAAATAGACGCGTTTGATCTCGACCCCCTCATTTACGATATCGGGGAGTTCGAAGTGTCCGCCGAGGATGGTGCAGGAGTTGTCGGTGAAGGTGAAGTCCACACCCTCTTTCATGCCGCCCAGGAAACCGGGCATTTGAAACAAGCAATTGGTCCGGTATCCGTTCTCGGTCCGGGTAATCTTGGACATGGTGATTATCTGGCCGAAGAATCCGAAGAATCCTTCGCGGATACTTGTTGGCTCGCCTGGCTTGTCCATCACGACGTCTTCAAGGCGCAAATACCCGAGGACATTCTTAATGCCGCTGACGAAAATGGTTTTGTATTGTCCGCTGGGCAAGGTAAGGAATTCGTCATACATAACGTACTTGGCATCAGGCACATTAGGAAGGAGGTACTTGCGATCCGGACCGCCCAAGCCGGCGACTTCTTCGCTGAGCAGGGCATGATCGTACAGGGCCACTGAAGAGACCGTTATTATTCCGTCGCCGCCGTCATTATCGGCGAAGAACAGTGCATAGGGCGATGCGTCGCTGGCAGGCGCCAGAGCGAAGGGCCCATCCTCCCGGATGTCGTCTGATCCAGAAACAGTATCCCAGAAACTGGGTTCCGTGTGAAGGCAGTTTGTTCCATTCACATAGAGGTCAACCGCGCCGCCGGGCCCCTCAAGGTTTACCACCATGGCGATGCGGAACCATTGGGAGGTGGGCAGGGATGTTGTCGCATAGCCCATTCCAGGGCCGCCTGCTTGGCCGCTTAGATTAATGGACAAAACAGCGTCCGCAGTGTTGGCTGGATCAGGCTGGAGCAGCGAGTGGAGACTGGAAAAAGAGTCCACTTTCAAATCCACAATAAGGGTATAGGCATTGACCTTGCCGCCGCCACTCGCGGCAAATCCATGCACGCAACGGTAATAGCTTCCCGGTCCAATCGTTACGGCGCCGTCTCCGCCCTGAATTCCTGCCGTCACCGAATGGCTGCCCACCAATTCCAATGGATTGCCTGCCGAGGCCGCCAAGGGGGCATCGGGATTGTCGAATTCCCACAAACCTTGTGGCGCGGGGCGTGCCAGCGCTGAAACAGAAAGCACCCCAAGAACGGCTAAGAAATGGGGAAAAAAGAAATATCTCCAGACTTTCATGACGTCCCTCCTTAGGCCTCCTAAGCCCGTTTTGAGAGCAATTACAGTGACATCATTTATATGTGGCGAAATGCATTTAAACATGGTTTGGTTGAGGATTCAAATTTTCTCAGACTTGGGACTCCAAACGTGACGGGGTTGAAAAACGGATTTGTTGAATTGACAGTTTTGGGGCTGGCGACTATAATCAAAGTGGCTGTCAAAAAACTTTAAAGTGGTAAAGGATATTGCGCCGCATGATGCGGATGGAACACAGACAAACGCTGGCTCAGAAGCAGACGCAGCAGCTTATGTTAACGCAGAAGATGCAACAGGCGCTGCACATTCTGCAATTGTCCGGTTTGGAGTTGGAACAGTATGTACAGCAGGAACTGGAGGCGAATCCGTTTCTGGAAGTGACGCAGAAGAGTGAAGAATTGTCTGAGAGCCCTGGAGAAACCCAGTCCGTTCCGGAGGCGCCTTCGTTTGATGAGGAGCCGTTTGATCTGGACAGTTTTGCGGATCAGTGGGATATTCGGCGCAGTGAGGGCCGGGACCTGAGTTTTAACCGGGAATTATTCGACAAGCGGCAGTATTATGTAGACAGCATCACGCAGGGGGAGTCGTTGCGGGCCCATTTGTTGACGCAGATGCGGATTGCGGCGGAGAACGATAGTGTATACGCCATTGGGGAGCGGATTATCATCGGTGATATTGATCACAAGGGCTATTTCACGGGCGATCCTGCGGCGATTGCCGTGGAACTTGAGGTTTCAGAGGGGGAGGTGCGGCATGTTTTGTCCCTTATCAAGCGTTTTGAACCGACAGGCGTAGGGGCTAGCAACACGGCGGAATGCCTGTTACTGCAGATCGAGGCATATCATCCCGAGGAGGAGGAGTTGAAGATCCTGGTGCGGGATCATCTGGATGCCCTGTTGCGCCGGCAGATCCCGCAGATCGCCAAGGCGATGAAGGTGAAACCGGAGCGCATCGAGGAATTGCGGGGGATGCTTGCGGGACTTAATCCCTGGCCGGGGCATGAGTTTGAATCGGAGCCCACGCAATATGTCACGCCTGATCTGGTGGTGGAAAAAGTGGATGAACGGTTTATTGCCCGGCTGGTAGAAGACCGCATACCGGTATTGCGCGTGAATGATCTCTTCCATGATGAAGTGCGCCGGGGCTCGGTGACACAGGAGGAAAAGGAATACATCAAGCAGAAGATGGAGTCCGCCAACTGGCTGGTGCGGAATATCGCCCAGCGGCAGCGCACGCTGCTGCGGGTGGCTCAGGCGATTGTGGAGGTTCAGGAAGCGTTTATGGAAAAGGGGGTGGAACATATCCGCCCGTTAACGCTCATGGACATAGCGAGCATTGTGGGGGTGCATGAATCCACGATAGCGCGCACGACACGCGGGAAATATGTTCAAACCCCGCAAGGCCTGTTTAAGCTGAAATACTTCTTTTCGCATGGCCTGAGCACGGACAACGGGGTGAATCAGTCCACCAGGAGCATCCAGGCGCTGATTAAGAAGATCATTGATACGGAAGACAAGCGCAAACCGCTGAGTGATCAGCAGATTGCGGACATGATTCAGACGCAGGAAGGGGTGCATATTGCCCGCCGTACAGTTACGAAGTACCGCGAAGCCATGGGCATTCTGAAAACGTCCATGCGGAGACAGTATTAACGGGCATTTTCCAGCCTTTTCAACTATGTATTGCGCTGGTGACCGCCGCTATTATCATTCAGGGCGCATTTCAGAGGGATGATTCTTTCAGATGGGGAACGTACTGAAAAAATTATTAGCGGCGAGGAATATGCCATGAGAAGAAGCCCAGGAGGGCGGTTAGAATAAGGGTAAGTATCATGTCGCCCTTGGCGTTTGCGGGGAGAGCGCCTGAGCTACAGCCTGGATTGCTTCCGAAACATCCAGGTCTCTCGCCCTCGCCCTCGCCTTCAGTATCGCCTTCTCCTTCGGCTTGTCCTTCGCCCTCTGCAATGCCTTCTTCATTGCCTTCTTCGCCTTCGAGGGTCCCTTCTTCGATGCCTTCTTCGGTACCTTCCATTGTGCCTTCGCCTTCGCTTATGCCTTCTTCTTGACCTTCCTCCGGTGAACCTTCGGAGGGCATGCCTTC
>JAKQOG010000162.1 GCA_029565395.1 Candidatus Hydrogenedentota bacterium | reverse complement strand
GGCGCCGGAGCAGGCGCTGGCGCAGGGGCTGATTCTGGAGTGGGCGCCGGAGCGGGGGTTGCCGGCATCTCAATAGTAATTGGCGCGGGGGCTGCCGCGGGGGCTGCGCCACCCGGAGCAGGTGCTGGTGCGGGCGTCACTTCCACCGTATTCACTGCCGGTGCTGCGGCGGGGGCCGCTTCACCCGCTCCTTGGGCAGGCGCGGTTTCGCCTTCCGTCGGCGCCGGAGCCGGTTTCGGTTCTTTCATGGCATTCATTTTGCCAATCAGGCCTTCCACCGTTGATTTTTCCGTTTCAAAGACCACCGGTTTGCCCGATGCGGTCATCAAAAACACTCCGCCATCTTGTTCAGCGCTGAAAGCCAGTTTGACTGGTTCTCCTTCCGTCAGATTAAGCGTTATTTCGGTTTTGGGTTGCACGGTGGCAGGATCAACGCCCAAACGGATATCCTTTGCCTGGAATTCGGTAATGTCCGACAGGAAACCAGTGCATTTTTCTGCTTCCGCCTCTTGTGCCACGCCATTCACAGTCGCATTCCATTTATCACCCTCTTTGGCAACCGAGAAAGAGACGTCTCCGTCGCGCAGATTCATATTGGCAACTTTTTCTTCTTCCAGGTCCGCAAAGAGTTTCAATTCAAATACGTCACGCGGTTTTAAGAATACTTTCTTTACATCCGCCCCGCTCATGGTCAGGATCATGTCCGTACCATCGAGTTTGGCATAATTTCCTTCGATGGTTTTGGAATTCCCCGCCAGCGAGATGGTGCGTGTGCCTTCCGGACTCGTAATAACCACCGATCGGTTGAACTCGCCCACATTTGCACCCGCTGGAGCATAATCGGACGGCTTCCAGGAGGCCAGGGTTGTTGCCAGTGTGGATAAAGCCGTTTTTTGCACATTCAGTGGCGCGGACGGGGCCGAAACTTTCCAATCAGAACCGTCTTTTTCCACTACCACGTTGCCTTCCGGCTGATTGATCTCAATTTTGGAAATCGTATCTTTGTTCAGGGCGAGTTTTGGCAAGTCAAACAAATCCGACCCCTTCGGGAACAACTGTTCAAAGGTGTATTTGCTCAACTCGTATACGATATCCTTGCCGGAACTGGCCACACGCACATATCCGTTGCCTGCGGGATCAGGGCGTCCGCCTTCAAGCACAGTGTCAGAACCGCCTTCCATCGACACCACCGCCTTAAATGCGGGGGTCTCAAGGCCCCAGTCCGCTTTTTTCGCGGGATCTACAATAGTATTGGCGGTGAGGGCCGTGAATTTTTGCAGAAGGCTGGTCAAACCGGATTCCTTGTGCTTTCCGCCGGGACCGCCCGATGCCAGCGCCCATTCATATTCTTTCGTCTCCGGCGCGGGAGCGGCTTCGCCTTCGCCTTCACTCTCCCCTTCATTTTTGGGGGGCGCAGGTTTCTCGTGTTTCTCAAACACCAACTCCTTGTCCGGCATTGTAAGCGCAAGCTTGATAATCTTCTCCTTGTCGAGCTTTACAATGTCCTTATCCAGCCATTTATCCGCCGTAGGCGCTTTGTCGGTTTCATCGCCATACAGACCAGCGTCCTGGCGCAAATTCGTGGACTCGATGTAGATCCTGTCGCCGCCCGCTTTGCGCACGAATACCTGGCCACTCTTCGGCGACTTGCCTAACAGCACATCCACGGTGGGATCGGTGGCATCTGCCTTGAACGCTTGTATCCGGAACGCTTTCGAATCCTGCAAATCATACGCGTCCAGTTTGTCGTCGCCGGAAGCCGTAGTGCGGAATTCGCCTTTTAATTTCAGCATATCGCCCAGATACTTCTCCACCACGTCTTTTTTGGCGGGGGCATTAAACTGGCTCGTAATCTTCCACGCTTCGCCGTCCCGTTCGACAATCACTTTCTCATCAGGCTTCGCCCCGGTATAGACTTGCAGCTTCACCAAGTCTTTCACCGCGGCATCCGCCGGAACCAAGTCTTCCAACTTGGTCTGTTCTTTCATCGTTGGCGGCTTTTTATTTGCCTTCATCACCAGAGTCACCCCCACCAACGCCACCAACACTAATACTAACGGAATGAGGTTTTTAGGTTTCATGGTCCTGCTCCGTACTATTGCTCAGTTGCCGCGTATCAAATAGGACATTGTGTAAGCGTTCCGCGCACGGCGCCGTAACGCAAACAACAAAATCCCGACACCCGCCACCACTGCATTCGCTAAACCATAATTCGCCGCGCGCCACACAAATTTCTGACCGTCGGAAGGATTGGAGATGGTGCGGTCCACTGGCTTGCGCCCGCGCACGTTCACTAAGTTCTCGTTCAAGGTTATTGCATCCACGCAATTCAGGAACATATCCAAATTGCTCGCCTGCAAGAAATTTTTCCGGAACATTTCCGAGCAACCGATCAGGATCATCTTGCCCGGTTTCGCTTCCACCGGCTTGGCCGGTTCTTCATTGTCGGGCGTGTCAGGAACCGGCGGCTCACCCGGGCGCTGCTCGGGCTTGGGCCATGTGGGACGTTCCTTCCCTGAGAACGCATCCGGGAATTGGCCCTCGATCATGGCCATCAGCGGGAACTGCTTGCGCTCGCTCTCCGGCGGCTCCGCGAAGGAATTGGGTGTCAACTTCGCTTTGCCGTCCACGGACCAGGCGCGAGGGCTCGATTTCATCAACACCTTGGCCGTCAGGCCATTGGCCTTCAGTTTTTCTTCATCCAGCTTGAGTGCAGTGCCCCACAAATAAAACACGGAGGATAACCGGCTGGTAATCGACGTTTCCGGATCCATGCTGCTGCTATTCACCAGAACGTGCATCGGCAAATCGAATGGCTGTCCGCCTCGTATGTCAGACATCAAATCACCCGTTTGAACATTCAGCGTAACCTTGTTCGCATCCATCAGAATGTCGTCACTGATGCCCAGTCCGTAGCTTTCCAGCATTTGATTCACTTCCGGCTTCTCATCGCGGCGGGTA
The DNA here is from genome assembly GCA_029565395.1 of Candidatus Hydrogenedentota bacterium. Taxonomy (GTDB): domain Bacteria; phylum Hydrogenedentota; class Hydrogenedentia; order Hydrogenedentales; family CAILVY01; genus CAILVY01. Next base: position 27,077 of record JAKQOG010000162.1, on the reverse strand, counting down.
ATCGTGTTGCCGCGTGGCGTCGCCTTGTAGTCCCATTCATAATTCTGAACCGATATGATTACAGATTTTCCGTTTCGAATCGCCCGGTTGATTTCCCAGCGCTGGCGGTCGCTTAGACTGCGTGGATTCACCACCACCAGTGTGTCATATTCGTCCGGCAACGGGCTTTCTTTTGTCAATTCCACCCGTTTCACGTCGTATTTTTCCGACTGCAGAACCTTTTCCAGATACACATATGGATCTTCCGATTGTGGAATGGGCTGGCCCATTTGCATCAGAATCTGTTTCATCTGCGGATCGATGTTCACCGCTTCCTTGGGGGCCACCAGTGCAACCACAGGTTTCTTGTCGCTCACCAGCTTATACACCGTGCTGACCACCCGGTACTCCAACTCTTCAATCGTTTGCGGCATCACGCGCGGGATGATCTCCTCCGGCTTGTCTTTATACGCAATGCCGATGCTGGAATACACCAGCATGTTGGTCACCTGATCCTGCTTCATCTGCTGAACATTGAACGGCTCCACGCCCTTGTCCAGCATGCGCTTTTCGATGGCCTCGTCTTCTGTTTTCTCTTTCTTTTCGTCTTCTTTCTTCTTATCCTCGTCCTGATCGGCTATGATGTTCGCGACCCGCATGTATACGGTGTTGTAGTCCACTTTGCCATCCGAAGCCACGCGCAACTCCTCGAACTTGTCGATGACATCCTGCTCGAGATTCTTCATCGCGGTGGGCATTTCATCCCTGGGCGTGATATACAACTTCAGGTGCACGGGTTCGGCGGCCTCCGATAATATTGCCTTGGAGGCGTTCGAAATCGTGTAAATTTTGTCCTGCGTCATGTCAAAACGAAGAAAGCTCTGTCCAACCATCAGGTAATTGAACAGGAGCCCGATTGCAAGCGAAACGCCCACTGCTGTGCCGAAGATCAAACGGGCGCCCGGACGGCTCCGTCCGTCGATATACATGACATTCAGCACCAGGAACAGCACGGTCCACACTACAAAGAAAAGAACGTCCGCAAAATCCAGCACACCGCGCGTGAACGCGGAAAAGTGCGTGAACACGCCCAGCACGTCTGACAGCAATCGCCCGATGCCCGGCAGCTTGTCGTCTATGTATGCGGCAATGAAATCAATGCCTAAAAGGAAAAACAGGAAGCAGGTGAGCAGCGTTACCACGAACGCCACGATCTGATCCTTGAAAAAGCCTGAAAAGAAAATGCCCAGGGAGAGGAAAAAGGCTCCCAGGAGCATTGTCCCTGCATAACCGCCCAGGATGGCGCCCGTGTCCGGTTTGCCCAGGGAATACAGCATCAATGGCACCGTGCACGTTGCCGCCAGTGTGATGGCGAAGAAAATCAGCGAAGCAAGGAATTTACCCAATACGAGTTCGCTTGGTTTCATCGGAAATGTCAACAGCATTTCCCATGTGTTTTCCTTGCGTTCCTCCGCCCACATTCGCATGGTTACCGCGGGGATAAACACGCACAGCAGCAGCGGCAGATTATCAAAGTAGGGTCTCATGTCCGCCACCCGCATTGCGAAAAAGGACGTGATGTACAGTCCCACGCTGATGCTGATGAACACCATGATAAAGATATAGCCGATGGGCGAGGTAAAGTAGGCGCCCAAGTCCCGGCGAAGAATTGAAATAGTGTTTTTCATTCGTCGAACTCCTCAGTTGCCCACGCCGGCCGTTTCTTTTTCGGTCAGGGTGAGGAAAGTTTCCTCCAGCGAGAGCGGCTTGTCCGATAACTCGCGTAACATCCACTTCTGCGCTTGAGCCAGTTGGCCGATGTCCCGCCACAGGCCCGCGCCAATCTTGCTGTACAACACAAACGACACGCAGCCATCGCTCTCGCCTGTGAATTCCAGCTTTTTCAGTGCGGTCACGCCCGATAGTTGCCGCTCGATTTCCTTGCGGTCCCCCGCCACCGACAACACCATCCGGTCCGAGTCTTTCGCCCGGTCCCGCAATTCTTCGATGGTGCCATTGCCCACAATCCGGCCCCGGTTGATGATGACAATCCGGTCCGCCGTCGCTTCCACTTCCTGCAAAATATGCGTGGAGAGGATGACCGTCTTGTCCTTCGCCAAGTGATTCACCAGCGACCGGATCTCGATGATCTGATGCGGGTCTAAGCCCGAGGTCGGCTCGTCCAGAATAATCACATCGGGATCGTGAATCAGCGCCTGTGCAAGCGCCGTACGCTGTTTAAACCCCTTGGAGAGTTCCCGGATCACCTTGCGGTACATCGGCCGCAATCCGCAGGCGTCAAGGACCGCGCCCGTACGCTCTTTCAACGCACCGCCGCTCAATCCCCGCGCACGCGCCACAAAATCCAAGTAGGCCCGGACTTCCATGTCCATATACAGCGGAAGGATTTCCGGCAAATAGCCGGTCACTTTCCGTACCTTCAGCGGGTCTTTCAATACGTCCAGCCCGCCCACTTCCGCCGTGCCTTTCGTCGGATACAAATAGGTGGTCAAAATCTTCATGCACGTTGATTTGCCCGCGCCGTTGGGACCGAGCAAACCGACAATCTCACCGCGTTGCACTTCGAACGACACATCATCCAGGGCGACCACCGGCCCATAATGCATCGTCAATCCTTTGGCCTTAATCATACACGCTTTCTCCCAATCCGCATGGACTGTATACTCCCATTTTCTGGGGTTAAGGGAAATCGGCGTGAGCCCAAAAATAGGACTCCACGCCCAACAACCAAGCAAAACGCGTGCCGCCTTGGGAATTCTCCTTCCCGGGCGCATTTTGCCCATTTTTTGCACCACACGCCAAAGTCTAGCAAAATTTCCGGGCCAATGGCAATTCCACTGATGCCTCATCTGGGGCAAATTACCCCTTTTCAGGCATCCCCGAAACTTGCGCTATCGATCCTCTTTGCGTCACAATTCGTTGGGCAGCAATGCACTGCCAATAATCAATGTTGACAATTAAAAAGACCGGGAATTTTTCCCGGGCAATTTTGAGTAGACCTATGAGCACTGCGACATATCAGGGTGTGATTCTGGCAGCCGGACACGGGTCACGCATGGGACCGTTCGGAGAACAAGTCCCCAAGCCCATTGCCCCTATCTGCAATAAGCCTTTGCTACTCTATCAGTTAGAGCATTTGAAATCCCTGGGCGTTGAGGATGTGATTATCGTTATTGGTCATCTCGGCCACCGAATCCAGGAAACTCTTGGCGACGGGTCGGCGTATGACGTGAACATTCGTTATGTGGAACAGGAAAAGCGCCTTGGGCTTGCCCATGCCGTTGGACAGATCGAACCCCATGTGGACCGGCCCTTTATCCTCCTGTTAGGCGATATTTTCTTCGATGTCCCCAATCTTGCGCTGATGCCGGAGGTTTTTGAAAACCATCCCTCCGCCGCCGTGCTGGCCGTTAAAGAAGAAAAAGACCCCGAAGCCGTAAAGAAAAATTTTAATGTTTATTTGCGCGGTGATAACACCGTCCGGCGCGTCATTGAAAAACCCCGCCACATCGAGAACCTCCTGAAAGGGTGCGGGCTCTACCTTTTCGACCTGCCCATCTTCGACGCCATCCGCCGCACCCCCCGCACCGCTCTCCGCGATGAATACGAGCTCACGGACTCCATCCAAATCCTCATCGACCTCGAATATGCCGTCCGTGTCGCACGTGTCGTCGAATGGGACATGAACATCACCTACATCAACGACCTCATCGACTGCTGTGTCTACCAATTAGACAAACTGGGCAAAACCTCCCTCATCGGCGCCAACTGTACCATCCCTTCAGGCACGGAATTGATTCACTCCGTCCTCGGCGACAACGTTACCCTGACACACCCCGCCACACTCGAACGTTGCGTCGCCCTTTCCGGCGCTGCTGTCCCCAGCGGCCACCACAAAAACACCGTCTTCACCCCCGATACCGCCTGGAATGCATGATATTTGACTTTGTTTTGCGCTTGAATGGCTGCTTTTTCCATGCCTTATCTTCCCAAGCGGCTTTCTGAAGCTTGGCAATGGACCGCTTCACAATCTTCCAGGCATGAGAGGGGTCAATCTGCCCCTCCTGGCCAATCTCCTTGAATGTCAAGGCGTCGAAATAGCGCATTTCCAAGAAACGCCGCTCCCGCAGCCTTAACCGGCGGCGCATTTGACGGCGCACCCACCGCAACAAAACCTGCTTTCTTCTCCCCCACTCCAATCCCGCTTTCCGCTCCTCCGGGGTCTCATACCACATGGCATCGGACTGTTGATAGTCCTCCAGCTTGTCTGGCATTAATCTGACGGAATTCCGATTTTCACGGCGCATCGGCTTCATGCTCCCATTTTGGCCAAACCCTATTGTCTGGCGCGTTTTCACGATAGTTCCGAAGATGCCGAAAAGGCTTTTGCAACAACTTTGTCTTTTCTATGCCGCCGCTTTATTCTCCTGTTTTATTCAGCAAAGAGCCGACATTGACACAGCATCGTTGCGGTGAAGGGGGGTGATGCGCTACAGTGGTGGAAGCAGCAAGGAGAACCCCATGAGCATTAAGAGCGACGTCCAGGAAGCCATCAAACAGGCCATGAAAGACAAAAACATTATGCGCCTGGAATGCCTGCGGCTGGCGAAAGCAGCCCTGCTTCTCAAAGAAAAGGAATCCGCCAAGGATCAGGAACTTACCAACGAGGATGCGGTGAAGGCGCTCCGATCCGAAGTGCGGAAGCGCCAGCAAAGCATTGAGACATACAAGGGGTTGGATAAAATGGACGAAGTAGCCAAGCTCGAAGCGGAAATCGCCGTACTCGATGAATTCCTCCCCAAACAGCTTTCCCCTGAAGACGTTGAGGAAAAGGTGCGCGCCTATCTCACGGAACACCCCGATCTGAACCATGCAGGAAAACTGACCGGCGCCATGAAAAAAGAACTTGGCGACCTCGTGGACGGCAAGGTGCTCAATGAGATCTGCCGTAAAGTGCTCGAAGCATAAAATAATCCCGGCCCAGCACTCTTCCATCGAGCACTGAGCCGGTTCATGGTTTCACATTGACAACGACGCGGGGTAGGACTATTTCTTTTCTTCTTGTTTCTCTTCTTTTTTCACCTCGGATTTTACCGGGCAAGAAGCCGCATCTTTCCCTTTCGGGCATTTCCCTTCTTTGGCACAACATTTGTCCGCTGCTTTGTCTTTGTCACAGCATGCCGCTTTTGCCGGGCAGCATCCAGCTTTTGTAGTATCGGCCGCGCAGCCTTTCGCGTCACTTTGCTCTTTTTCTCCAGCCGCGCCTTGTGATGGGGCACTCGACGCGCAACATGCCGCTGCCGCGGCCGGGCAGGAGGCTCCTTCGGTCCCTGCCAATACCGAACTTGTCATGACACCCGCCACGATTAACATGGCCAGGGTGAACAACGACCATTTCCAACCGGAATTGCCTATGGAACAACTTCCCTTGCATATCGTGCAACATGATCCTGTCTGACCCGATGTTTCTTTCTCACTCATTTGCCGTTTCTCCTTTGGTTTATCACACAGTGTCGCCACTGTGTGGTCTGGGCTTCAATTGTCATTATTGCCCTATTCAACACATCTCTCCGCCTCCTTATTCCCGCCGAAAACTCCAATTGACCGGTTTGGCGGCTCCTTGACCCCGCCCCCCTTCCCTGGATAGCATGGAGGCATGCAAGAAAACCTCTTTGAGATGGCCGCCGCGGATCGCTTGCGGCGCGAAGCACCGCTCGCGCGCCGTATCACGCCCAGATCCCTCGACGAACTCATCGGTCAGGACCACATTATCGGCCCAGGCAAAATCCTGCGCCGCGCCATTGAAGCAGACCGCATTACCTCGCTCATCCTTTTCGGGCCGCCCGGGTCCGGGAAAACCGCCCTCGCACGTGTCATTGCCATGCGTACCAAGGCTGTTTTTGAACCCCTCAACGCCGTCACCTCCGGCGTGAAAGAACTTCGTGAATTGATCGCCGCCGCCAAAGAACGCCGCATTCATGAAAACAAACGAACCATCGTCTTCGTCGATGAAATCCACCGTTTCAACCGCGCGCAACAGGATGCGCTCTTACCGGATGTCGAGAACGGCAACATCATCCTCATTGGCGCCACCACCGAAAATCCTTTTTTTTCCGTAGTGGCGCCCCTTCTCTCCCGTTCTCAGATATTTGAATTCAAACGGCTGGAAGACTCCCATATCATCACTCTTCTCGAAAGGGCCGTAGTCCATCCTTCCCTGGGATTTCAGGACCTCACCATCCAGGCAGATCCCGAAGCGCTCGCCCACATCGCTCGTTATGCGGAAGGAGACGTGCGCCGCGCCTTAAACGCTCTCGAAGTCGCCCTGCTTACTACCCCCCCGGAAGACGGTTGCGTCCACATCACTCCTGACGTGGCGCAGGAATCCATCCAGCGGAAAATGCTCCATTACGATGGTGTTGGCGACGAACACTACGATGCCGCTTCCGCCTTCATTAAAAGCATGCGCGGCACCAATCCCGATGCCGCCGTTTATTGGATGGCGCGCATGCTCGAAGCCGGCGAGACACCCCGCTTCATCGCACGGCGCATCTGCATCGCCGCCGCTGAAGACGTGGGCAATGCCGATCCCATGGCCCTCGTCCTTGCCACTGCCGCCTGGCAGGCCTGCGAATTCATCGGGCTCCCCGAAGCGCGCATTATCCTATCCCAAGCCGCCACCTACGTAGCCTGTGCACCCAAGAGCAATGCCGCCTATATGGCCATTGACGCCGCCACACGTGATGTCCAGCAAAAGAAAACTATCGAAGTGCCCAAGCATCTCCAGGACACCCACTACGCCGGTGCAAAACGCCTGGGCCGGGGCCAGGAGTATCGCTACGCCCATGAGTATGAAGACGGCTATGTCCCCCAGGATTATGGTATCGCGCGCGGCGCTTATTACCATCCCTCAGACCGCGGAAAAGAAGCGGAATTCAAGGAACGGCTCCAACGTTTCAATGCCCGGGATACATCGGATCAAGAAAAGACTACGAAATAGAAGCGATTTCGTTTACAATACGGTTAGGACAAAGGGAGTGTAATAAAACATGCTCAAGGTTACATTGATTTTTTTCATTATCTCGTTGTTCTTTGTCTTTGCGGGATGGCTGGGGCTCTTCCTGCTGGAATTCCTCTTCGATACGTCCCTTACCACCGCCCATGAGCGCGCCAGAACCATGTGGCGTTATGCCCTTTTCGGCGTGGGGCTTCAGGTGATCATCACCTGTATGTTCATTTATGTTGTTTTGACCCCAGGCGGCATCGATTAACGCCGGGCGGTTCCGTGCAGAAGTAACCGCCGGCCTTTCCGCGGGTCTACTGGCACACAAGGAGATTCATAGAAAATGCCCAGACCAAGCCGCTCGTTTATTGCCGGTTGTTTTACCGGGATCTTCCTTACCATTCTATTCATCGTTGGCGTGACGCTCGGCGGAGTGTACGGATTTAAAAGTTTTTGGATACAACAAACCGCTGGTAAACTTAAGCCGCCTCCCATCACTACCGGATTGAAAGCAGATTATGCCTGGAAACTGATTGCCCTCGATGGAACCCCATATGACTTCGCGCAATTCCAAGGCAAAACCGTATTTCTAAATTTCTGGAACCCAGATTGTCTTCATTGCCTTGCGGAAATTGATACGCTGAACATACTCTACAACACCCTGCAGGGAAGCACTGTCCAAATAGTGGGGGTTGTCACGGAAGAAGAAGAAAACCTGCCCGAGACTGTTCAAAACCAAGAAATCCACTTTCCCGTCTATTTATTTAAAGGGACACTGCCAGAGGTTTTTCAAACAACCAGCCGCCCCGCAACCTTCATCATCGACCCCAGTGGGAACATTGTGTTTAAACATCTCGGCGCCGCGAAATGGGACGATCCCTCCGTGGTCTCCTTCCTTGCCATGTTGGCGCACGCCCCAGTAAAAAACACAAACTGACCTCTTATAAACAACATGATCTGATCATTCAAATAGTTTCAGTGTCCTGGTTCCCCGGTTAAAGCATCATCAATTGCACAACAGCCAATGTTCCAGAGCCTATTAAGTGCTCTGCCCAACCTCCGACGCCACGAATACGTCAATAAGCTGCGGATCAAAATGCTTGCCCCGCTCACTGTTAAGGAATAGCAACGCATCTTTATGCGAACTTTGATGGGCGCGGTAATGTCGCGGGCTGGTCATAGCGCAATACACATCTACAATCTTCATGATACGCGCAAAATAGGGTATCGCTTCCTTTTCCAAATGATCCGGGTACCCGTCCCCGTCATAACATTCATGATGATAGTGCACTATTTCGAGTACATCCGGGCAAACGCCCTGTTCCCGGAGCAACTCCGCGCCCAAGGTGCTGTGCGCCTGTAACAGAAGCCATTCATCGTATGTTAGCACACCATGCTTCAACAGCACCTCGTTCGGGACTTTGATCTTTCCAACATCCCGCAATAACGCGCCACGTTCCAAGAGTAATTGGTCATCCGGAGACAAATTCAGTGCCCGCGCAAAACGCGCCGCATGATCCCGCACGCGTTCTGAAGCCCCCGGCGTGATACCTTCCCGGCAGTCAATTGCACACGCGAGTAAATTCAAAATTCCCTCGTGTTCCTCTCCAATGGCGCGCGCAGCGTTCAAAACCGCCTCGATATGACGTGGCTCCCCCACCGCCGCCACCGTCCCCGCTTGCACCTTTTCTTTGGCGCCAAGAGCCGCAAGAAGAAGGCCCTGGCATTCCTGTTTTGCCATCAGCGAAGCGGCGCTCTTCTCACTGGCGCCCACAACCGCAATGCGTTTCAACATAAACTGTTCCCCGCAATGTCTTTATTTTAAGGAAAAAGATACGTCGCCTTCACACGTTTGGATCGCGTCAAATAGAGATAACATACAGCAAAGAAAATCAACGATTGACCCACTTCAATGGCCACTTCCCGCAAGAGGGTCTCCATCCGATCCTCCGGCCAATCCACCATCACAAATAACATTACAATACCGGCCATGAGCGCCGTCAGGAACAACCATAAATATAACTTCGCCGTACGTACTGCATGAGGACGCTCCGTCCATAAACTGATCCCCGCATGCATGCTGAAGATAACCAGGAATAACCGCAACCCCGTAACAAAAAATAAATACTCTTCCAGCCCCCGCACATAGTCAAACTCCGAACTCGCTTGCTGATAATTCGATATCAGATTATGCGCCGCCACAAACGGCGTCCCAATGGTGAGAACGATGCACAAAACCAAAAGCCACCCCCCTATACCCTCCCCAGGAGCACTTACAGTGCGGTCTTGTGACTCGATTTCTTCGGACATTACCAAGGGCCTTTACAAATCATTCACCAAAGAAGCAGTTTTGACAACCTACATACTTTTAACGCATTCGGGCCTCTTTGTCAAATCTCGTTGCGCAGCCGAGCGGTCAGTGCCGTGTTCCGGCGTGTTATTCGAGAATTGCGCACCGCCATCCCCACCGCCTTGGCATCTCCTACAATTACCGCCAACTGCTTCCCGCGTGTCACGGCGGTATACAATACATTGCGTTGTAGCATCATGTAGTGTTGTGGAAGGAAGAGCAATACCACCGCTGGGTATTCGCTGCCCTGCGCCTTGTGCACCGTCGCCGCATAAGCCAGCGTCAAATCATCCAAATCCTCATACCGGTAAATCACCACGCGGTCTTCGAAAGTGACTTCCAGTTCTTTCGCCTCATCATCCGCCAGCGTGATGACCCCTACGTCCCCATTGTAGACATCCAGATCATAGTTATTCCGCAATTGCATGACCTTGTCCCCGCACCGTAATAGGCGCTTTGCAATGGGCGTACCGTTTGGATTTAGCGCCTCCTGCAATGCCTCATTCAACCGAGTCACTCCTGCATCGCCCCGCCGCAAGGGCGCCAATACCTGAATATCGCGAACCGGGTCCAATCCGAATTTCGCGGGGATCCGCTTGGTCACCAGTTCTATCACAGTATCCAATGCCCGCTGAGAATCCTGCCGCTTGACAAATACAAAGTCCGTATCATTAAACGCGGGATAGTTCCCCTGATTAATCACATGGGCATTGCTTACAATGCCGCTCCGGGCCGCTTGACGGAACACGGTTTTCAGCCGGACTATCGGCGCGGTTTGGCTTGCAATAATATCAAATAAGACATTGCCCGGCCCGACCGATGGCAACTGATCCACATCGCCCACCAAAATCAACCGGCAAAACGGTGGAATCGCTTGTAATAGCGCATGCATCAGCGGGGCATCCACCATGGACATCTCATCCACCACGATAAGGTCCGTCTCCAGGGGATTCGTTTCGTTGCGAATAAAACCGCCCTGTTTGGGGCTGTATTCCAGAAGCCGGTGGATGGTACGCGCATCATGCCCCGTAGCCCCTTCCATCCGTTTTGCCGCGCGGCCCGTAGGGGCCGTCAATAAAAACGACAGTCCCTTTTTTTCAAGAATAGCCAAAATACTGTTGATTACCGTCGTTTTCCCTGTTCCCGGGCCACCCGTTATTACCATCACCTTCGCTGTCACGCCAATACGCACCGCTTCTTGCTGTTCCGGCGATAACGTAATCGCCCCCTTTTTCTCCACCCACCGAATCGCATTTTCCACCTGAATGCTCACCGGATCATATGGCGTCGCCATCAACCGCTTCAGTAATTTCGCACATCCTGTTTCCGCCGCATGGAACACCGGCAAATACAATGTGTCATTTTCACGGACGGCTTCTTTTTGCGCCACAAGTGCTTTCAGCGGCACGGTCAGTTGTTCCAGCGGCAATTCCAATAATTCCGACGCGGACGCCAGCAGTTCCTCTTCCTGCAAAAATACATGACCGTCACTCACCCCTTCCGAAAGCGCGTGTAAAAGCCCCGCTTTTATCCGTTCCATCGAATCTTTCGCCAGACCCATCCGCGACGCAATCTTATCCGCTCCGCGAAACGATATTCCGGCAATATCATACGCCAGACGATATGGATTTTCTCTCAGCACCGCCACCGCCTTATCCCCATAGTGTTTATAAATTTTCACTGCTTGCGCCGTCGAAATGCCATGCCCCTGCAAAAAGATCATGATCGACTGTATCGCTTTGTGTGAGGCCCACGACGCGCGAATCTGATCCGCGCGTTTCTTGCCGATCCCCGGCACCCGCCGCAACCGCTTGGGCTCTTCATCAATCACCCGGAGCGTTTCCGCGCCAAAAGCCTCCACCAGCCGCTTCGCGAATACCGGTCCAATCCCTTCAATCAATCCCGAACCCAGATACCGCTCTATTCCTTCCACCGTGTTGGGCACCACCGTCTCATAGGTCTCCACACGAATCTGGCGCCCAAACTTCCTATCCTCCACCCACCGCCCCGTGACCCGGATTGTCTCCCCTTCCGATACCGCCATCAGATTCCCCACAAACGTCACAAATTCATGGGTGTTCGATGTCCGCATCCGTCCGACAAAAAAGCCCGTCGCCTCACGTTCATACACAATCCGCTCCACCACCCCTTCCAAGGTGATAAGGGGTTCGATGTCCAGTTGCGGCTTGTTTTCAGGAAATACCGGTTCCATCGCGTATATACTTCGCCCTCTATGCTTGCACCAATGTCAAATTACCGGATGATTCTCTCACAGATCGGATGCCTGTTCAATGGCTGACATCCGTTGTGCTTCCATTTGCCGATACCGGCGCATTATTATCGGCAGCAACACCCCCATCAACACCAGTACCAGACCGCCGCTCAACACGCACGGATACCATAAATCATACGGCATCCCACATGCGAAAAAGTAGATTCCAAGCACCAAAAAGACGGCGCTCAACAGGATAAGGAAAATCCCTGACGCCAAAATCAAACCACGGCCTTTGCCCCGTGAACTTAAAATGCCGCATAATGCGCCCCAACACCCTAACAGCACCCCATAAAGTCCGCCCAAAACACCGAGAATAATCCCTGTTGGATGCGAATGCCATCCCCGGGGTGCGGCTACCAACTGCGCGTTATCCAACCAGACCGTCCCCGGTCCCTCAAAACGAAGGCCCATGTCCACGGAAGACGGTGTTTGATCTTTTTTCAAAAAAAACGGTGTCTTGCACACCTGCCAGCCTTTGGTTCCCTTCAGCGATTGACTCAATCCCCGTGAAAAATAGCTGTTGCCGCCCGAAAAATTCGCCCACATCGCCAAACACGCCCTTTTCGTCACCTTTTCCCCGCGAATCGAGGCCTCATACCACAATACTTCCTCCCCAACGCCTTGTATCTCTTGATGAAAAAACATTACCTCCACTGGCGTATCCCCGGTATAGGTCACTTTTAGTGACCCTTTCCCGTCCGTGGAACCGGCAAGATCCAACATTACTGAAACGTTGGCGGGTGGCTTGAAATTCGCCGGGATTTCATCCGCAGGATATGTTCCAAGCACCTGTTCTGCCCACAAGGGGCCTGAAAACAGTGCCAATGCACTCAAAATCAATCCAAATTTATGCTTCATGGGATGTCGCTCCTTCCGTTGCCGCTGTTCCTTGTTCTTTCATCACCTGACGATGCGTGGACAATAATTTCCGCGCCAGACCACGGTCCAGTCTTCCATCCGCCACTAATATACGCACCTGCCGGTGAAACGCATCACGGGCGCCTGGCGCGTCCGCCGCTTCCACCTTGGCAATCAGCCGGTCCAGACGCGAACGCACTGTCGGATAGGAAATACCGTATTCCTCCGCCAATGCTTTCAACGATCCGCTCGTCAGCAGAAACCGCTTCATAAAATGCCAGTCTTCCGCATCCAGGGCGTTGCTCCAAGCCGGTCTGTCCTCTTCCATGGCTGTTCTCCAATACCTCAACAAAATTAAACTCGACCTAAATATAACTCAAAATTACCCAAAAGTCAATTTTATTTACTTTTTGTTGAATAAAATCAAGGTTGTGTGTAGCGCAGTAAATATAATTCATTTTGATCAGACGGATCGGTCCGATCAGACGGAACGGCCTGATCTAATCAATTTCTTTTACCGATGGGTCATTTTTGTTGTGCTATATGTTATAGTGCTCCCGGAATTGAATCGGGAAGGGAACCAATTATGAAAAAGAGAACTTCACGGCGGGAATTCATTGAACGGGCGGCGGGCATAGGAACTATCGGCATTCTGGCGGGGTGTGCCACCACCACTGCGGAGACCAAACAACCCGTTTCTGCTGTTAAACGCCGCATAGTGGGTGCGAATGACCGCATCCAACTAGGATTTATCGGCATCGGAAGCCGGGCGGGGTCCATGCTCGAGAGCACGCTTGCCATGGACGGTGTGGATGTAGTGGCGGTGTGCGATACCTACGACGCTAATCTCAACCGTGCCTCGGAATGGTGCAAGAAAAAGGTCCCCGGTGTGCGATCCTATATCGCCTTCGAGGACATGCTGGAAAAGGAACATATGGATGCCATAGTTACCGGCACCCCTGACCACATCCACTTCCCTGTGATCCTGGCGGCACTCGATGCAGGGCTCGACGTCTATACCGAAAAACCCATGACCCTCACGTGGGAATCCGCCAAGATCATTCGCGACCGTGTTCGGGAAACCGGCGCCGTCGTGCAAGTCGGCACCCAGCTTCGCAGCATGGAGATGTACCATAAAGCCCGCGCTGTCGCCCAATCGGGTGAACTTGGCAAACTCATGAGCGTTCATGTACACCGCGATGGAGGCGGTTCGCTTCTGGACAAGAGCAAAACCCCTGTGAATGCCACTGAATCGACCACGCATTGGCCCCTCTTTCTACGCGACACAAAAAAATATGCCTACGACCCGCTCCGGTATTTCCATTGGCGGCAATTCCGCGAATATTCCAACGGCTATTTCGGTGACTTGATGATGCACCACATGGATATGTGCCACTTCATCACCGGATGCGGCATGCCTTCGCGTGTCAAAGCCGTGGGCGGCATTTATCTCCTGCATGATGGCCGTACGTGCCCCGACACCGTCAGCGCAATACTTGAATATCCTGAAGAGTTCCATTTTACCTATACCACCACCGCCGCTAATGCACATTACGGCCTCGTGGAACGCTACCTTTTTGAAAAAGGCGTGTTTGAAATCCGCGGCATGGGCGAAATGTCCATATTCCGTGATAAAAAAGAAGAAAAGGTCCCCTCGAAAGGAATTTTAAACGAGCCGCACCTGCAAAACTTCTTCGATTGCATCCGAACCCGTCAAAAACCCATTGCGCCCGTGGAAGCCGGTCTGATGGCTGCGGCGTGCGCGCATATGGCTGTCCTCTCCATGGATCAGGGAGAAACCGCAACGTGGGACGCCGCCCGGGAATGCGTTGAACTATAATGGCCTATGAGCGACTTGCACCATGATATGGAAGCCATCCGAACGATGGTGAATGAACTGGACATCGAGCCCAGCCATGCGGTCCAGGTGTGCAGGATCGCCTTGTCGCTGTTTGATCAAACCCCCTCCCTCCATAGACTGGGTGCGCGTGAACGCGATCTTCTTGAAGCCGCCGCGCTCCTCCACGACACCGGTTACCGTATTGGCGTGCAAAAGCACCATAAGCATTCGCGCGATGTAATCATGGGCCAGGATCTGCCCGGATTCGACGAAATAGAACGTAAAATCGTCGCATGTATTGCGCGCTATCATCGAAAAGCCGAACCAAAACCTGAGCACACCTTGTTTGGGACAATGGAGACTGCCGGCCAGGAGGTTGTTCTGCGCCTTGCGGCTATTTTGCGCATCGCTGACGGACTTGACCGCCTCCATATCGCCTCGGCACAATCAATCCGTGTGGAACACGAGGAATCGTTAGTGCGAATCATTGTAGAACAACGCCGGCCCTGTCCCACCGACCTCTGGGGCGGCCTGCGAAAATGCGGGCTCTTCGAACGCGTCTTTAATCTCCGCGTCGAACTGCTCGCGGATAAAATAACATAGACTACCCCATAAACTTGGGAATGTGCTTGTTTTAAAAGCTGTGCTTTGAACATGAGGAGAATTTAGCGTATGCCTTCGCGTCTATGCATCGTAGCATTATCGGTATTCGTCCTGCTGACCGGGCCGGTTTCGGCACAACTCGCGTTGACGGACACCGCCGCTTCCATTGGGACCGATCTCTTTTCCATGAACGTAGGGGCGAATGCCAAGATCCTGGATTTCTCGGATAAAACCGCCAGTTTAAATTATCTCAAGCCGGACGCCGGTGCATTGGCGCGGGTCCGCAAAGGCGGTAAAGTTTACGATGCGTCCCTTCTCTCGTATGAGGATAACCGTTTGAAATTGGAATTCGGCGGCGCCCAAATCTCCGTGGGAATCATCGTAGATACTCACCCGCATTACATCATCCTGGAAGTCGCCTCCGTCACCGGCGAAGGCGTTGAAGAACTTACCTTCGTCGACATTCCCCTCTCCTTAAACGGAAAACTTGCGGACCCTTTTACCGCCTGTGCGCTCGCCCTGAACCTCAAAACTAATGTCCAGGAAATCCCAGGCCCCAACAACCGCCTTCATGCCATGTGCTATCCCCGCTTCGGCATGGAAGGCGCCAAGGCCGCCCTGATAGCTTGTCCACAGGCACAACTCCGAGACATTATGAAAGAAGTGGTATCCGCAGCCGACGAGTTGCCCCGTTCCAATATCGGCGGACCCTGGGCCCTTGACGGAGAGATCAACCGAGGCTCCTACCTGTTCGATTTCGGCTCTGTTACGGAGGAAACCGTCGATGAGTGGGCCGCTTTTGTTAAAACCCTCGGTCTGAACCAAATCGATTTCCATACTGGTGGTTCACTCCGTTTCGGCGATTGCCGCCCCAATCCCAAACTGTTCCCCAATGGCCGCGCCAGCGTCAAAGCCGTGCTCGACAAGCTCCATGCGGCAGGCATCTCCGCCGGGTTGCACACCTATGCCTTCTTCATTGCAAAAGACACCCCTTATGTCACGCCCAAACCCGATCCACGCCTCGGAAAGTTCACGTCGTTCACCTTGACCGAAGCACTGACGAAGGAGGGGAATACCGTTGTGGTTGCGGAAGACACGAAAAACATGTCCACGCTCACGGGCTTTTTCGTACACAACAGCGTAACCCTCCAAATCGATGACGAACTTATCACCTTTGCCGGTGTGAAGAAAGAGCTGCCTTACAGCTTCACCGAATGTAAACGCGGCGCATATAATACCAAGCCCGCTGAGCATCAACCCGGAGCCAAGGTGCATCACCTTAAGGAATGCTTCGGACTCTTCTGCCCCGACGCCGATTCCACGCTTCTCAGTGAAGTCGCCGCCAACACCGCCGATACCTTCAATGAATGTGGTTTCGACATGATCTATCTGGACGCCCTCGACGGCGAAGCCATTTTGGGAGGCGCGGAGAATGCCTGGCATTACGGTTCCAAATTTGTCTTTGAAATCGCCAACCGCCTCAAAAAACCCGCGCTCTTCGAAATGAGCACCTTCCATCACCACCTCTGGTACGTCCGTGCGCGCATGGGCGCGTGGGACCATCCAGGCCGTTCTCATAAAAAATTCGTGGACGTCCATGCCGCCGCGAACCAACAAGGCGCGACGATGTTCCTCCCCATGAACATGGGCTGGTGGGCCGTCCAGACCTGGAGCGACGGTGCGGGATCCCTATGGAACGAACCCACCTTTTCTGATGACATTGAATATCTCATGGGAAAATCTCTCGCCAACGACTTCAGCATTTCCCTCATGGGCGTGGACCCCAAAAAAATCAAAGAAGTGCCCGCCTATCAACGTCTCGCGCCCATCTTCCAACGGTATGAAGACCTCCGGCACGCCAACTATTTCTCCGGCGATATTAAGGAAAAAATGCGCGTTCCCGGCGCGGAATTCACCCTCGAAAAATCAGGCGACGACAAATGGCTGGTGCGTCCAGCGAACTACGCTAAGCACAAGGTTGGCGATCTGAACGGATGGAGCAATCGATGGACCGTACATAATGCCTTTGCGAAACAACCCGCGCGTTTCCGCATTGAAGCCCGCATGGGCGCGGCCGCCTATGACGCCCCGGACGCCGCCGTCATCGAGGATTTCAGCAACCCCGAATCCTTCACGGTGCGAAAAGCGGAACAGGGCGTCTCCGCAGCACTTGAAACCAATACCGAACAAGTTAAAACCGGCGCGGCCAGCGGCCTCTTCACCGCCTCCAGCGACCGCCCCAATTCCAACGGCGCTTGGGTGCAAATCGGGCGTGCCCCCTCTCCTCCACTATCCATTAAAGAGAAGGAAGCCCTCGGGCTCTGGGTTCATGGCGACGGAAAAGGCGAACTCCTCAATATTCAATATCTCAGTGCAGGCCATAACGGTCAGGGCGGCATTGGCGACCATTACATCAACATAGATTTCACCGGTTGGCGCTATTTCGAACTTCTTGAACTCGAAGGGGGTAATATTGCCAACTATACATGGCCCTATGGCGGAAATAATTACGGCATCTACCGTGAATCCGTGAATTGCGCCACCATCGAATCCATCTCCCTCTGGTATAACAACCTGCCCCAGAATCAATCCGTAGCCTGTTATCTCAGCCCGATCAAGGCACTGCCTCTCGTCAAAACCAAGCTCGTGAACCCGCGTATCAACCTCGGCGGAGCCACCCTTACCTTCCCGGTCGAAATGGAAAGCGGAACCTATCTCGAATTTAACAGCCCCGGCGACTGCACCCTCTACGGTCCTAAAGGCGAAGTCATCAGCAGCGTCACGCCCCAGGGAAACCCCTTATCCCTCGAACCCGGCGAAAACGCCCTCGAATTTTCCTGCGACGCCGCCCCCGGTCCCAACCCCCGCGCCCGGATCACCACCATCACCCAGGGAGAACCACTGTAAATATCATGCATTTCACAAAGATGTCTGGGAAAGCAGTTGTTGAATATTTTTCTTGAGTATAGGAAGGTCTTTTTCAATAACAGCCCAAACTTCATTCAAATTGATACCAAAATACTGGTGAACGAGAATGTTTCTCATGCCAATTGTTTGCTTCCATGGATACTCAGGGCATTTACATGATAGATCCTCTATACACGCACGAACTGCCTCGCCAATAATCTGAATGTGATGAATCACATATATTTGGCGATACTCATCTTTAGAGAAGAGTTCCTTGCCTTCTGCAGCAGAGCCTTCAATCTTCTCGATTGCTGCAAGAATATCGCGGAGTCTGTCGTCTGTGGTTCTCACAATGATATTGCTTCTCTAAGAATGCGTTCCTCAATTTCCGGTTTGAGCCCTATATCAGACGCCACTTCCACCCGTCTGCCTAACAATTCCTCCAAGGCGATTTGAAGCCCGGCATGATCCATCAGGCTTCTATCCGGATCAAAAGAAACTAAAAAATCAATATCACTTTCATGTGTGGCTTCCCCGCGGGCTACGGACCCAAAAACACGAAGATTGTGCGCGCCGTATTCCCGCATTATCCGCAAGATCTCAGCACGCTTATCTCCTATGAAATCTTCGATACCCATTACGAAACATGCTCCTCGGTATTTTCTTAAGAAAGAATAGCACAAATCACAATGAATTTCGCGTGGTCTTCTTCCATATCAGCGGCCAAAACAGCATCACCGCCCCCAGAATCCCAAGAAACAGCCAGACCATTAGATGGGGCCCCACCGGGTAGGATTCCCTGTATCCTGGTAATGGAAGCCTAAACCAGGCAACATACCACCACTCTGGGAAGAAATGCTTGTCTTCATACCAGGGATATAGCCACAAGAATCGGCCATGGGAAATAAAATCGAAGAAAAGGTGCGAAAGAGCGCCCAGCCAGACGGAAAACACTACAAACCAACGCTTCCAGACAATACGGCGGGGGATTGAATTCCATTCTATTAGGTGTGTTGAATACCAGATTGCCCAAGGCTTTTGGGTCCATTTTAATAACCAGTTTCCAGAGTGCGCCATCAGCCACGTCACAAGTATCCCCACCGGCACACAAAAGACAAATAGCCCCACCAATGTATGCCCCAGCCATTGTCCCAGGCCCCCCTTAAAAATGGGTCCCATTATCCCATCCACGATATCCGGCGTGGCTGCCCCCACACACAGGCCCAGTACATGAAAACGTCCCGGCCAACGCCGCCATAACGGCGCTATCAACCCCTGATGAGATGGAAATGCAAACGGCACCTGTGATCCCTTGCTGTCGTATTTCTTCTCCGTACCTTCTTTCTTTTCGCGAGAAAAGAAAGAAACAAAGAAAAGCGTTTATCTATTTTCCGCGTCGCGCTTGATACATTCCGTCCAGCGCTTATTGATCCAACTCTGCATGGCTTCGATGGTTTCGTCTTCAATGCCTTTGAATCGGCCCTGAACCGAGACATACTCCCGCACCGGCTGCAACTCGCCTTGTTCCGCCAGTTTCTTGCTGCGGCTGGTGAGCCGGAAGACGCCATCTTCGATTTCATACAGCACCACCGCCCCGCACTCCACGGCCATGCGGCCTATTTCCACCGTATCCTTCGCGGGAAACTGCCAGCCGGACGGACACGGCGCGCACATGTGCATATAGCGTGTCCCCTTAATGCCCACCGCCTTCTTCACCTTGTCATACAAATCCGTCGGGAACGAAGGACATGACGTCGCGATATAGGGGATCCCATGCGCTTCCAGGATTTTTGGAACGTCCTTTGCCTGTTGCTGTTTTCCAAAAGCCGGCGTCGTCGTGGTGCGCGCGCCGATAGGCGTTGAACCCGACCGCTGCGTCCCCGTGTTCATATACGCTTCATTGTCATAGCAAATATAGATGAAGTTCGTGTTGCGCTCCGCCGCCCCGCTCAACGCCTGAATCCCGATGTCCGCCGTGCCGCCGTCGCCCGCCATCGCCACTACCGTAATGTCCTCGCGCCCGGTCGCCTTCAACCCAGCCACCAATCCCGACGCTGCTGCGGCCGAACTCGGAAACACCACATTCATCCAAGGCACTTTTACAGACGATGTCGGATACATGCCGCCCAGCACCGTCAGGCAGCTCGCAGGCACGGTGAATATGCAATTGCCGCCCAGCGCCTTCAAAATATGCCGGAATCCAATTCCCAGGCTGCACCCCGCGCACGCGCGGTTCCCTGGCAGCATATATTCTTCTTCGGGCAGATCTAGAATCTTCGTAGCCATAATACCTCTAAATTTGGACGTTTACCCATTCGGTTTCTTTTACGGGATTTCCATTATTCAACGCTGCAATACTCTTTTTCGCTGCTTCGATTAGATGACGATACTTCACATCGCGACCGCCCAACCCGGTGATGTAACCATGCACCACGGGCGACACACCGGACGTATACAGCGCCGATTTCAAATCCGCGCAAATCGGCCCCTCATTGCCATAACTTAAACTTTTATCGAACACCGCCACCAGTTTCGCCTTCCGCACAGCCTCCACCAATTCTTTGTTCGGAAACGGCCGGTACACACGCAATCCGAGCACCCCCACTTTAATCCCCTCTTCCCGCATCGCATCCACCGCCACCGACAGTTCCATGGTAAGACTCCCCGCCGCCATCAGTAAAATCTCCGCATCTTCATTGCGGTAGCCCCATACCATGCCGCCCCAGTTCCGCCCCACCAGTTTCCCAAATTCCTTGTCCGCCGCCACAATTGCCGCGGGCGAATTCAATAACGCTTCCTGATGTAAATACCGCAATTCCATGTATCCATGGCACAACGTCCCGCTGCCGTCCTTTCGCGGATCCGCCAGCGTTACGGGGTTTAAATTCCGCGGATGCGACGGATCAAGGATCGTGTGCGGCACATACTTCGGTAGAAATGCATCCACTTTTTCCTGTGATACCAATTCCACCGGCATCACCGTGTGCGACAGAATGTACCCGTCGTAACACACCATCACCGGCACATGAACCGTCTCCGCGATCTTAAACGCCTGGATCACCGTATCGTGAATTTCCTGATTGTTCCGGCAGAAAATCTGAATCCACCCCGCATCCCGCATCGTCATGGAATCCTGCTGATCATTCAGCACGCTCCACGGCGCCGCCATCGCACGGTTCACGCAGCACATCACAATCGGCAACCGCGCCCCGGCCGCCCAATGCACCTGTTCGCACATATAGGCCAAACCATTCGCACTCGTCGCCGTGAATACGCGCGCGCCCACCGTCGACGCTGCAATGCACACGCCCAGCGCGCTGTGCTCGCTTTCCACCGTCACGAACTCCGCGTTCATGATCCCCTGCTCCACATACTTCGAGAGCGCTTCCACCACCGATGATTGAGGAGTGATCGGATACGCCGCCACCACCTGCACGCCGCATAGTTTCACCGCTTCCGCCGCTGCGTCATTACCGGTTATTATTGAGATATGATGTTTTTTCGTTCCCACGGGCGCCCTTTCACTCCGCGTCTTCCGCGTTTTCTGGAACCATCGTTATCGCGCCGGCCGGGCACACTTCCGCGCATATCCCGCAACCCTTGCAA
This sequence comes from Candidatus Hydrogenedentota bacterium, assembly GCA_029565395.1. GTDB lineage: Bacteria > Hydrogenedentota > Hydrogenedentia > Hydrogenedentales > CAILVY01 > CAILVY01. The sequence goes on along the minus strand of JAKQOG010000162.1, from coordinate 5,635 downwards.
TAATCCAAATCCACTTCCGTGCCGATTTCTTTCTTGATCACCCCTTCCGGACAATACGCCCAGCATTGAAAACATGCCGGGCGGCCCGCTTTCACCGCCAAACACTTCGTCTCGTCAAATTTCGGACGAACGCTCCGCCAGTCGCCCGTATGGCCCGCCTCGCCAATGCACGGCGTCGACATCGCCGACTCTTGTCCACAGTCTCTCGTTGCCATGAGCTTACTACCTTACAGTTTGGTGCGCTGATACGTCAGCTTCGCCGCTTCAAAATTCTTATGCGCCGCCTTCGGTGAAAAGGCATCCGACAGCGCCTCTTTTATTTCATCCAATGATACAAAACCCGTCGCCTTGGCAATCGCGCCCAGCATCGGCGTGTTAATCATAGGCACCCCGGAGACAATCAAATCGACGTCCACCGCCGCGCCCGTCGCATCCGCCGTCGCCACTTGAAAATCCCCCTTCAATCCAAGGTCCTTCGGATTCTTGCAACTGTTCACAATCACCCAGCCGCCAGGCTTCAACCCCGCTGTCGCATTTGCCGTCCGCAACAACGTATCATCCAGCACCACCACTACGTCCGGCGTCTCCACCTGCGAATATATCCGAATCTCTTCCGCCGCAAGCCGCGTCAACGCCGTTACCGGCGCACCACGCCGCTCCGCGCCAAAGTTCGGCGCCGATGTTACCCCCTTGAATCCCGCAAGATACGCCGCCGCCGCCAATATTTTTGCAGACGAGATCGCCCCTTGACCGCCCCGGCCATGCCAGCGAATCTCACACATCCCATCCTTTAATGTTTCTGTGCTCATCCGATTCTCGTGTCCTTATATCTATGCACTGTTCGAGCGTGTGGACAACTCCGCCGCGATAGGCCGCGTTGAAGGGAGTCATAAATCCCTGCGCGAACCACTCATGGTAATGAGGTGTATTGCCGTTCCGGCATTGCGCAGGACTAGTCCCAGGAAGGTCGAAAACTTTTGCCCTCAAACACTTCTCTCTCGGGCCTGTCTTGACTCATTACATCGAATACTATGCAATCCTAGCCCAAAAAGTATACCAAAAAACAGAATTCCCAGGCAAAAGAACGCGAAAGGTTGAATCCTGTCTCCTTTGCATGTATCGTAAGTGGTTTCAACGGTAGGTACACCATAAGGGAGAATGTCATGTCGGGTGAACTCTTGACTGAAAACAAAAGCTGGCGGGAAGGCCTTACCGGCTATCACTATCTTGTGCTGGCGGTGGCCATCATGGGGTGGATGTTCGACACCATGGACCAATGGCTCTTCGTCTTCGCACGGCAGCATGCCCTGAGTGAACTTTTAGGCCCAACCGCCACTGCGGCCGATATCACCCGATGCACCGGTACCGTCACCATGTGTCTCATGTTCGGGTGGGCCGTCGGCGGCCTTGTTTTTGGCATGATCGGCGACTACCTCGGCCGTACCCGCACCATGATGATCACCATCCTCATGTATGCCATCTTTACCGGTCTTAGCGGCCTCGCCCAAACCTGGGTCCAATTCGCCGTCTTCCGCTTTCTCGTCGGACTTGGTGTTGGCGGGGAATTCGCCGCCGGGGCTGCCCTTGTCGCCGAAAGTTTTCCCGCCCATGCCCGTGCCGTGGCCCTCTCCATCGTACAGGCCATGTCCGCATTAGGAAACGTCACAGCCGGCGTCATTAATCTAGCCATGGCGTCCGTTATTTCCCCCGCGGAAGGCTGGCGTTGGCTCTTTTTCATCGGCATCATCCCCGCCTTCCTTGTGATCATCATCTTCTTCTTCGTCCACGAACCCGAAAGCTGGGTACAGGCTAGATCAAAAGCCAAAGGCGCCGGTCTCGGCATGGGCAACATGCTCGGTCTCTTTACCGACAAAACCCTCCTCCGCAACACAATAGTGGGCGTACTCCTCGCTTCCGTTGGGGTTATCGGATTCTGGGGCATCGGCGTCTGGTCCGGTGAACTGCTCCGTAAAATCCTCAATCCCGACGGACTCGCCGGACTGAAAGCCGTCACGGAACAAAAAGTAAGCTATGCCCTCATGAGTCAGAATTTCGGAAGCTTCCTGGGCGCTCTCCTCTATGGCTATATGGCCCGCAGTTTGGGACGCCGCCCCGCATTCGCTATCTCCCTCCTCGGCTGTCTCATCATTATCCCCAGTGCCTTTTTCTTCACCAATTCTTTCCCCACGGCAATGATTTTCTTCTTCCTTATGGGATTCGCACTTCTCGCGGTCTTTGGCGGATATGCCGTCTACTTCCCCGAACTCTTCCCCACCCGGCTGCGCGCCACCGGCACCGGATTCTGCTATAACTCAGCGCGCTTCATCTCCGCCTTTGCACCCGCGATTTTCGGCGGACTCGCCGCAAGCTATGGTCTCCGAAACGCCGCCTACATGATTTCCATGGTCTTCATTATCGGCCTCTTCGCCCTTATCTTCGCCCCCGAAACCAAAGGCAAACCCCTCATGGAGTAGCAGAAAGGGAAAACATCCGTACATTATCCCCTGTACACCTCGCGGCGATGCGCCGCATGCAATACCAAGACAACAAGGACATTGTCTTCTATTAAATATAAAGCACGATAGTCACCCACCCGTATGCGATACAATTGATCAAACCCAGACATTTTTTTAGCGCCTACAGGCCGTGGATTATACGCTAACTTGTCGATTTCCCTGACTATTTTCGCGCGGTAGGGTTCTTTGATCTTCTTCAAATCCCTAATTGCGGAAGTCTGATATTCAACCCGGTAGAAAGGCACAGAAGATTCACTTAATATTGAATAGCCGCTTCACTTCAGCCGCGGGAATTCTCTCTCCGCCTTCGGCCAATGCAGCCCGTGCCGCCTGTAAATCAGCTTGGTCCTCCATCGCTTCAAGCAGTTCAAAATCTTCGATAGGAACAATTGCCGCTAACTTCTTTTTGTTTTTGTGCAATAAGATCCTCTCCCCATCCTGTGAAACACGGTTGATGGCATTGACCATATCATTCTGAAATTGATGGGTGCTTAATCGCGTCATTTTCATTGTCTCCACCTTAATCGTACACCAAGCACTCCCAAACCGGCAAGTATTTTATCGAATAAACCCGTGATACAACCCCATATAATACGGCAATAAATACACGGTGCCGCTGCACAACTCAAGCCCCCGGCCACGATAATCCAGCGCATACGGGTCCGTGTTCCAATGCCCGAAAAAGCGCTCTTCCACCGGAAGCACCTTGCCATTATGGCGATATCCCCGGCCCTGCACCGGCGGATCGTGCGGCTCCGCCGCCTGCAACCGCGGCAGCCGCACAATGTCCAACCGGTGGCTGTTCGTGCGCCCCCAGGCCACCCGATCCAATGGGAATCCCGTTAGTGTCCGCACAGAATCCGCCAGCCAGCCCTCCCAAGGTTTTAACGAAAACGCACCGTACACATTCTCCGAGGCGGCGTTCAGCCCGACCGCCGCATACGCAAAATTGAAAAACGGATTCATCTCCGGCTCCTCCAGCGCCCAACGGCAATAAAATGAAAATAATATCATCTCCTTCAGTACCGGATCCTTCGTGTACTTCACTAAATTGTAAAAACACATCACCGCCATCTCATCATCCGACTGATTCCCCGAGCCATGCCCAAATTGAAACTTTGGGAACATCGCATTCGCCTGGTATCCATGTTTATCGATCAAATCCCGCGCCGCGGCGCCATATTTTGCATCTCCAGTGACATGCTCCGCCACCGCCAGATACGACAACATGCTCAGCGACTTCAAGCCCCGCTCATACCACCAGTTCGGATCATGATTCAACGCATCCGGACTATATACCCCCCATCGTGTCGGCGTTCCGTCATGGTCCACCAGGGCGTAATTGTGCTCGATGAGATGATCCGTGAGATCCCGCACCACTTCACGCACCCGCGCCTTTTCTTCCTGGGTTTCCGCCACCAAATCATAATAGGCCGGATAAAAGAAATAATGACCGTCCAATTCATCCGAACTCGTGTCGCTCTTCCAATACCACTTCCCGTCCGCGCTCTTCGGCCAGCGCGGCTCATATACCTTCCACAGCCGATCCCCTGTCGCCTGCACATTCCGATCCGATTCCAGCCGCCCCACATTTGGGTCCGGATCTTCCACTGAACGGATCGTCCGCGCAACATACCCCTTCGGTGGACTATGCTCGCAGCCCTGCGTCACTACCTGTAAAAACCGCAACGCCTCAAACACCTTTTGCGCCCGCTCCTTAAACCGCGCCTCCTTCGTCGCGCCATACGCAAAACACTCCCCCGCCCCATACATCGACGTCCATAGCCCGTCATTGTCACTGTCCTGATAAATCACTTTGCTCTTGTCCCCCGGCTTCTCCAAAAACACCTCCGATACATACCCGTACTCCGTTCGCTTGATATACCGCTCCAACTCCTGTTCATAAAACTCCGCCTTCTCCATCAGCGTCATCGGCTTGCGCGAAATGCACCCCACGCCACCGGATGTCGCGAACCACGCCGTCCCGTCTTTGTCCACCGCGATTTTGCGCACCGCGTCATCCGGCAGCCATGCACGGCCCTGGCGATACGCCCACTCATTCCCATCAAACCGGATGGCCCCCTTTTCCGTGCCAAACCATACCGCCCCATCGCCGCCCGCCGCGGCACATGTGAACGCGTTGCAGGGCAATCCCTCCGCACCCGTATAAAACCTCCATTCATCTTTCCCTCTACATCCAACCCCCGCCTTCGACGCAAACCACAACTGCCCCGCACTATCAAATACAACCCCGAACATTTGGGCTGTTCCCCAATCCCGCCCAGATTCATCCTTCACCGCCATCCGCTTTAAGTCACCCCCCTTGATCACGATATACAACCCGGAGTCCGCCGCAACCACCACACCTTCGTACCCAACCGCCAATTGATGCACCGCTGTGCCCTCCAACAATGCTGTACGAGGTTTTTTCAGCGGTTCCACATACAATCCCGTGTCCGTCGCGATATAGAAATCATTCTCACGCATCATCAAATCATTGAATTCACCATTCCCAACCCGCTTCGATGGCAATACAATAGCCTCAATCCTGCGATCAACCTGATTCATATACACCTGATGCACCGATGCATTATCCGGACTTGGCGAGAGCGCCCCTTCCCAATGATCCCCTGCGAACTTCACCAGACCCTTCGCCGTCGACGCATACAGCGACCCGTCTTTCCCAAAACCCACCAATAACACATCATTTGATGGAAGCCCCTGCGCCTCCGTATACAGCGTGGCCACTTCCTGACCAAACACTCCCACTTCCACCGGCGGAACGTCCCCTGCCGCCCACACCGCCACCACTACACACGCAAATCCTAACAGTATTTTTCCATGGCTCACGTCATTTCTCCTTGTTCACGTATCAATCAGACTCCCCCAATACCCAATCGGCTACACCCAAACCTTATATCACAACCCAACGTTTTTCCAATTGTCCACGCAAGCCAGTATTGGTCTACGCTTTTTTTATGGTCGCGGTAGGGACACGGGTTGCCCCGTGCCCCCCGCACAGATCCCGGCGAGCGGAACTACCGCACCGGGCTCCTGCCTTGGATCCTAACGTTTAGTCGTATACTTGGATACGGATGCGCGATTTTCGGTTTAGGTAG
>JAKQOG010000154.1 GCA_029565395.1 Candidatus Hydrogenedentota bacterium | reverse complement strand
TCATGCAAAAATGGCTGACACTTGAATAACCGAGCCCACAGGCGATTTCCGCGAGTGTGCTCTTGGAACTTTTGAGCAGAACTTGGGCACGGGAGAGCTTGATTTCATTGATTTCGGCATGTATCGGGAGGCGTCCCGCCGCGATAAACCGCCTTTCCAGTTGCCGACGGCTCATGCTGACAAGTTGCGCGACTTTTTCGACCGTGATCTCGTTGCGGACGTTGATCTCGATCAGTCGCAGAGCCCGCTTGACCAACGGATCGATCTGCCCATCCTCCAGTTTTGTCGATTCACGGACAACCACTTGCGTAGGCCCGTACACGATTTTGTGGCGCCCCAATTTCCCGCGCATGAGCCCGTCTAGCTCGCGCATGGCGATGTAGGCGGCGCGTTCGGCATCGACGGCCACGGAAGAAATCGCGGGGAAAGACGTTTCGCACAATTCGGCGTCGTTGTCGCACCCCAGAATGCCGATCTCGTTTGGCAAGGAGATTTTTGCCTCCAGAGACGCGTCGAGGACTTGCCGCGCGCGTTCGTCATGCACCACGAATACACCCGTCCGTTTCGGAAGCGAACGCAGCCATTCGCAAAGCGACGGCATTTCCTCGGAAAAAGAAAACGTTTGGGGTCCCTGATAGACGAATACGTCCCGCCCCTCTTCCGACATCCTCCGGACAAACGCGTTTTCCCGAGCCAATGACCATCCCAGATGATTGGGCTCACCGACATACGCGAAGTGCTCGTACCGGGTTGTGAGATAATAATCGGCTGCCATCTTCCCGATCGCCGGGCTGTCGGTGCGAATCGTTGAATGACGGCGGATGAACGCCTCGATTTTAGGCGGGATAGTCCCCGAGTCCAGAAATCTCAACACCATCGGGATGTTCATTTTCTCGAGAATCTCGGCATCCGCCTCTGTTTCCACATAACCGATGAAGCCGGAACAGCCGCGGGCCTGCAAATCCGAAATCTTTTGGGAGAACGTACGCCCTTCCAGCAAATACAAAACCCAAGGCCCGTATTCCTTGACGTACCGGAAAACACCCTTCCGCATGTCCCGCGGTATCTTGGCGCTCATCGGCAACGACACCGCCACATGCGGAATCCCGAAAAACATGTTCCCGTTTTTTCGCATAACAAATATTCCGTACGCACGACTGGCCAGCGCAACTGATACTGATGTAGAGCGTAGCCGGATTCATGCTTTGCGGCAAGCCGTAAATGGCTTGCAAAGGCAAGCGCGGGGTCATAGGGTCGTGTACCCAGATTCTAGGAAAAGTTCTGCGGGGTCAAGGGGCAAGTTTCCAGATTCCAGGAATATGGTTTGAGCGGTCACTCATTGTCCGGCGCGAGATGCCGGCGCACCGCGGGCAGCATCTGCACGAGACGGTAGAACGGCGCGCACAACCGCAGGTCGGACGCACTTTCTTTGCGCTGCAAACAGACCGACCCGCAGGGACAACTCGCGGCGGGATCTGGGGCCGTGTGTCTAGATTCCAATGTGGAGTCTTCTACTGACTATAGGCCGTTCTTGCCATTTCTTTACATCTTTTCTGAAAGATTAATCCTGATCCCAACTTGAAGTTGTCGATCAATCAAACGGGGATGCTCTGACGGTACGCCTTGAAATTGCGCCGCGTCATCGTCCCTTTTGTTCGCATACCGGCTCCCTTCACTTCGTCCCGTCCAGGTCAGCCAGAATGCTGCGGCAGCAGAGCACCTTTTCCAGCAGATCCTGCGGAATGTAAAAGTAGTGGTTCGAAGACTCGTAGCCGATGCGCGCGTCCGCCTGGGCCAGCGGCAGCCAGCGCCC
>JAKQOG010000138.1 GCA_029565395.1 Candidatus Hydrogenedentota bacterium | reverse complement strand
TCTTCTTCAGCGTCTCGGACTCTACCTGCCCAATAAACCAAAGTCGATCCAAAATGTAGTGGAGAAAATCATCCCTCACCCCCCAATTTTCCGAGGAAATCCTTACTCCTGACCTTCTATCTGCGGAAGATGGGTTAGTGGCCGCGCCGGCGGATTCATGATGGTGCGTCCTTTGGGGGACGCTACGCCCGCTGATGGCGATGTCGTGATGTTTTTCCCGGAGGCAGACATCAAAACCGTTCCTGGCGCCGCGCTCACCATTAGTTTTGGCTCGGAACCGGTTCCGGGCATGACCTATTCCTTTCTGAATCACGCAAAAGAATGCGGCATTTCCCCAACCATGGCGAATGCCATTCCGGGATGGATCTTTACCGGAGAACTCATCGCGGCCCTCACCCGGCGCGGTAAAATGCCGGTGATTTATGAAAGTATCGGCGCGTATGGCGGCAACGCCCGCATCAACCAATACAAGAGTGGCGAGATTGCGTTTCACGATGACGCATCCGTCCCGCCCACGGCCTACGGCATGATTGGAAATCAGTTCGTGGACCGTATCACCGCCATGCTCAAGCGCGTGGAGAAAGAAGAACGCGCACAACTTGCCCAGACCGGCGCATGGGCGAAGGAAGCCCATGAAAAGGGCAAGCAGTTGTTTATGTACAGCATGGGGCATATTTTCCCGGATGAAGTGGGAAAGACCGAGATTGGGAAAATGTATCATTCCGATGTGTGGAACGCAGGATTCCGCCATCCCAGACCACACGATACCTTTGCGGAGGGGGATCTCTGCGTGCTGATTGGGTATCAGCATCCACCGGATGATTTGTTGCGAAAAGCACGGCCCGTGGGCGCGAAAGTGGTCTATACCGCCATGTTCGCGGACCGGGATTTCACCCGCGACCCCGGCGTGATCTGGATTGACCCCATGTGGAGTTGGCCCGACGCCTGCGTACCGCTCGAAGGCTACGATGTGCCGCTCCTCGCCGCATCCGGCGTCGTCAACGGCGCGATTGCCTGGGAAATCTACCGTCTGAGCCAATAATTCCTACAGTCCAGGGCAGAAATCATCTTCACTGCCTTCGCAATAATGATATCCGCCGGAATTGTAAAATTGAATTAACCGCAACAGTTCTGACAACCCGATGTGCCAATCCTGCGGATTGTAATCGCTGGAATGTACTGAACAACTTGTATCACCGGGGCCAGGGGCGAATCCATCCTCCGTACCCGGCTCACAATGAAATCCATCGCTGTTAAAGAACTGGATTACCCGCAGCAATTCGGATAGGGAAATTAACCAGTCCTTATTCTGATCCGCTGTGGCATACACCGCCGTTTCTCCTTCTCCTTCTCCTTCTCCTTCTCCTTCTCCTTCTCCTTCTCCTTCTCCTTCTCCTTCCCCTTCCCCTTCCGCACCGCCTTCCCCTTCCTCCTGGGATGGTATACAATCATCACAGACATAGTCGTAAGAGCCCCAATGCGTGGCGCCTGAGACTACCGTGCATTGACAAAACTGTCCTGCGATCTCACCCGTTGGATATTCTTCACTGGATATCACGATATAGCCGTTCCAATCTTCCTCCGGCCACGTTTCCAAGCAGGCGGATATCGGGCTGGTTGGAGTTCCCAAATCAATACAATTTTCGGGTTCCTGACCTGCCAGGCCGTAGCACAATTTGGCCGCAGTGGGATGCTCCACCGTATGGGAGATGAAAAGGGTGAAAAAATAGCCCCAGCCGCACACGCCAAAGGGCAAGCAGGGATATGCAAAACCATGCTCAAGATACGCTTCCCCGGCAGCGGTGCTGGAAGTGCCGGGAATAACTTGAGCCCCGGATAGGCCGGCTCCAAGCACCCATTCAATATAAACCGGAGGGTCCGCGCATTGGCCTTCTACTTCACCTTCTGTTTCTCCTTCGCATGCACGGAAAAATCCGATTCCACCCGGGAAAATATCTGCCGTCACAGGCTCGAAATCAGGCCCTTGTGCCACGGCAAAGTCACTTTCTACTGCGTGGAAGTTTTCACCGCATGCTTCCCAACAGCTTGCGTCCATGGAAAGGCCAAAGGTAACGGATAAAAGTTCCCCGGGGGCCACAGGCTGGATTGTTTTTAGATCCTCGGAGATGACAAACCGCACACGGGTGCTGGAAAGTGCCAAATACCCCAGCGTTTTGCCTGATGCAGCCAGAACCGGCCCTGGCGTCACGCCAAGAAACGACAAACATGCATTGTCATAAACGAGATCAAAAATTAACGCCGCCAGGGGCGCCCCATCAGGAAGCAGATTAACCTTCATCGTTGCCGGGGCGCCGAGTCCTGTAATCTCCACTTCTTCAATTTGCAGTGTAACCGTATCCGGGGTATCACCTTCGCCTTCCCCTTCAGATACCCCTTCTCCCTCGGTAATACCTTCGCCTTCAGATACCCCTTCTCCCTCGGCTATTCCCTCTCCTTCGGCAATATCTTCGCCTTCGCCTTCTTCATCCCCCTCACTGACTCCTTCACCTTCTAGTATGCCTTCGGCTTGTCCTTCAATAATTCCTTCGCCTTCTACAGCGCCTTCACTTCCGCCTTCGGCAGGACCTTCGGTCATTCCTTCGGCTTCTCCTTCGTCTGTGCCTTCGCCTTCCCCCTCGGCTATTCCTTCTCCTTCGGCTGCGCCTTCCCCTTCGATTTCTCCTTCGCCTTCCTCATTCCCTTCGCCCTCAGCATCCGGCGAGAGCCATTTGAGGTAAAAACTGTCCATGGCGTTTTGCAGCATGTACCGGTGCGCCTGATCAATTGGATGAATGCCGTCCCCGACATGCGCCGCGCCCGGCATCTTCGAATTAACATCGCCGCCGGGATAAGGGGTATAGTCCGGCGGGCCGCCGGGTAAAGGATATCCCGCCGGATCGTTATACCAATAGTGCAAGGTTCCCCAATTCTGCACATATTCACACCGATCCGTATTCTGTGCGATGATGCGCTTATACTGGCCCAGTTCCACCAGCCAATCGTTAAACTCCCGCTGCGTGGCCCCGTGAAAATCCGTACTCAGAATAATCCCTGCCAATAGTACATCAAGGTAATCATAATCGGCGAGGACCACACGGATATTTGGCCGGACGGCGAGGCACACATTGACGATATTCTGGATATGCCCGGCGTTGGTGAGAAAATGCGACTGCCTCACCCCTGCATCACTCAGATCATGTTCCTTGGCATCTGTCAGAAAATCATTCCCTCCGATGATCAAATGCACGATGTCAATCGTGGGATGATTCGTGAGTTCAGAGACCAGGATGGCCCGGTTCTCCGTTTTATCCCAAAATTCAGAGGTCCGCCCGCCCCATGCCGTGGCATCGCCACGCGTGGTGAACTGGCTGAGGCCATTAGCCGCCAGCACTGCGTCAAAGCTGCCAAAGCCTGGTCCGTCGTGCTGCACCGTGGCGATAGACGCAGCCCAACTGTCTCCGACAATCAAAATGCGCTCTTCAGCGATTCCCGCCCCGGAAATCATGCATAGCGCAAAACATAATACGGCCATTCCCTTACTATTCCGCATACACTATCTCACCTTGCTTTTTACGTATTATCGCATATTTTGGCAGGTTTTCAAAAGTGTATTCGGCTTTAAAACGGTGAAATGTGACCATTACCGTTCACATCTTGATATTCCCGCTCCAGTTCCAGTTGGTATTTGCACATAACCACGCCGTCCGTCATTTCCAAGAAGATGGGAGTGATGCAATCCTGCAGCAATAACGAGTCGAGATTTTTCGCGCTGTGAGGGGGTATTTTAGGGGGCGAGAAGAGGGGGCCGGGAATTTTTTCTTCGCGCAAGTGCCAAAAAGGCAATTTTTCCGCTTGACTTGGCATTGGAAAGTATATATACTTTTATACAGAAAGGAG
>JAKQOG010000132.1 GCA_029565395.1 Candidatus Hydrogenedentota bacterium | reverse complement strand
CATTGTCATTGCCGGAAACAGTTCCTCCCGCAAAGCAACGATCCGCCGTACTCCCTGTGCCCATGCTTCCTGCAAATCCGCCTGCGTATACGGGCGCCGAAACACTGCCGGATGCCCAGCAGTTAGCGAAGCTGGTGCTGCTGGCAGATCCGACAAAGCCCCCTGCATGTCCGATTTCTACTTTACCAACCCCCAGCCCTGCGTCTACATCGCCTTCGGCATACGAATCGGCTACCGTCGAATCGGTGGTTTGGCCAAATAGTCCTCCTCCACGGGCACTCACTGCGGAGACCGTGCAGTTCGCACTGCACTCCTGCACCGAGAGGCCGGAATTGATGCCTATCAGTCCGCCGACTGTTATCCCGCCAGAAACCGTGGTATGGGCGAAACATCGGGTAATCGAAACGTTAGTGCTGCCTCCGGCTAACGCCCCTACATAGTAATTGCCTGTTATCGAGCCTCCTTCCATACGAAGATCATGGATGTATGCCCCGTCCCCAAGGTAACTAAAAAGGCCGATATAATTATCCGAGGGTTGATTAATCGTAAGACCTGAGATTGTATAGCCTTGACCGTCAAAAGTACCCACGAAAGGAGTGGCTGAGCTGCCGATGGGCGCAAACACGCCTTTGGCACTGGCGTCAATATCATCCATCATGGTGTAACTGCCATCCAGCGGGTAGCCTGGGTCGTTGCCGATATTTCCCAAATTGCTGATGTTCCAGATTTGAATGCCAGTGGCCCAGATACAGTCTTCTTTTGTTTCCGTGTCGCTGCCCAGTTCCGTGGTGACGGTCAGCGACACGGTATAGCGGCCTTCGTCCGTGTATTCGTGGTCTGGGTTCGGATCAGTGCTGGTGTCTCCATCGCCAAAGTCCCATGCCCACGAAGTAATGGTTCGCGTGCCAGGGTCAGAGGTGTCGGTGAAGTGGACCGTGAATGGAACTTCTCCCACACTGCTGTCATAACTGAAATCTGCTGTGGGCAGGGCATCTACCGTTATATACCCAACTTTTTTTACAAAGGCGTGTTCCCAGAAATCCTCACTTTCAACGGTGAGTGTGACGGTATACACCCCGGAGGTTGTATAGGTATGGGAGGGGTTCGCTTCATCACTCGACAATCCGTCGCCAAAATACCAGTTCCAACTCCCTATGGGCGAACTGCAGAAGAGCGAGAGATCCGTAAAATCGACTGTTAACGGTAGTACTCCGGACAGCGGCGTGGCCGTAAACTCCGCAATCAAGCCATGGTCCATATCCCACAGCCACGGATAGGTTTCGCCCTCGCTGATGTCCCAGATGCCATCATCCTCATTCCAAAACGTCCAGCCTTCCGTGGCAAAGGTAGCCTGCTGTTGCATATGCTCGGTGGTTTCGGGAGTTCCTCCCGCTGAGACCGCCAGACCGGACCGTTCCGAATCCCAGAACGAACCAGATACGGAGCTTTCGGTGGCCGTCCCGATTAATCCACCAGAATCGAATTCATCTTCGACGATTCCGGCGGCATAGCATTGGTTCACCGTACCTTGATACGCGGTAGCGATAAGTCCACCAAGATTATACCCTCCAGAGACGGACCCCAAGGCGCAACTTTGCTGGACAGCGCCCAGGGAGAGTTGTCCAATAAGCCCACCCAGCGACATTGAGCCTGAGACGTGGCCGGTGGCGTAGCATTGTGTCACGGTGGCGGAATCACACACAAATCCGGCAAGCCCGCCGCCATATTGATGATTTACCACAACGGGATACCTCGAGTACGAACGGAAGATGTTGGCTTCGCCAGTCACATACCCTACGAGACCGCCCACATAATTCTCGCCGAAAATCTGCCAAGGCTCAACGGAGATCTTACTTCCGGAAGAGTTCACATCAAGGCGGGGTTTATGGTTTCCGGCGGATTTGAAGAAGAAATCACGGGTCGAACATTCCTCTATAGAGGCTGCCGCGGTAACATACCCCACGAGACCCCCGACATGATTGTTTCCCCATACGGTGGGGCTCGTAGAGCACCACTTGACCATTCCGCCTTCAAGCAAGCCGGCAAGGCCGCCCACAAAAGAGTCGCCTGTAACGGAGGCGGCATTGAGCCACAGATCGTGCACATATCCCCCCGGGCCAATCGCCGAGAACAGGCCGGTATAATTTTCAGAGGGCCGGTCGATGGTAAGTGATTGGATCACGTAATCCTTTCCGTCAAGCTCCCCTGTGAACGGGACTCCTTTGTGTGATTTGCTCTCCGTGCCAAGGGGATCAAAACCCGCGCCGAGGTTCCAATTCTCCGTGTCCGAAGCATCCAAATCCTGCGACAGGAAATACGCTCCGTCCAATGGATACCCAGGATCATTCCCGATAAGCTGTAGTTCTTCGATGGAATCGATGGGCGTTCCTACGGTGATATAGTCCATCTTCGTCTCAGTGTCTCCCCCCGCCGCCGTATACACCGAAAGAGAAACGGTATAGTAGCCGGGATGTTCAAAGATAAATGTGGGATTTTGTTCAGAGCTGGTGTGGCCATCGGAGGAATTCCACCACCGGTTGGTGATTGGTTCGCTGCCGGGGCCGGATTCGTCCGTGAACTGGACGGTTAGTGGCGGTGGACCGGAAAGCGGTGTGGCGGAGAACGCAGCCGTCGGCAAAACATACACATAAATGTAGTCTGTCTTGGTTTCCGTATCGCTGCCCACGTCCGTCGTAACCGTCAGCGAGACCGTATAACGGCCCACTGTGTCATAGATATGATTTGGATTGGGGTTTGTGCTTAAATCACCATCACCGAAATTCCATAGCCACGAAGTTATCGTAGCGCTTCCAGGCGATGACGTATCCGTAAAGAACACATTTAGCGATACCGGACCAGAAAGGGGCTGGGCAGTGAAATCGGCATCGGGCAACACCTCTTCCCCTTCACCTTCGGACTGTCCTTCCACACTACCTTCGGTAGCGCCTTCCCCTTCGATTGCACCCTCCCCTTCAGCCGCGCCTTCACCTTCACTGGCACCCTCTTCCTGTCCTTCTATAACACCTTCGCCTTCGATCTCTCCTTCTTCCTGACCTTCTATTAAACCTTCAATTTGTCCTTCAGCCACACCTTCACCCTCGCTGGCACCCTCCTCCTGTCCCTCCAATAGGCCTTCTTCTTGGCCTTCCGCAGTGCCTTCCCCTTCAACAATGCCCTCCTCTTGGCCTTCCATCCCCCCTTCTGTTTGCCCTTCGACTACACCTTCTCCTTCGACAGCCCCCTCACCTTCAATTATGCCTTCAGTTTGGCCTTCTACCTGACCTTCCACAGTACCTTCCCCTTCAATTCCTCCTTCCCCACCACCTTCAAGACTTCCTTCCCCTTCTCCGCCACACTCAAAGAGACTGCCCGGCCCGGGAGCAAAATTATCTTCTGAACCGCATTCAGTATGGTAGCCGTTTGAGTTAAAGAATTGGATGATACGGAGCAATTCCGAAAGGCTTATAAGCCAGTCCTGGGGACTGTAATCACTGTCATGAGGGACACACGACTGCTGCGCTGGATCCGGCCCTGGGGCATACCCGTCTTCCGTCCCAGCCAGACAGTGAAAGCCTCCAGAATTAAAAAACTGGATGACCCTCAATAGTTCAGATAATGAAATCTGTTGATTCGGAAGGGTATCGGCTGAATGGTATTGTGCCACCGCAGGGAACCCGGCAAGAAGAAACAGCATGGCGGCAAGGCAAGTATTTGAAAGAATATTCCTGCTCATAAGTGACCTCCTCTTCTTCTCAAGCTAAGCTCTCCACAAAGGATGGCTCTCATGAAGGCGCATTATTTAGCTTCTGTCTCAAACTCCTATACGAAGCATAGATAACGTTACAAAGAAATGTCAAGGGATTTTCTCAAAATTATCGATTTCCGTTTTGTTAAGGGTGAAATGAAGTGCGACGTTTATTCGGTAATGGGTTCAACTTCGGCCAAGGCAATAAATGGCTGGTTATTGAAACCGGAAATGGCGACAAGGCGCAGGTATTGAGCGGTTTGTGGTGTTTTGAATCGGATTTCCTTTGCGGAGGCATTTCTATCGAGAGTTCCTTTGGCGATGGCTTCCCCCCATTTTTTCCCCTCGCCGCTAACAAACACTTGGTATTCGGAGATGAAGCCATTGGCTACATCCTGCCGGGGGAGAAGACGGAGGCCTTGAATGGTGGCGGGTTGGGCGAGTTCGATCTGGATTTCGTGGGGAAACCCTTTTACCTGGCCTTCCCAAGGAGTATGCCAGATGGTTGATGCATCGCCATCCACGGCGTTGGCGCCTTCGTATCCGCGGGCTTCGCTATCTACCTTAAGGACGGATAATGGGGGTTTTTCAAAGAGCTTTTTGATACTTTGGGCATCGATCATCACCGCAGGATTAAACATATCGGATTGGACATAGTTCAGAAGGCTTTCGATGAACCAAAATTCCGCAGGGTCTTTGGCAGGGGTAGCGATGTCGCCTAGGGAACAGACCAAGAGTTTTCCTTGTCCAACGTTGGCCTCAAATACCGCACCCAGTCTGCGGTTTTTATTCCAATCATCCACGACCTGCACCACTGGATTAACTTCAGAGGGCAAACTGTCGAGATTCATGATGGTACTTCCGTTCAGGAGGCTCCACCATTGCCAGCCGGTGTGTCCATCGTTCGGGAAAAGTTTTAAGATAGGATGGGTTGGATTGCAGAGGATGCCAAGTTGGCGGCGTTGACCGGGGAACCACTGGGTATTCCAGAAGATAGATTCGAAGGCACTTTTTACCCCTACCCGGGGTGGCAAATACGAGGGAAACAACAGTACACGGCCGCCATCATTAAGGATTTTTCCCACGGTGTCGTCAAATTCGTGAACGATGACCACATTTTCAGGCTTCTGGTGTTCCGCAATGGGGGGGTAGACCCACACGTCCCAATGATTGAGAAAAGGGGTGTCTTTCACGGCGATAGTAATGGTAAGCTTCGCAGGAACCTGTATTTTTTTGAGATTGAGTTCGATTTCTCCGAGGGCGGTGCCATTTCCCAACGGGATATCTTGAGCGGGCCAAGTACCCAGAGCGATTTCTGCGCCATTATCTGCGGTAATGGACCAGCCGACGGTAGCGCTTATGAGGGGGGCGGGCCCAAAATGGGCGATTTCGGCGCTGGCATGAAATGTTTCTTCGGTAGTCCAGACGAATTTTTCGAGGCGTAATAGCGGTACCGTTTCCGAGCAGAACTCATGGAACGTTTCCGGGGCGCAGTAGCCCTTGTTTTCCCAATAGGCGTCTAAAAATCCCACGAGGGCGGATCCCTGACCAGGAAAGTCCTGGAGGGATAAGAGTTGAAAACCGCCGGTTCCCTGTGAGCGTAACACCGCTTCGATGTCGGCCTTATAGAGCAGGGTTTGGAGTGCGCCAGAAGCTTTGGAGAAGGCATCGGCCTGATCAAGCATGTGATTGGCGGTCAAGGATTCCCGGAAGATTTCCAGGTTCCGTGGACGTAATGCCCCAGTGTACCGGGGAATCTCGGCATAGTTGGGATACACACACCATTGGCCCAATTCGTGTGCGATCACAGGTGCATCCGCGCTTGTGAGAGTATTGCTATAGTCAAATGCAGTAGTGGGGCCCAACGGTCCGCCATGAAGCCGGTAAGGCTTGTGATCGCGCTCGTGGACGACGTGGTAATCACTGCCGGGAAGTTCCGGCCATCCGGCACAGGTGGTATATAGCCGGCGCGGATCTTTTTGCCGCCAATACGCCACAATTTTCTGGAGAAATGCATCTTTGTTTTTACCGCTGGGTTCATTGCCCACAGCAAGCATGCAAAAAGAGGGGTGGTTCCCATAGGTTTCGAGAATGCGGTCACTTTCCGAATAAACGAATGCATCCAGCTTGGGATCGCTGCCAAGTTCGGTCCAGACGGGTGTTTCGATGTGGAGCATCATGCCGAGTTGGTCAGCAGCGTCAAAAGCGGCTTCGGGTGGGCACCATGAGTGAAAGCGGACATGGTTGATGCCATATTCGCGGGCGATGCGAAATCGGCGGAGCCATTCGTCAGTCTGCATTGGCGGATATCCTGTTTGCGGGAAAATGCAGCATTCGAGATTTCCGCGCACTAATGTGGGGCGCCCATTGATTAAGAACTGTGTTCCCTGGTGGGAGATTTCGCGCAGGCCGAATCGCATGGTTTTTGTGTCTTGAAGAACATTTCCTTTGACTGTGGCCCGCACTTCTGTCAGAAGTTCTAGCAAAGCCGGACTAAATTCATCCCAGGGCTTCATGCTGTCATCCGTGGGAAGCGTGAATTCAACGCTGTTTCCATTCCTTTCCTTGAGGTTGGCATAAGCGGTTTTTGTGGCTGCCCCCAAGGTGGCGGTAATTCGTCCATTTACCAAGGTCCCAAGTGCATTTCCAACCAAAATGCGGACAACAACATTCTTTTCGTGAAGGTTTGGGAACACATTTACCGAGTCAATCCAGACGGGGTCAGTGGCTTGAAGTTCCATGCGTCCAATTACACCGTTCCAGTTGGTCTGGGTATGTTCTGTAATGGAATGGGCGTTCATGCCTACTTTGTATTTGACGGTGTTGTCTATTCGCAGCGTAAGCTGGCGTTCCCCTGGCGTCATCACGGCAGAGACGTCATAGGTATGCGGAACGCACAGGCTGTCCTGCATGCCAATATGTTTTTGATCCACCCAGACTTGCGATTCCCAGTGGCAGCGCTCCAAAAACAGTGTGATGCGTTTGCCTGCCCATGTTTCAGGGATGATTACTTTCTTTTGGTACCATGCGGGGCCCACATATTCGAAATGCTGGCTGAGAAAAGAGATTTGGCGATCCGGCGGGGGAGTTCCGACACCGTGCTCATTAGTGGATCCAGGCAACGGGATAGTCTCCGTGAACAAATCATTTTGCCATTGATTAGTGAGACCTTCATTATTTGGGTCAAGCCTAAAATTCCAATCTCCATGTACAGGTATGGCATTGAATGGATCTTGTGCGCCCGCGGTTACCGACGCCAAGTATATTGTGCAAAGGATCAGCATACGATTCATTGTGGTCCTCCAAAAGCAGATCTCTAAGCAGCAGTAATTATGGGGCATTCAGAATCGCTAACAGGGCTTCAAATCGGCCGGCGCTTTCCTTAAGGCCGCCGGAACGATTCCGTGCAAGCCAGAGTTGCCGGAATTCCGGGATGAGCGGTTCAAGTTCTTTGGCAAGGGCATGACGCTGGTCCGCCGGGATTTTTGAGGCGCCCACATTGCCTGCATCAAGCCGTGCCTGGCCAATACGGCAGGCGAGGCGCATAAAGTCAGCGGACAAGGCGAATTCCTTGGCAATCAACCCGGCATCGGAGCGTTTCATTTTCGCCTGGAATAATGGCGCCATCACCTGATCGATGTACGTGATGGTTTCTTTCAATCCGTCCGAGGTGAGTTCTTTGGGCAAGGTTCCCTCAAGACCATATAGCAACAGTGTATAAAAGATAGAACTGTTTCCGGGCATGACGCCGCATTTCATATAGGCGTTGCCCAAATCATAGGCGAGTTTGCCCATCACACCCGCTTCATCCTGAAAGACATGAACATCCAGCGCGCGGGTAATGGGTAAATCTTTATTGGTTTCCACCGACCAACTCACTGCCGCGCCGTAAGCAAAGCCGAGATATGAGGCGGGCAGGAATTGCCAGTGGCCATTGTCGCCCCAGTCGGTGATGAGATAGCCAATCGCACCGTTCGCCAGTCCATTCTCCGCAGCGTTCAAGAGATTGGCCATGGCATTATCCGTGCGCCCCACAAGCGAATTCCAGGTAGAGGTGCCAGGAACCACATAAAAGGGGATTTTAGATGCAGCAAATTTTTTACCGTGCTCGGCAAAGGGATGCTTCGCTTCATATCCCCATTCCATGGCGATTACATTATTTGGCAATTCCGGGATTAGCTCGGGGTGTTGCATGATAATATCGCCCCAGAATTGCATCGCTCGATCCTGTTGCGAAACCAAGGTATTGATTTTCTTGAGGAAATCGAGATAGACCCTGCCCACGCCGTCTTTATCGCAGGCCTCTTTGCTGCGGCCCTTGCCCAGGCTCCATGTTTCGTCACAGCCGACATTCACCTGTTTGCTCGAAAAATTAGGCAACAAATCGTTGTACATATCGGCCAGCAACGCAATGCTTTCCAGGTCAATCGGGCACAGATCTTCGCTGCCGCCATCCGGCATTTCGCCCAAATGCCTGTACTGCTCATGTTTCAGCCAGCGGCCCATGTGGCCGAAGGAATTTTGATTGGGAACGAGTTCAATAAAGCGTTCTTTGCAGTAGGCATCGAGCCGTTGAATTTGCACGGCGGTCATGGGCGAGGCGTCCTGCCAGACGATGGGATGATTGCGATAGGCGAACGTATGTTCGGTATAAAGCTGGAGTTGATTGCATTTCCATTCGGCCAGCCGGTTCACGAGCGCATACAGCGTTCTCATTTCCGGCACTTTGTCGCGTGCAACATCTAATAAGACACCCCGGTTCTGAAAATCCGGCCAGTCTTCAATATTCAGACAGGGCAGAGCGCCTTGTCCGGCGCACTGCCGTGCAATCTGGGTCAGCGTCATTACGGCGTAGAACAAGCCGGGGGCGTCCGCGCCGATCATTTCGATTTCATCTTCAGCAATATTCAACAGATACCCTTGTGGATGCTGGATTTTGCCGGAGTTGATGGCGAGTGTAACGGGCAGTGGTTTTTGCTTTTCACTATCCATGCGGTTCACGGCGGCAAGATCCAGGGCATAGCAGACGCTGCCGCAGAGGTGGGAAAACGCCTCCTGTGAAGAGTCTCCGGGAGTAATGGAATACTGCCTTGGCAATATACACATGCCTGATTTTTCCTTCACCGATTTTGGCATGGGCAGGAGCACCAACTCGCTGGTTTTAGGCATTGGCGCAACCGCTGTTGCGTCCGGTGTGGCCAGGGCAGGTTCAGCGGATTTTTTGGTGGCGCAGCCTGTTATAACAAGGATCAGTACGAGGATGGATAAGAGCATGATGCGGCGCATGATTCATCTCCCAAGGTTGTAATGCCAGACAGTATAGCAAGGTGCAAGGGCTGTGCCAAAGCGGTGGTTGGAAAAGACCGGGCCGGGTTGTGGATACTGAGGGGGCTCAGGGGGGCAGGAGGATATGATGCATAAATGCGCGGCATTGGTTGGGCTGGCGGCACTTTTGGTGTTTCTGCCTTCAGGATGCCAGACTGCCCAGACGGGGATGTCACCTGAGGGCACAAGCTGGATTGAACGTTTTGCTTTTATCGCTCCGCCAGTTTCCGAGGAAGGAACGGTGTCTCGATCAGAAGCAAAACTCCCGGAATTCCGGGTGGTGTTTTCTGAAACAGGTCCGCAGGTGGCGCGTGTATCGCTGCCCTTTGCACCGGGTGTGTATCCATATGGCAAGGGACTGATGGCGGAATGGGAGGGCGGCCATGTCCACGCGGATGTGCGTGTTTTGACATTGTATCCGGGATCACCCCGTTATGTGCGGCGGGCGATGATTACGTTCGTGATGCCCGGGCAAGGTGAGTGCCAGAATGTTTCGTTGAAATTGGATGGCGCACTGGAGTCTGTTGAACCGATGCGCTACGAAGGGCCGTTGCGCGCGCATCTTGGTAAGTTGAAGTTGTATTGTGATGAATCTGTTCTCCGGGTGCGCGACGGGGACATGCAATGGTCTGCATCCGTGGCGGGGCCGGAACGGGAATGGAAAACGCCGCCGGTAACGGAGATTATTGAAAAGGGGAGGTATTTTCTATGGGCACGGATATTTCTGCCCGACAAGACCTGGCCCAGGATTGTTGAGGTGCGCGCCCATGCCTTGGGTGGGGTGGCGGTACGCGTACATGTTCAAAAACAGAGTGACGGGGACGGCTATGCTCCGGACCTGGGCTGGAACATCCACTTGCCGGGTGCCGCGCAGTTGATTGAAAATCCGCATTGGAAGGAGGAAAGTGGGGAAGCGGGCTCGTTTGCGCAGGGGAAGGACTGGTGGGTTAAAGGTGAAGCATTTCGATTGACATTTCCTGATGCTCATTTTTGGAAGCGCGGGAATATAAATGTGGCGGTAACCACAGAGGGAAGTGACATTATCTATTGGAGGTGTCACGCAGCGGATAATGTGCCGCATCAGGAAGCGGCATGGCGCACGGCGGCTTTTGCGGTTACGCCGTATAGCGGGACGCTGTGGAGTCCGATGCTCGAACCCGTTCAAATGGTGTTTCTTTCACCGGAGGTCTACGACCCGCTTTACCACAGTGGCAGCAGGCCAAACCTTGATCTGTATCCGGATGTGCGTGACACCATGAACGTACACGATACCGCCATGTCGAAGCCGCCGCTCATGGGCGACGATTTTGGAAATGTCACCACACTGCCCGGCGGCGGTGCATTTGGCATGAACCGGCTGAATCATTGTCCGGCCTTTCTTCGTGAATACTACCGGTCCGGGAATGCCGGCCTGCGCGAGACGGCCCTGTGGTGGTGTGATAATTTTTACAATTTGAGTGTCTGGTGGGGGGAGCATCGCGAAGGGGAGTTTGGTGGAACGCGCTACAATAATGTGTCTGCCTCTGAGAAGAAGCACACAGAAGACACCACGTTCATGTGGCGGTCTAACAGCGCGGTCCACTTTTGCACCAAGGGCTATGACACGTTCTTTCAGGCGTATGAAGAAACCGGTGATCCGCGCATGGCGGTCGCGTTGCACTGGCAGGTGGCGTATGCTAAGCAGATGATTCATGCGGACCAGGGGGAATGCCGGAATATTGGGGATGTGGCGGATTTTGTACGTCTATATGAATACACTGGACAGCGTCAGTATCTCGAAGAAGCGCTACGGCTGTTTCGCGAGTTGCGCACGAAATTATCAGCGGGCGATCTGTTTAGCCAAGGGGGTGGTGTTATTGAGTCGGATCCGCCGTTCATTGATGAGGATGAGCGGGGCTACAAGCATCCCTTTGCCAAGCCGTATATCATTGGTTATGCCCTTCAAGGATTGCCCTGGCTGGCGCGCTATGCACCCGAGGAACCCAAACTGAGGGATGTCATTCGCGCTGTGGCGGATTTCCTGGCCGCGTCGCAGGACCCGGTGGGGGGATGGCGTTATCCGCACCCATGTTCGAGCCGGTTACTGCTGGATCAGGCCATGGAACACGCCATGCAGTTGTCGCGCGCCGCGGAGTTTCTGGAGTCGCGTGGCGAGCCTATTGACAATTTGCTGGATGCAATAGAGCGCGTGCTTCGCCAAAGAGTGCTGAGCTGCATGAAGAATGGGTTTGCGGCTTCTCTTTTGGATGGATTAAATGGTTGGGAACATTCGGGGGATTTACTGAAGAATGGAAAGAACATCTATGATTTGTATAAGAAGCCAACCGACCGTGATCCGCAACGCGATTATACCGAGGGGGTGATTGGCGTTGGCAATGCCAGCCCGGAAGGCGTGGTGTATTTTTCGGAAGTGCTCGATTTTTATCTGAAACATCGAGACGCGGACCGTTTATTGCGCGCCACGCCGGAATTGCAGCAAGTGCTGGACCGCATGCCGGTCCGTCAGGGGGCCAGTGGCGAGGCGGAAGAAGAATCTGGTTATCTCCACTACGGGATGGAGAA
Source organism: Candidatus Hydrogenedentota bacterium (assembly GCA_029565395.1). GTDB lineage: Bacteria > Hydrogenedentota > Hydrogenedentia > Hydrogenedentales > CAILVY01 > CAILVY01. The sequence goes on along the minus strand of JAKQOG010000132.1, from coordinate 73,042 downwards.
CAAGCTACCTTCTTTTGCAGCGTCCCAGATAGCACGATTGAAGTTCCCGATGGCCTATGATCCGGCGCATGATCTGGATTTCAATGCATGGCGCATGCGTGCGCGCGAGAAATTGCTGGAGTGTTTGCTGACGCCACCGCCTGCGGCGGAGTTCAAACCAGAAATCATTGCGCGTGAGGATCGTGGCGCGTATGAGGCGCGGAAACTTGTACTTAACATCTCCGCGGATTGCCGAATACCCGCCTATTTGCTGGTTCCCAAAGGCGTTGGGCCATTTCCGGCGATTGTTGCGTTGCATGATCACGGCGCGCATTTTTCGATCGGCAAGGAAAAGGTGGTGCGGCCCTTTGGTGTGGAAAACAAGATTCTGGAGGATGCCAGGAAATGGGTGGAGCAGTGCTATGGGGGACGTTTTATCGGTGATGAACTGGCGAAGCGCGGGTATGTGGTTTTCGCCATCGATGCGTTGTTTTGGGGCGAACGCGGGCGCCGGGAAGGGGTTGAGTATGAAGCGCAACAGGAACTTGCCGCGAATCTGCTGCAACTGGGCATGACGTGGTGCGGCGTTATTACCTGGGATGATATTCGCAGCACGGATTTTGTGGCATCGTTGCCTGAAGTGGATCCGAAAAGAATAGGGGCGTTAGGACTTTCGATGGGGGCGCATCGCACCTGGATGCTGTGCGCCGCGACGGACAAGGTCGCCACCGGGGCCGCTATTTGTTGGATGGGCACCACGGAAACGCTCATGACGCCCGGCAATAACCAGACCAAGGGCCAATCCGCGTTTTCAATGATTGTGCCAGGACTAAGGAATTTCCTGGATTATCCGGATGTGGCCGCAATAGCTTGTCCGAAACCAATGCTCTTTTTAAACGGCGAACAGGATGGATTGTTTCCCGTGGAGGGCGTTAAATCGGCTTATGCAAGAATGGGGCGGGTGTGGCAGAGTCAGGATGTTGCAGAGCAACTGGTTACGGAGCTGTGGCCGGTGCCGCATGTGTTTAACCAGGAGATGCAGGAAAAGACCTTTGCCTGGCTCGATAAACAGCTCCATAAAGGTGAATGAAGGGGCAAAATGGGAAGATTGGCTTTCACGCATTTCATTTAAGCGATGCGGACGCCGTGGCAGGCAGGTGGGATTTTATTGCGGGGTGGATCCGAGAGGCAGTAATTTTGCCTTGTCGAGATATCGGGTGACGGAGGCGTAGTGGGATGCCTTAATGTCATGGGTCACCATGATGATGGTTTTCTTAAAATCCTGGTTGAGTTTGCGCAGGATGGTCATGACTTCTTCCGCGGATTTAGCGTCGAGGTCTCCGGTGGGTTCGTCGGCGAGTATAAGCAGGGGGTCGGTCACAAGCGCACGGGCGATGGCCACGCGTTGTTCCTGGCCGCCAGAGAGTTGCCGAGGATAATGGCTCACGCGGTCGCTTAAGCCCACAATGGAAAGTGCGGTTTCGACGTGCTCCGCGCGTTCTTTCTTTGATAAACCGGTCAGTAACAGCGGCATTTCCACGTTTTCGGCGGCGGTGAGCACGGGAATTAGATTGAATGATTGAAAGATGAATCCGATATGTTCATTGCGCCAATGGGCAAGTTCCCGCTCGGTCATATCGGCAAGATCTTGTCCCAACACGTGGCATTCTCCGCCGGTGGGGGAATCGATGCCTGCAAGGATATGCAACAAGGTGGATTTTCCGGAGCCGGACGGCCCCATCAGGCACATAAATTCACCGGCATGAATGTCGAGATCAATATTGTCCAGCGCCACGACCTCCGTATCGCCGTGGGCGAATTTTTTCTCCAGATTCCGGATTTGGATCATGGGCTGGTTATCGTAAGACGTCATACTATGTTCCTTAGGGCGCCACGACGACGCGCGCGCCATCCCGCAGTTGTTCCAAAGGCTCTACAATCACCTCTTCGGTACCCGCGAGGCCTTCGGTTACTTCCACGCCCTTATCGCTCTCCAAACCTACGGCGATTTTGCGCAGTACGGCGGCGTTTTCAGCGGCGAGATACACAAAAGTCTCATTGCCTCTCCGTATCAAGGCCCCTTTGGGTATCCAGGTGCGTGGTTTTGTTTCTGCAGTGGTCTCCGCAGACACAGCGGACGATAAGAAAGTTACGCGGGCGGTGACTTCAATTTTCACGGAATCATCCGGCTCAATCATGCGCACTTTCACTTGCACCGTGCCTTTTTGCCGATCTGCTTGCGGAGAAATCTCGTCTACTTCCCCTTTATAAATCTTTTCAGGCGCGCTATCCAAGCGGATTTCGGCGGGCTGTCCGAGGTGCACCTTGGCCAAATCATTTTCATTGAGATCCACCTCCACCTGCAGGTCGCTCAGATCCGCCAAGGAGACGATGGAGGTTTTCGCACCGCGCGTGCCGCCAAAATTAGTGTTCGTAACCAATTCACCGAGTTCCGCGAGTTTTTCCAGGATGGTGCCCGAAACAGGAGCGCGAATTACGGTATAGTCCAATTGTGTTTTAGCGTATTCCAGTTGTGCTTCAGCCTGGCGCAAACCCGCTTCCGCGGCAGCGATTTCTTCACTGCGCGGCCCAATCTTGACGAGTTCAGCAGTCTTTTTTTCCTGATCCAGCCGGGCGCGGGCCACATCGCGGCTTGCGCGGGCGCGATCCAGTTCCTGTTTGGATACCACGCCCTTCGCAGCCAGCGATTCGATGCGGTTGAAGTCCAGTTCCGCACTTTGCAGGGTGGCTTCGGCGGAGGCAACCATTGCTTTCGCTGCGGCGATTTCTTCGGGGCGCGAACCCGCCCGTAATTCTGACAATCGTGCCTGGAGCGTACCTGCCATGGCTTCCGCGGACCGCACCTGTGCCTGGAGATCTTCATCTTCAAGCCGGAGCAGAACGTCGCCTTCCTTTACCTTGTCTCCGCGTTTCACCAGGAGTTCTTTCACGCGCCCGATGATTTTCGGCGCCACTTCGATCTTTTGCCGGGGAATAATATAGCCGCTGACTGTTACAACAGCGGAACCACCACCCGCCGCGCCGCTTTGGCGTTCCACGCGAACCGTGCGCACGGCAATCGGGGCATGTTGTTGTTGATAGACGAAATATGCGCCCGTCAGCGCCGCAAGAATAAGCGCCACGATAATCCATCGCGCGCCGCCGCGCCCCCTCTTGCGCTTTTTCCCATCGATGCGCAGTTTCGGGAGTTCTTTGTCCAAATTTGACATGCCCGCAACACTCCAAAGGTTATGTTTGCCGGATGGCGCTGAGTACGGTCTGCCGCGATGCGGTCCACGCCGGCAGGAATCCGCCGGCCAGTCCCATGATCACCGCGAAGACCAGTCCTTCCAGCATCAAGCCCGGGGTAATGGTGAAGTAAAACACGACTTCGCTGAAGGTGTCAAAATTGGTGGTGCCGGTGGCCAGGCCGTTCATGGGCCATGCAAAAATACACCCCAAGACACCACCACATAAGGCCAACAACACCGACTCAAGTATAAATGAGGCGAGCACTGCAAAGGGGGAGAAACCCAGCATGCGGAGCGTGCCGATTTCCCGGACCCGGTTGGCCACGCGCGAGTACATGGTGTTCATGCCCGCGAAACTTGCACCGATGGACATGATGGCCGCAAGGAAAACCGCAAAGGCCTTGATGGGCGCGGCTGTTTTTGTCTGTTCCTGGTAATACAGGGCTTCTGATTTGGCGGTCAGTTTCACGCGCCGATCTTCCTCAACGAGATCCTTGATAGCAACGGCAGCGGCGCGATCCAGCGCACGCACCACCACGGTGTTATATTCGGTGCGATCAAACTCCTGCATCAGTTCCTGATAATCGGTCCAGATTTCCGAATCATACGCCGTGCCTTCCGCATCGAACACACCCACTACGGTCCATACGCCTTTGCCCAGTTTTGGCCGAGAACCCAGTTTCAGATCGGCGAAACGCTCCGACACTTTTCGTGAGACGAGGATCTCACGCAATCCCGGTGTGAACATTCGTCCCTCCACTAACTTCACCATGGCCCGCAACTTAAAACTCTGGGGATGGACGCCCCGGATCTGGATATTACTGGGTTTGCCATCTTTAGCGCGTGGTTTGTTCACCAGAGTGATCACTTCCGGCGCCGCTAAAGGTTGGTTGGATTCATCCGTGGCAATGCCGGCGAAATTCCGCACTGTTTGATAGGTTTGGAGGGAGACCTGGCTTTGTCCTTCCGACTGCACGCCCGGCCGCATTACGATGACATTCAGCGGATTCCCCGTGGTGGTGAGCGCCTGCTCCACGCCGCGTGCCAGTGACATCACAATGATGAAGGTGGCGACTACAAGGGCAAAAGTCATTCCGGCCACAAGCGTGGTTTTCCAGCGCGCGACGAGGTGACGAAGGTTATATTTCAAGGGGATCCACATGGCGCTACTCGATGCTCCGCATGGCAGTCACAATGTTGGTGCGCGCAATTTGCACGGCCGGAACAATTCCGGAGATAAGCCCCATGCCCAATCCCGCGAAGATCGTCAGGGTCAGCGCGGCGGGTTTTGGGGCAAAACGGTCGAGAAATCCCTGGCTGATTACATTCATGTCCACGAACCGCATCGATTCTGCAAGCAGGATGCCGATGACCGTGCCCAGAACGGAGATAAACAATGCCTCTCCCACTACCAATCCAACGATGATTCGTTTGGGGTAACCAATGGCACGGAGGATGGCGACTTCGCGGACCCGTTCGCGCACCGCCATGGACATGGTGCTGATCGAAACGAGCAGCATGGTGAACATGACCACGATGGACACGGAACCAATGATGGTTTTCACATTCCCCAGCATGGAAATGAATCCAATGACGAAGGCCTTCTCCGTTTCGGTCTTGGTTTCCGCCGAGGTATTGCGGAACATGGCGTCCACTGCGTCAGCCACGCGTGGAACCGCCTCCTTGCTGGTGGTTTTCACCACGAAGCAGCCCACTTGATTCAGTTTGTCCAAAGCCTCATTAAAATAGTCATAGCGCAGGTAAAAGCTGTTTTGCCATTCGGGCGATGTGTATTCCCCCACGATGGTCAATTCCAAATCCACCGGAAAGATGGTGCCAAGCAGTGTGATTTTTTGGCCCGGTTCCCATCCGTACCGATCCATCAAATCTTTCCCGGCGATGGCGGCGGTGCGATCCGTTTTGAACGCCGTCAAAGCCTCCGGCGCAACATGTTGCTCGGAATAAATATCGAAGATATGCTCGGGATCCGTGGCAAAATTGGCAAACACGTTATTGGCGTCGATATACAATCCATTCACCCATTGCAGCGGCACCACCCACTCCACTTCGGGGAGTTGCTTGATCTTATCCAGGTAGGAAATGGGCATCATCTCCGCCAAAGACGTGGATCGCCGCACAATCACCCGCTGCGCCGCCTCATCCTGGGTAACGGGATTCAACAACCCATTCAGCACTGTAAGCAAGAATAAAAGCAAAAACAGCGAAAAAGCGATGCTCAACACCGTCAGCACGGCCCGGCGTTTGTTTCGGAATACATTTCTCAGGACGAACCGGCCCAAGTTCATGGAAACACTCTTTCACAAGGATTGGATCTCTTCAAAGGCTTTGCCCATAATACCATCTTAAGTTTGCATGAACAAACCTGCCATGGAGTGGAATGGTGTTTTTATCGCGTACAACATTGATAGGGGGAGCCATTGTGCTTGGGTGCATGGCCCTGGGCTATGCCCTATGGCCGCGCGAAACCATGACGGCACTGGAGCGTCAGGCGTTGGCTGAAGGGCGCACCGTAATCACATATTGGGATCGGCATTCAGGACATGAGCATGCGGCGCGCATGGCGCTGTTCGACGAATTCAACCGCAGCCAGCATGAGGTGTATATTCGGGGCGTAGCCATTGGTTTTAATGCGCTGATGGAAAAGACATTGACCGCCACAGCGGGCAATTCGCCGCCGGATGTGCAATCCATGGATACGGGGTTTCTGGAGCAACTTGCGCCCCAAGGTATTTTTATGCCCCTGGATGATTTCATGGAGGAGGTGCCCGGTCTGCATCAGGACCGGTTTTTCCCGTTTTGCTGGGAGATGGTGGCCTTCGGCGGGCACGTGTGGGGCATACCGACCACCACGGACACCTATTGCCTGTTATGGAATAAGGCCGCGTTTCGCAAGGCCGGGCTGGATCCGGAACGGCCGCCGCGCACGATTGAAGAGCTGAATGACTACGCCGCCAAACTCACTATTCGCAGTGCGGACGGTATGATTGAGCAAATGGGATTTTTGCCATGGCTGCCCTGGGATCAAAGCCATGCATGGGGCATTTTATTCGGTGGACACTGGTACGATTATGAAACGGGCGAGGTGAACCTCGCGAACGATCCAGGATTAATCGCGGCGTTTCGCTGGCAACAAAGTTTCACGATTGACCCACAAGCGAAGGTTCAATTGCCATATGCAATGGACCCGGAACGGATTGCGGCATTCAGCAAGGGCATGGGTGAATATTTTGGCGCGAACAATCCCTTTTATTCCGGAAAAGTGGCAATGATATCCGAAGGAGAATGGCAGGCGACGTTCATTCCAAAGTATGCGCCGAATCTGGAATGGGGAGTGGCGCCCTTGCCCCGCCCCGAAGGCGCGCCCCCTGTTGCATATAGTCTTGGATGTATTGTGGATGCGATACCGGCCACGGCCCGGCATCCGGAAGCGGCCAAGAAGTTTTTACGGTGGTTCTATTGTCCCCGGGCCGACGGCCGGCCCTCGCCTGCGTGCGATTATGCCTATCAGATTCACAACATTCCCGTGCGCAAGCAGGATGCGGCCGACCCGCGCTTTTCGGAGGATGCTAAATTCCGGGTATTTCTCGATGAATTGATGAACAAACCTGCGTATGGCCCGCCCGTAATGCCCGTAACGCAGTACATGTCCAATCAAATTGAACGCATGCGCGAGCAATTGGTCTTTCGCAAAGTCACACCGGAGGAGGCATTGAAGGAAATCGAGACACTGACCCGGCGCGAGTTGGCGCGAGTGCGTGGATTGTTGGCGCGTGGCGGCGCCGGCGAAGAATGGGGGTTGAAGCAATGACCCGCATGGAACGCCGCAATCTGCGCAATGGCCTGTTGTTCATTTCCCCATGGCTGCTGGGTTTTCTCGCATTTGAGTTCTATCCGTTGCTCATGAGCATCTATTACAGCTTCACGGAATTCAATGTGGTGCGCCCCCCCGTGTGGTCGGGCTGGGCAAATTTCCATGAACTCTTTTTTGAGGATCCCCTGTTCTGGAAGGCGCTTTATAATACTCTGTATTTTACAGCCTTTGCCGTTCCGCTCGGGCTGGCGATCAGTATGGGAATCGCCGTACTGCTGAATCAGAAAGTTCCCGCGATGTCGGTCTTCCGCACCGTGTTCTTTCTTCCGAGCATTGTCCCGCTGGTAGCTTCGTCGGTACTGTGGCTGTGGGTGCTCAATCCTGAAAGCGGTCTGATCAACTCAGCCCTGTACCAGTTCTTGGGGATTCAAGGCCCAGGGTGGATTGCGGACGAGGCATGGTCTAAACCTGCCCTGATCCTGATGAGTTTATGGGGAATCGGCGGCGCCGTGGTAATTTTCCTGGCGGGATTATCGGATGTGCCTCCAGCATTATATGAGGTGGCGGAACTGGATGGCGCCGGACCATTCCGAAAGTTCTGGAATGTGACCCTGCCCATGCTCACGCCGACGATTCTCTTTAATCTGGTGATGGGGTTGATTAACTCTTTCCAATACTTTACGCAGGTATATGTCATGACGGGCGGCAAGGGCACGCCGGTGGACAGCACAATGTTTTACGCCCTGTACCTGTATCAAAATTCGTTCTATTACCTGCGCATGGGCTACGCGTCCGCCATGGCATGGATGTTGTTTGTTGTGATTCTCATTGCCACCATCGGCGTGATTATTTCCTCCAAGCGGTGGGTCTATTATCATGGTGACTAAACATTCCACGAGAGTTATAGGCGCTATCGTGCTCTTAGCACTGTCCGTGGCGTTTATTATGCCCTTCGTTTGGATGGTGTCCACCTCGTTCAAGCACGAGTCGCGCATTTTCCCGCCGCCAGGGCAGCCGCCGCAATGGATTCCACGAGTGGATGCCGTGGATTCGGAAGGCCGGCCGCTGGTGACATATAAAGGCAAAACGGCGGTGGATCTGGGCGGGGACATGGAAGGGATGCATCGGCTTTTGTCGGAAGGCCGCGAAATAGCCGCCCGGGAGAATGAATTCACCCGGCAGGAGCGAGTGAAGTTTTTCTGGCAGAATTACACACGCGCCTTCGAGATGATGGATTTCTTACAAAACCTGCGCAATACATTGTTTATATGTTTCATGGCCACGCTCGGCACTGCGCTCTCGTCTTCGCTGGTGGCATATGGGTTCGCCCGGATTCCCTGGAAGGGGCGCGATGCGTTGTTTTTTGTGGTGTTGGCCAGCATGATGCTGCCCTATCAAGTGACCCTGATCCCTCTGTTCGCGGTTTATAGCGCCTTGGGTTGGGTGGGCAGTTTCAAGCCGCTTATTGTGCCGTATTTCTTCGGGGTGCCGTTCTATATCTTTCTTTTACGGCAGTTCTTCCGGGGGATTCCGGAGGATTTAAGTTCCGCCGCCCGCATCGACGGCTGCACGGAATTCGGCATTTACGCACGTATTATTCTGCCGCTGTCCAAGCCCGCCCTGGCCACGACGGTCCTGTTTCAGTTTTTATTCCAATGGGGTGATTTCCTGAATCCTTTGATCTATCTTCAAGATGACCGCCAATTCACACTGGCTATCGCTTTGCAGCAATTTCAAAGCCAGCATGAAAATGCGTGGGGGCCGCTGATGGCGATGTCCACGGTGATTACCCTGCCGGTAATCCTGCTGTTCTTTTTCGCACAGCGCACGTTCATCCAGGGGATTACCATGTCGGGTTTGAAAGGATAGCCGCTGATGAAGACAATAATTCAACTTCAAGGATAAGGATGTAGCAATGGGACATATGCGATCCGTCGATATATCAGTGCTGGCGGTATACTTTGTGTCCGTGACGATCATTGGCCTGTATTTTGCCCGGCGCGCCAATACCACGGAAGGCTATTTTGTGGGGAACCGCGCCTATCCCGGATGGCTCATTGGGATTTCCATGTATGGCGCGGCGATCAGTTCGATTACCTTCGTGGCCTATCCGGCGGATGCCTACAAAACCGCCTATCTCCGCCTGTTGATTTGCCTGATGCTGCCGATCGGCGTTTTGATTGCCTCCAAGTTTTTTGTGCCGTTCTTCCGCCGGGGAAAAATTACTTCTGCGTTTCAATATCTCGAAGGACGCTATGGCCCCAAGACCCGGCTGTATGCCGCGACGGTATTTGTTATTGCACAATGCATCCGTCTCAGTGTCATTCAGTTTCTGGTGGCAATGCTGATGCATGAGCTTACGGGGTGGAGTGTGCCGGTGTGCATTTTGCTCGGAGGCGTGGTGACGGCGTTTTACACGATTTGGGGTGGCATCGAGGCGGTGATCTGGACGGATTTCATCCAATCCGTAATCCTGGCGGGGGGCGGTCTACTAATCCTTGCCGTGATTTTGATCAAATTGCCGGGGGGATTGGGGCAGATCATTTCAGTCGGGATGGCGGACGGAAAATTCATGTTTGGCGATCTCGATCTGGCGGATGGACTGCTTCATCCCGCGCCCTGGCATCCTTCCCTATCCGAGAAAACAATTTTCATGATGCTGTTGATCGGGCTGTTCAACTGGCTCACGGAATATAGTTGCAACCAGGAGGTTGTGCAGAAATATTGCACGGCGCGCACCGCGAAAGACGCCCGCCGCGCCATGTGGATTTGCTGCTGGTGCTGCGTGCCGACCTGGGCCTATTTCATGTTTCTGGGCACCAGCCTCTATGTTTTCTACAAAGTCTTTCCCGATCCCGCCGCCGCCGCCATGCTTAGCGGAGCACAAAAGGCCGAAGGCATTCTACCGCATTTCATGACTACGCAGCTTCCTGTGGGATGTGCGGGCGTCGTTATCGCGGCGGTATTGGCCGCCGCCATGTCCTCCATGTCCTCCGCTATGAATTCCATCAGCGCCGTGGCCATCACCGACATCTACCACAGGCATATCGTAAAAAATGCGAATGACCGGCATTATGTACGCGCGGCAAAATGGGTCACCTTTGTCAGCTCGATCATTATGATTGGCGGCGCATATCTTCTTGCATCCTCCGAAACCAAAACCCTTCAGCATTTCTGTACGGAATTCGGCGCGATTATCGCGGGTGGCCTGCTGGGGCTGTACATGCTCGGTTTTTTCACAAAACGCGGGGATGGCCGCGCTGTTGTTGCGGGCATTCTTTTGACCGTGGCATTTTCCACGGTGATTTCCTTCTACAGCCTGGGCCTCCTGCCGGGAAATCTCTCTAAACTTATTCAAAGCCATTTTGATGCCTACTACACCGGCGTGGTTGGCAATATTGTGATGTTTATTACCGGCTATCTTTTCGCATCACTGCTGCCGCAGCGCCCCCGCGATCTCACCAATCTCACGGTATACACGCAAGAAGCCACGCCCCTGGAATAACGAGTCTGGCATTGGTATCATCTTGATCTTCCAGCAGGCCTCTATTTGAATGGATGTTAACTGGCACTCGCGCCTGTAACCCGGAAATGAGCGAATAGTAGGTCCTATCTCCAGGTAGGACTTTTTAAAATGTTAACTAAAATGGATCCCACCTGGAGATGGGACCTACTAAGTGGCAACATGCAAAAAAACCTGAATCATTGGGTTTTAGTAAGGAGAAATGACAATGAAAAGTGAATCGCCAGGAACATCCACGCGGCGCGAATTTATGCGGAATGCGGCGGCGGGCGCGGCGTCCGTAGCGGCCTTCAGCATTTTACATTCAGCCCAAGCCCAGGACGCATCCAAAGTTCTGCGTGTGGGATTAATCGGTTGTGGTGGACGCGGCACCGGCGCCGCGCGGGAAGCGCTGCTGGCAGACCCCAATGTACAACTCGTGGCCATGGCCGATACGTTTGCGGATCAAATCGATGGCGCGTTGGGGCGTCTCAGGGGCGACGACAAGATTGCCGCACGTGTTGTTGTGGATGATACGCATAAGTTTGCGGGATTTGACGGCTATAAAAACGTCATCGAGTCCTGCGATGTCATTGTGCATGGCACACCCCCTGGCCCCAGGCCGCTGCACGTGCGTGCGGCCGTGGATGCGGGGAAACACATGTTCATCGAGAAACCGGTGGCGGTGGATGCGCCCGGCGTACGCTCCATGATGGAATCGTGCCGCATCGCACGGGAAAAGAATCTCGTGCTGGTCTCTGGATTATGCTACCGTTATCAGTTTGCCAAGCGGGAAACCATCAAACGCATCCAGGACGGCGCAATTGGCGATATCGTGGCCATGCAGACCACCTACAACACCGGCGGGCTCTGGCATAAGGGCCATGATCCGAAATGGAGTGAAATGGAGTATCAAATTCGGAACTGGCTCTATTTCGACTGGATCTCCGGCGACCACATCAATGAGCAGCACATCCACAGCCTTGATAAAATCATGTGGGTGATGAAGGATGTACCTCCGGCGAAATGCACGGCCAGTGGCGGGCGCGCCCAGCGCACCGATCCGAAATACGGCAATATCTACGATCACTTCAATTGTGTGTTTGAATGGGCGAATGACGTGCGTTGCTTCAGTTCCTGCCGTCAGTGGGAAAGCACCAGCACCGATGTGTCCGATTGGATTTTCGGCACAAACGGTAAGGCGAATATCCAAGAACATTACATTCGCACGAACGATGGCAAAGAATGGCGCTATGAAGGCGCCGGTGAAGATAACATGTACCAGAACGAGCACAATGCCTTTTTCGCCGCGATTCGCAAGGGTGAGTCCGTTGTGAATGAATACATGTGCACGAGCACGTTGTTGGCGATTCTGGGCCGCACTTCCGCGTATACCGGCAAAACCCTCACATGGGATCAGATGCTGAATTCACAGTTGGATCTTACCCCGAAGGTTATGGAATGGGGCGACAATCCCATGAATCCGTTGCCCGTACCCGGCCAGACGCCGTTTGTATGAGGATGAGGGTAGCAAGAGTATGGCGAAGATTAAAAAGACGGTGGAAGCACAGAAACAGCGTGCAGAAGAGATCTATGCGCGGTTGTTTAAATTATATCCTGATGTGCGCTGTACACTGGACCGCCGAAATCCGTTTGAATTGATCATTGCCACCATCCTGGCCGCACAATGCACCGATGCACGGGTGAATATCGTCACCAAGACGCTCTTTAAGAAATACAAAAAGCCCGAAGACTATTTAAAGGTTCCAATTGTAGAATTGGAGCGGGATATTCACTCCTGCGGGTTTTACCGGATGAAAGCACGAAATATCGTGGGCCTTTGCCGCCGGGTGATCGAAAAACATGGCGGCAAAGTGCCCGGCACAATCAAAGAACTGCTGCAACTGCCCGGTGTGGGCCGGAAAACTGCCAATGTGGTCCTGGGCGATTGTTTCGACACGCAGGGCGTGGTGGTGGACACCCACTGCGGGCGTCTCGCGCGCCGGATGGGTTTCACCACAAACGAAGAGCCGAAAAAAGTGGAGCAGGATCTCATGAAAGTCTGGCCGCCGGACCGCTGGTCGCTCTTTTCACACCTGATGGTGTTCCATGGCCGGGCCGTATGCAGTTCACGTACACCACGCTGTTCCCAATGCGTCATCGCCGATATCTGTCCATTTCCCGATACCTCTGAAGGGAGAAAAGTTGCTACATGAGCCCCGCGAACAAAAATACGTCCGAAAAGAAATCCGCATTGAGCGATACACCCATGGAAAGCCCCGAACGATCATCGCGCCTGCCTCTATGGCTGCTCACGGGAATCGTGATCGCATATGTAGCTGCAGTGCTGGCCCTCGACACGCTCGCCGTGATGGGCGTGAACAAGCCCATTCACTGGAGCATGTTCTCCTGGCATCCGGCCAGTGTTTACAACTTCGCCACGGATCACGGCGTGCCCTCGGCATTGGTATCCTGGATGAAGCTGATTCTATTGCGCCAGTTCGATGTGTTTAAATTCGTGATGTGGTTTCTGGTTCCCTTTCTATTTTCGCTATGGTGGATGGATTGGGGCGCGCTGGGGTTTCGCCGTTGGAAGAAAGTGGACCTCTATTTGCTGCTGGGGCTTGCCGCGCTGGGCATGGCCGCAATGATCCTGATTCCACTTGTGCCTTCCCTCAGCGCCACCTATGGCGGTCTGGCACATCTCTCCTCCGGGAAAAAATGGGGAACGCTGATTCTGCAAATCGTATGGATTATTTCCTGGCTCCCAGGCTGGGAATTCATGCACCGGTACGTACTGCTGCGGAAGGTATCCGTGCAATGGCCACAGTTTGGCTGGATACTCGTGCCCGTGTTTGAAGGCGTGTATCACCTGCAAAAGCCGTTGCTGGAAGCGTTAGGCATGGCAGCGATCTCCATCATCCTCACGCAATGGACTCTCCGCCGCCGGAATGTAATGCTGCCGTTTATCGTACACCTTATTATCGAAATCGAGCTACTCGTATTCCTGCTCTTCCGATAAAGGCCCGCGTGTGATATAGAGGAATTCCCCCTCAACCCTCAGACCATACCGGCGCAGAGGTTTTGCATCCCCCTCCAGGCATTCCCCCGTGCGAAGATTGTACCGCCATCCATGCCGGTAGCAGGTCACCACATCCCCTTTAATATGGCCCAGGGTAAGATCCGCCTGTTGATGTTGGCATCCCGACTCCATCGCATAGAACGAACCATCCTCTGCCTTGAATATTCCTACATGCCGCGCAAGTATCCGAAACGATTTCATACGGCACTCTGAGAAATCGCTAATTTTTGCTATCTTGATGTACTCCATGAGGTTTTCTTACCCATTGCGATGCGGTTTGTTATTTACAGGAAAAGTACCGCAAATCAGACAAAAAACACAAAAAGCCATTGACAGCCGGAGCATATAATGCTATCCTAAGAATAATGAAAAAGTTCATAATAAAACTAAAGTGTATGGGCGGTATGGTTGGGTGGTTTTCCTAAGGAAGCATCTAGGAGAGTTGCATGCGAGATGTTCACGTGCAGATGTTGAATAACGCCACGATGCAGGGAATAGGAGACGTGTCATGACTTGGTTACGAATGACTCTGATTGGATTGGGTATTTTTGCCGCAATTACAGCGGCTCTGGCAATAACAACCCAGGTGGCATTTTCAGGGGTCTTAGAGCCTTCCGCGGCGCCAGCCCCGACGATGCACACGTTGGAGGACATCTACACCAAGCTTCAAACGCTTGGCACAACAACTGAGGCAATTCTGCCAAGTGTGGGAGATACGATGGGCAGTTCGTCCATTCACATGCTGGTGGAAGAAATCGAAGGTAATTGCACGGTTCAAAACCGGGAAGGCACGATTCCGCTGCTGCTTTTTTCGCATAATTTGGTCACGCCAAGGGATGCCGCTTCCGGATTGCCTACAGGTGAGACTCAGCATGAACCGGTGACAGTCCTCAAGTACCTGGACAAAGCCAGTCCCTTGTTGGTTCAGCGGTTGATTACGGGGTATGTGATTCCCCATGTAACGGTGCGATTCTATCGCACAAACGACATCGGCCATGAGCCCCATGAGGAAAATTACTACACCATTACATTGGATAATGTAAAGATTGTGTCCGTCAAGTCTTCCGTTCCGCATATAGAAGAAATTGCTTTTATTTACGAGCATATTATCTGGCGATATGAAACGGACGGGATTGAATTTGAGGCGAATTGGCCAGGCACACACGAGGAAAAGACAACAGGCCCGGCAGTAGAATCCCAAGCCCGTTGAAGCGTGAACTTGGGGAGAGAGTTTGTCTCATGAATCGCAAGCAGGCAGCAAAGACCCTTTTAGCCGCCCTGCTGATTTGGGCGGCGGAGGGGAGCATGGCATCCTCGAATGTTGATCCTTCCCTGCGCTATGCCTGGGGCGAGAATGTAGGGTGGAGTAATGCGCGCCCGGCCAAAGGCGGCATTACCGCCACGCCGCATCTGCTCTCCGGCTATGGCTGGGGCGAGAATGTGGGATGGATTAATTTCGGCGATGGCACGCCGGATAGCGGCGATTTTTATTCGAATACCAGTAACACGGACTTCGGGGTAAATCTTGATGGAGAGGGGCATTTAACCGGCTATGCCTGGGGAGAAAACATCGGCTGGATTAAATTTGGAACTGTGCAGGGCGGAGAGGTTATTTTAACCCCTGCGGGAGTTTTCAGCGGCTATGCATGGGGGGAAAACATTGGCTGGATCACTATGGGCGCCGCATATGGATTTCGCCTGGCCGATACTGACAACGATGAGATTGCGGACGCGTTTGAGACGGGCACGGGCATCTATGTTTCGCCTTATGACACCGGGACCCAGCCCGGGGACCAGGACTCAGACGATGACTCGCTATGGGATAGCTGGGAACACGCTATGGGGCTGAATCCGAGTGTGACAGACACTGATGGGGATGGTCAATGGGACGGATGTGTGGCAGGAAACGGAACTTTCGAATTGGGGCACCTGGGATGGATGGAATGGGCCTCTTATGGCGGAGACCCCGTTATCGAGCAAACCGCCGATGCCTATACCGATGAATGGGCGGCGGTATTCGGATATGACATTCCCTACGATAGCAGTCCCAGTGGGAGTCTTGAAACCAAAGAAATTGTCGAAAATGTGATATTGCCCGATACAGGCATGGCCACCCTGAATTTTGCGCTAAAGATCGAAGAAATCATCCCGTCGCTGGAAGGCGTGTTGCGTGTATACATGGACGGCCATATCGTTAAAGCATTTGGAGCAGGACAGACCGAATTTGCGGATTATCATGACACTTCTTTCGATGTCTCCCCCTACGCTGACGGACAACCACATGAGCTGCGGTTTGAAGCAGTACTGAAGATCATCATACAAGAAACCGGTCCATCGGGAAGCACCGTGAAGTATTACGTGGATGATGTATGTTTTAATGCATTTGCAGGGAACGGCGGAGAAGATGAATTATTGGAATGCCCGGAGGACAGTTTATACACGCAACCTCCGGGCGCAACCGCCGGTTGGTGGTCCTATCTCAGCAGTGCGACACCCGCATTTCGTGTGTTTGATAATTTTGACAACGCGGATGGCGCCATCGGGGCAGTCACATGGTGGGGCTTGAATGTGGCGGGAACCAGTGCCCCGGGGCCCTGTACCCGTGATCCCGAATCGTTCCTTCTGCTGTTTCGCGAGGACGATGCCGGTTGGCCGGGAACCAATGTATATCAGGAAACCGTTGCTGCGGAGAAAACGAACACCGGATTCTTTTACGAAGGATTCCCCCTATGCCGGTATTATGCCGTGATTGAATCGCCATTCACGTTGTCCAGCGGATGGATTGCCATTCAAGCCGTGAATGATACTGAGTGTTCTTTCACCTGGTTAAATTCCGATACAGGCGATACACAGGCCCTGCAAGCCAACCGCTTCGGTGATTTTACTTCAATATTCGATGATCTAAGCTTTTGCCTGAGTACCGGAATCATTGATACCGATGGAGAATCCGAAGGCGAAGAAGAAGGTGAGCCATCCGAAGGAGCCACAGAGGAAGGCGGAATAGAGGGGGAAGGCGAAGGGGGCGGAGAAGGACAATTTGAAGGTGCGGAAGAGGGACAGAACGAGGGGGAAAACGAAGGTCTCATCGAAGGAATGCTTGAAGGACAACTCGAAGGAGAAGAGGAGGGCATGATTCCGGAAGGTGCGCCGGAAGAGGGGGAAGGAACTTCGTTAGAAGGGGAAACAGAAGGCGCGGAAGGGGAAGGAAGTTACGAAGAAGGCGAAGAGGAAGGGCACGACTCATATGAGTACAATGCGGATCAAAATGGCGACAATCAAATCAACCTTTCCGAATTATTGCGTGTGATCCAGTTTTATAATTCCGACGGATTGCACTGTCAACCGGGCTCTGAAGACAGCTATGCCCCCGGACCGGGGGATATGACATGCGCTCCCCACGCCAGTGATTATAACCCGCAAGATTGGATAATCAATCTCTCCGAACTTCTGCGCATTATCCAATTCTTCAACTCCGGCGGCTACCATGTTTGTGAGGGGAGCGAGGACGGCTTCTGCCCGGGGCCTGAATAGTCTAGTCAACCTTTATAAAGACTTTCCTGTGAGCCGGATACGGCTCTCTGGACTTTTTATTGCCATGGATTTTCTTGTATTTTGCGGATGGTCTTGCTTTTTCTTGAAAACGATGAAGCGATGAACGTACAGTAGGTCAGAATAGGAGATTGGCAGAGGCTCGATGAGCCGTCCTTATATGCAAGGAGGCACAGGTGTCGGTCCGTACAGAGCATGTGTTCGTGGTTGGCCTAGTGGTAGTAAGCGCGGTGATGTCTGTGTGGACAAATGCTGAAAGCCAAGAGAGTAATTATTTTGTTGATTTTACTCCTGCGGCTCAATTCCAACTTGACATCACCACCGGCGGAACGGGTTTCGGTACGACAGATCCCGTGCCTGGTTTATACAGTTTTGATGAAGGAAACACGGTTGCCGTCAAAGCAATCCCCAGCGCTGGCTCGACGTTTACTCAGTGGGATGGGGATATAGGCGGCGCCAATCCATCTGAAAGCGATATTGAATTGCTGATGGATCAGGACCGTAGTCTTACGGCCATTTTTGCGTTAAACCGCTTCCTGACCATTAATGCATTGGGTGGGGGTACAACCCTCCCTGCCGAAGGCGTGTATGAATATCCGGAAAACTCCTTTGTTTACATTAGAGCCACCCCTTATCCCGGTTATGTGTTTGATCATTGGGAAGGCGATATCGGGGACAACGACCCCTATCAACCCAGCTTGAACCTGCAAATGGATCAGGATCGCAACATAACAGCGTATTTTGTGACGGCAGACTGGATTCTAACGGTGCAAGCGTCGGGCAACGGTACAACAGAGCCGTCTCCGGGCATGTATGGTTTTTTAGAGGGAGATTCAGCGTGTGTGACCATGCGGCTGCTGGCCGGCGGTGATGCGTTTTCCCAATGGTCGGGAGACCTTGATCCGTATGCGGATGTTTCCGAGGTTCAACAATGCTTCATTATGGATCGCGACCGGACGGTGACCGCAGAATTTGTTCCTGGCGACTGGACGTTGACACTGGCCCAGGCGGGGGATGGCGCCGGAACGGTATTGCCGGGCTTGGGCGTATTCTCCTATTTGGATGGCAGTTACGAAGACATCTTTGCAACGCCCGATTTTGGCGTTTATTTTGGCGGATGGACTGGAGATTATATCGGGTTTGAACAATCCCTTCATATGCTCATGGACAGCAATAAATCCCTCACGGTTACTTTTGACACATCAGGATATATCCTGATGGTGGAAATAGAAGGTCAAGGTGACTTGAATTATGAGCCAGGGCCGCATCTCTTCTCCGCAGGCGCGGAATTCACTCTCACTCCCGTGTATACACCCATAGGTTGGACTTTTAATCATTGGAGCGGTGACTTGCCCAGTGGCACTGATCCGGAAAATCCGGAACTTGCCGTCATCATGGATCAGGACCGGGATATTACCGCGCATTTTAGCCGAGTGATGTACACGCTAACCATTATCCTTGACGGGGAAGGAAGCACGATTCCAGCAGGCGGACCCGATCCGGGAATTACGTACACGTATTTTTGGAGGGATATGGTGAACGTGGAGGTGGAATTCAGCACCGGCGACCAAGCCTTCAGTTACTGGAGTGGCGATACGGATTTGGGCGAGACCACTAATTGGACGCTGGAACTCGATATGTACAAAAACCGGACCATTGTCGCGCATTTTATGCCTGCAAGTTGGTATCTGACAATTGACTACACGGGCAATGGTTCCACATATCCCCCCCCTGGAACCTACGGTTTTTCAAATGCGAGAGTCGTTAATATCAGGGCGATTCTTGTAGACGGAGGCGACGCTTTCCAGCAGTGGACGGGCGATGTGCCCAGCGGCATGAATGCCCAACAATTCACTTTAGATCTTCCCATGAACCGGAATCGCACGCTTAGCGCGGAATTTGCATCAGGGGATTACCTATTGACAATGAATCCTATTGTTGGCGATGGAACCGGACAACTCCGGCCGGCTCCCGGCGCATATGCGTATGTCACCGGACAAACGGCGGAGATTGAGGCGCAATTGGACACCGGGATGTTCTGGGGAGGATGGAGTGGTGATATTAACACATACGACTTTATCCATGAAGTTGTCATGGACGCTGACAAACAAGTAACCCCCCGTATAACGACGACTGGATTCACTCTGACGTTGAATATAGCAGGCGCAGAGGGTTCTGTCTCGCCGGAGGGCGTCATCCCCTATTCCGCGGGCGCCACCCCGATAATCCATGCCATCGAGAATGGACAAGGACTTTTTGATCATTGGTCCGGCAACCTGCCGGCGGATGCCGATCCGTTAAATCCCGATCTTGTCATTTTGATGGATCAAGACAGGAACATTACGGCTAACTTTGTCTTGGCAGACTGGTATTTATATATTCAGGCGATAGGCAATGGCTTCACGGATCCACCGGCTGCCCTCTATTGGTATCGGGATGGAGAATCGTTTGAAGTAACCGCCTATGCGGGCGTTGATGCGGCGTTCAGTCATTGGCAGGGTGATTTGCCGGAAGGGCAGGATCCTGAAGCATACACCATTTCCGGAATCATGACCTCCAATCGCGAAGTGATTGCCCTTTTCACTTCAAATACCGTACTAGTTCCAGATATCATCGGCAGGCTTCTGTCAGATGCAGAAATGGTCCTGGCCTTTGTAGGTTTAACGCTGGGGGACATTACAGAAGAATACAGCGCGGTTGTGCCGGCAGGCCGAATTATCTCGCAAGATCCGGCGCCGGAGACAGTGGTGGCCTATGGCCGCTCTGTAGATATCGTAGTGTCGCTTGGGGTGTGCTATACGCCGGTTCCGAATTTGATCGGTCTGCTCCAGGCCGATGCGGAAACAGCCATTGCAGCGGCTAATCTTCTAGTAGGCGCCATCACGTTTGAATATAACGACGAAACCCCCGCGGGCAAAGTGATCAGTCAGGACCCTATATACGGCCTTATTCCTGAATGTGGCACTCCGGTCAATCTCGTAATATCACTTGGGCATTGTTATACCGCCGTGCCCGATCTGATAGGCCTCACGCAGACGGAAGCGGAAGCCGCCCTGTCAGCGGTAGGGCTTGTGTTGGGAATCCTTACCGAAGAGTATAGTGACACAATACCGGAAGGCCGGATAATCAGTCAGAACCCGGTGGTTGGTTTCGCCGCGGATTGCGGTGCATCCATCAATCTTATGATTTCATTAGGCCGATGCTATGTTCTGGTGCCTGACTTGATCGGGCTTGCGCCGGAGGAAGCCGAAAACACGCTGGAAGCAGCGGGACTTGTGCCGGGAACCATCAGCGAAGCGTACAGCGATGTAATCCCTGAAGGCATGGTGGCCAGCCAAACACCGGTTGCGGGATTCTCCGCCGATTGCGGTTCAACCGTCACTTTTGTGATATCGCTTGGAACTGCTCCTTCAGAAGGAGAAGGGGAGGAAGGGGAAGAAGGGGAAGAAGGCGGACATGAAGGGGAGGAGGAAGGAACCGAAGAGGGCATGCACACGGCGGATCAAGATGGTGATTTTGAGATTAGTTTGTCGGAATTGTTGAATGTGATTCAGTTTTACAATTCTGATGGTTTCCACTGCGAGGAAGGCGCTGAACATCCCTATGCGCCGGGACCAGGCGATCATGGTTGCATCCCACACAGCAGCGATTACAATCCACAGAATTGGCGCATTAATGTGTCCGAATTGCTACGCCTGATCCAATTCTTTAACTCCGGCGGATATCATTACTGCCCCGGGGAAGGCGCGGAAGACGGTTTCTGCCCAGGACTGTAAATAATTATTCCAGATTCCATCTCCAGACCAGGGTCATGATTAGTATGCGCGCCATAAAAGGTGGATTTTTGCTTTCTCGCCTAGTACGATGAAGAAAGGAGGAAATTTCCAATGAGTATGGCGGACAAGGGTTGGGTGTGGGAAGGACAGGGCTTGGATCCGGGTGTTTATCCTTCCATCTTTGGCATAGGCGAAGGTGCGGATTTCTTTGGGTTGCGCAAGGTGCATTTCCTTTTTCATGAGACCACGGAATTGGCGTTGCAGAAATTGAGCCGGTTCGATGAAGTACGATGCGATATTTCCAAATGGAAATTCCGGAATTGCGGCACGAATAACGGCGGATCGGAATGTTACGCGGATTCACGGCTGGAAACCATTTTGGCGGAGGCAGAGAAAGTGAGCCGGTACTCCCTTAAATTCCCCAATGTGACGGGGGGGTATTTCGATGATATGAAAGGCTTGATGAAACGGGAAAATCAGGATGTGCGCGCGTGCATCGCGGTCAAGGAGGCGTTGATCAAACATAATCCGAAACTGAAATTGGAGTCGGTGGTATACACCCATGAACTGGAGGATACGGTATTCTGGAATTCATTGATGCCGTACATCGACGTGGTGAGTTTGTGGGTGTGGAAGTATCAAGATTTGCCGAAATTGGAAACATCCATTGAACAATGCCAGCGCTTGTTTATTGGTAAACCGATCACCATGGGATGTTATCTGCGCGACTATACGACAGCGGCGCCGGTCCCGATGGACGCTATTAAGCTTCAGTGGGGCATCGTGCAACGCGGGATTGAAGATGGGCGGCTGCAAGGATTTGATATCCTTGGCACCGTGCTTATCGAAGGGCAACTCGATCAGGCCACATGGATCCGGGATTTTATCCGAAGCCATTAGAAACTTTTCCCGTTCTTTTCACAAAGAAAGAAGGAATGAAAAGCGAATAGTATTCTTCTTGCAAATACAATTTTCGCGAGTCTATTCTCCTTGGATTTTCTTCCAGGCGTTGATGCGGTAACGCGTTTCGGGGAAATTGCCCTCGCGGGTAACCATTATCTTTCCCTTTTCCCAGGCAAGGATCACGCGATTAAATTGGCCTCGTTCATAATTATAGGTTTCACCGTCATCTTCGATAAGAGCCATTGGCGCAGGCGTATCCCCGTACACACATACGGTTAGATCAAAAATTGTATCGCGCGCAACACGTTCGACCGGCGTGGCTACCGGCAACAGCGAGTTCTCTTTTACAAACAATGGCACATCGCCGGGATCGCCCTGAACGGTTTGTTTTGTCCCGCCTGGATATTTCTTATTTGTGCGGAAGTCGATCCAGGCACAGTCTGCGGGGAAATAGACGGAGCGTTCATGCGCGGCGCGGAGGAAAGGCGCGGCCATAAGTGCATCCCCGTACATATACTGATCATCTATGAAATAAACGCCCGGATCATTGGGAAATTCGAGGACAAGCGCGCGCACAGGAGGCAGACCTTCCTCGCGATAGCGGAAAAAGCAAGCATAGAGATACGGCAGGAGACTCATGCGAAGGTTGGCAATGTCGCGGATTCGCCCCGCCATGGCCTGTTGTTCCTCTTTGGGGAGGAGGTCATGCTTTTCGTTTTTAGCACGGTTGTACTGTTCCCAGATGGGGTGCGGCATAAACCAGATATTCAGGCACATCTGCGGCGCAAGACTGCTCATGCCAATGCGGTTCAGCGTTTCCTCACGCGTGCCGGCTTCCCGCACTTCAGGGGACCAGAGAAGTCCGCAGAAAGAGGCATTGACCAATTGGCGCAGGTATTGATCGAACTCATACGCATCGCTGTAAAGATTGAAGGGCAAGGGAGCGGCAAGGGCAGTTGTGGCACGGACGTCACCCCAAGTGCGGAGGCCCTTTTTCTTGAAGGCGGAGAGAATGGAGCGCTGATAGAGATAGCCATAGAGTTGGGTCATCTGGTCCCCATCGATGCCAGAAGGGAATTTGGTGAAATAGGGGTAATTGAAAGGGGTTGTATCGTCGATGAATTGCCGATCGCATTCATCGGCCTTGAACGCGCTAATCCCCTTGTTAATCAGTTCATTTTCATGGTAGTCCGCGAAGAGTTTCGAGGCTGCAGGATCTGGAAAATCCACCACAAGCCCTTCCCACACCAGATACTCGCCGGAATGATCCTTCAGCGGCGCGAATAGCGGCGAGGTGGGATGGATATAGGCGTGTTCCCATAGGTTCACCCGGAAATTCATTCCCCACAATTGATCCACCATCGCCTGATGATGCGGGAAGCGTTCCCCGGACCACGCCAGCGAACATGAATACGCGTGTGTCTGCCAACCAGGTTCCAATCCAAACATGTCACAGGGGATTTTCATTTCACGGAACGATTTTGCCAGCCGGAGCACTTCCTCTTCCATGGCATTTGAATGTGTTCTATATTTCAGGCCTAACCCCCACAAAGGCGGCATACAGCCCCCGCCGGCGAAAAGATTAAATCGCTGAACGGCTTCGCGGACGGTTGGACCGGCGAACACGTAAACATCTATCCCCGAAGTATTTCCGGGGATATCGAATACCACTTGCCGTGTCCCTTGAGCTTTGCAGGCGGCGTACAATTCCTTTTCCGAAGTGGACAGAGCGGCTTGGTCAGCAGACGGTTCCCTTGCCGGGGCATCTTTTCGGGCGAGTCTCGCTACATGCACAAACGGCACACGGGCGGTGTCGACATAGATTCCGTACCCGCGCGTGCTGACATAAAACGGGACAGGACCATGACTGGCGCCGGTCTTCCCCACTACCGACGCGCATACCGACAGCCATTTGCGCAGTCCCTTTTGATCGAAAGCGCCAGGATCCAGCCCAAACCCATAGATATGACTGTCCGGTTCATCGCAGGGAATTGACACCACAGTGCGGGAGGCACGTATATCACCGGTAATACCGTTGAGGTCAAAAGGAATGAGCGCATCCTTGGGCAGACGGTCCAAGGCTTCCCAACGGGGTTCACATTCCCGGAAGACATTGGGGGTGAAGGCTTCCGGGGTTCCGAACCGAATTTGCCATACGCCATTGCCGAGTTCCGACACCGTTCGCGGGGCAGAGGACTCTTCGACTGCTCCGGCCAGCGCCAGGATCAATGCGATTACGTTGAACATTTAAAATGTATCCTTGTCGTTTGTTCCTTATGGTAACGGTTCAACATGGTATCACAACCTCCTCTGCCAGAAACGCCCTTCATCAGAATTTTTTCCGAAAAGCAAATTCCGCCCTCAAAAACTGAGCAAGAAGAATCACTTGAATGATTTTACGATGGAACGTATCATCAGGGGCGCTAAATTGCATCAGAAGTGAACACCCATGGAGGTTCAGGAATAGCCATGAAGCAGGAACGAGCCATACGGAACAATTTGTCCCCCAGTAAAGTGGCGGTGGTGAAATGTTCAGAGTATGAGGAGGGGCAGGTAGTTGAGGCCGTGGGCCGGGGATTGTCGCTGATTGGGGGTATTGAGCAATTCGTCAAAAAGGATGAACGAATTCTTCTGAAGCCGAATATGCTGGTCGGTACTGTGCCGGAGAAGGCGGTAACCACCCATCCTGCCGTATTCAAGGCGGTAGCGAGGCATCTTCTAGGACAGGGCGCACAACTGACATACGGTGACTCACCAGGCTTCGGGCGTCCCGATTCAGTGGCGCGCAAGGCTGGACTTAGCGCGGCCGCGGATGAATTGGGCATCCCCCTGGCCGATTTTTCCACGGGCAGCACGGTGTCCTTTCCGGAGGGACATCTCATCAAACAGTTCACGCTGGCCAAAGGCGTGCTGGACTGCGACGGGATTGTTTCACTTCCGAAGATGAAGACGCATGCGCTGACAAGGCTGACGGGGGCGGTGAAAATTCATTTCGGATGTATCCCCGGCTTGCTGAAGGGCGAGTTCCATGCGCGGATGTCGGATATGGAACGGTTCTCGAAAATGCTGGTGGATCTGACGCGTTATTTGCGCCCACGGCTGTATGTGATGGATGCGGTGGTGGCAATGGAAGGGAATGGCCCGCGCAGCGGCACGCCCCGCCCCATGCACGCGATCCTGGTCTCCACGGATCCGGTGGCCATGGATGCCGTGGCCTGCCGGATGATGGCGCTCGATCCGACGCTGGTACCTACGAATGTGTGGGGGGAAGAATTGGGTTTAGGCTCGTATACCAATATCGAGACCGTAGGCGATTCCGTGGCCTCGTTTGTGGTAAAGGATTTCAAGGTAAACCGCACTACAGGCTCCACCACCGGCAGTATGAACAGCAGGTTGGCCCGGATACTCCGTAACCGCGTGGTGCCCCGGCCCGCCATTAATGCGGCCCGCTGCACACGGTGTGGCACATGCGTAAAAGTGTGCCCGGTAACGCCGAAAGCCGTGGACTTTCAAAATCGGGAAGCGGGAGGTCCCCCCGTGCATACCTATTCCCGATGCATCCGCTGCTATTGCTGCCAGGAGATGTGCCCGGAAAACGCCATCACCGTAATAACACCGCCAATAGGAAGACTGTTGCATCGGTAAGAGAATCGTGGATATTTAGAGATAAACCCTGGAATCCATCTCCGAGAGATTGAGAATATAATGCAAGGGACATAAATTAGTGTGACTTCGAGAGAACGTGTACTAACGGCATTTGCCCATGAAGAACCGGATCGTGTTCCGGCGTGGTGCGGCGCTTCTGCGGAATTCTGGATCAAGGCGAAACGCACTCTGGGTCTCGAAGATGAAACTCTGCGCTTGCGTTTTGGCGATGACTTCCGCAGAATTCATGCACGTTACACAGGACCCGATTTCCCCTTGCAGGAAGGGGCCACATACCGCACTATCTTCGGAATTCAGCGCCAGGGTATGGGATACGGGCAGCCCATGAGCCATCCGCTGGCAAACGCCACCCTGAAGAAAATTCACGACTACCCCTGGCCTGATCCCGCCTGGACCGATCCCTCAAGCGTTCGTGCGGCGGCCCGACAATATCAAGGGAAGTACGCTATCCTCGGAGGCGATTGGTCGCCTTTCTGGCACGATGCCATCGATCTGCTGGGCATGGAAAACCTCTATATTCAAATGTATGAAGAGCCTGAACGGGTGGACGCTGTGATGAACCACTTGGTGGAGCATTATGCCTCTTCCAGCCAGCGGATCTTTGACGCTGCAGCCGATGCCATCGATATCTTCTTCCTGGGAAACGATTTTGGCGGCCAGACCGGGCCGCTTCTCGGAGAGGCGCTTTTCCGGCGTTTCATCCTGCCTCATCTCCGGCGGTTAATCAACCTGGGCCACGACTATGGACTCAATGTCATGCTCCATTGCTGCGGAGGCTTCGCCCCGCTTATCCCTGCCATGATCGAAGCAGGCCTCGATGCACTGCATGCTGTCCAGACCAGTTGCCATGGCATGGATCTCAAGACCCTCAAAGGCTGTTTTGGGGATAAAATCCTCTTTAACGGCTGCATCGACTCACACCGGGTGCTGATTAATGGAACCCCAGATTTCGTGCGCGCGGAAACCCGTGAAGTCATGAAAATTATGAAACCGGGCGGCGGATTCGTGGCCGGGGCAAGTCATGATACCATCCTTGAAGAAACCCCGGTCGAAAACGTGCTGGCCATGTTCGATGCTATCCGGGAATACGGCACATATGAGTGACGATATAAAAAGAGTCTTCCCAAAATTTGCAGGTGTGTTATACTGTGGCTCGATATGTGGTGAAGGGTGAAGACATAAGCGGGAGTCGGACTATGACGAATGAAGAGGCGAAAGAACTCTATCAACAGGCCATGGCGCATCTCGAAGGAGGGCGCTTCAGCGATGCCTTTGACCTATTTAACCAATTGGATGCGGAGCGTCCGAACAGCCGTCATGTAACCTATTACCGGGGGCGCTGCCTGGCGGAGTTGGGGCGTCTGACAGAGGCGCGGGAATGCTGCCAGCGCATTGAAAACAAAATGGAAAAGGAACGCCTCGATGAGTTGCGGGACCTCATCGCTAACAAACAACTGGAATCGAAAACTGCAACGCAGGCGCCTCCACCTCCCGACGAGACCGGACCAAGCGCATTCATTATCGAGTCTGTTTTCCCAGTGGCCACCGATCAAACCACTGTCACCGGGCGCGTAAAAAGCGGCTTGCTGCGCGTTGGCGATGCGCTGACATTGGTGTCCCCCGCAGGTATTCCCGTGCTGGCCCCCATTCTCCGCATCGGAACCGCGGAAATGCCCTTGAACCTGGTACGGGCCGGTCAAAACGCTGTGTTGCTGCTGCGTGCGGAAGCCGATCACGTGGCACCGGGATCCCTGGCCACTGCCGAAGTACAAGAAGACTCATATGCCAAAACCATGGTGGTATCCACCGATACGCCCAGTACTCCCGTGCGCGAGAGTGCACCCGAACTGTCCGAGGTGGAGCGGATGGTGAAACGTGGAAAATACGAGGATGCGAAGGTACTGTTAGACGCCTATGTGATCAGTAATGCACAAAGCATAACCGCCTACCGGCTCTTGTCCCGGATTTACCTGGATCAGGCATCCCCGTTGCGTGATGCCCGAAAAGCATTGGAGGCCATCCGAACCGCATACGAACTGGGCGGAGCAGAGGATCCTGCGGTGATTTACACCCTTTCGGAAAGTCTTGCGGCCACCGGTGAAGCCGCCCAAGGGTTGCGCTTTCTGGAACGGCTTCACGGAGGGAATCTTCCCATGGAAGCGCGGGCGGCACTGGCACAGCGGATTCATGACTTCCGTGTGCAATATGGCTTGGGCCATGTCTGGGAATTCGCGGACCAATACGGAGAAGTGGTGTTTGAATCGGCGCAACCGCAGGATATCGTAAAAGCCCTCCGGGGCGGCGTGATTTCCAAGGAAAGCAAATGCCGCAGGGACCGCATTGGGGAATGGCGCGCAATAGAAACGGCACTGGCGCCGGAGTATCCGGAGATAGCCGCATTTTTCAAGGCGCCGCCGCCAGCCAAAAACTATGTGTGGCCTGTTCTGATTGCCGTACTGGGAGTGGCCTTGGCCATCGCCCTGCTGGCTCTTTTGTTGCGATAACGGGTTAGAGGTTATGCAGCTTACCCAAAAACAGGAATCGCTCATCACACGTTATCTGAATGAGGTGCTCGATCAGATTGATACAACCGTGCCGGAGAGTGTTCGTGAGCGCGGCCTGACGAGGCTGAGGAACCGCATCTATCGCGAATTGGGCGCCGTGTCCAAGAATTCCCCGGATGAAGCGGATGTGCGTGCAGTACTTGAACGATTTGGGGAACCCGCCTACCAAGCGTCCGCACTTTTTGCCTCGCGCGCCACTTCGGAGGAATTTCGTCTTTCCCGGGATAACCGGGTGTGGCTGGGGGTGTGCAGCGGTGTGGCGGATCAGATCGACGTTCCCCCATGGGTAGTGCGCTTGTTGGCCGTAGCGTTGGGTTGTGCAACAGGTCCCCTTGCCCTCTTTGCGTACCTTGCGGTGTATTTATGGTTTTATCTGCGCAGCGATCCTGAAGAGGAACCACGCATCCGCAAAGCGATAGTGCTATGGCGGAGCATCAGTGCCTTTGTAATTGTATTGATTTTGCATATCGCTTCAACCTACGCCGTGCGCCTTATTTATTTCGTCCATGAAAAATATCTGCAGCGTCCAATGCCGGAACTGAGCGATTGGGGATGGCTGGAGATGCGGGCCGGCGAATTGTTCTTCTACGCCCTGGCAATCTGCGTCCCCATGGCGCTCATGAGCGCCATGCCCCTTTCCAACGCTTGGGAATATACGCTGAAGCGCCTGTCACAGGCTTTTCTAGCCTTATATGCCATCATTCTCTCGTTTGGCCTGGCGTCCATTATTGTGGGGTTGATCATGAATTTTATTCATGAATATACCTAATTCAAATACCCGTGGTGTGTTACCCCGGAGCCTTCATCCCTCTCGTGGAACAATTGTCATTGCATGCTACACCGTGGTCAATACCGCCATGGACCTTGGTTCCAGTTCCATGGTTCCGGAAGGAGAATTCGCAATTTCATGAAAAGGTACGATGTCCTTGGGGGAAGGCAACGCTGTATTAATCCGTTCAAACCATCGCCCTGGCGGCACTACGAAAGTTATGGTTTCTTCAGTATTGTTAAACATCATATAGACGCCGACGTCCCGGTTTTCTTTGGGATGAATACGGCATGCCAGAGGCGTGGCGTGATCGCTCCAATCTACATTTCCTCCGGCAGGATCAAACCAAAGCAAGTCTGTGGCTTCCACCGGAACCCCATTGGATTCACCCTTGAAATACCTGCATCGGCCGAATACGGGATTCTTGCCGCGAAAACTTATGATTTCCCTGGTAAAACGGAATAGTTCACAGTTCTTGTCCAGCAATGTCCAGTCGTACCATGAAATGTCATTGTCCTGACAATAGGCATTGTTATTGCCTTTCTGTATTCGCCCGAATTCATCACCCCCCAGGATCATGGGCACGCCCAGAGATAAAAACAAGGTGGCCATGAAGTTTTTCTGCATGCGCAACCTTAAGGCGTTCACTTCGGGATCTGCGGTTTCCCCTTCGAAGCCGCAATTAAAGCTAACGTTTTCATCCTGGCCGTCGCGGTTGCTTTCACCATTGGCCTCATTGTGTTTTCGATTGTAGGAAACCAAATCGCGAAGGGTAAATCCGTCATGGCAGGTGATGAAATTGATGCTGTGTTCTGGTGTTCGTCCGGCGTTTTGATAAAGATCGGAACTGCCGGTAATACGTGATGCAAAGATACCCCGGGTACCGGAATCGCCGCGCCAATAACGGCGCACATCATCGCGGTACTTCCCGTTCCATTCCGCCCAGCGAACCCCGCCGAAAGACCCCACTTGGTATGCGCCGCCGGCATCCCATGCTTCCGCGATCAACTTGATATCGCGCAACACGGGATCTTCCGAAATCCGCCGCACCAGTGGCGGG
This sequence comes from Candidatus Hydrogenedentota bacterium, assembly GCA_029565395.1. Taxonomy (GTDB): domain Bacteria; phylum Hydrogenedentota; class Hydrogenedentia; order Hydrogenedentales; family CAILVY01; genus CAILVY01. Next base: position 43,109 of record JAKQOG010000132.1, on the reverse strand, counting down.
TCGGGCAGAACATTGCCGTATTGATCCCGTCCGAGTATGGAGGCGAGATCGAAACGGAATCCGTCGATGTGCATGACCGCGACCCAATAGCGCAGACAATCCAAAATGAAATCATGGACCAACGGATGATTGCAGTTTACCGTATTGCCGCAACCGGAATAATTCAGATACGCCCCATCCTTCAGCAAGTAATAAATGGCATTGTCGATGCCCCGAAAACACAACGAGGGACCGCGCTCGTCACCCTCGGAAGTATGATTAAAAACCACGTCCAGAATTACCTCGATACCCGCGTAATGAAGCGCGTGCACCATGTTGCGGAATTCTTCCAGATGTTCAAGGGCTATCGCACTGCACGCATAGCGCCCTGATGGAGAAAAGAAACCGATATTGTTATACCCCCAATAGTTTGTTAATTCTTCGCCGGTGACCATGCTGCAGCGTCCCAGCAGGTTCTCGCCAAATTCTTGGACCGGCAACAATTCCACCGCATTTACCCCCAGTTCAAGCAGGTGGGGAATTTTTTCGATCAATCCCTGGTAGGTGCCCGGGGCTTTCACGGCAGACGATGCATGTTTGGTAAATCCGCGCACATGCGTTTCATAAATAATGGTTTCTTTCAACGGGATACTGGGATGCTGGTCATCCGTCCAGTCCATGTCGTCATGGACAGTAACGCACTTCAGGGTTCCTTTATGAACATCGCCGACCATGGCCTTCCCATAGGGATCCAATAGATAGACATTCGGATTAAACCGGTGTCCGTTCTTGGGGTCAGACGGACCGTCCATACGGTATTTATAATAAATGCCCGCGTGTAATCCCTTGACATAAATCGACCACACATCGCCGATACGGTGCTTTTGCGGATCAAATTCATACTCCCAGACCGGCTGCATGTCATCAATGCGTTGAAAAAGGGCCAGCCACACGCGTGTTGCATGACGCGAAAACACGGTGAAGCGCACGCCCTCTTCATACACCGCCGTGCCCATCGGATACGGCCTGCCCGGTATCACCTGTAAATTCGAGAAATCCATACGCCGGGTATAACCCTCCTCTCAACATCCGTTGCCCATAGATATACTCTTTAATGCGTGGCGCACTCAAGAATATTCAACATCCATTCCATATTTTTAATTATAGCCCTTCCGGTCACCGTAGGAGAACCCCGCAGGCTGTCCCGGATCAACAGACGCATCATGTCCGGCTGGTCCACAATGCGATCCGGGGTGATAATCCTCGCACAAAACGCCCCCTCCGCATCACGGGCGGCATCCACCTGAAACATGCACTCATTGAATATAAACTGCCGGATATTGGGCGGGTCCTCGTTCCGGTTGCGGGTGTATAACTCACAGCGGAGGTTGGTTCCAAGGCCGGTTTGGATTATCAGGAAGGCTTCCGCCTCATATCCCTCAAATCGGGTTTGGAGAGTATCCCAGCATGGTTCGGCATCAGGAAAGCACGCTAGAATCACACTCAAGAGATGGGGAGACAGATCGGTCCAGATGCGCACCGGATCGCCTATCCGGCCTTTGGCGGGCGCTTCAAGATGCCCGCGATAAAAACTCACTTTTTCGTTTTCGTGCATTTCACCGTAAATACTCTTAAACCACTGTGCCCCCACGGAATATTGCGTACAAACCCCCAACTGTCTTCCACATGCCTCGGCCAATGCGATCAATTCACGCGCCTGCGCCAATAATTGATGGTGGGGCAAGGCGGGATCAAACACGAATGGTTTTTCGCAGAGCACGTGGCAGCCCGCCTCCAGAGCTAACCGGACGTGTGCTGCGTGAAATGGGGCGGGTGAACAAACATCCACGATATCAGGTTGTTCCCTCCTCAACATCAATTCTATATCGGTGTATCCGGCTCCTCTAAAACCAATCATCTGCTCCAACACCGCCTTCGTTTGCGCCACGGATTCGGAAGAAGTTCCCACAAAGGCACAAACCTCCGCGCCTTCCAGCCTCCACCAATTGGCATGATGCCGCCCTATGCCACTCGCGCCAATCACTGCAACCCGCGCCGTCATGGCCTGTCATCCTCCTCCAGCGGCCCTGTTTTCCAGGCATCCGGATCTTCCACCACTTCCTCCCAGGAAAACGATTGTATCCCAAGCGCCTCGTCCTCCGCTTCTTCCATTTCCATTCTGGCGATGATCCGCTTCCCCGCGCGGCGCTTTCGCAAGTAGGCAATGATTAATAATATCGCCGCGGGTGTAAAAAAGGAACCCGATGCAATACTGGCAATCAAGACGACATACCAAAGCGAGTGCCGGTACGCTTCCCAAAAATCTAATGGCGAAATGCCGGCGTAATGCCGGAGAGCATCTGGGAATCCCATTTCCTTGGCGCCCAGCACTATTTTCCAGAAGATATCCTCCCCCACTCGTTTGCGCAAAAAACGGGTCATGGACAACGCCTGGGCATATGCGTCGCCAAACTCCATTTCATCCCCCGGCGCGAGAAACGCAAACTCAAGATGGCGGTATTCAATCAAGCGCTGGCTCATAAACAAACGGGCCATAACAAACATGCTGTCCCAATAGTACTCATTGGCCAGGCTCATCGCGAGCCCCTCGTTCAACCAGGAAGGCAGTGCGTCCGGATTGGTGTTGCGATAGAGCAGAATATGGACCAGTTCATGCCGCAACGTGCCGGTATAATCATAGCCGCCGGCCTTTAACCGGGGCGCTTTCACCACAATCAACCCTTGCCGCGGCTTCGCGATGCCCATCACCGACACCTGGGAGAAATGGCTCGCATATCGGGAAAATTCATCAAACGTGTGTGCGATAACTACCCGTATGGGCGCTTCCCCCACGGGAAGCCGCTTATGAAATTCATCGATAGCCTGAATAAGCACATCCATGGCGTGCTGTGCCGCGCCAAGATCGTCCGATTGGTATTCCACACGCACATTGTCTTGCGCCAATACTCCGGCATGGGCGGCTACAGCAAATCCCGTAACAGCCAAGAAAATTCCTATACGAATACTTCCACGCATGGAGGGAATCATACATGGACTTGGATATCTTCCGCGAATCTTTTTCGCCGTACTGATGAAATTCCTTGCTTACGTTCTAAACATACCCCTTTGAAATCACAATACAACGGCAAACAAACGCCCCAGAGGGCGCCTCACGGCGGTTCTGGGGCATATTCATCGGGATTGATTATGTTTCTACTTAGCTTGGGTTTCGTAGTTGTGAAGGACTTGTTCCCAGTTCACTACATTCCACCAGGCATCCACATAGTCGGCACGCTTGTTCTGATACTTAAGGTAATAGGCGTGCTCCCATACATCAATCGCGAGCAGCGGCACCGTACCCCAGGGTGACAACTTCTGCTGATTTTCCGCTTGGAGCACCAGGAGCTTTCCATCCTCGGGCCGGTAATGGAGCATGCCCCAGCCACCGCCTTCAACCGCCTTTGCCGCAGCACTGAAATGTGCCTTGAAAGCGTCGAAACGTCCAAAATCCTGCTCAATTTTATCAGCGAGTTTGCCTATGGGCGCTCCCCCACCCCCATTTCCTGCTGGCGCCATCACTTTCCAAAAGAGGCTGTGAAGATAGTGGCCGCCGCCATTGAAAGAGGCCTGCCGGGACCAATGTTGAATCAGAGAAAAATCATTGGCTGCGCGGGCTTTGGCAAGTTCTGCTTCCGCCTTGTTTAGGCCCGCGACATATGCAGCGTGATGTTTTCCATGATGCAACTGCATCGTTTGTGTATCGATAAACGGTTCCAACGCATCATAAGCATAAGGCAGTTCCGGAAGTTTGTGTTCCGTTCCGGCAGGGGCCGGCGCAACGGAATCCGCGCCATATGCAGCCACACTTGACCCCACAATCCCGCCTGCCAAGGCGATGCCACCCGCCGTCATTAGAAAATCTCTTCTCGAAGCATCCATATTCTCAGCATCCTTTTCGGTTGTTTTCATGTTTGCGCTTTCCAATGATCCGTAACTTCTCCCGAATCAAGGCCAGCGCCGAGGCTCTTTACGTTCCCCGTGTATCCTTAGAAACCTTTCCTGGTGCACATTTATTCCATTCCTCCGGAGGGTCCTCCCCAAAACTCCCGCATAGACATTGGAAAATTAAGTAACGCGGGAATACAATTATCCAAAACCAACGGAAGGGGTTTTCGTTATGAAAAAACATATGTGTTATGCAGCGGGGCTGGTAACAATTTTTATTCTGTTAGGGATCAGCGGATGCAGCAGTTGGCATTGTACCTATACGCTGAAAACCGTCATGGTGCCCATGCGCGACGGCGTTCACCTGGCCACTGATGTGGCACAACCCAAGAAAGGCGGTCCCGCATTTCCTTCTGTGGTCGTGCGCACGGTCTACGGACGCGCCGGGAAGTCCGCGGATGCCCTTGCCAAATCCTTCACCGATCGGGGCTATGTTCTCATAATTCAAGACACCCGTGGCCGCGGCGGCAGTGAAGGAGAAGAGATCGTATTTGCCGATGATGGTTGGGGCGAACGCCAGGATGGAGCGGACACCATGGACTGGGTGAAAGCGCAGGATTGGTGCAATGGCAAGATCGGCACTTGGGGCGGGTCGGCCTTGGGCATTACGCAGGTTCGCATGGCGTGCGCCACGCAACTCCCCACCGCCCAGTACATTGTGGTGGCCTCTTCGAATTTCTACGGGCAACTTTCGTATCAGGGGGGTGTATTTCGCCGGGCTTTGTGCGTGGATTGGCTTAATGCACAAAAGATTCCTTACATGATTGATCTGTGGCACAGTCATCCCGCCTTTGATGATTTTTGGAAACTGCATGATTCCGAGAGTTGCGCAGATCGGATTACCGCGCCTGCGGTGCATGTCGGAGGATGGTGGGATATTTTTTGCCAGGGTACAATCAACAACTTTGTCACCCGGCACTATAACGGCGGCCCCGGCGCCAAAGGCAATCAGAAACTGATCATGGGGGCTTGGCTACATGGGCCGAAAGCCAAACCGGGCGATTTGGTATTGCGCGATAATTTCAACTTTGATACTGGTGCGATTGAGCGGCGCTTCATGGATTTTTGGCTTAAGGGCGACCCCAACGGCATCATGGATGAACCAGCGGTGAATTACTACACGTTGGGTGATGTGTTTAATGCCGCCGCGCCGGGCAATGAGTGGCGCACATCCAATGACTGGCCGCCTTTCGCCACGGTGGAGACCGCCTACTTCCTCCATGACGACAATACGCTCTCCACCAGCCCGGCCACACAGCCCGATGCCAAACTCACGTACACTTATGATCCAAATAATCCGTGCCCCACCCATGGCGGCGGTGAATTAACCCTTCCCGCCGGACCTTTCGATCAGCATGAACTCGGCCTGCGCCCGGATGTGCTGGTATTCGCCAGTGCGCCTCTCACGGCCCCCATCGAAGTGACAGGCAATGTAAAAGCGAAACTCTATGTTTCCTCCGATGCGCCGGATACGGATTTCACTGCAAAATTCGTCGATATTTATCCGGATGGAAAAGAATATCTCATGTTGGACGGCATCCAGAGGGTAAAATTCCGCAATGGATTTGAACAGGCTGATCCATTGACACCCGGCACGATAGGTGAATTGACCATCGATCTGTGGACCATCAGCCTGATTATAAATACGGGCCATAAAATCGGGCTGCATGTATCCAGCAGCAATTATCCGCGTTTTGAAAAAAATCCAAATACCGGGGAGGATTTTCCAGGAAGCGAATTACGCCCGGCGCAAAACAGCATTCACACGGATGCCACGCACCAGAGCGCATTACTGCTTCCCGTGCGGCCATAACCATCTGCCGATTTCCCATATAGAAGTCACTGACAAAGGAACATCTACAAATGCGAAACACAACATGGTTCATGCTCTTGAGTATCCTGTTACTTTCAATGGCCATATCCGCCGACGAGAACTCGGTGGGAAATGCTGTCACGGCGCAACAAGTGATTTCCCTTGAGAACGATCAATGGCGCCTTGCATGTGACCCGAAAAACGAAGGCAGGGATCACGAATGGTGGAAAGAACCTGTGGCGAATGCACAAACAGTGCCTGTGCCCAACATCACTCAAGAGATTTATCCGGGTTATCATGGGGTGTCATGGTATTGGCTCGACATGACGATTCCAGAAAATCCCTTCAAAAATGGGCGGTATCTGTTGCGTTTCTGGGCGGTGGACTACTCCGCGGAGGTGTGGGTGAACAATACGCCGGCGGGCGGCCATGAAGGCGGGGAAACGCCCTTCACGCTGGACATCACCCAGGCAGTCAAACCGGGAGAAACCAACCGGATTGCGATGCGGGTAATAAATCCAAGCACGGAACGCATTGATGGCATGACGCTGGATGAAACCCCGCACCGGAATAAGCGCCCTACTCTGATCGTCGGAAGCACAATGAATTACAGTGGCATCACCGAAGCGCCGGAATTGCTGATCACTCCGCCGATCCGCATCGATGATGTATTCGTCCGGGGGGATTGGAAAACAGGCACATGCAGAGTGCAGGTAACGGTTCGCAACACCCTGGACACATCAGCCGAGGGACAGATCAATCTTTCAATCGGTCCCGCGAATACCGCACAGACTGTGGCGTCCGCACAGGCCCCGCAAACCTTCGCGCCGGGCGAAATGGTGTTAAATATGGCCATGCAGGTTCCGCAACATCACCTTTGGGATCTGGATGATCCGTATTTATATGGATTGACTACCCGGATATCCACACAGGATGGCTCCGGGGATCAATCGTTTGTACGCTTTGGATTTCGGGATCTCCGCGTGGAACGGGGCTTTTTCCGGCTGAATGGCCAGCGCATTTTCGTAAAGAGTTCACATACGGGCAACCATTGTCCTGTCGGGCAAAGCTTCCCCCCCAAGGGAGCAAAAGATCTACTGTGCAAAGACATGCTGTACATGAAATCGAGCGGGTTCAACACGGTCCGGTTCATTGCCGGCATTGCCCATCCGTTTCAGTTGGACCTATGCGATGAAATCGGATTGATGGTTTATGAGGAAACCCTTGCGGGGTGGTGTCTGGCGGATTCCCCGCAAATGGCCGAGCGCTTCGATTTTTCAATCCGTGAAATGATTCTGCGGGACCGCAATCATCCCAGCGCCACGATTTGGGGTCTGCTGAATGAGACTCCGGATGGTCCGGTGTTCCGCCATGCCGTGGACACGCTGAAACTGGTGCGGGAACTGGATGATACACGGCTTGTACTTCTGGGCAGCGGACGCTGGGACAAGCAGTTCACCATCGGTTCGCTCTGCAACCCGGGGAGCGCCACGTGGGAATACGAATGGGGCGTGGACAGCCCTTCCTACACGCCCGGCAGCGAACCCAACGTGGGGTCGTTTGGCGGTTATATGAACGGCGCGGGCGATGCGCACATTTATCCGGGCATGCCGCTCACGCAGACCACTGAAGACAGCATCCGCATGGTAGGTAAAGGCACCAAGCCGGTTTTTTTGTCGGAATACGGCATTGGCAGCCTTATGAATGGCATACGAGAACTGCGGCATTACGAACAACTCGGCATCCGCGCGGATCTGGAAGACGTGAAATATTTCCAAACCATGGTAGATGGGCTGTTGGCGGATTGGCCGAAATACGACATGGGTGAAGTGTATCCGTTCCCGGAGGATCTGCTGCGCGAAAGTGACCGTCTGCATAGCCGTCAGCGAATATTGGGATTTGATCTCATTCGTTCCAATCCCCAGTTCTGCGGATATAACCTTACCGGTCTTTTAGATCACGGATTCACTGGCGAAGGTCTCTGGAGTTTCTGGCGTGAATGGAAACCGGGCATTGTGGACGCGCTGCAAGACGGTTGGGCGCCCCTGCGGTGGTGCCTCTTCACTGTGCCCAAGCATGGATACGCCGGACGGCCTCTCAAACTGGAAGCGGTCCTGGCGAATGAAGACGTGCTCGCCGCCGGCGAATATCCCGTGACCTTGCGCGTATTTGGTCCTCAGGGAATGGCTTGGGAACAGAAAACGACCTTGACCATTCCTGCCTCCACGCCTGAATCCGATGCACCTCTTGCGTTGCCGGTGTATTCGGGTGATGTGGTCATCAACGGCCCGGCGGGTGAGTACACCTTCGCCGCCAACCTTGAAAGAGGCGGTGCGCCCTTGGGCGGACGTCTACATTTCTTCCTTTCCGAAGCAAACCTGAAAGCAAATCCGGAAGGCGTGTCGTGCTTGCTTTGGGGCGTGGATGAAAAAGTCAAAACATGGCTGTCACAGCATAGCGTTAATTGCGCCCCCTACGAAACCTCGAATGCAGACACGCGGCAAGTCATTCTCGTGGGCGATCTTTCCACCCTGAATCCGAAGGATGAACAACGCGTGGAGTTGATGCAACGCGTGGCCCGGGGCTCTATGGCCTTGTTTTTGGATACGCGCGCTTTCAAGCGCGGCGATAATAATGTCGGCTGGCTTCCGCTCAAGAACAAGGGCCGTTTATTCGGGTTTTCGGATTGGCTGTATCACAAAGAATGTGTTGCCAAACCACATCCGGTGTTCGAGGGCCTCGCACCTAAAGGCATCATGGACTGGGATTATTACGGTCCGATGATCACTCACGACCTCTTCGAAGGCAGTGACGTCCCCGATGAAACCGCAGCATTCGCTACCGCTATGTTCCAGGCGGGCAGTCCCGGCGGCTACACCACCGGCGTATTAATCGGCTGGTACCGCTTCGGCGAAGGAAAATTCATGATTAATACATTCCCAATCCTGGATAACCTAGACCAACACCCCGCCGCGGACCGGATGCTCTTGAATATGATCGCGCACGCCGCAAAAACAGCCACTGGCCCCTCGGCCGCACTGCCGGCTGGATTCCATGAACAATTAAAGGCAGTGGGCTATTAGAAATTTTCTTTTCTTTTTTTACGAGAAAAGAAAGAAACAGGGCTATAACATACCAGATAACCTAATTTCCCTTTTTGCACTTCATAGGCGCTTCCAGGTAGAGTTACAGGGCGCATGGTTTCTGAAACATTAGATGATTTAAGAGAGGCTGTGGCCGCGGGTCCTCCTTTCGATCAGGAATTGCTCGCGGCGTTACAGCAGGATCGCCGTGCCGGGGCGCGTGCGCTTTATGAGCGCTGTCTCCTGTTGCAGGCGGGGGCCGAAACGGAAGACCGCCGTTTAGAATCCATGCTCGCGTTCGAACGCGCCGCACAGGCCAGCGGATTCTCCCGGATTGCCGGGGTGGATGAAGCAGGACGAGGCCCGCTTGCGGGTCCGATTGTGGCGGCGGCGGTGGTACTGGCGGAGCCTGTGCCAGGTCTGAATGACTCCAAACAATTGACCGCAGAGCGGCGGGAAACGCTCTTTAATGTACTGCAAGACGGAGACCATGATATCGGCGTAGCGGCGATAGACGCGGCGGAAATTGATCGGATCGGCATTCAGGCAGCAAACTACGGCGCCATGGCACAGGCGGTGGCCACGTTGAAAAAGGCTCCGGATTTCCTGCTGGTGGATGGATTCGCCCTCCCGGGAGTGGTCCAGCCGCAGCAGCGCCTAATCAAGGGCGACAGCCGGTCGTTGTCCATCGCGGCGGCGAGTATTATTGCGAAAGTGACTCGGGATAGAATGATGAATGCTCTGGATCGGGACTATCCGGAGTTTGGATTTGGTAAACATAAAGGTTATGCGACTTCGGAACATCTGGCGGTACTGGCCCAATGCGGTCCATGCCCCGTGCACCGAAAAAGTTTTGCCCCCATCGCCAAAGCGGTGGAAACAATACCGATGTTTTAACAAGGCGGAATTTCATGAAGTTATTTTCAGTATCAGTTGGGTTGCTCCTGTCATTCCTGATGTCGGGATGCGTTTCTCTTTCAGAACAGGAATGGTCCCGCACGAAAGAGTTCGGATGGCCCGTAAAAGCCCGTCCGCAAAGCCAGGCCTATTCCCATTTTATCGCTTCCGCCATTTATGAACACCAAGGTAATAAAACCAAAGCGCTGGAGGAAATGCAGGAGGCCGCGCGCCTGGATCCCGATGCGCTCACACCCACGCTGCGCCTTATTAAGATCCACCTGCGCAACCAGGAGTATTTACAGGCGCTTGAAATGTGCAAGCGCGCCGTGGAACAAAAACCGGACCGGGCCAATCTCTGGGTGGTCCTCGGCGAAATCCATCAGCGGCTCAAACAGTTTGATGAGGCCAAGGCCGCCTATAAAAAGGCCATTGAACTGAACCCCGGAAACATTCTGGGCTACGGCGCGCTCGTAGACCTCCAGGAAAGCACCAACGACTTGGTTTCCGCCATCGACCTTTACCATGAACTCATTAAACTCAGCCCGGAATCCGCGGGCCTCTACTATCAACTCGGACTCAATCTCGCACGCATTAAGGATACGGAAGGGGCGCGCGCCGCACTGAATCGCGCCGTGGAATTAAACCAAAACCTCATCCAGGCCTATTACATGCTCGGTATTCTCAATCTGGAAGCGGGCAACAATGAAGAAGCCGTGGCGCGGTTGGAATATTTCATCAAACTGCGGCCCAGTGACCCTTCCGGACTGGAAGCGCTCGCTGGAGCGCTGGCACGCCTTGGCCGGTATGACGATGCCTTTAATCGCTTTGTAGCCCTGCTGGCCACGGATCAACCTAAACCACAGTATAACATCGAGATGATGTACACCCTGCTGCTGTCAGGAAAACCCGCCGAAGCCGAAAATTACGTTCCGGCCTCCGAAGCACCCTATTTCGGCACCCTCTTCACGGCACTCGCCCGCAAGCATAAAGGCGAACCCTATCTGCCCCTGCTTGAATCCCTGGACACCATCGAAGGGGATCTTGACAAGGAATGCAATGAATGTCTTAACGGTCTGTTGTATCTTTATGGGAAAGAAGCCGCAGGCAAATGGCTGATCAATATCATTCTCCCGTTGCGCGAGGAAGTGAAATCACACACCCTGGGCGTAATTCATGCGCGTGTTCTGATGAGCATGGAACGTCATGAGGAGGCGGTGAAGGTGCTGGAAGCCCTGCTAAATGGCACGAAACAGGACATGTGGGTTCATTATTACCTCGCCATGGCTTACGAATCACTCAAGAATTTTGAGAAGACCGAGTCCAATCTTATCGCCTACCTTGTCTACAATCCCGACGATCCCGATACGCTCAATTTCCTGGGCTATTTATATGCGGAAAAAGGGGTTAAACTTGAAAAAGCCGAGGAACTGCTCCAAAAAGCGCTCCGGATCAACCCGGAAAGCCCCTTTTATATGGACAGCCTCGGCTGGGTTTATTACAAACAGGGAAAAGCCCAGGAAGCCATCGATCTCATTCAAAAGGCCATCTACCGCATGGATACCGACGACGCCATCCTCCGCGACCACCTCGGGGATGCCTACCGGCTAAAGGGCGAAATCGAACGCGCCATTGGGGAATGGGAACGCGCCCGCCGCCTCGATCCCAAACTCGAAGGCGTCCAGGAAAAGATCGACAATCACAAAGACAAGGCTTCGCCGAAGAAATAATCTTTTAAAAATATACGACGGGAAATGCTTCACACGATACCCGGAGTCTTATCATGAATTTACTTGTCTTTCTCGCGGCGCTTATTTGCGCGGCAACTACGGCGCCCACGGATGAATACGCTTTTTTCACGCACTCGGTAATCGCCTCGCATGAGAATGGATTCAATCATGGCCTGCCATGTATTGCACGTCTTGCCGATGAGCGGATGCTGGTGGTGTGGAGCCGGTATAAGGCAGGATCGGATGATTTTTCCGTTGTCGGCGCCTATTCCCCGGACGGTGGATGCACCTGGAGTAAGCCGGAGGTCTTTATTGACCATCCAGGATTGATCGATGCGGATGCGAATATTATCGTCTCGGAGAACCGCGTGTTGATCACCTGCACCACGGTGAGTTTTGCGGAGGGCATTCGCACCTCGGTTACCTGGTGCGTGCGTAGCGAAGACAGTGGCCGCACATGGGCGCCGCCCTATGAAATTCCGATGAACCACAAATATACCTGTGGTAAATGTCAGCGGGGACTGAAATTGAAATCCGGCTCATTGCTGATGGGCTATTCCTGGGATGTGTTGTGTGAACAGGGGCAGGCTTTACAGAGCGAAGGCCAGATGGACCTGCGCGCGGGCGTCATGCGTTCCACCGACAACGCCGTAACGTGGACAAATGGCGGCGACACACAAGCAGTCTATGAAAAAGTGGCCGGAGGCGCGGTCTCCGGAACCGACGAACCCGCCATTGTTGAGTTGGATGATGGATCGCTATACATGCTGATGCGGACGGGTTCCACCCATTTGTACGAAGCGCGCAGCCGGGATGAAGGACAATCCTGGCAGGATATACGGCCAAGCCCCTTGCGCGGTACAAATGCCCCTGCTGCCTTGAGCCGTTTTTCTGCGAACGGGCGCTCTGGGGTGATGGTGGTATGGGATCATGCCCAGGAACGCTTCCCTTTGTGTGTTGCGGCATCGTTGGATAGTTGCAGTACATGGTCAAAGCCAAAGGATATAGGTTTTCCCTACACCGGCGGTCAGGCTTCTTACCCCTCCTGTGATCAAGCACCGGACGGAACGATTCTCGCTGTGTGGCAGCAGGATGTCCCCGGCGGGCGCGACATTCGTCTGGCCCGCTTCAGTCCGGCGTGGCTCTTGGGGGACAAAGCCGCGCCCGGCGCGCCATTGAAACCCATCACCATAGTGCTCTTTGGAGAATCCACTACCGCCCCCCGTGGCCCCTTGCACAACTTTGCAAAACTGCTGGAAGAAGAATTGCCCGCCTATGGCATCGCCCCGAAAATCATTAACGCAGGTCTGGGCGGAGAATATACGCCTGACGCGCGGGAACGCTTTGAAAGCGCCGTGCTTGCACATAAACCGGATATCGTTACCATTTATTACGGGCTGAACGATGCCGCGGTGGATGTATGGAAAGGTGCGGCCCAACCACGGGTAACCGCTGCGCAATTTAACGAGAACCTTCGATACTTCGTGCAGAAACTAAAGGAACAAGGGGCAAAACCCATTTTACTCACCCCCAATCCACTCTCCTGGACTGCACAGCTAAAAGAACTCTACGGAAAACCTCCCTACGATGTGAATGACATCGAAGGACTCAACATCGGCTTGACCGATTACCTTACGGCGGTCCGAAAACTTGCGGAAACCGAACACGTTCCCCTCGTGGATGTCTTTAAAATACTGAAAGAGTATGCTAAAGAACATTCCTATCAGGATGTCTTGCTCGACGGCATGCACCCCAACGAACTCGCTCACCGGCTCATCGCCAACGAGCTGCTGAAGGTCATCTCTTTGTTTTAGCGAGATTTAGTTCCCGCTGTCCAGATGCCAGACGTGTCCAACATCTCTGACACGGTGAACAAGCTGACAGAAGACAAGTCGAGGAAGGACCCAAACCGCAAAAATTTTATAGTTACTCATTTCTTCTTGTTGGTGCGTTGCGGGGCAGGTTCTGGCGCGGGGAGGCGGTTCAAACTGCGCAGGAAAAAGAACAACCATATGCCCAACAGGAACATGATGATCGCAAAGACCTGTTGATTGGACAAAAAGCCAAACCCAAGGTCTGTAGGATTAAGGTCGCCCCGGAACATCTCTACGGTGAAGCGCTTCATTCCATACAGGATCAGGTAGATAGGCATGGTAAACCCCGGGAAGGGATGCCATTTGGCGCGTAGGATCAGCAGAATAATGCAAATAGCAAAGAGCAGGAAAGCGCTGTAAAGCTGAGTGGGATGCACGGGATGCGACCAGCCGTCGGGCATGGGGGTCAGGCCTATTTGCGATTGGAATACAGGCCGCCCCGGAGGGAAGCGCACGGCCCACGGAAGCGTTTCCGACACATACCCATAACAGCAGCCGTTCAAGAAACATCCGATACGCCCGAATCCCTGGGCCAGCGCCAGCGACGGGATGCCGGAATCCACGACCTTCCAGAAGGGAATTCCGCGGCGTTTCATTTCCAGGTAGGCATAGAGGAAGGTGATGGGAATTGCGCCCTGGAAAACCAGCCCCCCCTGCCATACCGCAAACCATTCCCAGGGCCTGGACCAGGAGAATTCCTGCGGATACATCAGGATATATAGAATCCGGGTGCCGGCAATGCCCAGGATCAGCGCCACAAATCCCATTTCACTGACAAATTTTGGATCCAGCCCCATTTTTTTCACGTCCCGCTGCACCATGAAAATGGCGGCGAGAAATCCGATGGCGATCATCAAGCCATAACAATGGAGTTTGATCGGTCCGATTTCAAGCAAAATTGGGTGCATATACGAAAGGACAACCTGTATTACCGCCCTTTATACCTGCGGAGTTCTCTTCTGATACGTTGTAATGAGCCCCAACGGGCCTTCGCAAAATGCTTACATCAATTGGGCTTCATTGCGGTGTTCTTTTTCATATTCCGACTGACATTTAATACAATAGCGCGCGGAAGGAAATACTTCAAGCCGCTTCTTCACGATGGGCTGCTCACACCGTTCGCAAATGCCGTACGATCCCGTTTCGATCCTTTGCAGGGCTTCGTCAATATTGCGCAGCCATTCCGATTCTCCACTGGCAATATTTAACGCTGTCTCCAATTCAAAATTATCCGTCCCAGTTTCCGCGTAGCTGGCCAAATCGCCATCCTTGTCGCGGCCCGCCTCCATGCGGCTGGCTTCCTCGATAGTGCGAATACTCCCTGTTAATCGATTTCGTTCATCTAACAACAACTTCTCAAATTTCTTTAATTCTGGTTTTGTCATACTGCTTTCAGACTTTACTGCTTCCTTAGCTGCCGGTTTTTCCACTGCTTTGGGGGGCGCTGCTTTGGAGGGCTTGGGCGCCGGTTTAACCGCCGGTTTGGCCACTGGTTTCTTTACGGCCACCGCCTTGCGTTTAACGGCCTTGGCTGTACTTTTCTTCGTAACAGCCTTTTGGGCCATCTTTTTCACATCTTTCTTCTTGGCCGTCCTGACGTTCTTTTTTACCACTTTTTTCTTCATGGCCCCAGTCTCCATTTTCCTGGGCCTCGCCCCGCCTATTTCATCTACTCCCGTGAATCGGCGATACACCCGCCATTCCAAGGCGCGGTAAATTATCATAGTCAGGGGTAAATGTCAAGGACTCTGTATGCTATTTTTTCAGTTTAAACAGATTGCGCAGAATCCCTGGAAAATGCTTCCAGCTTTTTTCCCGTGAACAAGGAAAAACAAGGGAGGGTGTGTCTCAGGAACCAAAGCGATCCCGCAAGGCAGCCAATTGATCCGCTAGTTGGGTATTCAGGAGCCGATCACCATCTCCAGAACGAGCCGTGCTGAGTGGTTGACCTGTACGTGGCGATCCTTTACGGTCCCGTTTTTCAGGACGCCGCGGCCGGGATTCTTTATGATGCTCACCATCAGAACGTGCTGTTGCGGGTTCCCGTCTTTCGGGCCGCTCGGACCGTTCACGGCGTTCCCCACGATCCGTCCGGGGCGGGCGTTCGGTCCGTTCGCGGCGTTCATCCCGCTGACCGTCCCTGCGGCGCATATCGGAGCGGGGCCGGTCCCCGTCATGGGGCCGTCGTGGTTTACGTTCTTCGTGAGTTGTTTCTGCTTCACCTTCCACAGGCTGCGGCCTTGAAACGGATTGGTGCCGGCGGGGCTGAGTCAACATTGCTTTTCGCGAGAGGGAAATACGCCGGGATTCCTTATCCACCTTAATCACTTTTACCCGTACCATGTCGCCGATCTTGATATATTCCCGGGGATTGCGAATAAAACGGTTGGCGAGTTCGGAGAGATGAATGAGTCCATCCTGCCGGACGCCGATATCCACGAAGGCGCCAAAATCCGTCACATGGGTAACCACGCCTTCTGCTTCCATGCCTTCTTCCAAATCCTGAATATCATAAACGCCGTCAATATGTTTTAGCGCATGAAACTCTGGACGTTGATCCGGCCGGGCGCCAATCAGTTCCTCGCGCAAGTCAGCCATCGCAAGCGGTCCAATGAATTCTGTGGCATACATACCCATATCGATCTTGGATACTAATTCGCGGTTTCCAAGCAAAGTAGAGACAGGCACACCCAGTTCCGTGGCCATTTTTTCAACAATCGGATACGCTTCGGGATGAATCCGCGTCTTATCCAGACACTGTTCCCCATTGGGAATGCACAAAAAGGCCGCACATTGTTCGTAGGTCTTTTCACCAATGCCGGAAACTTCCATCAGTTGCGCACGGGAACGGAAACCGCCATTTTTCGACCGGAATTCCACAATATTCTGTGCCGTGCCCATTTGCAGGCCGCTAATGTAACGAAGCACATCCACGGAGGCCGTGTTGATGTCCGCGCCAATACGGTTTACACAGGATACGATTGTCTTGTAAAGCGCTTCCCGCAATACGCGTTGGTTTACATCGAATTGGTGTTGACCCGTGGCAATGTTGCGCGGTTCCAGACGGAGGAGTTCGACCAGCGGATCCTGCAACCGCCGTGCAAGAGATACCGCGCCGCGCATGGTCACATCCATTTCGGGAAACTCCTGCATTCCGAGTTTAGAGGTGGCATAGGCGGCTCCGGCAGGATGGCTTATAAACACGAAAAACGGCGGCTTGCCGGGCAGCCTCTTGAGCGCCGCGCCGATGAAACGCGCGGCATCGCGCGTGCCTGCCCCGTTTCCAATGGCAATCCCGCGAACATTGTGTTTGGCGATTAAATCGACCACCGTCTGCTCGGCGGCAGCGCGTTCTTCTTCTTGCTCTGTCAGCATGACCACGGCAGATTCCAGGAAAGCGCCCACCCCATCCACCACCGCCATTTGGATGCCGGTGCGCGGACCGGGATCCACACCCATTACCGGAATCGGCCCGGCAGCGGGTGACATCAACACATGCTCAAGATTTTCTCGAAGGATTTTGACCGTCTCTTCATCCGCGCGGGCCCGGATAATTCCAACCACTTCGTTTTCAATGGCCGGGCGCAGAAGACGCTTGTACGCATCTTCCACGGCAGCCCGAAGGAAAGGTTCGAAAACAGACCCCGATTCCTTTACATATCCCCCCGCCAGCGTGTTTATCATTTCTGCATCATCAATAACAAGATCCATGCGGAGTACGCCCAAGCGCGTTCCCCGCAGCAAGGTCAATAATTTGGCGGGGGAGATGCTTTTCACCGGCTCCGAAAACTGGTAG
Source organism: Candidatus Hydrogenedentota bacterium (assembly GCA_029565395.1). Taxonomy (GTDB): domain Bacteria; phylum Hydrogenedentota; class Hydrogenedentia; order Hydrogenedentales; family CAILVY01; genus CAILVY01. The sequence continues at coordinate 25,932 of JAKQOG010000132.1, read as the reverse complement.
AAGGGGGCAAAACGTGCTTTCTGCTCCTGAGCGTTTTTCGTCGCAGAAGATTGGATAGTGCCCTTTTCCAACATGTACTGGCGCAGGACGGCCCGGGTTGCCGCATCTGCGGCAATGCGGTCCGCAAGGATATTTTGGGCGCCCAGCAAGGCTTCTTCGGGAGAACTAATGGATTTCTCTGAGTTAACGAACGATTCTGCAAATTCCTCAATGGGAACGCCGATAGGCATTTGCGACCATAAGAACGCCGCCAGAGGCTCCAAACCTTGATCCAGCGCGATGCTGGCTTTGCTCCGCCGCTGTTTTTTATGCGGCAGGTAAAGATCTTCCAATTCCAATTGATCAAAGCAGTTATCCAGCCGATGCCGAAGCTCTTCCGTGAGATTGCCCTGCTTCCCGATATTGTCTATGGCCGCATTGCGCCGGTTGCTCAGCGCTGTAAAATAGGCGTTGCGCTCTTCAATGCGTTCCAACACCGCTTCATCAAGACCGCCCGTGCTGTCTTTGCGATAGTGGGCGACAAAGGGAACGGTGGCGCCCTTGTCAAGCAATTGAATGGCCGCTGCGGCTTGTTCAGGCCGCACGGACACTTCCACGGCAATACGATCCACGAACTTCTGTTCGATCATGTTCTACTCCAATTCACACAAAACCGGTTGGCGGGATATCTGGGAAGTCTAACAAAATTCCGCTTTCCGCACAACGTAGACACCGGAATTTCCGGCCCCTCCCACCCTTGCCGGTGAGAGGCTGGGGGCAACCATCCAAGAAAGCCTATTGTACCAAGTATCAGAGAGACACCTCAAAAGCAATATCCTGCGCGGTATTCTCATAGGATAAATGCAGGGTTGAACTCGCCGCATCCCAGGTCTGTTCAAAGGGAATTGCAGGCGAGGCCGTTAACTGTTTGGGCGCATTCGGCAACAGAACACAGACCTGGGCCGTGGTAGCCTTCGGGCCCCGAACCACGAAACGAATGCTCTGTTCGGATACAGTTTCATGCCGTACCCGCGCGGCCGAGGCCACCACTCTGGCGCGCATTCCTTGCTTTCCCACCCAATCAAGATCATACAGGAGGCAGCGTTCATTGGGATGTAATAAACGCTTGGAAACAAATGGTAATGCCGCGTCAAACAGATCGATAAAGCGGCCCTCAATGGCAAGCGGCGCATCGGAAACTGATTCGTCCAATACTGACGCTACTATATATGGCCCACGCTGAATCTTTAAATAGTTCTGCATGCGCAAAGGTTCGCCAAGCCGTTCACACATTTCCGCGGCCAGTTCAATTACTTTCTGCGCCCCATAGTCATAGCGCGCCAGTTGCCGGGGTTTTTCAGAAAAGATCCGCACAAAACCTTTGCCTGCCGCTTCCGGTTCGCTATACGCGGCGCGAGTGATGCCCAGGCGCATAAACAGGTCGGCTTGGGGCATAGCTGTATTCTGCCCCTGGTTGTTCCACCATTCCCGCACATGATTGTAAGGGTCAGACTCATCCCCAATATAGATCAATGCTCCGCCGTTCTTCACCCACGCGGCCAGTGCCTCATGATATTCCGGCGTTAACGGTTTCTGGCCTTCATAGGTGAGCAGGATCACCCTAAAGGGCACAAGCGTGCTGGGATGAGTGACCGTTTCCAATTGAACTATCTCCACCGGCACGCCATGCTTCACCAAAGGCATGGCCAAGCCAAAAAACGAGCCCAGATGCGCATCGCTCGGCATGGGTTCCGCACGCTGAAACATCAAGGTGTCTGAAACCATCATGCCAATGCCGCGCGATCCCGTCTCGTACTTCACCTCGGATTGGTTCATATCGTTAAGCGCATTGATTACCGTGAGCAGTTGGGTCGCGTATTCCGCGGGAATGCCTTCGCGTTCGTTCGAGGCCGAATCTAAATCCACCTTGGGATATGTCCCTTGGAAAATGCGATCCGGCCACGGCATGACTTCAAACCGGTATACCTCCGGCCACATTAACGAGGCAATGATGGTGCATTCATAATTCTTCTTGTAATCGTTCCAACTGCGGTTGGGGTTGTCTTCTACCGGATCCGCCAAAAACCAAACCTTGCGGCCGGTAGGACGAACCATGCCCAGCATTTGCCCATATTCCAGATAAGCCGTTTCGAAGGTACGTTCTTTAACCACGCCTTTATACACATTGCGTGAACGCGCGGTGCCGGTCCATACCTGTGCGATATAGCCATCCGCTTCCGCCAATTCCATCAAGTAGGATTCCGGGCTTACAATCCGCCATTGCGCATAGTTGATCAGGCTGTGCGTCGGCACATGACACTCGATGGTTTTTCCTTGGGCGCGGGCGCGTTCCTTGGCGTGCTTAAATACCTCGCGCAATGCCTTGAAATACAGCTCATATTTCAGTTTGCTGGCGCGGTATTGCGCGTCCGGGCTGGAATCCGGCGCTTGCCACGGCTCGCCATAAAAACCTTCCCATTCTTTCTTAAAGGCTTCACTCCACCCTGTTTCCGCCCAATATTCCGGCTCTTCCAGATAGATCGCCTGAACCCCGTAGTCCACCACTGGCTCTATTTTGCGCTTGATGTACTCGATATACGCATCGCTGGGCACATTGTAGCCCACCGTCGTACTGTTGCCATGCATATAGAGTTTACCGGTTTTAGTCGTTTGCACTTCCTCCTTCTTAAACACGCCATCCACCATGTAGTAGTCATCATAGCCTCCCCACGCTATTCCTGTCATCATGCTGATCCCATATCCATTGGCACGCCACCCGTCAGCCCGCTCTGCAAAACCCGGCCCGCATGCATACACCATCGCCACATCCGAACCAATATCGAGTTCCGGCCTATATACGGCAGCGGATTGGAACGTTGTGCAATCGCGCATAGTGCTCTCTCCATACGAAATGCACGAAAGGAGCAAAAGAGCGAAAAACACGAGAACACGGGGATAATCTCTTACCATGATATGTTCCTAGTCACTGGTGTTAAGTGAACAATCATCAGATCCTCAGAAAAATTTGCTTGCGATAGAGGTACCATGCCAGCAACAACGTAAATCCCAAAGAAACGATGTTTACTACAAGGTCGCCATACACACCGAAGAGTTGTTGCACATTTCCCCCGGCAAAGCGCAACGCCAGCGCATGGAAATCCACAATATTCCGCGCAAGATAAATCGCCAGCGCGTTACTGCCTACCCACACCAGGGGCCGCGCCCAAAGCTGAAATTTCCAAACGTCCACAATCAAATAAAACACCCCAAGCAACATGCAACTATATCCGCCAGCCACCAGCACATACGACGACGTCCAGATCTTCTTGATTACAGGAAACTGGAGCCCCCATAAAAAACCCAGGGCGGCCAGAGCGGCGCCCCCGCCGATGAAGATCAACAGTTTTTTCGAACTGCTCAAAGAAGTGCTTTGAATAATTAATCCGGCGAATACGCCCAGCAGGCATGTGGCCACGGCCGGAAACGTGCTGAGAATACCCTCCGGATCCCATGTCTTGTCATGCAAGCGGCCTGGCAGAAAATGCAGATCAATATAATTGGCCAGGTTTTGATCCGGAGCAAAAGAGACCTGAGACTGGCCCGGCGCGGGAATAAAACTCATAACCATCCAGTACCCGATCAGGAGTGTTAAACACGCCGCAAGCAATCCGCGCCACTCAAAATGAATGAACAATAACCCGCCAAAGAGATAGCACAGCGCAAGCCGTTGCAACACCCCCATAATCCGGATATCCGGCCAGAGATTGGTGAATCCCCCGGAATACAGAATGCCCAGGATGAATAGAATCAGCGCCCGCCGGAATAGCCGTATATGAGCCTTGGTTTTGCCTTCCTGCGCCACAATCCGCCCAAGCGAAAAAACCAGTGAAATTCCCACAATAAATACAAACAATGGGAAAATAAGATCGTAAAAGGCAAATCCTTCCCAATCTTTATGCTTCAACTGCTCCGCGCATTGATGCAAAATGCCCCGACCGCCGCTGGCCTTGTTCAGCGCGGTCACCAGCCCGGCGGCTCCGACAATCCACAGCATGTCAAACCCGCGAAGCGCATCCACGGACATCCAGCGAGTGCCAGAGATCTGCTGAGACGCTGGTTTCTTCGGATTGTGGGAAGAAATTTTTTGGGGGGATTTTACAGAATCGGTCATTTCACTCCTCGTTGACTTCCGCGCTCTCAAGCAATGGTGATTCCAAAGCTTGTGACATGGGGACGAGTTGAAGTGTGTCAGGCGCGATAATGCCCAGCGAAACCAGCATCTTGAGGGCTTCCTCAACCGACAAACCACACCGGTAGACATCTTCCGGAGCACACAATTGAAACAGGCCAACGCTGATGTTGGGTGTAGTCGGAACGAATACTTTGTAAAACTCGCACCCATCGGAAGTCTTCATTTTCCCTGTGAGAAATCCAATCGCTTTCATGCCTTTACAGGGGAATTCAATGAATACAGCCGCTTTCATGTTGGAACCGGTGTCCTGAAAAGACACAGTCTCTACAATTTGCTTGGAAGCACCGTAAATAGTGGCCACCAACGGAATGCGCTGGATAATGCTTTCCGCCAAGCCGATAAGGCGCCGCCCCACCACCGCCGTAGCGATTATCCCGACCCCATACAACACCCCAGCAAACAGAAAAATCGAAATGACCGGTACCGTGAAACTGGGCAGATGCCCGAAAAACCGCTCGGTAACGGGGGTAATCCGCCCAACGGTAAATTCATACAAAAAATTAATGACGAAAACGGTAATGCCCAGGGGTACAATCAATAGAAAGCCGGAAAGTATGCGCGTCCGCAGCAATTGCTTGACTTGACCCCATAGGGTCAGCTTTTTCTTCTTTTTTCGCTTCGCCATCTCTGTTTACTCCTCCTCTTCCTCGTCTTCCGAATCCTCTTCCAGAAGGGGAGCGTCAGGATTGGCCGTTACCGGAGCGAAATCAACCACCTCCGGTGTCAGAATGCCAGCGGAAACTACACTCTTGACTATATCCTCCATTTCCAGGGTGCTCTGGGCCACCAGAGAGGGCTCTACCAACTCAAAATAACCGCTGGTGGGGTTGGGCGTAGTAGGTACAAACACCTTGTAATACTCTTGATTCCCATTCACAAGGATCTTGCCGGTAACAAAGGCAAAGGCTTTCATCCCGGGACGCGGAAAATCCACCAACAGCGCCGATTGATAATTGCCGCCGCTTTCCTGTATCGAGATAACCTCCACCACTTGTTTAGAAGCCCCATAAATGCTTTTTACGAGGGGAATATGCCGCAGGAGCATCTCCGTGAGGCCAATCAGCTTTCGCCCAGCATACACCCGGGCCAGCAACCCCGCCAGATAAAGAAAGGCACAGAACAAAACAACGGAAATCGGAACTATCATATATTCCGGAAGCGTAAAAAGGTATTTCCGGATAAACGGCGCCAGATAGGCGGCCGTCAGGGAATAGCAGAAATACAAGACATACGCAGTAACACCCAACGGAACCACCAATAACAATCCGCGGATCATATGCATGCGCAAACTGTCGCGGATGCGCGCCGGAATCGACTTCTTTACGGGCTTTTTCCGCATTCCAAACATTTCAGAAATTCCTCATCCACAAAGAGGTTTCAGGGATCTTCTCAAACAGTCCCGCCGCAGGAAATCATCCCTGAACAGGAGCCAGAGTTCCCAACGGAAGGATACGGTATGGGCTCCGCCGTCACCACTCACTATACCATTACTCCAAAAGCCTTTTCACAATAAAGAGCTTTACTTCATTATAAGAAGCATGCTTTCGGACTCCATTCATAACCGGCGGGGTTTCATGTGGACATTTTTCTGTATAGGTATTGTATCGGATAGAGGCAAGTGTAAAATCGTCCTGTTTCTCATATGGGCAAATGATAAGGCAACGGTTGGGCCGTGAAATACTGGTAATTTGCCCTGTGTCCGGCATACCCGGCTATTTCGCAATTGCCCGGATAGTGGGAAGGATGAGGGACATGATATGATGCCCATATGAACCCAATTCGACTGAAAATTACCGAGGGCATGCGCACGCTGATGGACTACCCGAAGTTGGCCGGGCCCGTGCCGCGCATCATGGTTTTAGAGAGTCAATACTGGCTGGATTCCGCCTGCATGAACGCGGCACACGCAATGGGGTGGGAACTGGCTCACGCTCCGGTCGCCCTCGAAGGGGAGATGCCGCGTGAGATGATCGCACAATTTATCCAGACCCTCCTGGAATTCCGGCCGGATTTCGTTCTCAGCATCAATCTCAGCGGCATGGATGAAAACGGACTCTTCGCGGGGTTGTTCGCGGATCTTCGTGTGCCATATGTGACATGGTTTGTGGATGATCCACGCACCATTTTAATGAACCGTACCATCTACGCCTCGGACTATGCCATCGCCCTCACATGGGAAGCCGCCTATGCGGATTATCTCACAAAAACCGGTTTTGCCGAAACACATGTGATGCCCTTGGCGGTAGACCCTTCCCTCTTTAATGCCGCCTCCTCGGAAGTGTGGGACCATCCACCCAGTTTTGTCGGAAACTCCATGGTAGACTTTTCGGAACGGGAAGGTGTCCGTATAAAGAATCATCCCCGGCTGAATGCCGTTGTCAATGAAGCATTTGAGGCGGACCGGGTCACCCGGGAAAACTTCAGCAAGGGACTTGCAGCGATTCTGGGCGATTTAACAAATTTCGATGCCGAGGAACAGCGCGCGGCGGAATTGTACTTTTTTATCGAGGGCACCCGGCGGTTGCGGCACAAAATCATGGCGGGATTAACCCCGGAAGGAGTCGTGGCGCGAGGAGATGATGCTTGGCGACAGGTGACACCACTGTTCGGTCCTCAGGTGAATTACCGTCTCGAACTACCGGACTTTTACCGCAGGTGTGAGGTGAATCTTAATATCACCAGCATCCAAATGGCATCCGCCGCGAATCAACGGGTTTTTGATTGTCCTGCTGCCGGGGGATTTCTATTGACCGATGCGCAATCTTCCCTGGAAATGCTGTTTGATGTCGAGCGAGAAATCACACAATATCATTCCCTGGAAGAATGCGTGGATCTTCTCCATTATTATCGAAATCATCCTTCCGCGCGCATGGAAAAGACGAGCCGCGCACGGGAACACATTCTACAGGAGCATACCTACACACATCGTTTGCAGCGCATTGCCGAAATTGTACGTAACCGCTTCTCATAAAAAGAGATAAGAGGCCTGACACTTGGGGTACCAGGCCTCCGCGGAAGGAGAAACGCCACATGTGGCACTGACCATAAAAATTGTACCATTGAAATGCAATTTCGGCAAAGGCCTGTAAACTATTGTTTACATTGCACTTACACACGAAAAACAGAGACCGGCGCACATGGGTCACACCCTTCGTGTAACGAGATGTGTCTGGCTTTTTGCGGAGCCATTTACATTGATTTGGTTCGGCGGATGGCATCCTCCCAGCCCGCAAGGGCGGTTTGACGCTTTTCCGGAGTCCAAGACGGTTCGAAAATGCGATCCACCTGCCAGATGCTGCGAATGGCATCCTGGTTAGGCCAGAATCCGGTAGCCAGCCCCGCCAGGAAGGCCGCACCGAGGGCGGTGGTTTCAAGGGTTTGACCACGCACCACAGGGCTTCCGAGGAGGTCCGCTTGGGTTTGCAGCAGGAGGTTGTTTGCAGCGGCCCCGCCGTCCACACGCAATTGTGGAATGCGCCCGCTGGTATCAGTTTCCATAGTGCGGACGACGTCCGCCGACTGGAAGGCAATGGATTCGAGCGCGGCGCGGACAATATGCGCACGGGAGGCGCCGCGAGTGAGGCCAGTGATGAGGCCGCGGGCGCGCATGTCCCAATAGGGCGCGCCAAGGCCGACAAACGCGGGGACGATATACACCCCAGCGGTGTCACTGACCTCTTGGGCGACTGATTCGCTTTCACTGGCGGAGGCGATAAGTTTCAGGCCGTCGCGCAGCCATTGAATAACCGCGCCGCCGACAAATACACTGCCTTCCAGTGCATAATAGACCTTGTCGTCCAGCCCCCACGCGATGGTGGTAAGCAAGCCGTTTTTCGATTCGACCGGGCGCTCGCCGGTATTCATTAACAGAAAGCAACCCGTGCCGTAAGTGTTCTTGCATTCGTTGAGATTGAACGCGGCCTGGCCGAAAAGCGCACTCTGCTGGTCGCCAATGAGCGACGCTACGGGGATGTCCCCGCCAAGCACCGAGGTGGTTCCATAGACATAACTCGATGGCATCGCCTGCGGCAATATTTCCTGGGGAATATCAAGGTGTTTTAAGAGCGTACTATCCCACTGGCGGTCATGGATGTTGAAGATCATCGTACGCGATGCATTCGAATAATCCGTGGCATGCACCCCGGTGAGTTTGTAGAGCAGCCACGAATCAATGGTGCCGAAGCAGAGTTCTCCGCGCGCCGCGCGGTCGCGCAGGCCGTTTCCATGCTCCAGAATCCACTTCACCTTTGTGCCGGAGAAATAGGCATCCACGACAAGGCCCGTGCGGCGTTTAAATTCCGCGGCAAGTCCCTGCGCCTGAATCTTCTCGCAGGTGTCGGTGGTGCGGCGGCATTGCCAAACGATGGCGTTGTACACCGGCGCGCCGGTCTTACGGTCCCAAACCACCGTGGTTTCTCGCTGATTCGTGATGCCGATGGCCGCGATATCCGCGGGCGATGCCTTAGCCTTGGCAAGCACCTCTTTCGCCGTGGACAACTGACTCTCCCAAATCCCCATAGGGTCATGTTCCACCCAGCCAGGTTGAGGATAATGCTGTTTAAACTCCCGTTGCGCCACCGCAACGATTTTTCCTTCCTGATTGAACAAAATACTGCGCGAACTTGTCGTGCCTTGATCCAACGCCAATACAAATTTCTTGCTCATATACCGCTCTCCTTCCTAGCCGTTCAAGAATACCAGGACTCCTTTTCTCTGGTAAACTTTTACACTCCAAAAGTTTCGACGGATCCAGACTGTATTTGGGAGGAGATACAGCGATTTTCTGCTCATTCCCAAGAATTCCTGGAAAAAGGGGGAACAGCCTAGACAAATAAGGCTGTTTATAGATGCATCTAATGGTGGATTTTCCTTGATGAATTCCGGGAGCAGTGCTATACTCGGACGAGTCTATTTTAATCTTGGGGCAGGGAGTGTATTTGAGTGCGAACCACTGGCAAAAGGAGGCCAAATGAGTAAAACAGTGTTTATTGATGACGATCTTGTGAAGGTACAGTTGCCTGAAAAACGCGTTGTTGTTCTGGCTTGGGGCGATCCCATCAAAATTGTCAGTCAGACCTCCAAGAATACAATAGTGGAACTGACGGACCGGGAGGGGAACGCTGTACAGGGGACGGTCAAGGGAAAACTCAAAACGACGGATCAGAACAAAGTGTTGAAATTTGCCATGGTGGACGTGCAGCAGGGAGATGCACTGATTCTGGAGTCGCCGTCAGGAAAGTTGATGTTTATTGATGCCGGGGACAATCAAATGTTCGCACGATATGCGGCCGCGAGATTTTCCGGCACGTCGAAAAGCAAACCTCTGTCCGTAGAGGCTATCGTTGTCACCCATGGAGATACGGATCACTTCGAAGGGTTTAACAAAGCGCATGCCTCCATCCGGGAGAAGGATAAAAGGAAACGGATCTACCTCCAGCCGAAGAACGTCTTTCATAACGGGATTGTTAAGGGGCCGGCGGAGGTGAAGAATAAGAAAGTACCCGTGGAGAAGATTTTCGGGTGCACTGTAAAAAAGGACAACGAAACTTATCTCGTTGATTTGGTTGACGATCTCCGAAATACAAAAGTGGCCATGAACACGCCATTCAAGCGATGGAGCCAGACATTGATTGATTGGACCGTTGATAAAAAGCCCGCCGTTCAACGATTGGCTTTCGGAAACAAGAAAGCATTTAAGTTTCTGGCAAAGGAAGGAATCAATGTGGAAGTATTGGGGCCAATCACAAAACGAATAAAGAAAGGCAAAAAAATGGTGGAGGCATTGCCGTTGCTTCATCAACCGCCTAAATTTCTTGATGATAACAATGGAACGGGCACGGCATTGTCAGCATCTCACACGATAAATGGACACTCTGTCGTGCTGCGCTTGACCTATCAAAACGTCCGTTTCCTGCTTGGGGGCGATATGAATGCCGAATCGATGGCCCGCTTATCGGAAAAAGTAAAACCAAGCGGCCTTCAATGTGAGATTTTAAAAGTGCCCCATCACGGTTCCAGTGATTTTAATCTTAATGCTTTGAAACAGATCGCGCCGGTGGTATCGCTTATTTCCTCTGGGGATGAAAGCAGCCGGAAAGAATATATTCATCCGAGAGCGGAATTAGTGGGAGCGCTGGGGAAGGCCTCCCGCACCGATAAACCATTGATCCTATGTACGGAGTTGTCCGCTTTTTTCAGATGGCGAGACCTGTCCCAACCGATCAAAGACAAAAATAAAACGCCGTATTACGGATTTGAACGCACCGCGTACGGGATTGTGCATGTCCGCACTGACGGAGAACGCATTCTGGTATTCACACATTCCGGGAAAGACGACCTTAAAGAGGCGTATCGGTTCCGAGTCGATAAAAAGCATAACGTGAAATGTGAGCCGGTTGAAAAACGGTAAGCGCCCGCAAGAAATACTCGGGCACTGGATACCAGTGTGCACGGGTATGACAGAGATAGGGGATTGAGACCCAGGCGTTATTCTACTAGACGCCGAGCTTTCAACTTTGCTCTCCAAGCTGCGGAGGCTATATCGCCATGGCAAGGTATGGAGTAACGTCTGGAACCCAACCCCAAATTCTTTCTTAATAATACCGATTGTGGAAAGGGGATGGATGTGAGAGAATAGCTTTTGGGTATAGCATAATAGGATTTGCGGTGTGTTGAAACAGGAGACCTGCCATGGCAAGCAAGAAGAAAACGTGGGCGGAGAAGCTAGCGGCTGCAAAGGCGAAAATGCCGGAACCACATATATTTTATTGTGATAAATCGAAGCTGCGTTTTGTAATCCCGGCGGTATCAGAAATCGAAGAGATGATGCGGGGGGTGCGTAAGGGGAAAATCCTCACCATGAAGGAGATGTCGGATTTCTTTAAGAATAAGCATGAAGTGGATATGTGCTGTCCGATGACGACGGGGATCTTTGCGTGGATCATCGCACATGCGGCGTATGACGCGGAACAGGCGGGGGCTAAGCGGGTGGTCCCATGGTGGCGCACGGTAAAATCTGGCGGGGAACTGAATCCGAAGTATCCAGGGAAGGGGGAAATTCAACGGGAACGGCTGGAGGCGGAAGGGTATCGGATAGTGCAAAAAGGAAAGAAGCTGATAGTGACGGGGAAGGCATGAGAAGGCGGAAAGAGTCTGAAGTCAAACACGAAACGTGGAACTGGGCGGACAGATAAAATGTGTTGCAACGGGGGAAGGGCGTGTGCTACGCTTAGGTCCCGTGAACGCACGGGACAATCCCTCCGTTCCAGCCTTTACAGGCTTAATCAGGCGCTTTTAAAACAACCATGGGGTATAGTTGCATGAAGACATCAGTTGCACCAAAGATTTTGGCGGTAGTACCTGCCCGTTATGCCTCAACCCGCTTCCCTGGAAAAATCATCGCCCCCCTCCTTGGTAAACCCTTGGTAGTACACACGTTCGAGCGTGCCTGCCAGGCGAGCCTAGTCACGGAGACACTGATTGCCACGGATGATCCCATTGTGGTTGAGGCCGTCAAACCGTATAACGTTCCGGTCATGCTCACCCGGGCGGATCATCAAAGTGGCACGGACCGCATTGCGGAGGTGGTGGAGAAACATCCCGCGGATATTATTGTGAATGTCCAGGGGGATGAACCGCTGATTGACCGGAATACAATTGATGAGGCGATTCGCCCGCTGCTGGAGCGTCCGGAGGTGATGATGACGACGGCGCGTCGGTTGATTACGGACCCGGAGGACGTGGAGAATCCGAATGTGGTGAAGGTGGTGTGTGATACACGGGGGGACGCGCTGTATTTCTCGCGCTGGCCGATTCCGTATATCCGGGATGAGACAGACCGGGGGCGGGAGCCGTTTTGCCATTGGCAGCATATTGGATTGTACGTGTATCGGCGCGATTTTCTGCTTCAGTATGCAAAAATGCCTTTGACGCCCTTGGAGAAACTGGAGAAGCTGGAACAACTGCGGGCGCTTGAAAACGGATACAAGATAGCGGTGATCGATACGGACTATGAGGCGCTGGGCGTGGATACGAAGGAAGATCTGGTCAGAGTGGAAGCGGTGTTGCAAGCCAAGCTGAAGGAAGGGTGATCTATGACGAAGTATGTGTTCACGACGGGTGGGGTGGTTTCTTCGGTGGGCAAGGGAGTGGTGTGCGCGTGCCTGGGCATGCTGCTGGAGGCGCGCGGCCTGAAGATTGCCATTATGAAGTTCGATCCGTATATCAATGTGGATCCGGGCACGATGAATCCGTTTGAGCATGGGGAAGTATTTGTGACGGATGACGGCGCGGAGACGGACCTTGACCTTGGACACTATCAGCGTTTCACGAATGCGGTGCTTTCGCGCAAGAGTAACGCCACAACGGGTGGCATCTATAATGCGGTGATTCAGAAAGAACGGCGGGGCGAATATCTGGGCAAAACCGTCCAGGTGATTCCACATATTACCGATGAAATCAAATCACGCATCCGCATGTTGACGGCGGAATCAGAAAAGCCGATAGACGTGGCCATTATTGAAATCGGGGGTACGGTGGGCGATATCGAGGGGCAGCCGTTCCTGGAGGCTCTGAGGCAGTTCCGGCTGGATGTGGGTCCGCCCAACTGCTGCTTTATCCATGTAACACTGGTGCCGTTTATTGAGGCGTCGCATGAACTGAAGACCAAGCCGACGCAGCACAGCGTGCGTGCGTTGCGAGATATCGGCATTCAGCCGAATATTATTGTGTGCCGGACGGGACCGCATGTGATGGGTGAGGATCAACGCAAGAAAGTGGCGATGTTTTGCGATGTGACGGACGACGCCATCATTAATGCGGAAGATATTTCGCCGCTGTATGCCATTCCCCTGAATTTCAAGAAGCAGCACCTTGACGATACGGTCCTTCGCCTGTTGAACATTGAGGCGCCCGAGAGCGATCTGCGCGAATGGATCGATATGGTGGATCGGCTCAAGAGCACCACTCAGGAGATCCGGATTGCCGCGGTGGGAAAATATGTGAACCACGACGATGCGTACAAGAGCATCAACGAGGCGTTTGTTCATGCGGGTATTGCGAACAACTGCAAGGTGCATTTGCAATGGGTGGATTCGGAGCAATTTGAGAAGGGCATTGAGCCTGCGGATATGCTGAAGGAATTTGATGGCGTGCTGGTAGGCCCTGGATTCGGGACGCGCGGGATTGAGGGCAAAATCAAGGCAGTCCGGTATGCGCGGGAAAACAAGGTGCCGTATTTCGGGATCTGTCTGGGTATGCAGATGGCGGTGATCGAACTGGCACGGAATTGTCTGGGGCTGGAGCGGGCGCACTCTACGGAAATCGATCCGCAGACGCCCGACCCGGTTATTTGTTTGTTGACGGAACAGCGGGGCATCAAGGATATGGGCGGCACGATGCGGCTGGGAGCGTACCGGTGCGATCTCACCCCAGGCACCAAGGCCCATAAGGCATATGGCGAGGATACGATCTCGGAGCGCCACCGTCACCGGTATGAGTTTAATAATGCCTATCTTGATGTCATGACGGAGAAGGCGGGGATGGTGGTGAGCGGAAAGCATCCCAAAGGAGATCATGATTTGGTGGAAATCATGGAATTGCGGGATCATCCGTGGTTCTGCGCGTCGCAATTTCACCCAGAGTTTAAGAGCACCCCGCTGCGTCCGCAACCGTTGTTCCGCGAGTTCGTGCGCGCGGCGTTACATTTCAGGAACCAACGTGGCTAATCCGGAATCAGACGGCGAACTCAAACATCAAGCACGCCTGCTGCTTTCCTGGCGCGAACAGGCTCTGCGGAACAAGGCCTCTACTGATGAAGTGGACACGCTTCTCGAACGTTTTCGTGCGCAAGGGAAACAGCGAATGCAGTTCCTGGGGGCGGCGTTGCAGGCGGCATTGCGCAAGCAGGCCGAACTGGTGAAGGGGAGCGACAGCGGGGAGGTCAGTGCGAGGAAGGCCAATCAGCTTCTTCAACGGCTCAATGACGAAGTGGGCCGGCATAGGGCTCAAATCACCCTGTACAACCGCCTGCTTTCCGCCAAAACCCCCGAAGATCTCGGCGGTTTCATCGATCTGCCGCTGGACCAGTACGGAAGCGTCCTCGTCACACCAAAGCGGGCCTTATTGCCGCGGTACAACCGCCGCGACAAGCGCCAGATGGCCGTACTCGCCGCAATTGCAGTTCTGGCCGTGATTGCCGTGCTCTTTTGGAACCGTTCTCAAGCAGAGGTGCAATTCGGGGCTATGGCGCCGCATTTTCCTAATGGGAAGATCAGACTCCGCTGCCTAAACAATACGCCGAAGGATATCTTTTTACACGCACCCTGGATCAATGCCGCGGAAAAGGAACGGCCCTACGAAGACTATGGTGTGGAAGTTCTTGTCCGAATGGAAAGCAAGAGCGAATACCGTTTGGTCCCAAGTGAGGGTTTCTGGACCTATAACGGCATCTCCACACGTGCCATAGAGCCTGTGCGCGTAGCACCCGGCTTGTCTTCCGAAGTGGAACTGAATCTGAAATCCCTCTTCGAGCAGACCCCTTTAATCAATACCGTCCGCCTGGTCTGTACCCGCGGCGATGGGCGCAGCGCATACGCCTTCGACGCCCCTGCGCGAAAACAATAACCTCAAAAGGGTTGCATCCTGTCCGTCCGAGTTAGCAGTTCGCCAGACGCAGAAGTGTTGTGTTGTGTGTATGTGCTCAGAGTTGGTGCAGGAACTTCGCCCTCCCATGCAAGGTACATTTTCTTAGAAGTGAGATATCTCCGCACCGGTACAATCCAAGCGCAGGCGCGTTTGCTTCAATTCGTTCGTAATGACAAGGATAGACGAATTGAAACTAGAAAACAGGCTTATGTGTTTGTCTCGTTTAGAACCAGTATCTTTTCACCCAGTGCCTCCCGGATCGGATCATCGGTTTCACCGCAGAATCCCAAATGCAGGTGACGGCGCCAGCCTTCGGCATACGTAAATTTCCCGGTCCAGGTTCCCACCTCGTGGCACATGTCTTCCATGGTCACAAGGTAACTGTCCAAGCCTTGGCTTTGGTCCAGCCATTCCTTCTGACTACGATGACATGCGAGCGCTTCCCGCTTGCGCTTGAGCACCGGTGTAATGTCCACATAGAGGTCTGGACGCACTGGGCGCCGTAGGCCATCCTGCAGACCGTAGGGCTGCGCATGATACAGCGTCACTTTCTGCGCCGTAGCGGAGCGGACCGGCTCGGTGATGAAATTCCGCATGCCACGGAAAAAGGCCGCGCTCACGGCCAACCGGCAGGCATTCATGTGGTCTTCCATGTAATCCTCCGGCGACTGCGTGAGGAGGATGGTAGGTTCGGCCTCGCGGACTACCGCCGTCACCTTTTGCAGGAGATCCTTGGTATAAAAGATGTCCAGGTCGTCCACAAGCGGCGGATGCAACTGTGCGCCCAATGTTTTCGCGGCATCCTGCGCTTCCTGCCAGCGCTTCGCCACAATCGTATCGTGATCATCCACAGCCGTCCCGCATGAGCCGTTCGCGATGTTCATCACGTGCAGGTCATACCCCGCATCCTTCAACAACAGCAACGTGCCCGCCATCATAAACTCGATATCGTCCGGATGGGCGCCAATCGCCAGCGCAACAGGGTTACTCATGGTATCCTCCTGGGGGTTTTGCTTTCTTTTGCATGATTTTCCAGAAGTGTGGAAGGCATGTCAAGATTTGGGAGCGGTCAGCCATCAGCCATCAGCTATCAGCCATCATTCACTGATAGCTGACCGCTTATCGCTGATCGCTGAAAGCTTATTTAACGTGGAGGCCGCGGAGAACGCTGAGGTCCGCAGAGTTCATTTTAACATCTCCCAAGATATGAGCTTATCGTTTTCAAATGTGGCTTTTAATCTTTCACCACCGGATAATGTCCATTCGCAGACAGCCGTGAATTTCCCCTTTTCTGCTGGGACCGTTGTTGTTTTCTCACTTTTTGGGTGGATCATATCAATGATCTGGCTATAGCGCATCCCGGCTTTCAATTTTGTATGTATGGGAACCATGGGTGTTTCCGCTAAAGTCTGGGCGTTGTTTGGAGTAGAATCGATCTGATCCGTCGCAAGTGGTTCCACTACATCGAAATACGCTAATCCCAGAAATAAAACAACAATGCAAAACCAGAAGATAAGCGTCATTGAAACATGAAGACTGCATGAGTAATTGAGGACATCAATAAAGATTTGGCCTGCTCCTAGCGACAACCGGGGACGGGAAGAGGAATATCTCTTTCGTTCAACTCTCTTGTCCGTATTTTTAAGGAGGGTTTCCAGGTCTACTTGAGGGCATTCGGCATCAGACACAAGAACCAGAATTTTTGCATCATATGTACCTTCTGACGGCCCATCAGCAAGTTCCGCAAAATATGCGGTGACGGCCTTGCCCCTGCTCTGCTCAAACGATATAGAATCGGATACATGATCATTCAGATAACCTAATGAGGCGCCATCCAGCCGTTTTACGACAATTGCATCTTTGCCCCCTTCCCGCACCAGGCACAATGGTTCAATAGGCGCACACGACAAAAGAATATTTTTCTGGTTGGCACCATCAGAATTGTTTAGTGCTGTCTCACTAATTTTTGTTATGAAGTGCTTCATCCTACCAAAGCCTTCCGGACAATTTTTTATAGTGGCGGATAAGGACAGTGTAGTCACGGCAAACGCCGATGGCATACGCAAGCAAACAAAACAACACAATCATGGGTAAAGCCGTGCAGGCCATATACTGACCAGACAGACGGATAATGACTATGGCAGCGAGGAGGAAGAAACGCCAAATCACCCAAAACGAGCCTGTTTGGGCCAGCACGTACCCCAAATAGTCCAAAGCATCTCCGGACCAAAATGTAAACCGCAGTTGGTTGATAATCAACAAAAACAAGCTTGCCGTGAATATAGCCCAAGCGATCCAACTAAACAGCGAGTTGCTTTGAGATACAGTGTCGAAAAAGGCATCTTCAAACAGCCAAGGGATTAATGTGTAGATAAGAAAATCGGATAGAATGGCAAATAGATGAGTGTAGCACCTAATCCCTGATATAAATTCCTTGAATTCGGGATCTGTCTCTTGAAAATTCGCCATTTCTCCTTGCTCACAACAACTTGAACGTCATTCGGGACTCTAGTGTTGCACAGGTCAATACCAACTTCCATGTATACTACAAAGCAGCTATTGATTATATTCAGCGAGAGTCTATCCCCAAGTACACAGAAAATAGAAATTTACAAATTAATTATAAGCATTTAGTCTCTTTCTTTTTGCCAGAACGGATATAATTATAATAAAGTTGACGTTGGATGAGAAGGGATTCAATTTAAGGAAAAAACTCACAGCCTCTGCGTCTCTCTGCGAACTCTGCGCCTCTCTGCGTTGGATAATTTTAACACAAGGCGCGGAGACCGCGGAGGTTCGCGGAGAAATGGCGAAGAAAACTTTTTTTGCAAACAGTGGACACGGCGTATAATGGTTTTCATAACCGAAAGGAGCATTTCCCATGCGTACAAGATCATTTCGGTATTTCGGGAGAATGGGCGGAACCATGCTGTGCTGCCTCGCGCTGGCATGGATCCTGCACGGCGTTTCGCCGGTGGCCGCGATAACACAAGGAGATTCCACCATGAATTTTCAGATTTCCAGTACGGCATTCAAGCAAGGGGAGTATATTCCCAAGAAACATACGGGAGAAGGACCGGATCTCTCTCCTGCGCTGCAATGGGCGAATCCGCCCGCCGGGGTGAAGAGTTTTGCGCTGATCTGTGATGACCCGGATGCCCCAGTAGGAACGTGGGTGCATTGGGTTATCTTTAATATCCCGGCGAGTGCCGCGGGACTGCCGGAAGGCGTGCCCACCAACAAAGAGTTGAAAGATGGCGCGCGGCAGGGCACGAATGATTTCAGGAAGATCGGCTATGGCGGCCCTATGCCGCCGCGCGGGTCGGATCACCGGTATTTCTTCAAGCTATATGCGCTTGACTTGACACTCGCGATGAATTCCGGTGTGAAAAAGGCCGATGTGCTGAAGGCGATGGAAAACCATATACTGGGCCAGGCGGAACTGATGGGCCGGTACAAGCGGTAAAATCCGGGAATCCAAAATATTCGAAAGGACATATACGTGAGAAAACGATGGGATCTTTTTGTGTGCCTTGGCGGGCTTTTTCTTATCCCGGGCATGGTGTTTGGGCAGGAAACCGTTAAAAAGGGCAGCGCGTTGTATCCGCCTGAAGTGGTGCAGCAGGTCCGCGCGAATTTAGATCATGAAGCATGGGGCCCCGCTTTTAAGGACCGTTTGATTGCCGCTGCACAACCCTGGCAGGATAAGAGTGACGACGAACTCTGGGCGCTGATGTTCGGTCCAGGCATAACCCGCACCTGGATGGTGTGGTCAAACGGCTTTTGCCCCGCATGCAAACAAAGTGTGCCGATGTATACCTGGGAGATGGCGGCGCTGGACCGTCCCTGGAAAGTGCGGTGTCCGCACTGCAAGGAAATCTTCCCGAAAAACGACTTTGCCGCGTTTTATGCGTCGGGATTGAACGAACAGGGCATTTTCGAACCCGCCAAGGCGGATCGGTCCCTTCTTTTTAACACGGAGCATCCTAATGCGGACGATCCGCTGCGGAATTTCGGCGTGGATGATGGAGAAGGTTATGTAGAAGGCGAAAACCGCTGGCGTTTCATTGGCGCCTATTTAATTTATGGGCAGTTCAAACAAGCGGTACTCGGGGGGATCAATGCGTTGAGCGCGGCATATGTCGTTTCAGGCGATCTGACGTATGCGCACAAAGCATTGATTTTATTGGACCGCGTGGCGGATGTATATCCGAAGTTCGACTTCAAAACACAAGGGCTGGTGTATGAGCAGCCAGGCGTCGCAGGTTATGTCTCCACGTGGCACGATACCTGCGAGGAAACCCGGCGGCTGGTAATGGATTATGACATGGTGTTTCCCGCGCTGGCGGAAGATACGGAACTGATAGCGTTTTTGTCGAAAAAAGCGTCGGAACACAAATTGGAATACCCCAAAGCAACTGCGGCGGATATCCAGCGCAACATCGAGGGCCGCATTCTCCAGGATGCCCTGAACAATGCCGGTAAAATTTATTCCAATTACCCGCGCACGGAAATCACTAAAGCGATCATTCACGCGGTGCTGCAGCAGCCGGAGAGTCCAGCGGCATTCAACGAAATAGTGGATGCCATGCTGGAAAAAGCCACGGCAGTAGATGGAGTTACCGGTGAAAAAGGCCTTGCGGGCTACACCGCCTTCACGATCAATGGCCTTGCGATGTTTCTGGCGGAATTCATGAAGAGCGGGCCGCAATTTATTCCGGATCTGCTTGCCAAGCACCCGCGTATCCACGACATGTACCGCTTCCATATCGACATGCACTGCCTTGATCGCTACTATCCGCAGTCTGGAGACACCGGGTCATTCGCCGCGGTGTATGAAGGATACGCAGGAATGTCCTTTGTAAAACCCGATGCTTCTTCCTCGTGGAGCGGTCTGCCGCCTTCCACATTTACCCTGATGTGGCGCTTGTATGAAATCACCCAGGATCCCGCCTTTATCCAAGTGGCCGTGCATGCCAATGGCGACTCGCTTGAAGGGATTCCGTTCGATGTGTTTTGCGCTGATCCGGAGTCCGTGCGGAAGGGGATGGAAAAGGTGATGGCCCGGGAAGGAGCGCAGATCAAACTAGGCAATGTGAACAAGCAGCAGTGGCATATGGCCATCCTGCGTTCCGGCGAGGGGCCGAACCGCCGCGCGCTCTGGCTGGATTATGACGCGGGCGGTGGCCACGGCCACATGGACGGCCTGAACCTGGGATTGTTCGCCAAGGGGCTCGATTTTCTTCCGGAATTCGGCTATCCGGCGGTGCAATTCGGAGGCTGGGGCGCGCCCAGAGCGCGATGGTATGGCATGACCGCCGCGCACAATACCGTGACCGTGGACAAGAAGAGCCAGGCTTCAGGGGCAGGGGAGACTACGCTGTGGGCAGACGGCCGTTTGCTTCACGCCATTCGCGCCGCTGCTCCGGCATTGAACCACGGACGGCGCTACGAACGCACCGCCATTATGGTCGATGTATCGCCGGAAGACTTCTATGTTGTGGATGTCTTTCGCGTCAGCGGAGGAACGGACCATACAAAATTCACCCACAGTCATTTTGGAACGATCACCACAACCGGCTTGTCGCCACAACCCGCGCCCGATTTCGGCAATGATACCCAGCTTCGCAATTTCCAACTCGACCCCGGTCCGAAGCCCGGCTGGCAGGCGGAATGGGCGATTGAGGATCGGTTGAAGTTGCTGCCGGAAGGAACCCAGATGCACGCGCGGTACACTGATCTTACGGAAAACGCCCAGGGCGGCCTGATCGAAGCGTGGTTGGTGGCGGGTCAATATAATTCTTCAAATGAAATGTGGCTTCCGCGTGTGGTAACCCGCCGTGAGGCCGCTACGGGCGAACCACTTCAGTCCACATTCGTTTCCACCTTTGAAACCTATGAGAAGCAACCGGTGATTGCTTCTGTGAAGCGTATGGCACTCACTGGCCCGGACAATGCAGCTCTCGGCGATTCGCATGTTGGATTAAGTATTCAATGCGCTGATGGCGGCCGCGATGTCGTGATTTTGCGTGATCCAGAGGATCAAAACGTAAAAGAAATCGTAGTGAATGCCGGATTAACATTGCGTACGGATGCTGAACTTACGTTGGTGCGGCTTGATGCCCAAAACGTGATTCAGCACGTTACTTTGTGCAAAAGCGCTCATTGTAAGGCAGGCGATGTAGAAATCGCTTTGCCTTCAATCACCGAAACGCATGAATGGAACAAACCATAATGATCATTCTACTCCTGACCCTTTGTTTACAGGCTGACCCTGTTTCTGTTGCTCCAGTTTCGGATGTATTTACGCTTCAAGGTGATAAAAACATCATGGAGGAGGAGCATTTTGGGATCATCAACGGCCTGGCAACCATCGGCGTGAATTATAAGGATACGATGTCAATCAGCGGCTTTTGGTCTCCGCCGTATGTCAGTTCGGACTTCGTATTAGATGTGAAACTGTTCGGAGAGAAGGTTTCCACGAATCATTATGCATGGCGGCCTTTTGAAGTGACACGCGAAGGAATGATTCGGGATATGGAGGTAAAAACTCAAACGACGCTGATTTACGGAACTAGGGCCGGAGTCCTTTCTATATCCTTACATAATCCACAGCAGGCGGCGGTGGATATTCCCCTTGAAGTGACTGTGCATGGGACACTCGACACCGTCAGTTTTTGGGAGTTTTCCCGCGCGCAAAGTAAAACCCCGGCTCCGGCTGAACTCCTGAAGAACGGATTGATTAAGCGGCAAGATAAGCAGGCCATTGTGCTGCAAACAGACCTGGATTCATTCACCTGGAATGCAGCAACCTCCTCCGGGGCTACCCTTGCTACCCTTCCCGCAGGCGCCAGTAAAACGTTTCATTTGGTTTTTGCCATGGGAGCTGCTGATGATACCGAGGCGGCCTGCCAAACAATTACTACGGATGCTGATAAAAAACTGGTGGAAGCAGGAGCAGAATACGAAAGGCGAGTCACGATGCTTTTCGCCAAACTGCCCACACTGACATCGGATAATCCTGCCCTGGACGCGTTTTATCGCCGCTCGCTGGTGCATTTCATCACGAATCGCTGGGAGACGCCGGAATTTGTGTTGCATCCGTACTACAGCACCGGCAGCATGAAGGGCGGTTGTGTGTGCAGTTATCTGTGGGATTATGGCGAGCTGTGGGAGATCCTGCCGCTGTATGACCCCCTGGCGGCCAGGGAACACATCACGCAGTTTCTTAAAATTGATATTACCCAGCATTTTGCGTTTATTCCGACGACAGGCGAAGCGTTCGGCCCCTGGTATATGGTCAATCAGGAGAAGATTCTTGGATCGATTTACTATTATGTCAAAAATACTGGTGACACCGCGTTTTTGAATGAAACGGTGAACGATAAAACAGTCCTCGATTGGGTGCTTCAAAATGCGATGTATGGCGATGATCCGGCCAAGCCGGTCCAGCTTATTGACTATGGTTCTTCCAACAGCCATCTCGAACTGCGCCGTGGATTTCCCTATAACCATGTCATGCCTGATCTTAATGGGCGGCGGTATATGAATTACTTAATGGGGGATGCACTGTGCACATTGATGGGGAAGCCCGCGCCGTATTTGAAAGAGCGTACAGAAGCCCTAAAAAAGCTGCTCAAACAGGAACTTTGGGACTCGGAGCATAAATGGTTCCTATTTAAGGATGAAACGGGCAAGCCTGATTTGCGGTATACCGTGCAGATGTTCAAGCTGTTCAACAGTCCTGTGCTGGATGAGGAAGAAACAACGGGGTTGCTTTCCCATTTGAATGAAACCGAATTCCTGGGAGAATTTGGCTTACAGAGCATGTCCAAAACCGACATTGCCTATGATCAGGTGGACATTGATAATGGCGGCGGCGGTTCATGTACCTGTTTTCCACCGCAAATCACGGAGCGGTTATATAAATCCGGTCATGTGCTCGAAGCTGATGATATTCTCCGGCGAATTCTATGGTGGGGCGAACGCATGCCCTATTGGGGCGATTCGTTGGTGGCGAATAGTATCGATTACCGCAAGGATACGCCGTTGCAATGCGCCTATGACGGCGTGACGGTGGCGCAATGCGTGATTTTTGGCCTCTTCGGGGTGGATGTGGCATTCAATGGGGACATCACCTTTACGCCCAAGCCGACTGGTTTGTCGAAACACCTTGCATTAAAGGGACTTCAATTGCGCGGAAATACATTTGATATCGAGATTAGCGGCGCCGAGTATGACGTGCGGTGTGGCGAACAGCGCATTCATGCCGCGATGCCCAAAGCGGTTGTTTTCCTTGCGCAAAACAAGATATTTAATATCGTCGATTGACTCTAAAATTGCACATTGAAACGATTGGGAGGGCGAGGCTCCTGCCGAGCCGTGAAACAAGATCGGGAGAATTAGGGGCATATTCGGTATAAGGTACATTTTGTTCGACGGCTCGGCAGGAGCCTCGCCCTCCCGAACACGGCCACTTTCTTAGCAGGAGTCCCCGACGAATCCCGGATCCAAGTTAACCCCGCCCATATCAGCGTAATGACAAACATGCAAGACGGATGGCGAGAAACCTGCACTATTTCAGCCCCGCCAACGTTGCCGTCTCCTTCAAATCGCCCATCCAATTGCTAATCGTTGGGCAACGGTCAAATCGGCGGCCTTTCAACCATGTGCCTTGAATGTGATAGGTCAACGGTTTTCCGTGTTCCGCTTTCACGATTACCTGATGCTCATTGGGCAAATCTTCCGTGCGCAGTGCCAGTGATTTCGGATAGACAAGTCCCAGCCCGATCCAGCCGATGGCGGGTTCCTGAATACCCCAGTTGGCGAGGAGGCCGGCATCTGCATCGTGGGCAAATAATTCCTGAGGCAGTTTTCTGATGCCGAGGCCCACTTCAAGTGCATCGCTTGGATTCCCGCCGTCGATAGTGATTTGAATGGGGGAATCCTTTCGATGTGCCAGCGCGGTGCATTTGAAACGCACGGTATAGGGCGCGGCCTCTGGCCCCGCCTTCTCCGCGGTGAGCTCGATGGATATGGCGTTCTTATTTTCTTCAAGCAGACGTTTGGACCAGACAATGGCGCCTTTTCCATTCGGGCTGTACACGGGATAGGGTTTGCCATTAACGTAGAGGGTGATGCCGCCCAGCCCGCAGGTATCGTTCACATGCAGCGCGTCGATCCCCCACTCCAGTTCGCCATGGTAGCTTTCACCGGCGTTCATGATGGGATAAATGAGTTGGTCGCATTTTTTTCCAAAAAAGTCGAACTGTCCCCAATAGGCTCGGTAAGCGGCCTGTTCCGATTCCCAACCGATGTTGGGGGGGACCCAGTCCTGCGCCCAAGCCACACACGGGTGATCATAGTGGGCCACAATGTTCGCACGAAACGAAGCCAGATCCGGGAGTGCGTCACTTAAATTGAATTCCTTCTCCACCGCGGCGCGCATACCATTCACATCACCCTGAGCACGGACGGCATCGAAACCATTCCAAAACTCCGCATTCGGGTGTTTTGCGCGAAGCGCGACAAACAGCGAGTCTTTCAGCAAATCCAGGTAATACCGCCAGGTTTCGTTGCTGTTGAGCAGCCGCAACCGCAAATCCACGGACAACTGTGGCAGGTCGAAACCTGATTCGAGCAGTGCGGCGAGGGGGTGTTTATCTGATATTCCGGCGGTGGCAAGCGCTTGCTGGAGGCGAACATCAAGCTGGAATAATTCTCCGGGAAGCGTATCCAGCAGCGGTTTCATAATTTCATTTAGCCCTGCAAAGGTATAGGGAACCTCCTGAATTATTTCCGAACCGGCTTTCCATTCATCATCCGGTTTCCCATCCATGTTCAGGTCGAGCGACCAGGTATCGAGATAACCATTGCCATCGGTGTCGCGGTAGTCGTAACGCAGATCCGGGGTGCGGTCGAAATTATAATCCACGAGGAGCCATGCGTGATTCGCGCCGAAAAGGTGGATACGCTGATCCGTTTGGGAGTAATACACTTGAATCGGAGTGGTGGATTCCACATCCACTTCAAAACGCTTGTTCACGGTACCGCAACTGGGACCGCCGATCTGCTTGAAGTAGTCATTGCCCTTTGTGATGACGCCTTCCCAGCGTTCCTGCGGATCCTTGAATGCGTTACCATCGAATGCTTCGCCGTCTATATTGAGGTCGTTTTCATCCCAGGTGAGCATATAGGTAGCCCATGGAAAGGTGAGGGCGTACTTGGGCGCTTCCTGATATGCGAGGAAAGCGCCGGCGGGAATCCCGCGCAGCGTGCGTTTATCGCCAAGGTGAAGCTCGAACAATGTGTCTGTTGGCGCATGGGCGCTGATGGACACGTCAAAATCGCGGGGAGACTCGATGTCGGCGTCATTATCCGCATCAAAACTATAACGCAGATTTTTGATAACAGATCCCTGGCCTTCTATGCGGAGGACCTCTTCGGTGACGCCGTCGCAGTCCTTGTCGTAGAAAGCAAAGGGATTTTCCCAGCCGGGCTGCCACTCTTTGTCTTCCAGGCCAATGGTATATGCGGAGAAGATTTCGTTGCCGCCGAAATGCGTGCGGAATTGGCAGTCATGCTGCTGGTAGGTATAGCCAACATCGTGCCAGAGCAGGTTGTCATCGCCAATGTCTTCGCCCCACCAGCAGGTGAGTTTCTGTTTTTTCCAACCGATGAAATAGATCCCCATTTCATCCACGTCATTATCCCTATCATTATCCATGTAGTCTGTTAGGGCGTCCACCGTCCCATCCGCTTTCCAATCCACCACATAGAGGTCGCTGTCGAGGTCCGGTTCGCAACCCATGCACAAATCGCCGTCTTCATCAATAACACGCACCAGCACCGGCCGCATGGTTTCGGGATGGCGTGAATCCAGGTCGATGAACCACACTTCTTCCGGGGCGCCGTCGTTATTGCGGTCCACATAGTAACGTTTGCCGGGTTTGTCTTTTGTAACCAAGGCAGCTTGAGCGGGGTCGAGGCGAACGGCATCGCCAAATACACGTTCGAAGAGTTTTTGCTGTTCCTGGGCATCTTGAGCAAAAGCGCCA
>JAKQOG010000129.1 GCA_029565395.1 Candidatus Hydrogenedentota bacterium | reverse complement strand
ATGTTCTCCAGTTCTCGAATGTCATTTGCGCTCATCCACCCGTTTTGTCGGGCAGTGGCATAACCGCTCATTCGGCTTGCGTAATCGCCACGCAGCAATCCGTCCACATTGAACTTCACAAAATAACGAGATTTTTCCGAGGGCAGGAGAAGCGATTGCTGCAAGGCCTGTTCCCAACGCGTCACCCACGGATCAAGCGTATACTTGACGAATTCCAGTGATTGCTGCTCGATATTCGAAAAGCTGGATTTATCCAGATCGGCCACCATATGAGGCGGTACGCGGAAAATGCGGGCGATTTCATTGATTTGAAACTTCCTTGTTTCCAAAAATTGCGCTTGTTCTGGAGGGATGCCGATGGCTTGGAACTTCATTCCTTCTTCCAAAACGGCAATGCGATGGGCATTGGCGCTGCCCTGATAAACACTGTTCCAGCTGTCCTTCACGCGCTGCGGGTCTTTAACCACCCCGGGATGCTCCAAAACTCCGCCGGGGTTCGCACCATTGGCGAAGAAGGACGCGCCGTATTCTTCCGTGGCCAGCGCCATGCCGATGGCGTTTTTCGCCATAGCGATAGGCGAATAGCCAATCAATCCGTCGAAGCCGAGGCCGGGGATGTGCAATACCTCGTCCCGGCGAAGGGTTACCATGCCGCCGCGCGGATCGAGGCGGTTTTCCTCCGTGTCGCGCCGGTAGATGTAATACAGCTCGCCGTTTTGCGCCCTGTCCACATCCATCTTGTTGGGCAGCAAGGGGTAAAGGGCGAGCACGCGCCCGCGCCCGTCTCGGATGATCTGCGCATAGGCATTGCCCCATATAAGGAGATGGTTCATCAGCGTTTCTCGAAACACAAAGGAAGTCATCTCGGGATTCGGCTCGTCGTGGAGCAAATAGTAAAGCGGATGGCTGATAACCTTCTCCTTACCGCCATCCGCTTTGTATTGGTAAATATGGAGCGGCAGCCCCGCGATTGCCTCGGCCAATATCCGGACGCAGGCATATACTGCCGTGGTCTGCATGGCCGTCCGTTCGTTCACGGACTTGCCGCTGGTCGTGCCGCCGAACAAAAAACTGACTGCACTGCCAAGCCGGTTCTTCGGTTTATCCCGAGACCGGAACAATCGGGAAAACACGCTCATAAAATCAACAACCCCCTCTCATCGTAAATTGAAGCGCCATCACCGTCGCCGCCATGCCGCAGCGCACGGTCCAGCGCCATGATAGTCGCCACCGCGCCGTCGATTTTTTCCGTGGATTTCTCTTTATCCGGTTTCACATTACCTGCCGGATCCGTCTTGATGAAGATGTTGTCCATCATCCACCGAAGCGCGGGATGCCCGCCGTGAGCAATTTTTTCTTCCAGCGTAAGCTTCATGAGTTCCTTCGTCGGGGGCGACATATCTTTAAAGCCCTGACCGAACGGCACGACGGTGAAGCCTAAACCTTCAAGGTTCTGCACCATCTGCACGGCACCCCAGCGGTCGAAAGCGATTTCCTTAATGTTGTACTTCACCCCAAGCTCCTCAATAAAGCTCTCGATGAAGCCATAATGCACCACGTTGCCCTCCGTGGTCTTTAAATAGCCCTGCCGTTCCCAAATGTCATATGGCACATGATCGCGCCGCACCCGCAGGTCGAGGTTATCCTCCGGAATCCAGAAGAAAGGCAGTATTTGATATTTGTCGTTTTCATCCAGCGGAGGGAAAACCAGAACAAAGGCCGTGATATCGGTGGTGCTGGACAGGTCGAGGCCTCCATAGCAGATGCGTCCGCGTAGGCTGTCCGCATCGATGGGGAACGCGCATTTATCCCACTTTTCCATTGGCATCCAGCGTACCGATTGCTTGACCCATTGGTTCAAGCGGAGCTGCCGGAATAGGTTTTCCTCGGCAGGATTCTGGCGAGCGTTTTCAAAGGCCACCCGCAGTTTTTCAATATCCACGGTGATCCCGAGGGATGGGTTGACCTTTTTCCATAAGATTTCTTTTGTCCAGTCCGCGTTGTCCGGCGCGCTGTAAATGACCGGATAAAAGGTCGGGTCCACCTTGCGGCCCTGCAAAACATCCTCGGCCTTCTGATGTACCTCCCAGCAGATGGAATGGCGGTCGGTGCCCGCCGTTGTAATTAGAAAGAAAAGCGGCTGCTTTCGCGCGTCGCCGGACCCGTGCAGCATCACGTCGTATAAATTCCTGTTCGGCTGGGCGTGCAATTCATCAAAAACCACGCCATGGACGTTCAGTCCATGCTTCGTATAGGCCTCAGCACTCAGAACCTGATAAAAGCTGCCAAGCGGCTTATATACCAGCCGCTTCTGCGACAGCATGGGCTTAATCCGGCTTTTGAGCGCGGG
>JAKQOG010000113.1 GCA_029565395.1 Candidatus Hydrogenedentota bacterium | reverse complement strand
TTACAGGGCGAAGGGGGTGAGGGGGATACTCTTGTCCCAGGGCGTTGCCCTGGGCTGACATGTCACGGCCTTTCAGGCCATACCCGGCATGATCATTGCGGCACTTTACCTGGGCTGGCATGTTAAGGCCCTTCAGACCGCGCCCAATATGATCTTTTTCACGCTTCACCTTCACATGCACCTCAACGTTGGTTTGGAACTCCAAACCACCACTATTCTGAACTGGTCTACTCTATCCCAATTGTCCTACGGAGTCAAGACAAAAGCTGTCAGCGATTAGCGATCAGCATTCAGCCATCAACCGTAAAGCGGAAAAACATCAGGAAGAACAATAGTATTAGCCACAAAGAACCCAAAGAGCGCATAGAAAAGGATGCAGACTACATTGTTCACCCAATTGATCCGTATTACCTATCCGGGAAGGCGTCGCGGTAGAGGGTGATTTTGGGCGTGCCGTCTTTGGGGAGGATTATGGCCACGACATCGAATCGGTAGTAGGCGTTGGGATCGGGATGGCGGGCAATGTAGTAATGCGCGGCGGCGCGGATGTGCCGCTGTTTCACAGGGCCGACGCTGTCCTCCGGGGGCACGGGATCTTCATCCATGCGGGTGCGCACCTCGACGAAACAAATGGTGTCGCCTTCGCGGGCGATAATGTCAATTTCATAGCGTCCGAGGCGGACGTTCCGATCGAGTATTTTATAGCCGTTGCGTTTGAGGTGTTTGGCGGCGAGATCTTCCCCCTGTTGTCCGACCGGTATGACCTTACGCCGCCGCCACAACATCGGCGCCGCCTCCGGCAGAGGGTTCAGGCGCATCGGGACGCGCGAAAATGCGGATGTCGCCGAAGGCGCGGTGTTGATGGGCGCGGATGCGGCCCATGCGGCACAATTCCAGGATGGCCAGTAAACAACACACCACTTCCACGCGGGTTTTGCATGCGCGGAAAAGCTCGGTCCAGGTGACGCTTTCGCGTTCCGCGAGCCAATTGGAGATCACATCTATTTTTTCTTCGACGGAGGCCTCCTCGCCCGCAATTTCATGAATGGCCCGGTCCGTGATGAAACGCAGGATGGAGCGCAGGGCGCGGGCCAGGTCGTAGAGGCTGACCTCGAAATACTCTTCTTCTTCCGCCCGCTCGATTTTGGGTTTTACCGCCCGGCCATACCGGTTCATCTGCGTTTCCCCCAGATCGCCCAGGCGCCTTGCTAAATCACGGAATTTCCGGTATTCCAGCAGCTTTTCGACCAGCTCCAGCCGTGGATCCTCCTCCTCCAATTCCTCCTCTTCCTCGTCCACCGTCTCGATGGGCAGGATCATTTTCGACTTGATCTGGATCAACGTCGCCGCCATCACGAGGAATTCCCCCGCAATA
Organism: Candidatus Hydrogenedentota bacterium; assembly: GCA_029565395.1. Lineage (GTDB taxonomy): Bacteria > Hydrogenedentota > Hydrogenedentia > Hydrogenedentales > CAILVY01 > CAILVY01. Next base: position 80,731 of record JAKQOG010000113.1, on the reverse strand, counting down.
TCCAGATTCTCCCCCTCCATCATTTCCAGGAAACTTAGATACTGTTCCGTCACCTTCACAATCGGGATGTCAAAAATATCAATTTCCTGGGACCGGATAAGATAGAGCAATACCTCGAACGGCCCCTCGAATTTGTCCAGTTTCAACCTCAAGACTTCTGAGGCCGCCGACACCTCGCCCACCTCCTCGCCTGCCGCGCCGCCCGGCGCCGCTTCGGCAGGATGTTGTGCATTGGTTATGTGGGGTTCATCACTCACTGCGGATTCCCTTGGGTTACATCCAGGATCGTACAGCGCCCACCTGCCTAAACGCAACCTGAGCCGCGCTATTGCATCCTCTGCCAGGGTTCCGGAGTGACTGGTTCAAACCGCTCCAACTCGACCGATGCCGCGATCACCTGCCGCATTGCCGTAAGCGATTCAATCGCACCCGCCGCCATTGCCTGCACACCAATATTGCCCAATGCCGTCGCTTCGATGGGTCCGGCAATCACCTGAATTCCGCAGGCATCCGCGGTCATCTGGCCCAACAGCCGGTTTTGCACGCCCCCGCCGATCACATGCAGGCGTTCCGTAGTGCGGCCCAGCGCAACATCGAGTCCGCGCAGCGTTTTCCTGTATTTGAGTGCGAGGCTTTCCAGCGCGCACCGCACAATGGCTCCGCGCGTTTCCGGCACTGGCTGGCCGCTCTCGCGGCACAGTGTTTGAATCATTTCCGGCATATTATCCGGCGCGAGCAATCGCGGATCGTCAACGTTGATATGCGACTGGAACGAGGGGCTATCCGCGGCTTCCGCGGTCATCGCGGCATAATCCACCGTCTGTCCCTGCCGTTCCCATGTCCGCCGGCATTCCTGCACCAGCCAAAGTCCAATGATGTTTTTCAGAAACCGGATCTTGCCGCCCACGCCGCCTTCATTCGTGAAATCCTGCGCCAGCGCTTCATCGCTCACGCACGGCGCGTCTAACTCCGCGCCCAGCAGCGACCACGTGCCGCTCGAGAGATACGCCCAGTTCGTGGCATTCGGCGCCACCGGTACAGAGGCCACGGCGGAAGCGGTGTCATGCGTGCCGGGCGCAATGATCGGCGTCTTTGGAGAAATACCCGTCTGCGCGGCGATGTCCGGTAAAATTGGGCCCAGAATCGTGCCGGGCGGGACTGGCTCCAACAGCAAATTTCTTGGCACACCCAGCCGCGCAATCAATTCCTCGTGCCAAGTCCGCGTGAAGGGATTCAGCAATTGCGTTGTTGAGGCGTTGGTATATTCACAGGCGCGTTGCCCGCTCAATAGATATCCGAATAAATCGCCCATCATCAGCAGCGTGTCCGCCACTTCCAGGACCGGAGCACCGCTTTTCACCAGACTCAATAACTGATATACGGTGTTGAACGGAAGGAACTGGATGCCGGTGGCTTTGTATACCTCCGCACGCGGCGCCTTTTGGAAGGCATAGTCTTGCATACCCTCGTTCCGTTTGTCACGGTAATGGACGGGATTGCCCAGCACGGATCCATCGCGCGCCACCAGGCCAAAATCCACGCCCCATGTGTCCACGCCGATGCCGTCCAAGTCCGGTCCATGCTCCCGCGCGCACTTGGCCAGCCCCGCACACATTTCTTCATAAATGCGCGCCAGATCCCATTGCCGCGTGCCGAGCATCATCAGGCCTTCCGTGCGGAACCGGTGGATGACCTCCAGGGAGATGCGGCCCTTTTCCAGCGTGCCCAACACGGCACGTCCGCTTTCCGCGCCCAAATCAAACGCCAAAAACTGATAGCGCTCCTTCATGCTTCCTCCTTGTCTAGTGAAAAATTACTGACCCCCGACGCTGAGGCTGATGCTGGTTCGATTTTCTTCTTTGCCAATAAGAATGGTTAGGGTGCGTTGAGCTTTTTGAAAAGCAAACATAGCCATGGGCGAATCCCCTCCCTGATTCATGGATGTCTGCTCGGTCCAGCCTTGGACAGGGAATTTTTCCTTGCAAAAGGCCGCCACCTTGTCCAGGGGATCGTCTGAAAATCCCTGCACCACAAATGCATTGTTTTCCGGTATGGTTTGAACCATATTGAGCTTCAATCCAGGATACAGGGGGATATCCTTCGGATAATTCGGCGGCAGCACGGCCGAATCCCCGCTGGTCATGGTCATGGTGCCTTCCGGACCTTTTATCTGCAAAGAACCCTTATCCCCATCCCCGCTCATAGTCATATCCATGTTCTTGTCATTCATCTTCAGGGTGCCCTTGCCCCCATCCACATTCATGGTCATATCGATCTTGTTGCCATCGCTGTCTTTGCCTTGGACAGTGATATTAGACGCCTGGCCATCCTTGCCGATCTTCACGTCCACCTTCTTCCCGTCCGCACTCAGGGCTTTTTCAATGGCCTTCTCCGCTATGGTTTCTCCCGTTTTCTCCGCTGCTTTTCCGCATCCGCCTAATACCAATCCCAGCGCCAAAACGGTAATCCCAATTACTGCCACATGTGTTCGCATAATCCTCAATCCTCCATGGTTCATGTTCAACCCAGTACATCAAAGTAAAAGTACAATCCTAGAAAATACCCGATTTCCCCTCCCCTATGCCAGTTTTCAGTCTTGTGGATAAATGACCGCCTGAGGGCGCCTGCACTATTTTTTCGGGTTCAGGAGCACGCCGTCGAAGCCGAAGAAATAGCCTTTGCTGTCGCCGTTCTTCCCTTTGTTGACAAAACGGAGCGCATGTTTGCCCGCCGTAAGCGCGCCGGCAGGAAAGACATATTCCTTTGTGGCAATGGCACGGTTAAAGAGGTCTACCGGCGAACCCAGCGGCTTTCCGTCAAGCTCGATTTGCTGGATGCCATAATCCGGCGCGGACGTCAGCAGGAAGAGTATTTCATACTTGCCGTTGAACGGAATCTCGATAGATATTTCGAGGGTTTGGTTTTCCTGCCCAGGGGTCCAGAACATCTGTGCTCCGCCACTTCCGATCCCATCCTGCTTCGTGACAGGGCCTTCGGATGCCTTGGCGTTGGGAATCAAGGACTCGGCTTCTATGAGCTTGCTCCAGTCTTCATACAGGCGGTCGTACGACGGAGGCAACGCGGGATACGGCTTATGGGGTTCAAGCTGATACCAGAAGGCAACCGACGAGAAATCGTCGGGGCGCTCTTCAAAACCGGATTTTACCGACTTATCCGGATTGAATGTTACGCCTTTATGTTCGATTTCAAGCCGGAGCGATTTCTTAAACGGAACAGGGTCGGCTATATGCCAGCGGTAGGCGCTGGTTTTACTGAAGGCGTCGTACCCCTTCATCAGCGGCGCGCCATAGTAAAGATTGGACATTTCGCGCAGGCCCCATGCATCGCACAGATAATCTTCCGAGCCGGTGCCGCGCAAGCGGGGCTTGCTTTCGCCGTCAATGAACCAGAAGTCGTCGCCCTCGCCCCACCAGCTCTCCGTCAACTGCCGGACATTCAGCACCGTGCCCACATAGTGCCCGCGCCCTTCAATATCCGCAATGAGATAGTTTTGCCCCATCACCGCGGGGAATTCCTGGCGGTACATGGAATGGAAGTATGCGCTATCCTGGGGGAGGCTGGGCAGTTTCTGCCAATCCAAATACCAATACAGTGCATTAATGGGCGTGCGGCCCTCATTCGTGGCGGTGATCTTCGCGGACTTCCTGAAAGGCATCGGCCAGTAGCAATTCCGTGCGCGCCCCTCCGAAGTCACGGTAATAGGCAGGGACTGATAAGGCTGATCCACGCCATGCCCGATGCCGAAAAAGTCGCCGAAGGGAACTTCGACAGACGGCTGTTCTTCGCCGTCCCAATACATCCGCAACACCAGAAGCCGCGAGTAGCCCCGCTCATTCGCTGCGATGGTGTTCCAGAAATGCGTGATCACGCCGGGACCATCCAATTCCGCAAGCACCAGCGTGTCGCCCGGCTTGATGTAGCGGCAATCGGCGTTGCCATTTTTCCAATTGGGATCGGAAGATGAGGAGCGCATCGCCTCACCCGGTTTTAATTGCGCCAATCCTTCCAGCGGATTGCCCGTGCCAAAGAATCCCATAGCAGCGGTGGTAGTGGTGGTATGTGCGCACCCCAGTGCAAGACAAGCAAGTACTCCAACAAGAATAGCCTGTTTCATAACGCATCCCTTCTTTATTTTGGCTGTTGCCACACCGCCCCTTCACCCGTTTTAATGAGGGGCGGCATGGCGTTTATCAATGTGTGTCTGATTAAAAAGCTATTTCACCACGGCGCCGGTATTGGCGCTGGTGACCATCCGCTGGTAACGCTTCAGCCAGCCTGTGAGCTTGCGATCCGGAGCTACGGGCATATTCTCGGCGCGCTTCATAAGTTCTTCTTCACAGACACGGACATTGAGTGTCCGCGCAGGAATGTCAATATCAATGATGTCGCCGCGTTGCACAAGCGCGATGGGGCCTCCGTCCGCCGCTTCCGGGCTGACATGCCCAATGCACGCGCCGCGCGTTCCTCCGGAAAACCGCCCGTCCGTGATCAAACTTACGCTCGTCCCCAAATTACGGCCCATCACCGCAGATGTCAGCGAGAGCATTTCGCGCATGCCCGGACCGCCCTTTGGGCCTTCAAAACGCAGCACGATCACATCGCCTGCCTTCACCTTGCCTTGCAGGACCGCTTTCATCGCCTCTTCTTCATCATCAAAAATCACGGCGGGTCCGGAATGCCGCAAAATGACCGGGTCCACCCCTGCTTCCTTCACCACCGCGCCTTGCGGGGCAAGATTGCCAAAAAGAATAGCGAGGCCGCCTGTCGGGCTGTAAGGTTTCTCGATGGTTTTGATCACTTCGATGTCTTTTGAGCGTTTCCCTGCAATATTCTCACCCAATGTCTTGCCCGTGACCGTAAGGCAGTCGAGATGCAAGATGCCGGGCTTTTGCGAAAGCTCGCCCAAAATCGCCCCAATGCCGCCCGCCCGATCCACGTCTTCCATGTGCCAATGATACGACGGCGACACCTTGCAGATATTTGGCACGCGCGCCGACACCTCATTGAGCCGTTGCAGGGGGTACTCGACATCCGCCTCATTGGCGATCGCCAGCGTATGCAGCACGGTGTTCGTCGAGCCGCCCATCGCCATGTCGAGCGCAAAGGCATTGTCAATGGATTTCGGAGTCACGATGTCGCGCGGCTTGAGATCCAGTTCGATGAGTTTCATTAATTGCCGCGCCGCCGCCTTGACCAATTCCCGGCGTTCGGGGGTTTGCGCGAGAATGGAACCATTCCCCGGCAGCGCCATGCCTAATGCTTCACACAGGCAATTCATGGAGTTCGCCGTGAACATGCCGGAACACGATCCGCAACCCGGGCAGGCATTGCGTTCGAGGTCAGCGAGTTCCGCATCGGACAGTTTGCCTTCCTTGTAGGCGCCAACGCCTTCAAACACCGTAATGAGATCCGTGGCCTTGCCATTGATCACTTTCCCGGCCTTCATCGGCCCGCCGGATACAAATATCGTTGGAATATTGCACCGCATGGCGCCCATCAGCATGCCCGGGATAATTTTGTCGCAATTAGGGATGCATAGAAGGGCGTCAAACGGATGTGCCTTGACCATGGTTTCCACGCTGTCCGCGATCAATTCGCGCGACGGCAGGCTGTATTTCATGCCCGCGTGGCCCATGGCGATGCCGTCGTCCACGCCGATGGTGTTGAATTCAAACGCAATGCCGCCCGCTTCCTCAATGGCTTGCTTGGCGAGACGTCCGAATTCATCAAGATGCACATGGCCCGGAATAATCTCCACAAAACTATTGCATATGCCGATGAACGGCTTGTCAAAATCTTTTGCGTCCTTGATTTTCCCCGTCGCCCACAACAACGAACGGTGGGGCGCACGCTCGAATCCCTTTTTAAAAATATCGCTTCGCATGGGTTATGTACTCCTTTTACCGCCGGTTGAATATCCAAACGGGTTGTTTTTACAGGAAATATGCGTAGTATACCGTTTGATACGAGAAACTCCAAATAATACAGGGATAAATTTTGCTCAAAGTTGAAAAACGGACATCATTGCGGGTACAGTTTTATACGCATTGAGAGAGAAATATTAATCGAGAGAGAGTACATAGTTTATGTCGAAAAGTGAAGGGAAACCCGTATCTAAACGGATGCGCCGCCGCACCTTTCTGGTCCTCTGCGGCGCCGGAGCGGCCGCCGGAGGTGTGGGCGTGGTGAGTTATCGCCATCGCCGCACGCGGCCTGAACTGGCCGAAAGCATTGGCAACGTAGCCCCGCTGCCGAACGCGCCCTTCCCCAACGATCCTCTGATCCCCAAGGATTTCGAGGAACTGGGGATTCGGCGCATGTCGGAATTAGTCCGGCTGCCGTGGTTTACGAAAGATGAAACGGGGCAACTCTGTCTCCGCCCGGAAGCGGGCATAGGACCTGTCATTGACCCCCACGCGCATCTCGGGTGGGCCTTTGGACTCGGCAAGTCCATTGATATGACCCGGACGGGAAAAGTCGAATATTTTTATGATTATGAGCGCGATCAGGACGTCCTGTTCACGCAAAATCATCCCACTCTGGAAGAAGCGAAATCCATCACGAACGAGAACCTCAAACTGTATATAAAAACACCGGAGCGTAATCAATCGCAAAGCGCGGCCAATCTGAGCGCGGAAATGGACCGCATGAACTACCGGAATATTGTTTTGCTGCCCATTGCGGTTCCAAAACATCCCCGGCATGTGCATGACACGCTGAAGACCGGCCCGATAGATCCCCGGTTTGTGGCCTTCGGCGCCATTTATCCAAAACCTTGGGGACCCGACAAGCTTGCACAACTCGAAACCCAGAAAAAAGCCGGCATTATTGGGATCAAGTATCATCCCGAATTTCAGATGATTGCCCCTGACAATCCCGACATGATGAAATTGTTCGAGTGGTGCGAGGCCAATAATATTATCGCCTATTCGCACGTCGGCTACACAGGCCATGAGCCGGGATTCATGAAGAGAAAGTCCGTACCGGACCGCTTCATCAAAGCCCTCCAGGCCTTCCCAAAATTGCGCATGGTGTTTGCCCACACTGGCGTCCGACTCATGGACGAAACCCTCGAGGTGGCTCGGAAATTCGAGGACCGGGTGTGGCTGGACATCTCTGGGCGATCCGCTGCTAATATTGCGTACATTTTCCAGCGGTACAGCACGGAGAAAATCATGTATGCCTCCGACTGGCCGTTTATGCCCCTTGCGATCATGATGGCGCGCGGACTGGTGGCCACGGAGCGATGCCCGCAACTCCGGGAAAATTTCTTCCGTGCAAATGCCGCCCGGCTGTTAAATCTGGCATAAGGGCCGGAAAGGGACTCTATTTATCCAAACGCGGGGGGGATGATGCGTCCGTAAACGAAAACATCAGTTTGTCTTCGGACAGTTCGATGGTGGCCGTTCCGCCCTTTTCCAGTCTTCCAAATAAAATCTCATCTGAAAGCGGTGTTTCCACTTCCTGCTGGATTAGACGCCGCAGCGGCCGCGCCCCGAATTTGTGATCAAACCCGTGTTCCGCAAGCCAACGGCGCGCTTCCGGCGTAATTGCAATCCGCACATTCCGCCCAGCCAGTTGTGTCTCAATCTCCCGCAGAAACTTGTCCACGATCTGTTCGATGATCTCCATCGGCAACGCATTAAACGTGATGATGGCATCCAACCGGTTGCGGAATTCCGGCGTGAGCGCTTTTTCAATCGCTTTCAGGCTCTTGTGCTTCGGATCTTCTTCCCCTGAGCGGAAACCGATGCCCGTGGCGGCCAATTCACGCGCGCCCGCATTCGACGTCATGATGAGAATCACGTGCCGGAAGTCTGCTTTCTTGCCCGTATTATCCGTGAGCGTGGCATTGTCCATCACCTGCAGCAAAATGCTGAACAGGTCCGGATGCGCCTTCTCAATTTCATCCAGTAGAAGCACCGTGTAGGGATGGCGGCGGATCTCGTCCACCAGCAACCCGCCCTGATCAAACCCCACATACCCCGGCGGGGCGCCGATCAACCGCGACACTGCATGCTTCTCCATGTATTCACTCATATCGTAACGGGCGAAATGATTGCCGAGAATCTGCGCGAGTTGCCGCGCCACTTCCGTTTTGCCCACGCCCGTCGGCCCGGTGAAGAGGTAGCACCCGATGGGCGCGTCCACGCGGCCCAAGCCCGCCCGCGAACGGCGGATGGAACGCACCACCTGGTCAATCGCCTCATCCTGACCAAAAACCCCCTGTTTCAATTCCATGTCCAAGTGCGCGAGCTTTTCCTTGTCGGACGACGACACCGTGCGCACCGGCACCTTCGCGATTTCCGCCACCACGCGCTCGATGTCGGAATTCCGGATCGTTTTGCGCGTTCCGCCCGATTCCAGTTTCACGCTTGCGCCCGCCTCGTCGATGACGTCAATCGCCTTGTCAGGCAGGAAGCGATCGTTGATATGCTTCGCGGAGAGTTCCACCGCCGCGCGCAACGACGCATCGGTGTAGTGAATCCCGTGATGCGCCTCATAGCGCTCCCTCAGCCCGCGCACAATCTGAACCGTCTCCTCGATCGACGGCTCGTCCACATCAATCTTCTGAAACCGCCGCGACAGCCCGCGATCTTTCTCAAAATGGTTCTTGAATTCCTCGTAGGTGGTTGAGCCGATGCACCGCAGTTCGCCCGACGCCAGCGCCGGTTTCAGAATCGATGACGCGTCAATCGACGAATCCGTCGTCGCGCCCGCGCCCACAATTGTGTGAATCTCATCGATGAACAAAATAACGTTTGACCGGTCCTTCAGCTCATGAAGCACCGCTTTCAGCCGCTGCTCAAAATCGCCCCGGAATTTCGTCCCCGCCAGCATTCCCGGAAGGTCCAGCGCCAGGATCTCCACATCTTTCAATTGCGGCGGGACGCGGCCTTCGTGAATACGAAGCGCCAAGCCTTCCGCAAGCGCCGTCTTGCCCACGCCCGGCTCCCCCACATACACCGGATTATTCTTCCGGCGCCGGCCCAGCACCCGCATCGTCCGATGCAATTCCGGCTCCCGGCCGATCAAAGGATCAATTTTACCTTCCTCCGACCGCTTTTTCAGGCTCACCGTGAACATTTCCAGCGCTGACCGCTTCGCCGCGCCTTTTTCCTCCCCTTCCGCTTCCTCCTCCGCTTCCGCCTTCTGGGGAGCTTCTTCTTCCGGCAGCCCCGCCGCCCCATGAGAGATGTAATTCAATATGTCTAAACGGGTTATGCCTTCCTTCCGCAGGAAATACGCCGCATGCGAGTCCTTTTCTTCAAAAATCGCCGCCAGAATATCCCCGGCATCCACTTCTTCTTTCCCCGAATACTGCACATGCGTGAACGCCCGCTGGATCATCCGCTCGAAGGCCGTCGTCTGCTGTATTGTGCCGCCGGACCGCTCCGGGAGCGTCTCCAACTCTTCCTTGAAGAACCGATCCAACCGCCTCCGCAGACTGTCCAGGTTTACCCCACAGCTTTCCAGCACTTCCGCGCCATAATCATCATCCAGCAGCACATACAGGAGGTGCTCCACGCACAAATACTCATGATGGCGTTTATGCGCCTCCCGCACCGCCGCCCCAAACGCTATCTGCAATTCCTTGCTAATCATAGGTCATTCCGGTTCCATTGAGCACCGCAGGGGAAAGCCGTTCTTCCGCGCCAGCGTGTGCGTCGCCATAATCTTCGTTTCCGCCACTGCTTTAACATATACACCCGCCACCCCCATTCCATTCTTGTGCACATTCAACATAATTTTCTGCGCCTCCTGCGGCGCCTTGTGAAACACCTGCTCTAGCACATACACCACAAAATCCATCGTCGTGTAGTGGTCGTTCAATAACAACACGCGAAACCGCCGCGGGATTTCCACCGTATCCCGCTCTTGTATCGATGTACCCGATCCGGGTTGTTCTACATACTCAGGCATATGCGCTCAAAATGCTTGCCGCCAAACGCTTTTTTCATCTCTTAATCATAGCATATTGAATCCTTCCGTGGTTGAATTCGCTCATTAGTATGATTACCCCATGTATTGGCACTGGACGTTGAAGGAAAAAGAGAGTATCGGGGGCCGGGATCCAGGATTCGGGCATGAGAGAGTACTAAAAAACTGTTGTCTGAAAGGTTGTGGGGGAAATTCTTGCTGCGAAATAGGCTAAAAAGGCGAAATCAGAAAAGTAGTCAGGGGTCAGCCATCAGCGATATTAGCCACTGTGTGCCTTTTGTGAATACGCCCGGCCATCCAACTTAAAAACTTCAAGTAACAAGAGGGGCTGTCAAACCACTTGGAGTATTACCAGGGATGCTGGGAATGTGCTGATGTTTTGGGATCTTGACAGTTAGCAAGGACCTCTATACAATTACTTCTTGCCGGGAGGTTGTAAGAGTTGGGTGGCTCCGCAAGAAAATGATGTGAGCCATTGTGGTATGGTGTGGTGTAGTATTCAAAAAGGAGGGTAGTGAGTCTAATGTTCAGCATTCCCCATGCGTATAAAAAGGCTGTCATTCAAGTTGTCGCCATTCTATTTGTGGTAATCTGCCTGTTTTCCGTGACTGGATGCTGTTGCTTTCGCTGGTCCTTGGATCCTGTTGATCACCCTGTGGAAATTGTCAAGACGGGCGCGGCCAATTTTATCCTTGAATTGTATCAATTTGATCATTTTGACGAGAAACATCACGAATCAGGAAAGCACATGATTGTGATTACCAGTACCGACAGCCACCCCAAGCCTGTACCCAGAAACTATGTCCGTTCCTTGATGCTTCAAGCCGCTGACAAAACGCAAATTGAACTTTTCTTTGACAATAAAGTCCGGGCGGTGGGAACGGTTCGAAAAGAGGACCAGCGCACGCTATCGGTTCCTGATCTCTTTGAAAAGATTCCGGATCGCTATATGTTTGATAAACGACCTGGCTGTAGGATCGACAAGATCGTTGTACACAACGATCTCACCCCGTAAGGAGCGGCTATACAATGGATTGCAGGACGCCTGAAGCCAAACTCACAATCTATCTTTTCGAGACCGGCATACAGAAGCTCCTGGATACCTACCGCTACGCCCGGCCGGAGGAGTTTCGTGTGGTTTCCTCGGGTTTTCCAGAGGATCCGGATCCTGAAACCCACCCCATTTTGCTGAACCAAAAAGATCCTCCGAATGCCCTTGAATACTCCATCAAGGTTGTGGAACTGTGGGTGGATATGTATCCGCCCAAACCGGACCCGGTGAATCCCATCCCCCCAAAAATCAATGAGTTTCAGGCCGGCATCAAGATTAGCTTTGACCTCCGCGACCTGAAGGATAACAAACGATTCACCTTCACCGTGACGGTCTGGATCAACTGCAAATTCACACGTGTGCCGGACGATGACGGCAAAAAAGAACTGCTCAAACCGGAGATTGTCAATCTCAAAATGAGCACAATCGGACCTGATCCTCTGCGGCAGTTTCTCGAATATGTAGCGTTGATCGTGCTGCAATATGCGGTGAAGGACATGCGTTTCCCCACCACCGCCGGTCTCCAGGACCTGCTGCAGATTATGTTACTCGAACTCGGCATTAAAGATAACGCCGTCCAGTTGTACACCGGCGTACAAGTGTAGAAGGAGCACGTACCTTGGCCGAACAAGATATCCTGATCGGTGTACTCGAAAAGCCTGCAGAGAAGTTGCTTTATAGACTTCTGAAAGAGCTTGAAGGCAAAAAACACCCCCTCCCCATAAAGGTAAATTCCGGGGATCAATTCGAGATCGAAATGGACCTTAAGATGGACTTGATGTTTCCCTTAAGTGGACGCACCATCAACATCACGAAGGATCCGCCGGATGGGGTTATTAGGGGCTTCTTCACGGCCACCATCTATGCCGAGAAAATGCGCTTCAAATTCGACATCAACAAGATAGTCAAACCAGGTTTCCTGAAACGTGTTTGTCTAAAATGGGTCTATTGGCCCGTTAAGAAGTGTCTTGTCCCTATTTATATTTATATGCCAAAAGTGGGGAAAAAAGTCGATTTCGAGATCCCCCTGTGTATCGGCGAGGCGCCTCTGCCTCTTTATGCTGTTGATGTAGAAGTTACTCTCTCTTCACTTCATGCGCGCTGTGATGATGATCCGGATAAATTAAAACTTAAAGTCACCTTGAATTTATTTGATACGCTTTCTTTTGCGTTTAATCAAAGCAACTATTGGGCGGCCATCATCCAGTTTTTTGGTGGTACTATTCGGGAGGCGCTGGAAAAGGTTCCGGTCTTGAAAAAAGTCTTGAAATATGTACCTGAAATATGTGACTGGATTGCAGACGGTCTCAAACACAGCGGGGGCTTGGCAGAGTCCGTTGTTCATTACATCAAGTTCACACTCAAAGATGCCGTTCTAAAAGATCTATACAAGTACATCAATCTCATGGTGGATGTGCCAGCGGGGAAAATAGACCGGAAGTACGATCTCGCTTTTCAGGGCAAACCCGTTATTTTTTGCCTCAACGCCCTAGACATTGGTGTCAACATGGAATGCGGCAATCATACTGAGCTTAAAATTGAAGTAGACGTGAATGAAGGGAGTTAATCTCATGGGACAAACATTGTTCGATTCGCGGAGGTTGGGTCTGAATGATTTCTTCAAGCACACATTTTCAGATCCGGGGGTAGTCCGGTATGGTTCTACCTTGGCGCCCGCCCTCGACGGGATTATTAAAGTAAAAGCAAATGAGGGGGATCCGCCAGAATTTTATACTGTAATCGTCTCCATTATCGACGAGGATCCGCCGACATACCTCGCTTCACCCCAACGATATGTCCTCCTGGCCGGCGACTCTGTTATCTGGTCCTTTCCTGGGTACATGGAACAAGCTGCCTATGATATCGTTGCCAAAGAAGAAGGCCTGCCCCTGGACAGCCGTATCCTCAAAGCAGATGACATGTATGGTATCGCTTCGCTCGATGTAGGGAAGTATCTCTATAAAGCTTATAGGGAAGAACCCACCGGCGGTCCCGGGGGAGAACCAGCTTTCACGCTGGTCACTCAAGGCGAGATTGAGATCCTGGAGGACTATCCGGAACCTGCTGAATGCCAGGATTGCTTGGCCCCCATCGAAGTAGAACTACCCCCTGATACACCCAATCCGCCCCCTGTACAGGGATCCATAATGACTCCTGTGCAGTGGGTTATTAAAAACGGTGCTTGGTACATTACTTGTGAAAAGGTAAGCTAACGGCGAAAAAATCAAATCCCCAATAAGGAAAACATCCATGGAGTGCATAACACCAAATGGTGATTTAACGGTTCACATTCAAGAAAAGGTGTTAAATTTCATCATTACGAAATTTCATCACGAACGACCTGAACTATTTCGAATCATCAGCAAAGGTCTAGACGGGAGCAGCAAGCAGTTCCCTATTAAAATCGGCGAGACCGGGCATCTTATCAATTTCAATATAAACCTCCTTCCCCCGCCAGATGGCCGTAAGTACGTTGATTGTTATCCTGCGTCACATTCTTTCAATTTACCGCCTGTACAGAAAGACGAGGCGCTTGTGCAATTTCGGGTTCGCTTTGAATTTCATGATATCGAGTATGAAAAGACATGGGATCCCTTTTCCCTTGAAGTGGGGCTTATTTGTAAAATCGAGAAAAGAGGAGAGAAAATCATCCTTCAAATTACATGCAGCGGCACACCCCCAACGCCGTCACTTGACATTTTAGGGCTGTTGCCGTCCGAACTTGAACAGGGTATCGAGCATGCGCTGGCCAAACTTCTCAATGCGGCGCTTGAAAACATGCAGATTCCTGCCAACTACTTTGCCGGTGAACCGGCCAATGTGCGCTTGACCATCGGCACTATTGAGATAGTCAGTGACAAGCTAATCGTTCCCGCGGATATGACATTTAGCACATAGCGAGGTAACACCATGGTAGATTTCGAAGCAGCCCTATCAGGAGACCGGTTCACTGCTGTGCTCGAAACCGGTATCCGGAAGGCCGTTCCCGCCTCGGCGGAATTCGACATCCCCCTTCCGAACTCCCGAAAAGTGCATGTGGAATTGAACTTTGAAGTGAAGGACGTACATGTTCTCATCCTTGAAAACGGCCGGATTGAAATTGCTGTGTCCATTTCTATCTGCCTGAAGAAACTTTCCCATGCGCTCTATCTAAATGATTACTTTCCCGCTGACCAACCTGTACCGACCACAAACGTGCCGATGAAAGCGGTCTCTGAGGCTCCGTTGGACATTACTCCGCAGAAACCCATTCTGCTCGGAGTGCCCCGCGTGTCTTTTCACGTAAAGGATTTAGTTCAGGGAAAATGTACCGAGGAGACCATGGAATTGGATGCCGTGATCGATTTGGCCACAATTGTCGCTACTCCAAACCTGGCAGGGGTGGCCCAAGAACTCTCGTCCCAGTTTCATAAAGCGATTGAAAAGGTAATTAAGGGGGTGTTCGGTCAAACACATCTTGCTGATCTTCTGCTAAAAATAACCAATTTTCTCGATATCGTATGGCGGCATGTGCTGGAGATAGGAAAGCTTCCCGAAATTATTGCCGCTCCCCTGATCCAATCCGCGGTGCAGGTCATCGAGAATGTGTTTAATAGTCCCGGTATCGAAAAGCATATACCCTTGGGGCCCATCCAGCGCACCATTACCCTGGCAAAAGAGAAAGTGCGCCCCAACGGCACGACAGCCCCAGCGGTGAAAGCCAGTGTGAGTACCTTTGAGGCATGGGTCAATCTCAATTGCACCACATCCGACGGAAAGCTGCGTCCCGAGGTGATTCTCGATCTTACGCTGGAAACTCCTGTGCCTCCTCACCCCTGAGGTTAACGCAATGTTTATCGAAGGGTATTGACTTCTTACGGCAGGAGCTGTTTTAACAGGAAGTCGAAGAGGGTGATTTTTTGTTCGTTGGGGGTATCACGGTAGACGACGGTGCAGGGGACGCCGATGCGCTGGCAGGTCTTTTCGAGGGTTTGGGTGTGGGCGGGGTGATGGAGGATATCAAAATTGATATGGGTCTCGTTTATCACTTTATTGGGGTCTGTCACTTTACCTTCAGACAGCATTTGTGTTGCCCAAGCGTATCCGAAACGGCAGAGGTTCACGTAGCTCATGTTGGTGTTGACTTGTTTGGACCAGAGGTACACGGGCGGATCGCTGGGATCGATCCAGGCAAGCATGTCGAGGTCGGCACGGACTTTTCGCCCTTCTGGTTTAAAGACTTCCAGTCCGTCCATGTGGTAATAGGAGGGACTGACGAACCAGTTGGAGCACTGCCAGATGTATTGGGGGATGTCGAGGACTTGGGGCCAGCGGGAAAAGTCGTAGGTGGCCTGGGGGGATTCCGCACCGGCGGCTTTAAGGCGGGTGGATTCACGGAGGACGGGATCGGGGTTGTTGGGGTCGGCGAGATCATCGTGGAAGGCGAGCCAGAGCGAGGTGCCCGCGCCGGCGGATTCGCCAAAGGCGGCGATACGTGTTTTGTCGATATTCCAGTCAGTAGCGTTGTATCGAAGGAATTGAATGGCGCGTGCGGAGTCGCGGAGGATGTCCTGGATCGGGGCTTCTCCGATAAAGCGATAGTTTATGGAAGCGAGGGATACGCCGAGAGAAAGACAGCGGGTAATGTTGGTGCGATCATGGCGGAATCCGCTTTTATCGCCTTCATAGAAACCGCCGCCATGAATCTCGACGATGAGAGGGGTGGGTTTATCGGATGGCGCTTTCCAGAAGTCGAGTTTGTTTTTTTCGCAGGGGCCGTAGGGCACATCGGTAATGGTGGGGTTGGTATCGATTTCCACGGGAGGATTGGATGCTGCTGGAGGCGTCAATGCGGCCTGCTGAATGGGGGCATCCGCTGCCAAGGTGTAAAAGGAGGTTCCCAGGGATGATAACAGGGCTGTCCCAAGAAGTGACAGCCAGAATCGGGGGAAAAAACTTCTGAAATACACACCAATCGCCTTTATCGTTTAAACAGTATTAACCTTTTGACTTTTTCCATCCTTGTGGAGTTTCAATCCGTTAAGCCAAAGAAAAACAAGGAGTTGACGGGAAAAGGGGCCCTGGGGATAATGGCGGAGTGCAGATACAGGAATAAAGTACGGATATGAAAGGGCAAAAAGGATGATACGTCCGCTGGAAGGGATACGGGTGGTCAATATTGCAATCAATCTGCCAGGTCCCTTGGCGGCGTACCGGTTGGGGCAATTTGGGGCAGAAGTATTGAAGATTGAGCCCCCTTCCGGCGATCCGTTGAAGGCAGCGTGCCCGGCGTATTACGAACATTTGTCGGGGGGGCAGGAAACTGTGGTGCTGGATCTAAAATCCGACGGAGATCGTTCCACATTGGATGAATTTCTGGCCACGGCGGATCTTCTGCTGACAGCACAACGGACCGGAGCACTCCAGCGGCTTGGGCTCGATTGGGAAACGCTCCATAGGCGGTTTCCCACGCTGTGTCACGCGGCGCTGGTGGCATTTCCTGCGCCACAAGAGGAACGTCCAGGGCATGATCTGAATTTTCAAGCGCTGAGCGGGCTTATCGAGCCGCCGCATATCCCCCGGACACTGGTGGCTGATTTGGGTGCGGCGGAACAACTGGTCTCCGCGGCACTGGCGTTGTTTTTGGGGCGCGCGCGGACGGGTGAAGCGGGGTATGCCGCAGTTTCTATTGCGGAAGCTGGGGAGTCGTTTGCCATGCCGGTCCATTACGGGCTGACCGTCGAAGGTCCGTTGAGCGGGGCGCTGCCGGCGTATGGCCTTTATCGTGCCAAGGAGGGATATGTGGCGCTGGCGGCGTTGGAAGCGCACTTTCTGAAGCGATTGATGGAAGCGTATGATTTGATGGTTGTCTCGCATGAGGCGTTGGAAGCGCTTTTTTTAACACGCACGGCAGGGGAATGGGAAACGTGGGCCTTAGAAGAGAATCTGCCGCTGGTGGCGGTGCGGGATCCTTTTTCTGGCACGCCTACGCCGTAAAACCAATGGATTCTGAGGGAAGGTTCTTGGTCTGACGGGTCTGACGGGTCCGACAAGTCTGACAGATCTGACGGATCAATAAAACACTTTCCAAGAGGATAAAGGGGAATGGGGGCATTGACAGCAGCCCTTCCAGCGCCTATGATAGCGCAAACCCTGCCATAAGCAGTCCACACGGCATGGTTCGTAGTGGCAGTACCCGTATTTAGCAGTTCTTACATGCACATTACTCATGGCACTTGAACAAAAAAGGGTTATATTATGGCGGCACTTCGAGAAGTGGTGGTTGTAGAAACGGTTCGCAGCGCTATTGGCAAATCGGGCCGTGACGGGATGAAGAAGAACGGCCAGCTTTGTCAGGCTTCAAGCCAGGAATTACTGGCGGCCATGCTGCGCGGTCTGGTTGATCGGGTGAAGGCGCGATGTCCGAATTTCGATGAAGCGAATATCGAAGACGTGATTGTCGGGTGCCTGAGCCAGATCGGAGAGCAGGGGAGTAATCTGGCGCGCTTTTCGGCGCTACTCGCGGGCCTGCCGGAATCCGTATCCGCCTGCACGGTGAATCAATTCTGCAATGCGGGCTTAAAATCGATCATGTTCGCGGCACAGGGCATTCAGACGGGCAACGGCGATGTAATGGTGTGCGCGGGCGCGGAGATCATGTCGCATTACGGCATGGGCTCGGATGTGATGGTGGCGATGGCCGCGGGATTGCCGGTGCGCTTTTCGGAGCGTCAGGAAGAGATCGGCATGGGCGTGCCGCAGGGGCTGTGCGCGGAAATGATTTCGGCGGACGAGGGGCATACGCGAGAAGATTTGGATCGCTTCGCGTTGTCCAGCATGCAAAAGGCGGTCACCGCGCAACGCAACGGCTGGTTCGACAGCATTGTTCCTTATGAATATACATATGAGGGCGTCACGCGCCGGGTGGATACGGATGAGGTGTTGCGTCCGAAGGCCGTGGATGACCCGAAGGGCTTTATAGAGGATCTCCGGAAACTGCCGGCGCCATTCAAGGAAGGGGGCATTGTGACGGCGGGGAATTCGTCGCAGATTGTGGATGGCGCGGCGGCGGTAATGCTCATGAGCGCGGACAAGGCGGCGCAACTGGGGTTGGAGCCGCTGGCGATCATTCGCGGAATGGCGGTGGCGGGAGGCGCGCCGGTGCCGATGCTGCTGGCGCCGATTCCGGCGATGAAGAAGGCACTGGCGCGGTGCGGTAAGACCATGGACGACATGGATGTCATTGAACCGAATGAGGCGTTTGCATCACCCTGTCTGGCCTTCGCAAACGCCTTTGGATATCCTTACAGCGATCCGCGGGTGAATCCCACGGGCGGGGCGATTGCGCTGGGTCATCCGATCGGGGCGTCGGGCGTAATGTATTTCGGCGAGATGGTCCGGCATCTGAAACGTTCGGGCGGGAAATTCGGCATTCAAACCCTCTGCGGCGGCGGCGGGCTCGGCGTGGCAATGGTGGTGGAGGCGGTGTAAGGCATTGATTGGAGTATCCGGTCAGGGAGATCGCACGAATGGATTTTTGTCTTAGTGAAGAGCAAATTGAATTTAAGCAGATGGTGCGCAAATTTGCACGGAACGAGATTGCGCCCCTGGCCACGGTGATTGATGAAGAAGAGCGGTTCCCCTGGGAAACGTTTAAGAAAATGGCGGATCTGGGATTGCTCGGAATCCTGGCGCCGGAAGACTATGGGGGTGTCGGACAATCCCTCCTCACGTTTTGCGTGGTGTTGGAGGAAATCGCCTATGCCTGCGGGGGCACGGCCATGAGTTACACCGTATCCTCGGCGCTGTGCGGGCATAACCTCGCCAAGCACGGTTCTGAGGAACAGAAGCGGCGGTATCTCCCGGATATGGCGTCGGGAAAAAAGATTTTCTCCATCGCGATGACGGAGCCGGGCGCGGGGTCGGATGTATTGTCCATGCAGACCTTTGCGGAACGGCAGGGGAATGAATACGTCATCAATGGCAGTAAAACCTTTATTACGAATGCGCCGGTGTCGGAAGTGTTTTTGGTGTATGTGCGGACGGACCGGGAGGCAGGGCCTCGTGGCCTCAGCTTGATCATCGTGGAGAAGGGAACGCCTGGATTCAGCGTCGGCCAGCCGTTTAAAAAAATGGGCATGCACGGATCGCCCACGGCGGAGATCTTTTTTCATGACTGCCGGGTTCCCATGGAAAACATCATGGGGCAGGAAAACCATGCTCTGGGGATTTTATTGGGCGGGCTGGATATGGAGCGCACGGTCGGCGCGCCGTTGGGCGTGGGCGGGGCGCAGTGCGCGTTGGATCGGTGTATCGCCTATGCAAAAGAACGGCAGCAATTCGGGCAGCCGCTGATGATGTTCGAAATGATCCTGGAGAAGCTGGCGAACATGAGCATGGAGCTCGAAGCGGCCCGGCTCCTGACGCACAAGGCGGCCTGGATGTGCGATCAGGGGATGCGCTGCAGTGCGGAAGCGTCGCAGGCCAAGCTGTTCGCCACGGAGATGAGTATGCGGGTGGCGTCGGAGGCGGTGCAGATCTTCGGCGGGTACGGCTATATGCGGGAGTATGAGGTGGAGCGCATGTACCGTGACGCGAGAGTGGGATCGATTGTCGCGGGAACATCCGAAATCCAGCGGTTGATCATCGCGCGGGAGTTAATTAAGCAGTCAATGGGCTGAAAAGGAATGAGTTTAACAGAGCGGTTGATTCGCTCGTGAAATCATTGGGTTGATTCCTCGGCAACCATAAATGGCAATTCTCCCTGATGTTCCATGGCATTTTCAGGATAGCGTTGAACGGACAATGCCTCGTTGAATTTCTCTATGGTGGATGGATTCGGCCAGGCTAGAGCGCCTTTTTGCCGAAGTGCTTTCAGCCCTTTTCCAATTTCTCCATGAAAGCGCACATAGATGGGAACAAACGACCATTTTCCCAGTTGCTCCACAGCTCCGGCCCACGTACCGCCTTTTTCGAAATCTGAACTCACAACAAGAGCTGCATCAGCCAGCGCATAAATCAGCTTATTGCGTTGCATGGCATTGCCCACGTTGAATCCCGCCGCAGGATCATAGGGAGAAATTAAAACCAGCCGCTTATCCATTAACACCTCTCGATGCTCGCGAATAAGCGCGGCACGCTCCAGACTGTCGGATAAGATGCCCGAAACTCGGCCTTCTTCCATCAAGGCCCCTCGCATGGCGGCTTGGTCGATACCTCGCGCACCTCCGGATACTACTGTACAACGCGCTTGGGCGGCCAGCCTGCCTATGTTCTCGGTATACGCCACCAGAGCGTCATCCACATGACGCGAACCGACGACTGCCAAGCCGCCTGAGTCTAAAAGAGTTTCATCACCGCAGCCGTAAAGCAACGGCGGGGCATGTTCTTTTAGGCGCATTTTTAACCGCTGAGGATAGTGTGCGTCAGAGCGGCTCACCACCCAAATGGACCTTGCTTGCCACTGTTCAATAGCTTGGCTCAAGAGGAATCCACGCCCAAGAAGCCGCTTAACGCGCTCACCATCCACCACCGATTGACACATCTCGATCAATTCTGATGCGTCCGCTCCCAGCAGATCCGGCACTGAACGCTGGTTGCCGAGCAGTGTTTTTTCTAGCCGGTTATATTCGCCGGACGTTAAGAGATCCTGTGAGGGATCATTGCGTCCGGCAATCAACGGACCCGTGAGTAATAAGGTTACCTGTGCATCTAATGAGAGCGGCGATATCATTTGTCGAAACCTGTCAGGGCGAGTGCCAAAGGATACACTTCTGCGCAACCTTTCGTTCTAAGCCGCCACGCCGCGACGGTCATGGTCCATCGGGAATCCACCATATCATCTACCAGTAATACCGGGCCTTGAGGCATATCCATGTCTTTGACGGCAAAAGAACCGTCAACATTGCGCGCCTGTTGCACACTGTTAGCCATGGTTTTCTGCTCCGGGCGGTCGAAGTTCTTTTCTAGGAGTGCATAATACGGTAGATTCAACGCCCGTGCAAGACGCAGTGTGAAATCCGGAACGAGTTTGGACTCGCGCCGGGACGGGATGCAGGTTACCCATGTGGGCGGGGGGGAGGGATTCCACTCGCGCACGAGTTCCAGACAGGCCTGCACCAATTCGTCCGTAAAATGCCGGTCACGGTATTTGCCCTGGCGAACGAGGCTCCCCCATCCGGCATCGCCCCAGACGCATAACGCCTTGCCTGGTTGGGCTTGGTGCTCCGGAGGAATGTTTCCTTTCAAACCATACTCGGGCATCCCGCCATTGGGCCATTTCTTTCTTGGTTCGATAAGCAGGTGGATGCGGCGCAAATAGGCCACCGCTTGCTGCACCAGCGCAGGGTTTGTGGCGGTGGGCAATAGTGGCAAGGACGGCGGGACGATGGTTCCGGGTTCGCCATCCAACGCCCGGATCAGAAACGCCATGTGGCCAGAATCAAGCCCCACATATTCCTGCATTTGCCGTTGCTCTTCACGGCGCAAGGCAGTAAGACGCTCCGCACGTTCCCAAAATGCTTCACTCAGTTTTGCCGCCGTCAATTGCCATTTTGTACCCTGCTTTACCACAGGGGGGGGTGACTCCAAAGACAGGAGATCCATCGTTTTCTGAATCCGTCCGGTGCTGAGATTTAGCCGAATCATCAATTCGGGTATTGAAAGTCCACTTGGTGATCCGAGCAATGCTTCGATTACCGCATTCGCTTCCTCACGTTTGGGAAATGCTGTTTCAATGAAGTATTCAGAAATCTCTGTCTCCTCTTCTCCGCTGAGCAACACGCCATAGGCAGCATCGAGCGCGCGTCCCGCCCGTCCGACCTGCTGATAATACGCGACGACGGAACCGGGGGTCTGATAGTGGATCACGAAGCCGAGATCGGGTTTATCGTAACCCATGCCGAGTGCTGTGGTGGCCACAAGCGCTTTCACACGGTTGTTCATGAGCGCTTGCTCCAGTTCGATGCGGCACTCGCCCGTTTCGCTGGTGTAGGCCTCAACGTTTAACCCCTGGGACTGGAGCCAACCCGCCACCCGCTCCGCGTCGCGTACCGTAAGCGTATAGATGATTCCGTGACCGGGTAGCACGGGCACCTGCTCCGCCAGCCAGGCCATCCGTTCCGATTGTTGCGGCAGGCGGATGGTTTGCAGCCGCAGCGACGGACGGTTCAAGTCGCCGCGGGAAACACGCAGGTTCGGACCAAGTACGGTTCTCAAATCCTCCATTACCCGGTTATTGGCCGTGGCGGTCGTGGCGAGCAGGCGAAGGTTTGCCGGCAGGGAACGCACAATCCTTTCCAGCAACCGGTAATGTGGCCGGAAGTCATGACCCCAGTCCGAAATACAGTGTGCTTCATCGATTACGATCAAAGCGATGCGGTCCGCGATACGCGCCAGCACCTCTTTGCGAAAATGATCGTTGGCCAGCCGTTCCGGCGAAATGAGCAGAATATCAACTGTGTTATCGTGAATGGCGGATTCAATATCCGCCCATGCCTCTTGATTGTCCGAGTTGATGGTGACTGCCTGTACGCCCATCCGTTGTGCCGCGGAGATCTGGTTCCGCATCAAGGCCAGCAACGGCGAAATCAGCAAGGCCGGCCCCGCCTTTGCTTCCCGCAACAACTTGGTGGCAATGAAATAAACAAAACTTTTGCCCCAGCCGGTTTTTTGCACCACCAAAAGCCGGCCATGGCCTTCCACAATATGGCGGACGGCTTCCTCCTGATCTTCGCGGAAAACAACATTCGACAATCCGGTCCCGATACGGAGAAGTTCCAAAGATCTTATTGCGTTATACGTCATGTACTATGTTCCTCAACGCACAATATTCGCGGCCGCCCTTGGCATGAAAAAGGCGCCCCATACCTGTTCTTTTCGAGACTATCCTTTTCCTCGGCCCTATACTATTAGCCCGTGTTATCCAATCTCAAGTTTTTTCATGTAAATACGCCAGTTATGCGTACCATTACCCGTTTATTCTATTCCAACACAAAACCCATCTTCGGTGTCTTCCTCCGGGCAGGCATGATATCCGCCTGAATTAAAAAATTGGATGAGACGGAGCAGTTCGGAAAGGTTGATATGCCAATCCTGGGCATTGTAGTCGCTGTCGTGAGGCAGGCAGGTGGTTTCTCCGGGGCCTGGGGCATAGCCGTCTTCTCCAGTAGCATCGCAATGATACCCGTTGGAGTTGAAAAATTGGATGACCCTCAATAACTCGGAAAGGCTGATCTGGTGATCGGCATTTTGGTCGGCCGTGCAAAACTCATCCACAGCTTCACCTTCCATCACTCCTTCCCCTTCTTGCACGGCGCCCTCTCCTTCAGGGGATTCCCCCTCCCCCTCTGCCATGCCTTCCCCTTCTCCCTCGAATAGTCCTTCAACAACACCTTCCTCTGTGCCTTCTTCCTCTCCTTCGAGGATTCCTTCAATAACGCCTTCCTCTGCACCCTCCTCCTCTCCCTCAAGCGTTCCTTCGGCGGCGCCTTCTGTTTCTCCCTCTTCCACGACCGTGGTGCTTTTCAGTTGGAGGGGTTCCAGGGTCCATGTTTGCAGGTCGGTGAACCATTCAAGCGGTGTTAGGCTGGCAAAGTTGAATCCAGCGTTCCGTTCCGCCTCCCGGTCCAAGTTCGAGATGGGCACGATATATCCTGGGATTAGATGGATAGGCAATTCCAGGAGGTCTTCCACGGGCTCCGCGGCATTTCGCAGGCGCAGGAACAGCGTGCACATGCCGTTCAGGAATTCCGCGGCATTCACGGTAAGCGGGTCGCTGGGCAAAGGCAGTGTAATTGTCACGATATAGGGAACGGCATCGCCGGGTAGCAAATTCATCACCGCATCGGCGAAGGCGGACATTGGCATGGCATCGATTACTCTTATGTCGCGTGAAAGGGCCGTGGGCATTCCCAGAGGCGGATACACGAAGTCTGGCGCCTCAACAGAATCCGGCCACAGGTTCGATTTCGTTCCACTGCGGCCTGCACCGGACAGATAAGTTTGCAGGGTGGATTGCAGCGCCTTAAATAGTGAGACGTTGGACATGAAATGGCCGTTGTACTTGATAAACGCAGGGGGCCGGGCCAGATAATTTTGGAGAAAGTACGTGGCGGCTTCGTCCAGTTCCGCCATGGTGAATTGCCGCGGGTTTTCGATTACCAGATTCGGGATATCCGCCCCGGAAACAAAGCGGCAGTTGGGATTGGCGGGGATGAATTCGTCTTGCAGATAATCCAGGAGGGAAACCAGCGGATCGATCATGGCTGTGTTGACCGTCAGATGGATGACAAAGAAGTGGGGTATATCGGGCGGCAGCATCTCCAGTCTCTGTGCGAGCAGGGAAGGGGGGCTGTACCGCCCTTCTATGGTGGCATTCGACGTATGCTTGATGAAATAGAGACCCATAATCTTATACGCGTAGAGGAACAATTCTGAGGAATCCAGCGTCAAATCGCTGGTCCACATGGTCCGAAGCCCGTTGTCACTCGCCGTATGCGAGTGAGGCGCGCCTTGGGAACAGCAGATCTCCTGTTCACGCGGCAGAATATAGGTGTTTCTGAACATCTGGCCGACCGGTGCATACCGCATGAGGCCGCATTCAATCACGGTCTTTTTTTCCGCCGTGCCGAAATATTGCTCCATGAGTTGGACACCCCCTGGCTGCCCGGTGTCGAGGGTGCCGCATTGCAGGCAAATTTTACTGAAACCCATGGCAAGGCATGGTTCCCAGTCATAATAGGCGGCTTCCCATTGCGCATATTGTGTAACGGCCTCATCAAACGCCAGATTGGCTATCATGTCCGTGCGGATGGGCACATCCCAGGTCGTGGGGTGAAAGTGATACCCAAGATTCTGATTGCTCGCCTTGAACCAGTCGAATATTTCCATCGCGTTTACGTCCCGGCCCGTATCTGCCATGTAGAATGCGACGGACACTATGAAGTCGCTGAAATACTGGTCGGAAATCACCTTCCGCTCATCCAGGAGAGCCAACTCGCTCTGCAGATTGGCCTTGAACGTTTCCCAGTCCGGAAAGCCGGCAAGACTTTCACAGGGATTGCCTACGGCTTCCTGGTGATGGATGATGTTGAAGTAAACAGGCGCCCGCGGTCCGGCCGCAGATGTATCGCCAATCGAAAATACTAAGATCCCTAAAAACACAAGAAAAAGAAAATGCACTTTCATTGTTTTTTCCTCCGGATCCGGGTATTCCCCGTTCTCCAAAACTCCCGATAAACCGGAAACCACCCATCACCCTAAGTATACCATGGGGCCTATCAAATAAGTGAGGAAATCGATACAAATTCGACAGAAACAAATTCGATGCCTTGCGGACCGCCGACGTTTGAGATATGCTGGGAGAATTGGGGGAAGGGCAAGGAGTTTTTTCTTCCAGGCCGTAGGGTATAGGAAATACACCAATGCGTGACAAAGCCAAGATTGGAATTGGACTATTGGCCGTAGTGCTGGTGATGGTATTACCGCTGGCGGGTAAAATGATACAGAAAAGTAGCGGGGGCGCCAGCATTGGCAACGGTACCTACATCCTAGTTTCCGTGGATGGACATGACATTCCATATTCGCCTTTTCATGAAGGCCGGCAAGCCCCCAATATCATTTCAGGGTCCATCACGCTGAAACGCGGCGGGGCGTTTGCCGCGGCCATGAGCTTCTCGAATCCCGTCGGCGGTCCGGTGATCCGGCATTTTAAGGGTGTCTACACCAAGGATGGGACCACTTATATCCTGAGTTGGGAAGGCGCAGGACAGACGGAGGCCGCCATCGAGGGAAACAAACTCACCATGAACAACGAAGGCATGCTCTTTGTCTACCAAAAGTGACTGTAAAAACGCTATGATGTGTCCCTGCTCTAGATAGGATTTTTATGATTAGTATGTGCGCGGGCGATATCACGGTGCAGTTTGATCGTAACGGCAGCAGGACGTTTAAGAAAACCGGCCTGATAGACTGGGTGGGAAAGCCGATCATGGTGCTATTTGATTCCTTTAAGTTTAATTTCGATCTGGAAGGACGTATCCAGCGAATAGACGGGTTCCC
Organism: Candidatus Hydrogenedentota bacterium; assembly: GCA_029565395.1. GTDB lineage: Bacteria > Hydrogenedentota > Hydrogenedentia > Hydrogenedentales > CAILVY01 > CAILVY01. The sequence continues at coordinate 54,678 of JAKQOG010000113.1, read as the reverse complement.
GTCGCCGCAGAGCTGGGACTGGATCCAGCGGACGATGGCGAATGACTGGATTTATTATGACCGGGTGTGGGTGCCGGGCGCACTGGGCGTGCCGGGCGCATTGAGCGTGCCGGCGGAACTTATCGGGGATTCCGCGTGGGCGGTAAATGGCAGGGCGGACCTGCCGGCGCTTCATGGTCATGATGGGTTGCAGCGTCCGTATGTGCGGGCCGCCTTTGATGCGTTTGACCGGCTGATACACGCCTTCCGTAACCTGCTGGTGCGCATGCCGGAACTCCGGTATGAATCGGGGGAGGCTGTGCAGGACGAGGACGTGCGCCGATGCTGGGAGTTTCTTGGGAAAGCGGCCAGGAATGATCGGCGGCAACTTCAAAAGACAGCGGATCGGCTGCATGAAATCCACGGGCAGATGATGGTGCTTCCGCCAGACGCGATCCGGGTGGACTACCGGGTGATTCTGGTCAAGGTGATGGACGGCTGCATCAATGCCTGCGGGTTTTGTTCGGTGCGGGGGAAAGCGGAGTTTGCCGTGCGCAACAGGGAGGATATCGATCGGCAGATCGCTGCGCTGGCGGAGGTCTATGGCGCGGACCTGTACAACTACAATTCCGTGGTGTTTGGCGAATGCGATGCCTTGGCCGCACCGGAAATCGAGTATGCAGCGAAACGGGCCTTCGAGGGGTTTCACTGCGGGGAGTCCTATCATACGGGATCCAATCTGCTTCTATTCTCAACGAACCAATCTTTTTTGGACCAGCCGGACAGTGCATTTGAGATGCTGGAAGGCCTGCCCTTTGAAAAAATCTACATCAATGTCGGCTGGGAAGCGGCCACGGACGAAGCGTTGTCCCGCTTGGGCAAGCAGCAAACCGCCGCGGAAGTGTTTTCAGGGATGGGAAAAGCGGGAACCATCAATAGAAACAGCCGCAAAATTAAAATATCGGGCAATTTTATTCTGGCGGCGGGGTTTGAATGCGAGAGCATCGTCAATGCCATTCAAAACACCCGCTATTGCGGCCAACTCTATCTTTCCCCGCTCCAGGGAAAGAGCAATCGCGAGCAAACCTTAAAAGATTTCTATGCTATCAGGAATGAAGTCAGCACTGACGTGCGGGTGCATTTATATACCATGCAACGGATGTAAGAATAAATTCTAGGGTCTGACAAATCGGCACACGGCATAAACCGGGAAAGCTGAGACATGCAAGGGCCTACGCACCTCGTAACTGGAATCCTGATTCAACGATGCCTGAAGAATGTTCGTCCTCTGCCGGTACAATATGCATCGGTTGCCGGGCTTGCGCTCCTTTCTCATGGAATTCTCGATAGATTGGCAAAGGCGACGTACCATCCGCCTACACCCTTGTTCGACGATTGGTTCTGGATTCTAAGCCATGTGACCGTTTTCCTCCTGACAGTCTTTATCATCATTAAGTTCTGGCGGGACTGCAAGTTCGCCATGGCATGTTCGGTGCTGCCTGATTTTGACTGGATCGTACGAGCCATCGGCAAGTGGTTATTTTCCGGATACGGTGATCAAACACCGATACACACGCTAATTCTGAGGCTCATTAATTTTGTCATTCCACACAATGTCTGGAATCTGCTGCCGAACTGGAATCTGGCTCGGAAGGGACTTCTCGTAGAGATAGTCTTTTTTTTGATAATCCTTGTTTTTATATACGTTCTCCAAAAACGCTCCAGGGAAACCAAAGATCCAATTTCGGAATAGTCTTTACCTCAAATAGGTTCACGGTGATGCCGTGGAGACTGCTGTTGGCCGGCTTTATTTCTGCAAGATAAGGATTTGATCTGCCACAGTGCGTCTCAATTGCTGAAGTTTGAGCGAGGTGAGTGCGGCCTGCCTTTTTTTGTCGGGGCGGTTCATCGGATTGCACCAGGGGATGTCCGCCACGAGATCGTTCATGATCTTTTCCGCTTTATCCGCTTTTTTCATCTGCTTTTTGTCCGCGCTGGCGCGCGCTTGTTCAATGGCGCATTTCAACGCATGAAGATACCGGTAATCGTTATATCCTTCGCGCAAAGATTCCCAGGCAACGGTGGGGATGGCTCCCTGATACGTGCTCCAGTCGTTCGGGCGAAGAAAATGCGGGTACGCGGTGACTTGCTCCTTGGGTTCAGCGCTGTTCTCAAGCACTCCATCGAAATCATTGAACACATCGCCATGCGGGCGGCAGAATGTCCAGGTGACCTGGGTTTTGGCGCCGGTTTTCCAGAAGAACACCCCGGCCCCATACCGGTTAAAGATCATGCCGCTTTCCTGGGGCGCGGGATTTACATAACAGCCGGTCCCGTACCACCAGAACTCGGCGCCGTTTTTCTTACAGCCCTCGCGGGCCTTTTGGGCTTCGGATTCATTGTTCACCAGGCCCGAGACGAAACACGGCGTGGTGAGATAGGCGGACGCCTTGTCCAAAAAGTCGATCTTGTAGAACGTGGCATAGGTGGGAACTCCCGCGTCGTGCCAGCATTGGTATTCCTGGATGGCGTAGGTGTTGTCGCCGGTGGGCTCATCCACACCGTAGAAGTACCAGGGCGCGCCGGCGTCTTTCGTGGCCTGCAACACCGCGCGGGCGACATCGGTTACGCCCCGCCGCAGTTCTTCCGGCCAGACGTCCTTCCCCACATCGCAGGTGATCCCCAGCGCGCTGCGCACCTTCTCCGGTATGCCGCCCAATTGGCATACGTGCGGCCCCTGCATCCCCACCGCCTTGCACTGTTCCACCACCTTTCGGTATGGCGAGGCATCGAACGTGATGGCGCTGGAGAGGATGCCGGAAAGATCGAGGTTGCCAAACGGCCCTTCGACCAGACCGTTGAACCCATGTGCCGCGAAATCCCGGAGTTCCGCTATTATCTGCTCCTCATTCATGTTGTGCCAGCGCCAGGAGTCCCCGTAGATCAACCAATGTTTATCCTGCGGCTGTTGCAGAACGATGGGCAGGATCTCCAATTTGATTGGCACCTTCAAGGGCTTTTCCCCGCATCCGGAGATGGAGAGTGTTCCCGTGTAGCGGCCTGCAACGGCTTCCGCGGACGCTTTTACCGTGACCCAAAGGCCCACGGTTTTCCCGGACTCCACATCGAACGGCTCTTCCCAAAGAATGCCATCTTTGACCGGGATAGTCCGCTTGCCGCCGGTAAATGGAAGAAGAAGTTCGGGGATAATGACCCACTTCCGGGAATTCCATCCCGTCCGCTGCGGCCAGCAGTGCATGTGCCTCAGTTCAACAGACACCGGCGCGCCCTTGAGATCCAACGTCGCAGACAGGCCGTTTATATCCTTCAACGTATGCACGCCCAGCGAGAAACACGTGGTCTCGCCCTGGGATACGAACACGCAGAGTTTTTTCACATGTTCCGCGTCGCGCGGAATGCGCTTAGGAATGTACTCTCCCGGATCGTCCGCCTGAAACGCCATCAGCCCCGCGCGTCGTTCCGCCCTATATGGTTTTGGGGCCTCCCACGATTGTTCAGGGGCCGACGCCTCCACAAATGGCTCCCCTTCATCCACCACCTCATACGTTACCCCGCCAATGACCACAGGCTCCGCCACCGCCACCGACGCAAGAATCAAAAACGCGGCCTGGACACAGGCAATGCAAATTGCGAGTACGTGTTTCATACATACACTCCCGTTTTCTCGAAAGATTCCCTATCCGTTTACATCCAGAGTGCATGGTGTGACCATATAATTGCAAGATCGATTGTTGTCGTCAGACCGTCGAAAAAATAGAATACATCAGACATTTTCATCTGGAAAAAGCACAAAAAGCCAATATAAGTGCTTGGCCACTATTTCTCTGTATAATAGTTGTTTACCGATAGAGGCACTACAATGACCTTCGACGAAATCATTCAGGCGCGGCGTTCGGTGCGCGCTTATGACAGCCGTCCGGTGGACCCCCGCGACATCGTGGCGATGTGCGAAGCGGCGCGCTGGGCCCCGAGCGCGAGCAACAGCCAACCCATCCGGATCATCGCCGTGACGGACCGATCAACCATCGAACGCCTCGCAAAAGAAGCCATGGGACCGGTTGCCGGCAACCGGTGGGTCCGCGAGGTCCCGCTTCTCCTGGTAGGCTGCGCACAGTTGGATATTGTGACGAACAGAATCGGTGCTGGAATTACAGGCATAGAGTATTACCAGATTGATTTCGGAATCGCCATGGAACACCTCGTGCTGAAGGCAACGGAACTGGGTCTTGGCACATGCTGGCTTGGCTGGATCAATACGGAACGCACCAAGGTGATATTGGACATTCCCAGCAACGTACGGGTAATGGCGATGATGGCCGTGGGATATCCCGCCGATGCGCCTCCCAAAAAGCGCTCCCGGAAACCACTGGAGAAACTCCTGTTCTCAGAACGCTGGGGAACTTCGTTTCCCACAAATAAATAGGGACAGTAACCTATTATTTGATATATTTAAGCGAATCCGGAACTCAGGAACGCATGAACGCATCATGCCGGGCAGATTCATGAAAATTCCTCTGGCGGGTGGCGCATAAAGATTCTTTTAATGTGCTTTTCACATACAACCGCCGGGCACGAACTCCGCTAGAATATCGCGCCCGGCTTCGATGTAATACCGTTTTTGGAATATGCTTACTTTTTCACGGTGAATCCATCTTCACATGAATCACTTGCGCACGCCTCGTACCCGCCGCCGTTGTAGAATTGCACGAGGCGCAACAACTCCGCGAGATTGATGGACCAATCCGAAGGGTTGTAATCGCTGGAGTGCGGGGCGCCGGTTTTGCCGCCGCCGCCGGGAGCGTACCCGTCCTCCGTGCCCGAAGCGGCGCCGTAACTGCCCGCATTAAATAACTGCACGACGCGCAGGAGCTCGCTCAACTGAATTTGGTTGTCGGTGTTTTCATCGGCCGAATGGAATTTCAGCGCCGGGTCGATGGGTGTTCCGCCACCGTCATTACAGTTGTTTAACACGGTTACGCAGTAATTGTAGGTTGTGGTGTTGCCGTGCGAATCGCTGACGGTATACGTCACGCATTGAAGACCCGGTACCGTCGTGTCTATCGCGCCGGAGATTTTAATGTTGCCGCTGAGATCGCCGTCGCAGTTGTCATGCGCCGTCAAATGGGGCAGGCTGATCTGCACGCCGCAGTCCACGGTAGTCACAAGATCGACTGGCACGTCGAACACGGGGGGCTCAATGTCATCTTCGCAGCAGCTTGGCGCGGTAATGCAGTGTTCCAAGGCGCAGCAGAAGTCAAGGTGCTGATCGTACAGGCCGATGGTGAAGCAGACCTGCTGGCCCGGCGTTGCGCCGGAAATGGTCACCGTCAGCGGCGCCGTGTAGCCGTAGGGCGGCAGCGACGGGATGTTAAAGTAGACCGGCGTGATCGTTATGCCCGCGGGCGGGAAAAGGTACACATGCTCGATGATGCTCGGGCTCATGTTGTAGATCGGGAAGGTGTAGATGAATGTGCCGGGGTTCGCCGGATCGCACTCCGCCACTTCCTGATCGGCCGGTACGAGCGCGCAATTGCAGGGATCATCAAAGCAGATGTCCTGCGAGCAGCATTCAAAACACTCGGCATCCGTTGCGTTAATTAATGTCAGTGTCACGCAGATAGGAACGCCCGGCACGCCGCCTTGGGTGGAAAACGTGATGGCGCCTGTTTGACCGCTGGGGATCAGCGTCGGGATCATTTGTGGATTCGCCGTCACGCCCGGACTCTGGGGGGTCACGAGCACGTAATGCGCGTCATGGCCGGTGAAGTTCGTGATGTCAATCGTCACCAGCGAACCGTTGCCGCCGGTGTCTGTCGGTTCGCATTCAACCTGGGGAATGCCCAGCGTCATGCAGTCCGTCTGGCCTTCCCCTTCCCCTTCCCCTTCTCCGCCGCCCTCGCCTTCGCCTTCACCGGTTTGGCCGCAGCACCAGACGAGATTGAGCTGTGCAAAATCCACCGCCGTGAAGTCTCTCACGATAAGATCAAGAGAGCAGTCGGAGAGGTCCGGCAGAATGTTGTAGAGATCACCGGGATTCGGGCCGGTTGGCAGGGTGGTGAGATCGAGCGTGAGTGTGGTCGACTGGCCGGGATTCCACGTTCCTGCCTGCCATGTGCCGTTGCTAGCGAGATTTGCAATCGGTTCGGTCCACAATGGCGTTGCGTTGTTCCCGATGGTGATCGTGTCATTGGCCGTGTTTACGCCAATGGCGGCGGCCTTCAGGCCAATGACCAGCTTCACACTGACGAGTTCGCACCCCGCCTCGCAGCAATCGCTGAAGGTGTGGATGAAGCATTGCCCGTCGGGGAACACATCAAACTTCGTAAGCGGCTTGCAGTGCGCGTTGGCCGCGGCGAGCAACGCCGCGCTCGGGGTCGAATTTTCGTCCCCATTGGTGCTGTTGAAATCGTCGCGAACGCCGCCGCCGCAAATGGTGAACGTCGGATCGGCGCAGGGGTATTCGGGAGTCGTCATGCAGGCGCGGTATAGGACTAGATCACCGACGGCGGTCTTGCCGAAACTGGTGTAGGGCGATGGGCCGAAGAGCCCAATAACAAAGCTGTTCAATGTAGTCGGGACATCCAGAGGATTGCCCGTCGCCGGAACCCGTTGGAGGCCATAGATCAAGTCGGTGTGGCCCGTTGAACCGTAGAAATGCAACGCGTCGCCGGTACCCCAGACATTCGTGTCGCAATCCAGCGTGACGCCGCCGGCGGAATTTGATCCGCTGCCGCCGAAGCTGCCAATGCCGAATTCATTGGTGGCGAAATTGCTCCACGGCCCGGGGTAGCCCGTGTAGCGCAGCACGCGCGAAACGTGTGACCAGGGCTGGTTGTAATCCAGCGCACCCGTGTCCTTTCCCATCGGCATGGTGCGCTCGGCGATGAACATTTCATCGTTTACGGAAAACTCAATGTCGGAAACCGGCACGCGCGGCGGGGCAAGCGAATTGACGGAGAATTCGAGCTGCGCGGTGCCCGCCTGTGGAATGCCCGAAACATTGGTTTGAACGGACCAGATTTCCGTGGCGCCCGCTGTCCAAACCGAGTAGTAGATCCGGTATTTGTGGTATTCGACGGCCCAGACGCGGCGGCCCAGCGCCGTGAAGTTGCCCATGACGCCATCATCCGGGATGGTCGGCATCCTGGCATCGGTGAGTCCTTGTACGCCATGATCGTATGTCTGCGGCTGCACCGTCATCGGGCAAGGCCCGGTCATCGTGTTGATAATGTAAATGAGCCCGTCGTCCATGTTGGTGACGTAGAGCTTGCCTGCGTCACCGTTGAACGAAATGTTGCCCAATGCGGGGCCTCCGTTCGGAAGCGAGGCCACGTTACAAATCGCCCCGGTCGTGCCATCAATGCGATATACGCCGCCGGGTCCGCCGGGTCCGAATGCGAACTGACCGTACACCGTCGTCGCCGTCACATAGATGTTCGGCGCGGCCGCATTGTCAAGCGTGATGCCGAAGACCTGGCCGAGGTTCGCAGCCTTCCAGATATCGCCGGGCGCTGCAAATTCGTTGTGCGTGCGTTCCACCACCCAGTTCACATCGTTTACGGGAACCGGATTGCCCGCCACAGGCGGCACGCGCGTATCCACCAGCGTTACGACAAAGCCGTCCGGGTCCGCAGGATAAGGGCCTGGACCCGTGACCGGCGAGAGCAGTCCGGAAAAGGTAGTTACGACAATTTCTCCCGGATCAAGCGGCAAGGTAGCCGGGGTCGTCGCAGCGGCCACACCGGCAATAGACACCACCACTAGACAAAGGAAACGTGTGAAACTGCCTTTCCACCTAAGACGCCCCGATATTGAAACACCTAAAGAGTGTATCTCTTTCATGAACACCTCCTCGCCTTCTAACCGAAGGCAAATTGTTCAATGAAAACCCGGATATTCCCATAATTATTCCCCACGCCTGCCTCTGTTTTTCGCAAATGGAAAAAGTACAACTATGCGCGGAATATATCCTGCGCCTTTTTTGTTATATGCACCTCGCAGGCGGGATAGAACGTAGAAACCGGAGTGTTGTGCAAAGCGATACCGTGGAAACAATGTGCAGAGTAACGAATCCGTGGTTCACACCTTCGGCGTGAAGTTATGTTGGCGCAGAATGATTCTGCGCAATAACAAAGGGAAATTTTGAAGGAAAAGCACAGAGTAATTCTGCGCTCACGGTATTTCACGAACACTACGACGCAGAACCATTCTGCGCCAACCCAGCTACTATCTCATACACCTTCGGTGTGGATATCCAACGCCATCGCTATCCCTATCGGGCTTGCCACGGCGTAGTCACGCGCAGCGCGTGACGACGTATCCTCCGAAGCTATAGCGAAGGAAGAAGCCGGGTATCGCTCTCGGTTGTCCGCAATCCCCTTTGAAAACAGAGGACCCATTTTCCCAATGCTCGAATCCGTGCAATCGATGCAATCTGTATCACGATTTATCCCTTCTCTTCCCCCGTGATCTCCGTGCCTCCGCGTGATGATCCATCGCACACGGAGCCACGGCGCACACAGGGAAAAAGACGACCGCTCTCTGTTTCCCTATTTCCTGCGGGTTTTCCCCAACGGGGATATATAATTCCAGCCCGGGGTTTACCCGCCACAGGAGAGTTGCGCGAACCGATTTAATTTGGAACGCAACGCGGTATCCCGTAGGGATTCAATAATTCCACCCCCGCATTGCACAATTCGATTTGCATCGATAAAAGGTATCCCGCAGGGATTCAATAATTCCAGCCTATCGCGGCGTAGCCGCAACCAACGAATAGATTGTGGATAACTCTCCTTCGCACTCCGAGCTATGAGGAACAAGGCGGAGGGCATACACGGGTTACCCAGATTTTCGCGGACAAATGATCCCCGAAGGGGAGCCATTTGAATTCCATGGAATGGAAAAGCGACGGCGTCGATACTACGCGTGGATAACGACTCCCCGAAGGGGAGGCATTTGATTAGCCGTGGGTGTAACCCACGGATCACGGTTTCCCTAATTGGATGGCCCTGAAGGGGCCAGATGTTGAAACGAATGCTTGTTTGACCCATTCAGGGTCAGCATTTAGGACAACTCATTCCGCAGGTTTCACCTGCGGCTATTCAAATTCGCCCCCTTTGGGGGCGATGATTTCATACTCTCTCCTTTACGCTGTTCGCAACAACTTCATCGTGCAAAACTTTTTTATGATCTTAGAAACTTAGGGACCCAGGGTCAGCGAAGCGCCACCCGAAATATGCAATGTCACCCCGTGTCAACATCTCACCACCAATTCCAACGAAATTCAACAACCCAGCCCGGTGCAGCATGGCCACAACCAAATTCCCCAACGGGGATAAATAATTCCAGCCTATCGTGGCGTAGCCGCAACCAAAATTCGTTGGGTTTAGGGTTTGGGGTTTGGGGTTTAGGGTGCCGGGTATCGGGTATCGGGTATCGGGTTCCGGCCTGTGGGTTCTGGGTATGCTCAACGATTAGCGTGAAATATAGATGGCGTTCCTCCACCGGATATACTAGGTTATCCGTTCCATCACAACAAAGGAGAAACGCCATGCTTCAGTTTATCGAAAAGTACCGTGAAAAGGCTATCGCGGTTCTCAACGGTTTTGACCGGATAGTATTCCGGGGCATTTTACGAGGGCTCATGCATCCAGACGGGATGCGGCTGCATTTGTCGCGCAAGGATGTGCCGCGCCGTTTGTATGGGCAGCATGTCGAAGAGACCACCAGCTTCCTGAAAGCGGCGTCCTTGGCAGAAGCCACGCGGTTGAACCGCCCTGTGATTTACGTGCCTTCCAGTCACCAGCGCAAAGAGTCTCTTGTGCGGGAGGTGTTGCGGGAACACCCGGTCGAAACCGGTCTGGTATGCGTTCTTAAATGCGTGGAGCCCTGCATGACATACGAGATGTACCGCAACCGGGATGAGAAGAAACTGGAACTGGTCTACCGCCTGCGCAAATGTCTGCACCTGTACCACTACTTCAACGACCCGCTGTTCGGGTTGATGCATGCACGGATCCAGACCTGGTATCCGTTTCCCATCCAGGTCTGCATGAACGGCCGGGAATGGCTGGGACGCAGACTGGATGAAGAGGGTCTGGACTATACGCGCTACGAGAACAGCTTTTTTAGGTTGGAAGATCCCCATCGCGCCCAAACGCTCATGAACGAGTTTTTGCGATTGGATTGGCCCCAACAATTGAATGCCATCGCGGCGCGGCTCAATCCCGTTCACCAGCAGCTTTTGGGCAATCTGCGCTATTACTGGTTTGCCCATCAAACGGAATGGGCCACGGATATTGTGTTTGACCGTCCGCAGGACCTTCAATGCATTTATCCGCAACTGGTGTGGGGCGCCATCACGACCTTCTCCAGCCGCGACGTCATGCGCTTTTTGGGCAAACAGTTGCAGGCGCCGTTTAAGGGGGAAGCCGTCAGCCACTATGAGCAACGCCCCGAAGGGTTGCGCATCAAACACGGCGTCAACGCCAACTCTGTAAAGATGTACGACAAAGGAGGCCGTATTCTGCGCGTGGAAACCACGATCAACAACCCCCACGAAATCAAAGTGCTTCGGCCAAAAGAGGCCGGGGAAGCCGGCGATATTCTCCCGCGCCCCCTGCGCAAAGGCGTGGCGGACTTGGAACGGCGCGCCCATGTTTCCCAACGCGCCAACGAACGCTACCTCGATGCCCTGAGCCACTTGGATACAGACATTCCCCTCGCACAACTGCTGGGGCCTGTTACCAAACGCATCACCCGCGGAGGCAAGCGCTTTCGCGCAGTACGACCGTGGGATGCAGCAGACCTTCCCCTGCTTCAGGCCATCCATCGCCCGGAGTATCTCCTGAATGGATTCCGCAACAGGGATATCGCCGCCCTTCTCTTTCCCCAAGACCCCGCCCACATAGAGACACGCCGCGCCGCCTCCGGAAGAACCAGCTATCGTTTGCGGATACTCCATGCACACGGACTTATCGCCAAGATCCCACGTACCAGACGCTACAGGATCACCGATAAGGGCAGGCAGATCTGCTCTGCAATTCTTCTCGCGCAAACCGCCACCATCAAACAACTTAATGTCAAGGCAGCGTAACCATGTGCGAAACTTTTTTACGATCTTGGAAAATTAGGGACCCAGGGTTGCGCGAAGCGCCACCCTGGGTATTGGACCGCCCCTACGAACTTCCCTGTAGGGGATATACAATCCAAGAATACCAAGGGGTACAAAATTTCTTTGCGATGTTTCTTAGCCCTGAGTGACGTGGATGTGTTGATAACTTTTGATCCTGAAGCAGGGTGGAGTCTGTGGGACCTGATGAGCATGAAAGAAGAGTTGGAGACCCTTTTTGGGTGTACTATGGATCTGGTGAAAAAAGAATCCCTGCGGAATCCCTGGTGGAAACAAGCCATACTCAGCACACATGAGTTGGTTTATCCCGCAGTCTGAACATGAACCCTTTGCATCAAATAAAAATCTACACAAAATTATGAGTTTTGACTAAAGATAGCAAAAGGTTTAAATTACTGTAAATCAAAAAAACAATCCGATTCTGTGTCATTCTCATGAGCATTATAGAAAGGAATCAATATGATGGATTGTAAATCGGAGTATATGAAGAAGATTCAATGTTTGATTCAAGACATGCATGAGGGTGATCCCATTGAGGCTACCTTTGACGCCGTTGAGCTTGGAGCCACGGGAGTTTTTGCTATTCACTCTTGGCTCAGGATACAAGCCTTTGGGGGGTCGCCAAGTTATCCAGAGGAGTTAACCCCAATTGTTGAAGGTCTGCTTTACGGCTTAGATCTGCGACATCTGCAAAAAGTTACAAAAGTTCAAATAGTTAAATCACTCAGTGACATTGCACACACAATAATTAAAGAACGAATCGAAAGTCTAAAGAAGGCTGTTATAGACATTGAATGTGCCTTGATATCATTACTGCAGGACCAAGAACCCGAAATTCGCACAGCTACCAGAAAGGCTCTTTGGGCAATTGGTACGCCTTCGGCTTTAGCTGCGGCACCCAAGCCATGGTGGCGTTTCTGGTAGGAAACCATTGACTTAAATATGGACGTGCAAAACCAACGGTGGTGATGCCTTATAGTGTATTTGCATGGAGTAACAACCCAACATAAACCAAAAGGGAAATAGCATGAGAAAGTGGTTAAGTAGACGGTTCACTATTCGTAGGAATAAGAAACGTGCAAATCAACTTATATCTTGTATTCAATTTAACAATCCTGGTTTGCTAATGCTTTCTCTCGAATTAGGGTGGGATCCCAACGTAGTTAATGCCAATGGCGTGTCCCCTCTAGCAGTAGCTGTGTACTTTGGCTGCAGTGAAATGGTAGAAATACTGCTGGAAAAAGGTGCAGATCCAATAAACACTTTTCTAATGGGAGGCGACATGAAGCAAGAGGAGCCCATGCTCCACATAGCCGCATCTAAAGGCTACGCGGACATAGTCGAGCATCTGATAAAGCATGGTGCGCCGGTTGATGATGCAAGAGGTATATATGGAAGGACTCCTCTTCATGTAGCTGCGGCAGAAGGTCAAGTCCAAATCGCCGAACTACTTTTAAGTAAAGGAGCAGACATCGAAGCCCGCACAATATCCGCACGTGACACGCCGCTACATAAGGCCGCCTTCTGCAATCAGGCTGGGGTGGTGAGCCTCTTTCTCTCTCACGGAGTAGACAAAAGAGTCAGGAACGCCGATGGGAACACAGCCTATGAGGTAGCTTTTAGTCAGAATGCTCATGATGTAATGGATCTCCTCCAGTTTCGCTGATTTGAAGTACAGTCAGAGCCGGGGGCGGAGGAATGCTCTGTGTCCTGATCTCACGTTGATGATATTTTTCTCATATCTTACCACTATCATCATTCGAACCAACCACTGTTTCCGCCAATATTGCAATGATTTTTGTTAGGGTGGCTTTTTATGTCTATCAGAGATTCTGTTTAAAAATCTCTATCGCCTGGTCGAGGTCCTGATCGGAGATATCACGGTGGAAGACGACGCGGAGCCAGGGGGTGCGGGGCGGGTTGAAGAGGATGCCGTTGTCGCGGAGGCGTTTGGCCAGGCCGATGGGATCGGGGACTTCCATGTAAAGGATATTCGTGGGGGAGGGTAAGGGGAAGGTGACCCCGGCGGATTCGAGAGCGGCACGGAATTTCCGGGCGCGGCGGTGGTCGTTTGCGAGGTCGTCAATGTGGTGTTCGAGGGCATAGAGTCCTGCGGCGGCGAGGATGCCGGCCTGACGCATTCCGCCGCCGAGCATTTTACGGAACCGGTGCGCCTGATGGATGGTTTCACGGGGGCCGCAGAGGAGGGAGCCAGCGGGCGCGCCAAGTCCTTTGGAAAGGCAGAAGGAGATGGTATCGCAGGGGCGCGCCAGAAATTGCGCGTCGATATTGCTCGCAATGGCCGCATTGAAAATCCGCGCGCCGTCGCAATGCAATTTCAGCCCGCGGTTTTGGCAGAGGCGTCCGATGGACTCAATTTCGTCAAACCGATAGAAGGCGCCGCCGCCCCGGTTGGTGGTATTTTCGATGGAGACCAGCGTAGTCGGCGAATAATGCGCATCGTCCACTTGCAGGATTTTCTCCGCCACCTGTTCCGCAGTCATTTTACAGAAGGGATCCTCTATGGTGCGGGTGAGCAGGCCGCCCACGCGCGCCAGCCCGGCGTTCTCGTAATGATATGGATGCGCCCCTTCACTCAGGATGATCGTATCGCCGGGACGGGTTTGTGATAGAAGCGCCAATAGGTTAGCCATGGTGCCGGAGGGCACAAACAAGGCCGCTTCCTTGCCCATCAATTCCGCGGCGCGTTCCTGGAGCCGGTTCACCGTGGGATCTTCGCCGTAGACATCGTCCCCCACCTCGGCGCGGGCCATGGCCTCCCGCATGCCGGGCGAGGGCTTGGTTACGGTATCGCTGCGCAAGTCAATCATGAGATTAGACTCCTTCTGGTTCCTGGGGCGTTCTGATATCTTCTATTTCTATGCGTATGTGCGCCCATTTTTCCGTCCGAAAGACGGCATAGGTTAATGCCAGCCGGGATGCATGACTGATAAGAATGCACATCCAGACGCGTTCCGCGGTCAGTGCATCGAATGCGGAAAAGATAGCGCATAATCCCAGCAGAATGACAATCTGGGTCAGAAAAGCGATATACATCGGAATCGTGGTATAGCCTGAACCCTGGATGCCCCCCGTTAATCCCAGTGCGGCGGCCAAGCAAACACCGGAAAAGCTGAGGTAATGGAGCAGCGACCGCGCATATGTTGCCACGGGTTCATGAAATGCATTGAAGGCGCTCAAAAAAACATCGGGGAACAGCCAGAACATCAAGCCGATTATGCTGGCCCAAACTGCACCCAGGCATCCCGCCAACGCCACGGCCCGTTTCCCACGGGCGGGATCGCCTGCGCCGATATTCTGCCCCATGACCGTTCCCGCGGCGGCGCGGAGTCCGAAGGCGGTCCAGGTAACGAGCGAGAAAAGCTGCGTGTAGCAAATGGTGTAGGCCGCTTGCGCGGCGGAACTATGTTCCAGCGAGCCAATGTACTTAAGCAGAAAGACGCCGGCGATATTCAGCAGGACGCCTTGAATGCCCGTGGGAATCCCAACGCGTACCACGACGCGAATAACGGAGAAATCCGGGATGAGCGAGAAACGCTCTGGAGGCGGAATGTGGGTCTTTTTGCGAAGGATTAAGGATATGGCAATAGCAACGCTGACTAGGGGGGCGACGACAATGCCAAGGGCCGCGCCGGTAACGCCCAGTTTGGGAAAAGGTCCCACGCCGGTAATAAGGACGGAACTGATAAGAATATTCAATAAAGTGGTGAGAATGCCCAGCTTCAATGGTGTTTTGGGATCGCCGGAGGCCTGGAATGCTCCGGTGATCATGAACATGAGGAAGAGGGGTGCGCCACAGGCGAATAGAATGCGGATATAGGGCAGGGCATGGTGTTGCACGTTCACATCGGCGCGCACGAAATTCAGCAATGCGGGAGAAATCAGGTATCCCACCGGCCCCACGACGCAGCAGAGCACAAATATCGAACAGAGGAAGGTTTGATAGAACACGCGGCCCATGTTGCGGCGGTCTTCCTGGCCCGCATAGCGCGCCACGAGAACGTTGGTTCCCTGGAACAATGAGGCGACGAACACCACGATAACCATGAAAACCTGCCAGGCCACACCGATGGCGGCGTTGGCGGCGTTGTTTTCCGCGGCCACGAAATGCCCCACCAGTATGTGACTCACAAAGCCGTGGGAGCCATTAACCAGATTCAGCACCACCAGGGGCCATGCTTGTTTCCACACCGAGCGGAAGATATTTCCGGAAACAATTTCTTTGTCAAAGGCTTTCATCAGAAAATATGCAGTTTCTTTTGCTGTTTATTCGCCTGTTGGCTGCTAATCATTATTCGATATAGGGGAGAATACAGGAAAGGGTCCTGCGCTGTCATGGGCTTGGCGTAAAATTCAGATCGTGCTCCGTATACAGGTGCTGATAGGGCATAGTGGGATTTTCCAATCGCTGCCAGAGCAGCTTGGCCGCCCACTGGCCCATCTCATAGGAATGCTGTGTGGCGGTTAAAATGTTGAGGCCGGATTGTTCCGCAAAGCGGTTATCATCGATCAAGGCAAGTTCGATATCGTCATGCACGATGTAATTTAAGCGGTCAAGTTCCTTGATGAGGCACCAGGCATGATGTGCGCTGGCGCACACTATGGCGGTGGGCCTGTGGCGGCGGCTAAGCAGCCCCAGCATCTGCATTCGCAAGGCCTCAACGCCCTGAATCTGGTCGATCACCACCAAATCATTCTCATAGGTAGCGCCAGCTTCAGCCAAGGCGCGCTGGTAGCCTTTCTGCCGCTCCGTAGTCACGGTGCAGTCCAGCGGGAAGTTGATGAGTCCGACGTCCTGATGTCCGCGGCGCAACAATTCCCGGGTAAGCTGGTACGCCATGGTTTCATTTTGCGCCACGACGGAATCGGCATCAAGGCCGGGGGCGTAGCGGTCCACAAGTACGAGGGCGTGCCCCGATTTCTGAAACCCCCGCAAGAGACTGAGATTCTTTTCGGAAGCGCTTTTCAACCAGAGCGCCCATCCGTTGATGCCGCTGCGGCGGACATTCAACAGATATTCGAATTCATCCGCGTTATCTGTGATGGGGGGGTGGATCATGGCATGGAATCCATGCCCCACGGATTCATTCATAAACCCCTGGACCATTTCGCCGGAATGGTTGAACCGGTCCAAGTGCTGGACGGTGATCGCCATGGTTTGAATGGCCAGGGCGGTTTGAAGGGCAGACTTCGGGGATTTGACGAAGGTGCCCAAGCCTGCCGTCCGCACCAGATAGCCTTCCTGTTCCAACGCCAGCAGGGCCTTGCGGGCGGTGGAGCGGCTGACACCCTGGCGTTTGGCCAGTTCTATTTCGGGTAAAATCCGGGCGCCTTCCGGCAATTCGCCGCTATCGATGCGGGTTTGTAAATCCCGCTTGATGGACTCATACAATGGTAACTCGGAAACTAATTCCACGCCTGTACCCATCTCTTGCAGGTCACCGGCCCGCACGTGTTATCATCAGCAGGCCCGCGCCCCCACAGTCTTATTCCGCGGGCATTATAGCAGTCATAACGTGTTTGATACAAAAGCATGAATACCACATTTCCGCATACGGACAAATCATGGAATGTATCGCTTCATGGCGGACATAGCAGCGCCTTTTGCGACCATGCGGAGAGTGCCCTCGAGGATATCGCCCATGCGGCGATTGCTGCCGGCTGCCCCCTGTACGGCATTACCGAGCATGCGCCCCGGGTTGAACCGCACCACCTCTATGATGAGGAACGCGCAATGGGCTGGACCGTCGAAACGCTGGATCAACTCTTCACGGAATATGCCGCCGCGGTGGATCGGCTGCGTGAACAACTGGCGGACCGCATTATCCTGCTCAAAGGCTTCGAGGCCGAAGTGATCCCCGAGGACCGTTATGCGGATCTTATGCTGGGATTGCGTAAGCGGTTCAACTTTCAATACATGGTGGGTTCGGTACACTGGGTGGCGGGGCATATCATTGATTACCGCAGAGACCATTTCGATCTGGCCGCGGACGCTTGCGGCGGAGTGGAAGCACTCGCTGTGAGGTACTACGAAACCGTCGCGGAGATGGTCCGGCGGCTTCGGCCGGAAATCATCGGGCACCTCGACATAGTGCGGCGTCACGCGCCTTCCGAAGAATCCGTCAGCACACCCAAGGTGCGCGCCGCGGCGTTCAAGGCTCTCGACGTTATCCGCGAACATGAATGCATTCTTGACGTCAACACCGGCGGTTACCGTAAGGGTTTCGGGCGCCCGTTTCCCGCCGCCTGGCTGACCGAGGCCGCGCGCGACCGCGGCATTGTTTTCTGCTTTGGCGACGATAGTCATCGCGTTTCGGAAGTCTGCCTGGATATCCCGGAGGCGCGCCGCTATTTGTTAACATGTGGCGTGGACGCGATCACCGCGTTGCAGCCGGAGGGCGCCAGGCTCACCCGGCGTACAATCTCGTTAACATAGGTAAAAGGAACATCATGGATACCACTTCCGCACAGCCTCGGGTTTCACGGCGGGGGTATCGCATGATCCTGATGGCGATCATTTTATTCGGTGCGCTACTCCGGCTATACGGCTTATGGGTTCCAAGTCTTTGGTATGATGAAGGATGCACCTTCGCCCAATCCCAATCGCTCACACTTTCGCTCGATTTTATAAATACGGAAACCATCAGCGATCCGCCGCTCCCAATAGCGATGACAGGCTTATGGAAATGGATTCTAAGCCATTGCTCCAGCCTTCCTCCCTATTCGCCCACTTCGGATTTCTTGTTGCATCTGCTGCCCTGTGTTCTTTCTATTCTTTCCCTTCCACTGACCTACTGCGCGGGCAAAGCCTTGTTAAAAAATGATGCCGCTGCAATTATCGCCACATTCCTGTGTGCAATTAGTCCGTTTCAGATTTACTATGCCCAGGAACTAAAAGCGTATGCGCACTTCCTCGTCGTTTGGCTGGGCGCATTTTACTGCTTTATTAAAGTTCTGGAAAATGACCGGCCCCGGCACTGGATTGGGATGGTGCTGTTGCAGATCCTTTCCATGTACACGCATTTTTTCTCCGTATGGAACATATTCCTGTTCAATCTGTATTTTGCGTTGATGCTGTTTCAGCACCGGGAAAAACTTGTAAAATGGACTCTTTCCCAAGCGGTTGTGCTGCTTTTTACCCTGCCGATGATCCTGCTGGTATATGAGTGGTCTTTCATTTTTAATTCCATCACTTTGAATAGCTGGTCGGTGCGTCCGGATGCAAAAACCGCCTTTATCACGTTTAAAACCTTTTTTGCGGGATACAGCGCAAGCAGTCTCGTCTATTGGCCCCTCTTTGCCATGACGGCAGTGTTGTTCCTGTCCGGATTATTCGCTTTACGCCGGAAAAAGAGCGTCGTGTTGATGATTCTCCTTCAGACAGTGTTTCTGATCTTGCTAAATGTGCTCGTCTGGCGCATGCGCAACTTCCCGTTTTATGAACACCGCGTTTTCATTTTTGCCGCCGCGATTGTCTATATGACTGTGGCATACGGCATCGTTGCATTGCCACACAAAGTACTGCGCACAGGGATCGTCATCCTGATATGTCTGTTCACATTCCCGGCGCTGCGCGATTACTATGTTCAGAACCTTCATCCGATGCAAACCCACCGAATGGGCGTCCGATATAAGGTGGACAACCGGGATGCAGCGGCCTATATCGCTTCACAATGGAAGCCGGGGGATAAAGTGGGGCATACCAGCTCTTTCACCTTGATGCCTTTCCGCGTTTACCTCCCCGGGGCGCCCCAAGCCTTTCTACGGCTTTCTGAAGAGGAACTTTTCGGTTTCCTGGCGTCGTTGCCCGCAGACAAACTCTGGAGCCGCTACGGTATCGCACCGGTCCGGGCGGAATCATTTACGCAGGATGCCCCACGGGTCTGGCTGGTGGAATCCTGGTGGGAACCCCGTGAACTTGCTCCCTCTGTGTTAAACTTGCGAGGATGGTTCGATACACACTTTACGCGTGTATCTTCGCAAGCCTTTGACGGGGTCACCACCTACCTGTATGTCCGCAAACCTCAATCCGGCGCGCAGCCCGGACCTGAGCATTGAAACCCGCCCAATCCCACAGGTAAGATGATCCCAAGACGTGCGCGTAACACGCCTGGAGGTCCCCGCCGGGTCCGTAAAGTAGCTGCAACCGCAACCCTTTAAGGGAAAATGCTGGAAATAGACCATCATCCATGAAAATTGCACTTGCATTACCCCCCTATGGGCTGACTAAGTCCTATGGCGGGGCTGGGACAAAGAAACGCGGCATTCTTCCTCCTCTGGGGGTGGGGTATTTGGCGGCCTATGCCGCAGGCCGCGGACACCAGACCGTCTTCATCGATGGTCCCGCATTAAATCATGATATTGAGACAGAGGCGGCCGCCATTCTGGCCGAAAAACCTGATGTGGTCGGGATATCCTGTCTTACGCGTCTTGCTCCAAACGGCTATGCACTGGCTGGCGCATTGAAAAACCGCGCCCCGGAAATCCCCATCATCATGGGTGGGCCCCACGTATCCTCTTTCTGGCAGAATATCCTCGGTGAATGCCCCCATGTAGATATTCTCATTCCGGGGGAAGGGGAAGAAACCCTGGCGGAAGTTCTCGACCGCTTGGATCAACAGGCTTCCTGTGATTCCGTTCAAGGGGTCATTTTCCGGGATGATCACGGCAACATTGTCACAAACCCACCCAGGCCTGCTGCCCGGGACTTGGATGTTTTTCCGCATCCCTTGCGCACCATCTATCAACATGAATTGTATATCCCGCTGCCTAATCAGTGCCGCCGGACACCCGCCACAACGGTCATTACCGCCCGGGGATGCCCCTATGGCCGGTGTGCATTTTGTTATCAGGGCGGACTCTATGCATCCCCGTACCGGCGCCGGTCCCCGGAAAATGTCATTGATGAAATTGCCCGCCTAAAACGTGATTATGGCATTCGTGAAATCATTTTTTGGGACGATAATTTCGTCACAAGCCCCAAATGGATGGATACGTTTTGCTCTCTGCTTGATCGCGAGAAACTGGATATTACCTGGACAGTCCAGAGCCGCGTGAACACGGTTTCGGAGGAAATTCTCAAGCGCATGGCCGCTTCCGGATGTTATAATATTCACTTCGGACTGGAGTCCGGCAACCAGCAAATGCTGAAGGTGGCGAATAAGGGCATCACACTGGACCAGAGCCGGGCAGCGGTGAAGGCTGCCAAAAAGGCCGGGCTGGAAGTGCGTGCCTCTTTTATTATCGCAATGCCCACTGAAACTCCCGCCATGGCCGAAGAAACCATCCGGTTCGCCTGTGAACTTAACGTGGATTACATGATATTTTACCCCTTCCATTTTCAACCCGGGACACCACTTACCGAACTGGCCAGGCGTGAAGGCACCATCCTCCCGGAAGGGACCGATATGCATCAACCCTCCTATGTTCCCGTGGGATATGACAGCCCGGAGCAAATTTCCGCCATCATCCGGTCGGCCTACCGGCGGTACTACCTGCGCCCGCGCTACCTGGCCCGTGCACTGTGGCGGGCACGGAACCCGTTGTTGCTCCGCAACTATATCCAGGCATTCTGGTATTGGTTTACCCTCTCGTTTTTCTCATCCCATCATTAAGCCGTGGCGCCGGGTGTCACGGAAAAATGCTGTTCAGCCGTTCGCTTGAGATAAACCATTATCAGGCATATGCACGCATACAGGAGGATACCCATCAGGTAGGTGACATGGTTGCCGCAATTCATGGAAATAATGGTGGCGGTCACACTGCCGAGAACGGAACCCACGCCATTCATCCCCCACATCCAACAGGTCATATTGAGATTGCTCAGCCCCGTGAGACGCAGTAGGCTGGGAAACACCATGCCCATGGGAATGGCGAGTATGGCCAGAACCCCCGCCACAATGGATAATTTCACCCACATGTCCGCCCCTTGAAGTGCACCGAACACACCCGGCAGGAACAACCATGCACAACATTGGATACCCGTCACCGCCCCAGCGGCCTTCCATAAAAATCCCCACAATTGCTCCGGCGCAATCCCTCCGGAAATCAGGCTCCCCACTCCGGTAAACGCCAGCATGACGCCCAACGTGACCGCAAACGTAATCGTAGGATCCCCCAGCAGCAAGAAGAGCTGCTGCAATATGGATACTTCTATTATCATGTAGGCGGCTCCTACCATGAAACACACGGCAAGGAATCCCATCCGCAGTTGACGGGCCGCCCCGCCGAGTTCCGCGTGCTGAAACAGAACCAACGGGGACAACATCAACAACATGACCCCGGTGAATACGGCAAGAAAAAGATTGAGGATGAAATAAAACCCGCTTTCGTACTGTGCCACTTCCCGTTCGGCATAATGGAAACTCAGCACAGAGGGAATGAAACGGCTGGGTTTTGTCCCATAAAACAGATAGGGCCGATCATCTTTCAGCGGGGACAAATCAATATGCTGTGCGCGAATAAAGACCTCTCGTGAATCCGCACGCATAAGAAATCCCATGCCCGCCGCCCACTCCTCGGGAGACAACTCTGGTTGCCGTGCCGTAAACGCAAGTTTCTCCGACAACCAGTAGTGTACATCGCCGCTCTGAGGCTGCAATTCCTCCAATGGAGACCACACCAGCCTGTAGCCTAAGGAATTGCAGGCAAGACGGCCCCGCGCCACGGCCTCCGCCGTTAGCGGGTCCTTGCTGACCACCATGCACATACCCTTGCTGACATTCTTGACCACCGGATCGGTCATAAATACCAATATGTGTTTGCCCGGCTCGGCCACCCCTTTTGATTCCAACATGCTTGCCGCCGTGCTCACCAGGCGCACGATCATATCGCCTCGCAAAAGGCCTGTATTTGTACAGAAGGCGCCTTGTGGAGTGAGGTGATCCCAGTAGGCCCCGAATGCTTCCGCCGTATACAGATAGTTTTCCGTCAGCACATACGCTCCCTGCGACAACGCAAGCTGCGTATCGGTCATCGACAATACAATCAGATCATAGTGTTCTTTCGTCTGGTGCACGAACGTGCGTCCGTTGTCCACCGCAATATCCACTCCCGGCAGTCCATATACATTCCCTGAATATTCGCAAAACTCATGCTGCATGGCCGACACTAGATTGGGATTCAATTCCACCCCGGTGATGCTCGAAACATCAAACATTTTTGCGGTCAGGATGTCTCGGCCCCCGCCCACCCCGATGATAAGGGCTTTTGGGGCCGGGAGGGTATAGAAGGGAAGGGCTGTAAAATCGTACCGTAAGTATTTTACCTTGTCATAGTCGCCGTCGAAATGAGTGATATAGGTGGGTGCGCGGCCATCCTGCGTGACGACAACATGATCAGGGAAAGGACCGGGATACTGGGAACTGGGCCGCCAGCCTCTCCATTCCGGGCAGGTTTTGAATTCAAGACAAGAATAAAAATTCCATTTGGTCAGAAGCAGTTCTTGCCCGGGTATCTGCTTGGACTTGAATTGAAACAGCCCCCAGTGGTTATTAGCCCCGGCTAACACAAGGATCACAGTCAGCAGCGCACATGCGCCTATGATCGTCTTTCGGCGCATTCCCCCCCGGGCAAATCCCAAGGGCAGCAGCGCCATAAATGCAATGAAAAACGGCATGTATGTGCCGCCCAGCCATTCCAGCCCGGTCACGGCCAACACGCATCCAATGCCGGCGCCGGCAAGGTCGCAGAAGTACAGCCGGGCAGCCGTATGGTTCCAGGAAGCAAAAATCATTGAGACAAATAGACCGCCGAAAAAGAACGGCATGGCGGTCATCAGGAAAAGAAACAGGAGACCGCCGACATTAAAAAGCATGGAATCAGCCGCGGAACCCTTTAACGGAATATGGATTAGCCCCGCCGTGGCCGCAAGAATACTGAGACTCAACAATACAGGCAGGTAAGACATAATGCCGGAAAAATCACGGCGGTCTTTCCGCCGTTGCTGAAGAATCTGGCCGTACACCCCCCCAAGGCCAATGCCAAATAGTGCAATGGCGAGGACAAAAAACGACAAGTGATAATTGGCAGTGATGGAGAATAGCCGGATCAGATTAATTTCAAAGAGCATCAGCGTCAAGCTCGTAAGAAAGATTTGCGCTGATTCCCAAGACCATGCGGTCTTTGCCAAACCACTCATCCTCTCATCCTTCCTTGATGGATTTTCTGCGATCCGCTGCTTGCCTGGGAAGCATTCCATGGCAGGGCGCAGGCGTTCGAGCCGTTATTGGCTCGTTGTTCCTGCCCTGGACCATTATTACGCCCAGTGTTATACAGAATTTCAAGGGGCAAAGGGTACTTGAACCACAATCGGCTGGTCCGGATCGGTCACCAGGCATACTCCTGAATTTTGCGATGCGTAGAAGGGAATGATATGTATACATGAGGGCCATCGTGATCAAATATAACAAACTATTTTGCAGATGCCTCTTGACAATGCACTTTTCATAAAAGCGGTGTTTTGAGATATGATACGCTTTACTCTGTAAATCAGTGCTATCCGTTTTTCTTTTCCCGCGAAAAGGAAGAAGTAGAAATAAGAAGGTAGAAGGCTCAAAAATAGTTCATGCGCGATTTCGAGATCATAGTTATTGGCGGCGGGCATGCCGGGATCGAGGCAGCGCTCTGCGGCGCCCGCACGGGCCACCGCACCCTCCTGCTGACCATGCAGATCGAGAATATTGGCAAAATGTCGTGCAATCCCGCTATTGGCGGCATCGCCAAAGGGCAAGTAGTTCGCGAAATAGACGCCCTCGGTGGCGAGATGGGCCGCTGCACGGATCGCACCGGCATCCAGTATCGCATGTTGAACCGCTCCAGAGGCCCGGCGGTCCATTCCCCTCGCGCGCAGGCCGACCGCGTGGCCTATCAATATGACATGAAATGGATCTGTGAACAGGAGCCCAACCTTACCCTCCACCAGGACGAAGCAGTGGACTTTTTAGTGCATGAGGGTGAAGTGACAGGCGTCGCCACCGCACTCGGCGCGGAGATTCGCGCGCGCGCCGTCATCGTCTGCACCGGCACCTTTCTTGCCGGCCGCCTACATTTCGGCATGACCTCCGTTGACGGCGGACGCAGCGGCGATCCCCCCGCAACCGGACTCTCCGATGCCTATCGACGCATGGGATTCGATGTTGGGCGCCTCAAAACCGGCACCTGTGCACGCATTCACCGGCGGAGCATCAACACGGACGTAATGGCCGAACAGCCCGGCGACGACGACCCCCGTCCCTTTTCCTTCAGAACCCCCGTCGAGTCGTTTCACCCCCGCCAGATTTCCTGCTGGATTACGTACACCTCAGAAGCCACTCAGGAAGTCATCAAGAAGAATCTGGACCGATCACCTCTATATTCCGGACGTATCCACGGCATCGGCACCCGCTATTGTCCCAGCATCGAAGATAAAGCCGTTAAATTTCCGGAGCGCAACCGCCATCATATTTTTCTCGAGCCCGAAGGCCTTTCTACAAACGAAATCTATGTGAATGGCATGTCCACCAGCCTCCCCGAAGATGTCCAACTGGCCATGCTCCACACCGTCACCGGACTCGAAGAAGCGGAAATCATACGCCCCGGCTATGCCGTCGAATACGATTTCGTACTGCCTACCGAACTTAAGCCAAACCTCGAAACCAAGCGTGTCCGCGGTCTGTTCCATGCGGGTCAGATCAACGGCACCTCAGGCTATGAAGAGGCCGCCGGACAGGGTCTTTATGCCGCGCTAAACGCCGTGCGGTATTTGCATAAGGAAGAACCGCTGTATCTGGGCCGGCACGAGGCCTACATCGGCGTTATGGTCGACGACCTTGTCACGCGGGGCGTCATGGAGCCTTACCGTCTCTTTACTTCCCGAGCCGAACACCGTCTCCATCTCCGGCACGATAATGCTGATCAGCGCCTGGCACACTATGGTTTCGGAAACGATGCCGTGCTCAACCGCATGCGCGAACGAGAAAGCCGTACCCGGCAGGAAATTGCGCGCCTCGATTCCGTCACCCTCCTCCCCACCGAAGAAATCAATGCATTTCTCGCTGAACACGGCGCCCCCATTATGAACACCCCCTCCACCGCCAGCCAATTCTTGCGCCGTCCCGGAATCACCCTCCATGATGTATGGCGTTTCACCCCCCCGCCCGAATCCTGCGATTTTGAGACCGCAGAGCAAATCGAAATCCGCGTCAAATACGAAGGATACTTCGCACGTCAGGAAAAAGACGTCGAAAAATTCCGGAAAGCCGAACGCATCCCTCTCCCCGAATCTCTCGATTACGATGCCATCCCCGGCCTCCCCCGCGAAAGCCGCCAACGCCTCAAAGAAGTCCGCCCCGTCAATTTCGGCCAAGCCGCACGCATCCCCGGTATCCGCGCCTCCGACATCGCCATCCTCCACATCTACAGCGAAAAATTCCGCCGCAACCCATGAGCAAGATCCCAATTGTCCCGCTGTAATCACGAATTTTCCACGCCTCATATCCGCACTCCGAACCCTTGTAGCGATGCTAACAAAGTTGAATAATCCCGCCATTCCGCTTATGCTTCCCATGCTCCGTTTTGAGCATCGGCTTCTATTGATGAATAGGACGGAAACAAGGGAGAAACCATGACACAGTTTGGAGCCCTTGACTGGTGCATTCTGGCGGTATATTTTTTCGCCATCGCCTCTATTGGCCCGATCTTTGCACGAAGGAATAAATCGACGGAAGGGTATTTCCTCGGCAACCGCGAATTTCCCGCCTGGCTCCTCGGTCTTGCCATGTTCGCCACCTCCATCAGTTCCATCACCGTCGTAGCCTATCCTGCCGACGCCTATAAAACCGCGTATCTGCGGCTCTTGCCCGCCTTTATGTTGCCCTTTGGGCTGTACATTGCATCGAAAGTCTTCCTGCCGTTTTTCCGGCGGAGCCGGTGCACGTCCGCTTTTGAGTATCTCGAAGGCCGGTTCGGTCCGGGAGTGCGGGTGTATGTGGCGGTGGTTTTTGTCATCGGCCAGGTCATGCGGGTCAGCACCATTCTCTATCTGGTCTCGCTGTTGTTCGAGCAGATGACCGGAGCCGAACCTATGTGGTGTATTTTTGCGGGGGGCCTCGTAATCGCCACGTACACCGTATTAGGCGGGATGCGTGCTATCGTGTGGGCGCAGTTCATCCAAACCTTCCTCTTGTGGTTCGGAGCGGCCGTCTGCATCATCACCGTGTTGCATGGCATTGAGGGCGGCATCCCAACGGTCCTATCGACCGCCATGGCGGATGGGAAATTCATGCTGGGCGATCTGAATCCGGACACGGGTAAAATCGAACCCGTCCCCTGGTTCTCGATACAAAACAAGGCCATCTTGATGATGTTCGTGCTGGGCATGCTCAACTGGCTCGGCGAATACAGCAGTAACCAAAACGTGATTCAGAAATATGTGTCGGCGAAGAATCCGCGCGAAGCCACGAAGTCCATCTGGATCTGCTGCTTTCTCAGCGTGCCCACCTGGACCTTTTTCATGTTCCTCGGCACCTGCCTCTACGTCTATTTCAAGCAGCATCCCGACCCCCAGGCCCTCGCCATCCTGACTGGCGCCAACAACGCGAAGGCCGAATCCATCCTGCCGTATTTCTGCGTGCGCGCCATTCCCACCGGGCTGGCGGGGCTCGTTATCACCGGCGTTCTCTCCGCCGCCATGTCCGCCTCTTCCTCCAGCATCAGCTCCATCGCCGCCGTCAGCGTGACGGACATTTACCGCCGGCATCTGGTTAAAACCAAAGCAGAACGGCATTATGTGTTTGTGGCGCGTCTGATATCGGCCGCAAGTTGCATCATTATGATGGGCGGAGCAACCTTGTTTCTCACAATGAGTAAACTGACGCTTCAGGACACCGGCACTAAGCTGGCCGCGCTGCTCGGCGGGGGTATTTTTGGCATTTACATGGTAGGGTTCTTCACAAAGCGCGGCAATGGGCGGTCTGTAGCCATCGGAATTGTATGCACACTGATTTATTCAGTATATATGGCTGTATTGCAAATGAACTGGATCACCAAAGAATGGTTCATGAATTCATTAGGTCTCCCCGATAGTATCTCTTCTTTTCTTGTGCACCCCATGCACGTCTACTATGCCGGCCTTTTTGGCCATATTATCATTTTCTTGGTTATTATTCTTGTCGCCAGCCTTTTCCAGCGTGAAAAACGCGACCTCACCAATCTCACCGTCTGGACCACCAAGCCCATGCCCAACGAGGAATAACGCCCCATGTTTCGTGATAAAAAAGTGGTCGTCGTAATGCCCGCGTACAACGCCGCGGTTACGTTGCGCCAAACGCATGAAGAGGTAATGGACCAGGGGGTGGTGGACTTGGTCATTCTCGTGGACGACGCCAGCCATGACAACACCACTGAGATCGCCCAATCGCTCCCAAACACCAAAGTTTTCCGGCACGATGTGAACCGGGGATACGGCGGCAATCAGAAAACCTGCTACCACATGGCACTGGAGGAGGGCGCGGACATTGTCATCATGGTACATCCCGATTATCAGTACACGCCCAAGCTGATCCCCACGATGACCGCGCTCATCGGGAACGGGCTGTATCCCTGCGTGCTGGGCTCGCGGATCCTGGGTGGTCAGGCGCGCCGCCAGGGCATGCCCTGGTGGCGCTATGTCTCAAATCGATTTCTGACCTTTTTCGACAACATTCTGATGGGTTCGCGATTGTCGGAATTCCACACCGGCTACCGGGCCTTTTCGGCGGAGCTATTACGGCAGCTTCCGCTGGAAGAGAACTCCGACGATTTTGTGTTCGACAACCAGATGCTTGCACAGATTCTGTGGTTCGGGCACATCATCGCGGAAGTCACCTGCCCCACACGCTATTTTGAAGAAGCCTCCTCAATTAATTTCCGCCGCAGCGTGAAGTATGGTTTCGGCTGTCTCTGGACCGCGATCGAGTTCCGCCTGGCCCGGCTGGGCTGGCGATCAACGCCGCGCTTCCCTAAACTTCCTCCGAACCCGTAGGGAACGCGCGCCATGCAGGAGAACAACCGGTTTCAGGACTTTTTTGAAGACCCCCGGTATGTTGCCCTGAAAAATTATCTCTACAACTATCGTCTGCGGAAACGCAGCATCAACAAGGTGCTGAAAGGCGAATCCGAGGGGTGGACATTGGAGGCGGGCAGCGGCCTTACACCCATCATTACCAATATAGACCGCATCGTGTATTCCGAGCTGTCCTTTCTCGCACTGAAAACGTTGCGCCAGATCCACCCCCGTGGCCTCCATGTCGTGGCGGATGCAACGTGTTTGCCCTTTAAGACCGAGTCGTTCTCCCGCGTCGTCTGTTCGGAAGTGTTGGAACACATCCCGGAGGATCGACGGGCCATTGAGGAACTGGCCCGCATGGTTTCTCCGGATGGTGATGTGGTTATCACTTTTCCTCACCGGAAATGCTATTTCACCTTTGATGATTACTTTGTGAAACATCTCCGGCGTTATGAACTGGAGGAGATGGCCGAACTGCTTCAAGAGGCCGGTTTACATCCCAAAGAAATAAAAAAAGTGCTGGGGCCTCTCGAAAAAATCATCAGTTTGATCCTTACACACTGCTTCGCAGCCCTTGAACGCCAAAAACGTGTCAAACCACTCAAAAAGAAGTCAACCGCGGGCCGTAGTATGGTATGGACGTTTAAATGGATCAACTGGCTGCTTGCCTGGGTGGTGCGGCTGGATGCCTTTCTCGTGCCACGGCAATGGTCCACGGTTCTGTTAATTCGTACACGAAAAAAGTAATTACTAAAAACAGAAGAACGTCAGAGAATAAAATGGCCGATGTATGATGCGACTGCCCAGCAGCCCAGCAGCCCGTATACTACCGGTTTCAACCATCGTGTGCGTGTTAAAAATTCCAAGCCGGCGGTTCCCAAGACAGCATAGCAGGATAACGCGCCGAGCGAGTAGAACGCTTTGGCCGCGCAATAATTGGGATTGGTTAGGAAGTGCTGGACGAGCGCTGCGCCGAAGATTAAGATGATCAGCAGGGTGAAAACCAGCGGTGTGAGGCCCCTGCGGTAACATTGACCAGCGGCAATTACAATCCCCAGCAGGATTGCAGCAGTAGGTAAAAGTGCGAGCCACATCCCCGCGGAAAGCACACCATAATTCCAGGGGGTAAAATACTTGGGCACAATGACGCCGCCGCCGAAGCTGTCCATCCAGAAAGTGGCATAGATGCCATCCCAGAATCCCGCCAGGCTCGCATAGACGGGATAGAACAGCGCCGTGCCAAAATACATGAAATCATAAGGAGTGCGGTATCCAGGTTCCTGCCACCAGGAAAATCCCCGGTGGGGATCCCATCCGCCGACAAAAAAGCGGCCCATGTGAGCATAATTGCGCACATAGTACCAGCCCGCAATCAACAGTGCCGCTCCAAACACCCAGATTACTCGAAGGAAAATGCTTTTTACTGACGTCTTGATATCCTGACGCTCAGAAATGAGAGGACGAAGGAGAATCAGCAATAGCGCCGGCGCCAGCAGCACGGCAGTGATTTTTGTCAACAGCGCCAACCCAAAGGCAATACCAATACACAGCCAATGCCCAATAGAGACCTGGGGCTCATTGTTCAGCATGCGCAGGCTCAATAAAATAACCAACCCTATAAGAAGACCAGCAAACGATTCATTGGAAATATAGTGTGATATATAGAGGTTCATTGGGACAAAGCCTGCAAGCACCACCCCTGCCGATTGCAGGTCCTTTCGCTCCGGGAAGAGAATCGTGAGAACCCGAAAACAGACCTCCACGTGAAGTATGCCGCAGGCCAGAGGAAGGATGCGCAACAGTTGTTCCGTGTGGTCATCGGAGAAAAACGCATGAAACAAAATATACAGGGGTGCAGAGACAAAATAGTAAAGGGGTTGTTGAAACATCTGCCAGCCTTCCGTGGCCAAAGGGATACGCCAGTTCTCAGCGGCATACCGGATGTATTCGATATGAGCGATGGCGTCATACCCGGCCATTGGTGAAAGCCGGAAGAGGTTATGACCCGCCTGAATAACAAGCAGTCCAATCACCCCCCAACGGATAATTCCGGGGGAAGCGCAGGCCTGGCACGGCCCAGGGAGTTTGGCCCAAAATAGTGTCAGGAGACCAACGAAAATAAACAGGGGCAGCAGCAAGGGAAGATAATGGACAAGGGCTTTGTCGGCCCGGGGAAATTGTTTCGCACCCTCCCACAAATGTGGTGTATCCACAGGCTCAACAGAGGACCAAAGAACCGCATCACTGCTCCATTCCCACTGGGGCCCTGTCGCGAGGCCAAGCGCAATGCAATACGCCAGAAGACACGGGGGGCCGAGGTTATTGCGGGTAAACACCGTGAGTTCATGGTGGCCGGATGAAAGCCCTGAGGTCAAGTCTACCCAATATGGCTGTTTCCATTGTTTTGGATCAGCGCTGGTTTCCAGGATGGTACGGCCGTCAAGCACCACATTCGCTTGACGCATGGCCCGCACCACCAATTCAGCGCGAGCGGGTGGCTGGTCTACGGTAAACCGTCCCCGGAAGATACACATCGTATCCTCCATGAGATGGGATTTTATGGAATATTCGCCGGAACGAATCCATTGAGCGCCCTGTTCATTGACAAGGAAAGGGACGTTGGGATCGCGATGCAGGCGCCAGCCATATCCGGCCGCGGCAAGCAATCCCACAATCAAACCTATCATGTAAACGATACGTTTGATGCTCAGGCTCAACCTTTTTTCCTTACATCGCCGTCACGGCGCAGTGCGCTTGAAAAGCGCATTCAGTTTTTTATAACCAATGCATCTTTGGCAGGCAGAGGCGGGAAGGCATTGTGGGGCTCCACTTGGTACCAATAGGCTACGGAAGCAAGGTCATCGTTCAGCGGCAGGTATCGCCCTTCGCTCTGCCACCCCAAGCTTTGAATGGTCACGCGCAGATCTTTTTCAAACCGCACGGGGTCGTTAATATGCCAGCGATATTCTCCGAAACGGCGTTGTTCACCCTTGTACTGCACATGGTAGAACCCGGTGTAAGGGCTGCTGAAGTTATCGTATACATCGCGTTTGTCTTTCTTGCGCTCGTTATAGCCATAGGAGCCGCAGAAGTAGTCTTCTTCACCCGTGCCGCAGATCGTGGGGAATTCGGCATCGCCATCGATATAGAATTTGATCTCCCCTTCCCCCCACCAGCCTGGACTGTTGGCGCCATGGGCCAGATAGGTTCCAACATAGTGCCCCCGGCCCTGGATGCCGTCAACGATGGTGTAGACTTCTTTATCGGGCAGAGGATTTACGCGCCGGAATTGAGCATGGAAATAGGGAGTGTTTTCCGCCAGGGTTTCCAGGGAGTGGTCGATCTGGTAATACACGGTGGCCGTTTTCCCGCCCATGTTCTCCATGGTGATTTTACACCCTTTCCGGAAAGGCATTTGCCAATACGAATTGAAACCGCTTCTGGGATTCACACACACCGCCAGCGAGGTAATCCGGGGTTCCTTGCCCATGCCCCATCCCGCGGCAAAGAAATCGCCCACGGGCGCCTGGACGGACGGTTCCGTTTCCCCATCCCAGTAGAAGCGCAGGATCATAAGGCGATAATCACCCACGGGAGTCATCCAGATGTGGTTGATGACTCCGGATCCCGTGATTTCACCCAGTGTAAAGGTGGTTCCGGGCTCGATGTGGATATAGGGATTTACTTTCCAGCCCTGACCCAGTTCACGGGCCGCACGGGCCGCCGTACCATTCTCCAAGGTTGCCATGCCGCCCTTCCCCTTTTCGCCGGTAAAATTCTCCGGGCTGATCGAGCGGGTGGCCGCATCCTTAAGTTGAAAAAGTTGGTTCATGACGGCGCTTTGTGCGTGCACAAGAGGCATGCACAGGGCCAGGCAGAGCAGAAATAGAATCAAATGGTTGGTCTTCATGGCGCAATGGGCTCCCTTGATAGTGTCTTTCTCAATGATAGACTCGCCGCGGTTTATGGAATATAAGCGCCCTTCGCAGGTTTTCCCGCACAAGGGCCGCCTTGAATGTACCGTGTTGACGGCTTGAAGTTCAATAGACGCGCAACGCCATGGATTCCCTGAGTTTGAGGATTCTCCCCAAATCTGATAGCCTTTTTGCAGAAACCATTAGGCGCATATCGTTCTTGTGTCGTATTTGGGAATACTCCGCCAAGCATGGAATCTCATAGTCAAAATAACCAGCGTGCCCTGTCCTTTGCCGGAGGCCGTATCACCCCGCTTCTCGTGGTTGCGGGGTTAACCTTGCTGGTGCTAGTGCCATTTGCGGGGAAGCCATTTAATATGGATGATCCCGTATATCTGTGGGTGGCCCGCCATATCCTGCAGCACCCAGCGGACTTCTTCGGGTTCAACTGCTATTGGACCTATACCGAGAAGCCCATGCATGAGATCAATATGAATCCGCCAGGCGTTTCCTATTTTATCGCTCCCATTATTGGGCTCTTCGGCGAACGTGAAGTGCCCATTCACCTGGCGCTGCTTATCCCGGCGGTCGCGGCCAGCCTTGGCGGATTCTATCTCGCACGGAGCTTGTGCAAACGTCCCTTGTTTGCCGCCGTACTATCCATTATCTCCCCTGTGTTTGCAGTTTCCGGCACAATGGTCATGAGCGACATGTTGATGTTTGCTTTTTTCATCTGGGCTATCGTGTTGTGGCGGGAAGGATGGGAACATCGGGATTCCCGGGCATTAGCCTTGGGGGGATTGCTGATTGCCCTGGCGGTGCTGACCAAGTACTCCGCGCTGATGCTTATCCCGTTGTTGGGGATTTATTCTATTTTTCACGCCAGGAAAATCGATGTGCGTTTGTTGTACATGGTTATTCCCATCGTTCTCATCGCCGGATATCAATGGTATACACACCATTTGTACGGCAAGGCCATGCTGAGCGAGGCGGGCAATTATGCCATGCTATCCAACTGGCGGGAGAACCATGGATTTATCACACGGCCTATAATCACCTTGGGATTTTTAGGCGGTTGCCTTGCGCCGGTGCTTTTTTTTGCCCCACTCACGTGGTCCTGGCGTGTGTTGCTCACCTCGTTTTGCGCCGCCTTCTGCGGGGCAGCGCTTGTAACGGCATTGCACCGGCACGTGACGCCGCTGGTGATGGGGGCGGACCGGGTACATTGGGGACTGCTGGCCCAGTGGGCTGTATATATCATGGGGGGAATCCTGCTGTGCCTTGCCGTGCTCCAGGATATCCGGCGCAATCGGGACGCCGTTTCTTTTTTCCTGTTCCTTTGGATTGCGGGCGTGTTTTCCTTCGCCGCCTTTGTCAATTGGACAGTGGCGGCGCGTAATATTCTTCCGGCAGCCCCCGCCATGGCCATTCTTCTCGTCCGGCGCTTGGACGAAACAGGGCAGGAAGAGGAGAGGTTATGGCGCATTGCCTGGCCCGTAATTCCCGCCGCGGCGCTTGCCTTGTGCATCTCATGGAGTGATTATGCCCTTGCGGGGATCAATCCTGTGGCAGCGCGGAAAATAGCTGCTGAGGCGAAAAAGGCGAATGCGGAAAATGTTTTGTTTTATGGGCATTGGGGATTTCAGTACTACATGGAAAAGGAAGGAGCCAAACCGGTGGACTGCGAAAAGCCGAGCATGAAAAACGGTGATTGGGTGGCCATTCCAGAGAATAACACCGGCGTGGTGGAGTCGCCCTCCCCCTGGGCGGTCCCTATATTTACCCTCAAAGTACCGGGATGCTCTTGGTTGAGCACCATGCAGTACAATGTGGGCGCGGGCTTACATTCAAGCAGTTTTGGCCCGCTTCCTTTCGTATTCGGACGGATTCCAGTAAGTTCCATTCGTGTTTTTCAAATCCATACTGGGGAAAGCGGCACATGAACACCATACAGCGTTTGGCGGCGGGAAAGTTTCAGAAGTTGGAGATACAAAGGTATTTGATCGTGGAATCCTTGATTTTCTGGGGGCTGATACTGATTTGCTGGATCATTTACCCAAAAGAAAACCAGTATTCCATACTTACCCATACGTTCAGTTTTTTGGGTAGTTTCGAAAAATATCACAATCCGGAGGGATGGTGGCTCTTTACGGTTGCGATGGTCTTTTGGGGCGCGGCGACCATTCCCGTTGTATTTTTTTTGTGCCGCTGCTTCGCGGTGATTTCGCGATGGGCGGCGGGGATTGGGGCAATGTTATTTTTAGCCGGATGCCTCGGTATTGCACTGGTGGGGCTGTTTCCGGATGCCCATGGCAATGTCATTGGGGAATGGGAATGGACGGATATCCATGAGAAGGCCTCGATTGCCGTGGCTGCGGGATTCACGTTGGGAATTCTCTGGCATGGCCTTATGCTGATGGTGGATCGCTATGTGCTCGGGACGCGCCTTGGAAAAGCAGGCATTAATTACAAAAAACTCCTGTGGCCCTATGTGTTTTGGGGAATAGTAGTCAGTGTCGCAGTCCATTTTCAGATTCAATCAGCACTCTATTACGCCCATTTAAAAGCGGCCGCCCAGGCAGCGGGGGAGCCCATCGGCAGCCAATGGGCGGAAACCATTGGCACGCGCTATTCCTTTCCGCTCTGGGAAAACATCGTCATTTACACCCTCTTTATCTTCATTGTGTGGTTTGCGCTGGCAGTGTCTGGGATACGGGCGCCTCAAGACAAGGTTCCGTCCTAAATCCCGCAGGCCTTGTTTTTCCGGTTCCAATAGAGCCGGGTCCACCAAGGGCGGGTGTCATGCGAAGGCTGGGTCTGAATCCGGGAGGCCCATTCACCAATGAGCCGGGCATGTTCATCAAAGGCCGCTTGAGCATCAGGCGGGTTTTGCAGCCAAACGGATTCAAGCGCATCCCGTTGGGCCGCAAACAGAGGCAGAAGCTTTTGCGGAGAATGCATGACGAGGCGGTTGAGGCGTTCTTGCCGCCACCAGAAGGCCTCGGAGGGATATTCTTGGGCCGGAGGATCTAACTCAACCGGCAGATTCACAGAAACTGGTTTGAACAGGCTCAGGCAGGGTGCGGCGGTAGCGGTGACCCAATGCTGTATCTTCCCGGGAGCTAATTCAGCAACCCAGGAGGCGGTGGTTTGCGCATTGGCTGCAACGCCGCCCGCATGCATGCAAATAGCGGACATGCCGCCGTTTAAAAAATGGTATCTCGGCCCGTCTAAATCCGGGCCATGATCCCGAAGGAGTTGAAATAGATCCCCCGCGGAGTGTGCGCGTTGGGCTAGAAATTCGGTGCGTTGCCGCCGGACACGTCCACAGGCGACAGCCGTTTTAAGTGTGTCCGTGTGTTTCTCTGCAAAGTCCGGAAGGGTCAGATAATTTGAAATGGATCGCACGCCCGTGACGCGCTGAAGACTATAGTGCTTCCCGGCGGTTTCCAGGACAAACGCATGTTGGGGATCTGCAGCCAGAAAACTGTTGTGGTAGGTAAAACGGGGATTCTTATACGCGCAACCACCTCCTTGGCCATGGGTTTCGAGCATTTCGATAATGAGAGCGCACGCGGCCTCTGCGGAAGAAGCGCGTTCGAGAGCGAGCCGCAGTAGATCCATCCCTGTAAGTCCTGACTTGGCATAGGGTTGACGGGTGAAGACCGCTTCATTGCCTATAACCACCCCATGCTCATTGGCCCCCATTTCCGCGCCCCACATCCAGAAAGGGCGGCTCAAGAGGGTAGCATGGGTTTCCCGAACCTGCGGAATTTCAATCCAGGTGCAGCGTACGGCGGTTCCCGCAGGAAATGTCCGCCTCGGATGCCATTCCAGGCCTTGGGACTCGTTGGGATCGCGGTCGGAATTCTTTGCAAAAAGAACCCGCCCCTGTTCCACTATGACCACTGTATCGCACATGAGAACGGTCCCTTATAAAAGGGGTCCAGGGTTCCCCATAAGGTTCTCTTTATGGGCGGAGGACTAAATTAAACTCAGCGAAGACGGAAGGGTGATCGGAGGGGCTTTTAGTATCCGAATCATATAGTGAGGAATCGAGGACCCATCGGAACACCTCTTTTTTCACCGGACCGGCCACGAAAATGTGGTCGATGGCCTTTTCAGGATTGTCGGCGCCATCCATCTCGCGGCCGAATTCTTTTTTGGAGGCCGCGTCCAGAAGTTCCTTGGTTTGGGCGAGATCGTAGGTATTTTCCAGTTTACCAAGCCCTTCGCCCATCAGGTTTTTATACCGCTGTGTGGTGCTGTTGGTATTGAAGTCGCCGGTGACGATCATAGGCATTTTTGCGGCAATGGGGTTGAACGTTTTGGCAAAGAAAACAGCCGCGGGTTCCTTATTCACACCGGCATTGTCGAAATGGGTGTTGAGATACAGAAACTGGAAGCCATCCTTCTTTTGACGCATATAGGCCCAGTTTACATACCGGGGCATGGAGGCTTTCCAGGCTATTGCAAAGGGGAGGGTGGGTTTGGGGCTAAGCCATAGTTGTCCTGAATCGAGGACCTCGAAGCGGTCTTTGCGGTAATAGAGGGCGCAATCGCCGTAGGCCCATTTCCCGAACGTATACGTCACATAGTCATATTGGGGGAAAACCTTATGGAAGTCTTCCAGGTCCGCATAGCCGCCCAACTCCTGCATCCCCAGCAAGTCCGGGTCGTATTTAGCGATACGTTCGCAGAGGTAGGGGAGCCGTTCCGTCCAAGGGTCGAACTCGGGCCGATTTTTATCGCAGACCCGGCACATGACATTGTACGTCATGACCCGTATTGGTCCGCTGGCGCATTGGGCGGCGCTATCGCAGTTTTTTTCGCCCGAATACTGGTCTGCA
Organism: Candidatus Hydrogenedentota bacterium; assembly: GCA_029565395.1. Lineage (GTDB taxonomy): Bacteria > Hydrogenedentota > Hydrogenedentia > Hydrogenedentales > CAILVY01 > CAILVY01. Next base: position 17,739 of record JAKQOG010000113.1, on the reverse strand, counting down.
TTGAAATACGGGTTTCCAAACGAGCCCAAGGCAGAGGCCATGGAATACTGGAAGGTCCCGTTCCAGACGGAAAATACGAACAGGAGGAGAAGGACCATCAAAATAACCACAAGAATCGCCAGCCGTTTTAGCCATTTTTTCATGTATATTTCCTTCCTTGATAGACAGGGATCATACCAGACTCAGGAGGGGGAAAGTAAGCGAGTCGATTCCCTGAAGGAAGACTCTCAAAAGAAAAGCCCTCGATTCTGCGGCGGAGGAGATGAAAAGCTAATAAACTGACTCGATGTATGCTACGGAACGTGTGTGCACCGCCGTCATCAAGGGCTTCTAACTACTAAATACCATACTTCCCGGAAAAAAGCAAATCCGCAAAAAAAAGACCTGCCATTAGGTAAAAGTTGCACTAAATACTCGAAAACGTTAGGGTTAGGCAGATATATCGACCCTTTTGGGGCAAAAAAGGAGCCAAAAAATGCGAGGAATAGTTATTCTGGCAGTGGTTTTGACAAGCATTGTTTTTGGACTTGGATTTCCCGCTTGGGCTGGACCTCAGGAGGCGACCGGGGTGGTGTATTGGGACAAGAATCACAATGGCCAGCGGGATTCGGGAGAAAAGGGCCTCAAGGGGGTGCTGGTCTCGAACGGGCAGGAAGTGGTCCCCACGGACAAAAACGGCCACTATACCCTTCCCGTGAGCAATGACACGATTATCTTTGTGATTAAACCGCGGGGGTGGACAAGTCCGCTTCGGGCTGGCGATCGTGTGCCGCAGTTTTATTACGTTCACCGTCCGGACGGATCGCCGAAGATGAAGTATGCGGGATCCGCGCCCACAGGGCCGTTGCCTGCGTCGGTGGATTTTCCGCTGTACCGGCACAAGGAGCCCAAAAAGTTCAAGATTATCTGCATGGGGGACACCCAGGTGCGCAATCAGGAAGAATGTGATTTTTTGGCACATGACATGGTTGAGGAACTCCAAGGCACGGATGCGGCGTTCGGGGTTACCTTGGGCGATGTGGTGTTTAATGATTTGACGGTGTTTGGGCCGATGGCGCGCAGCATTGGCGGGATCGGGGTTCCATGGCGGCATGTAATCGGAAATCATGATCACAATCATGACGCCCCCACAGAAGGGACAACGGAAGACAGTTATGAGGCGTATTTTGGCCCTGCTACGTACGCCTTCAATTATGGCCCGGTTCATTTCATTGCGCTGGATGACATCTGGCACAACGCATTGAAGGAAGAGTATCACGCGGAATTGGGCGCGGAAAAACTGGCATTCATCAAGAATGATCTTGCGCATTTGGACAAAGGCCAATTGGTGGTGCTGATGATGCATATCCCGATCATGGAGATTAAAGACCGCAGAACGCTCTTCGATCTCCTGAAGGAGTTTCCGCATACGTTCTCGCTGTCCGCGCACACGCATAATCAGTGGCAAGCCTTTTTAGGTCCGGAATCGGGCTGGAAGCAAAAGGAGGCGCATCATCATTTTAATCATGGCACAGCGTGCGGTTGTTGGTGGGGAGGCTTTTTTGATGAGGTAAGCATTCCGCACGCCACCATGATGGATGGGGTCCCAAACGGGTATTCCTTCATCACGTTCAACGGGTCTCACTATGAAGTGGATTACCGCGCGGCGCGGCGCTGTCCTTCGTATCAGATGAACATTTTCACGCCGGAAGTGATCAAGGCGGCGGATGCGCCCAAAACCGAAGTTATCGTCAACGTATTTGCGGGGTCTTCCCGCTCCACGGTGGAGATGCGTGTTGAAGACGGCAAGTGGACGCCCATGACTCAATTCAAGGGATTGGATCCGTATTATCGTCAATTGCATGACCGGCAGGGACTGTTTGTTAAACTAATGGCGGAACGGGACAAGGTCCAAAACGTGGACAATGCCTATCTCGGAAAACTGCAGCGTGAATTTGGACCCATCCTGCGCGGGCTGTCCAAACCGGACGAAACCGGGCATCTTTGGAAACAAACATTACCCGCGGAACTCACACCGGGTATGCACAAGATCGAAGTGCGTACGAAGGACATGTTCGGCCACGAGTATACGGCCAATCGCATACTCCGCGTGGAATAACGTTGCCTTTTTAGCTTGTTCTTGACCTGCTCTAACTGCGAGGCTGGGAGGGCGAGGCTCCGGCCGAGCCGTTAAATAAGATCGTGATTTTCGTATCATATGAAAGTGGGGGTGTTTTGTCTTACGGCTCGGCCGGAGCCTCGCCCTCCCATAGCATAAATTCTTTCTTTACCAGAGTCTTTTGTTGCGCTGAGGGGATGTTTCTGCCACGATATCTCTTTATAAACCTATTACCCTACAGGAGAATCAGGCATGAGTATGCAATCCGGCATGTCGCGCAGAGGCTTCATTCAGGCGGGGGCGGCCTTAAGCGCGGCGTTGGCAATGAACGTCCATGGCGCGCAAGAAACGCCACCGGTAAAAACGGTCCGTGTGGGCATGGTGGGCGTCGGCTCGCGGGGAACCTTTCTCACCAATACGCTGCTGCAACTCCCCGGCGTGGAGATTCCGGCCGTTTGCGACATTAACCCGGACCACGCAGCGCGCGCGAAAGACATAGTAGAGAAAGCCATGGGGAAAGCGCCGGAGTTGTACACGCAGGGCGAACGCGATTGGGAACGGCTGGTGGCGCGGGATGATCTTGATGCCGTGATTACCGCCACGCCATGGCAATGGCACACGCCGGTCATGGTGGCGGCCATGAAAGCGGGGAAGTATGGCGGCACGGAAGTTCCCGCCGCACTTACCGTGGAAGAATGCTGGGACTTGGTGCGGACGTCGGAAGAAACCGGCAAACCCTGCATGATGCTGGAGAACGTTTGTTACTTTGAGAATGCACTCGCAATTTTACGCATGGTGCGCGAAGGGGTGTTTGGCGAACTTATTCATGCCGAGGCGGGATATCAGCACGACGGGCGGTTTGTCATGATTAGCGGCAAGGGCGATCTGCTCTGGCGCGGCGAGCACGCCATCAAGAGCAACGGCAACCTGTATCCCACGCATCCCATCGGGCCGGTGGCTCAATGGATGAACATCAACCGGGGTGACCGCTTCACCCGGCTGGTAAGTATGAGCGCAAAATCGCGCGGCCTGAATTACTACGCGGCGAAAAAATTTGGTCCGGATCATCCGCTTGCCAAGCAGCGCTTCGCTCTGGGCGATCTCAATACTACCTTGCTTGAAACGGAAAATGGGTGCACGGTGACCTTGTATTTCGACCTTGGCACGCCGCGCCCCTACGATCTTATTTTCCGGCTCCAGGGCACCAGAGGCATCTGCATGGGCGCCTGGGACAAGATCTATCTTGAGGATGTCTCGCCCCAAAAGGAGCAGTGGGAACCCTTCGCCCCCTACATGCAGAAATACATGCACCCCATCTGGAAAGACCTCAACGCCGGATCCATTCAATCGGGGCACGGAGGCGGTGACTACATCACAGTCCATCAATTCATCCAGGCAGTCCGCAACAACACGCAAACGCCGCAGGATGTATACGACGCGGCGGCGTGGAGCGTCATTGTGCCGCTCTCGATCCAGTCCGCCACCGCCCATGGGGATCCCATGGAGTTCCCGGATTTTACGGCGGGGAAGTGGAAGACCAATCCGCCTATCGAGATCAAAGGCGTATCAGTGTGAAGCAGGTTGGTTCCGGATCTGAAGCGCTTGTTTAAGCAATGGAGGATAGGGTGACGGCGCCCACGGAAGGGTGAGGCGCGGCAGTTCTTCCTGCCAATGTGGTGAAAGGAACAAGGTGGGCCAGAGGGGAAAAGCATCCGCGGTTTTCACCCGATAAATCCCGCGCAACAGCCTGCGCTGTGTCTGGGGAATAGTCACCCCGAGGAAATGCCGGCGGATGCTGGCGGGTTGCATGCGTTCGTATACGGGGAAAAACACCCGGGTGACGGAATCCGCGCCCCCACCCTCGACACGCACGGGCATGGTGAAGGAAAAATCCTTGAAGGCGGATACCGCATCATAGCGCAGACCCAGTTCAACTTTTTGGGGCGGCCCGGCGAATTCCGCCACGAGATACTCGGCGGCGGCTCCTGCTTTTACCGCATCGGCAGAGAGATTCTCGAATAACGTATCACAGTGCAAAAAGATCTGATTTTCCTTATTAAGCGCTTCCTCGCGGACTGGCACTGGTTCGCGTTCCGCATTGACCAATGCACCGATATATCCGCGCACCGCACCCTCCTGGTAAACATGCGCCACCAGGATGGGTATGCTCACACAAAGCAATGTTAGCGTTGCAAATGCCAATGCCCGGATAGGGGGATTAAACCAATGCCGTGAAGTCAGCGCGTTTTTCAGTTGTTCGCGGCCCGATGATTTCATCAGCATCCACATCAGGATGAGAAATTGGGAAATCAGGAAACCCAGGCACCACCAGGGGATCAAACTGAGGTGGAAGCAGTGACGGGGCATGAATTGGAGCGAGGGGTAGCCCCCCAGATAGAGCAAGGCGCCTAATGCGAACAATCCCCAGGAGAAGCGATGGGCGGTCAGCAGCAGAATGGCGGCAAAGGCGAAATACCGGCCGTAATCACACACCAGTTTTATGGGCCAGGCCAGCCTCTTGGCGCATTGATCCATAGAGCGGTTGCTTTTGTATTCCTCTTGAATGGTTGCCGGAGAACTCTCGACGGTGCGCAACAGCGCGCCACACGCGCGAAGCAAAACATCGCTTGGAAAAAGCGTTGCATAGGTTCGCAGGTATTTTTCGCCGGCATCGAAATAGGCCGGTTGAAACCATGGAACCTCAGCCTTGGGATCATAGGTGCGCCGGTAGAAACTCGAGGAGGTCTCAAAGATGTAATGATCATTAAATCGGTAGAGCATCCGGTAATAGCTTGGCCGCAGGCCCATATCTTCGTCAAAGCGCCAATACAGCCCCCCGCCGATGTTATGCGAGGCCATCGTGCCATGCGTGCGCATGATATCGATGGACGGCTTTCCGGTAATAAGCAGCGCCACGGCAAACAGCGCCGCCGCGGCAGGTCCCAAGGCAAACCGCCGCTTCCATGTTCCGCCAAGAAAGAACAGTAGCGTGACAAGGGCCGGCAGGATACAGATTGTCATATCCAATCGAAATCCCAACCCCAAGCCAATCCATGCGCCAATTGCGGCGGCCACCGCCAGAACGCGATACGCTGTTCGGGGTTCCCGCGCAAGATATCCGCAGGCCAGGATCATGGCGAGGATAAAAGGCGCTTTGCTGTAGTCCCGCAGATCCGGGATCATCTGCAGGTGGGCCGGGCTGAGCATGAACAGCAGAGCGGCTAGAAACGCGATGGGGCGCGGCATCGCCAGCAGGCACACACCAAAAGCCAGCATCACCGACAGGGCGAACATGAGCGCATGCAACGGGATCAACGCCTTCCAGGAATATCCGAAAAACCGCCAGCATAGCGCCACGGAGTAGATCAGATTGGGGTGATCCCGTTGAAACCAGTGCAGCGGACCACCGGTGAGGTTAGCCCGTTCCCCTTCCGGTTCCCAAGTGGGACTTTTTCCAGCGAGGAAGTTGGCAAGTTTGGGCGTTCGGGAAAGATTTGGGTTAACCATTCCAAATCCCTCCACAATCATCACGGACGGTGCAAACCAGTTCGACCCAAAATGGGATTGATACTCGACCGTTAATAAATAATTTAGTGCGGTTCCAAATGCGATTAGGAAGACCAATCCCCCGAAAACCAAATGTAACAACGATGGGCGGGCAAACAGGCGGGAGAAATGCGAAGCCTTTGTCCCGGCATGTTCCCCGGATTTATTTTCCTTTTCCGGCAGAGCATCCCCGTCTTGTTTACATGCGGATGCTCCGTTCATGCTCCGTCTCCCGATTCCCCGTACAACATCAGCCTAAAGTATACACGGTTTTATAGGTTACTTCATGTGCAGCGGCATTTTCCGGGATCACAATCGCGCTTTCTGCCAGTGGAAGTGTTTTATTTCCGGAGGCCGGCGTGGAGTTCCTGGAGGGAGCGGATTTCCATGCCGCCCTTGCGCAGGGCATAAATGGCCTGCAAGCCGGCGCGTGCCGCGGCGAGCGTGGTCATGATGGGTAGTCCGCGTTCGATGGCGGTCCGGCGGATGGCCCGTTCATCGGCTTTGGAGATGCCGCCGAGCGGGGTATTGATGATCCAGTTCACCTCGCCGTTGATCATGCGGTCCACGATATGCGGGCGACCCTCGCCCACTTTATACACTTCCTGTACTTCGATGCCTTGAGCACGGAGAAGGGCGGCGGTTCCGTGTGTGGCCATAATCTTGAATCCCAGATCAGCAAGTTCCTTTCCAAGTGTGCCGAAGTTTTTCTTGTCCCGGTTGTTCAGGCTGAGAAAAACCGTTCCATTGAGGGGCACGCTATTCCCTGCGGCGATTTGGCTTTTGGCAAACGCGAGACCCATGCTGTGGTTGATGCCCATGACCTCGCCGGTGGAACGCATTTCAGGTCCGAGCAGAATATCCACGCCCGGGAACTTAATGAACGGAAGCACCACTTCCTTTGCGGAAGTATAGTTCGGCATCGGATCTTCCGTGAGTCCGAGTTCCGCCAATTTTTTCCCGGCCATTACGCGCGCCGCCAGTTTCGCCAGAGGCTTGCCAATGGCCTTGCTGACAAAGGGTACCGTTCGGGAAGCGCGCGGATTCACTTCGAGCAGATAAATATCGTGGTCGCGCACGGCATATTGAATGTTCATAAGGCCGACCACATTCAGTTCACGAGCAAGGGCGCGGGTCTGCTGCTTGATTCGCTCAATAATATCTTGCGGGAGATCATAGGGCGGCAGAATACAGGCGCTGTCGCCGGAATGCACGCCTGCTTCCTCGATATGCTGCATGATGCCCGCCACTACGACCGTTTCACCGTCGGCAATGGCATCCACGTCTATTTCAATGGCATTTTCGAGAAATTTGTCGATCAGAATGGGGTGTTCCGGGGACGCTTCCACCGCGAAGCGCATATAGCGTTCAAGCGCCTCGCGATCATATACAATTTCCATGGCCCGCCCGCCCAGCACGAATGAGGGCCGCACCACCACGGGATACCCGATGCGTTCCGCAATCATTGCCGCTTCTTCGAACGAGCTGGCGGTATCATTGGCGGGCTGGAGCAGATCGAGCTTCTCCACGACGTCCCGGAAGCGTTTGCGGTCTTCCGCCCGGTCAATGCTGTCGGGGGAGGTGCCAATGATGGGTGCGCCTGCTGCTTCAAGTTGTTTCGCAAGATTCAGGGGCGTCTGCCCGCCGAACTGCACAATCACGCCCACCGGCTTCACTTCTTCCACGATGTTCATCACGTCTTCAAAGGTCACCGGCTCAAAGAACAACCGATCAGAAGTGTCGTAATCCGTAGAAACCGTTTCGGGATTGCAATTGACCATGATGGTCTCGAAACCGTCCTCTTTCAGCGCAAAAGCGGCATGCACACAGCAGTAATCGAATTCGATACCCTGACCAATGCGGTTGGGGCCGCCCCCCAGAATCACAATGCGTGGCTTGGCGGCGGGTTTCACTTCGTTTTCTTCCTCGTAGGAGGAATAATAATACGGGGTATAGGCCTCGAATTCCGACGCGCAGGTGTCCACGAGCCGGTAACAGGGCACGATACCGTGTTTTTTGCGCAGTGCGCGGATTTTCAGAGGCGGCAGGTTCCAGAAAAGGCCCAATTGGTGATCGCTAAAGCCAAATTGCTTGGCACGGCGCAATACAGCGGGATCATTCGGCTTGGAAGATTTCAGGACGGTCTCTTCAAGGACGATATCACGCATTTGCCGGAGGAACCAACGGTCGATTTTCGTAATTTCGAAAAGGTCATCCACTTCCGCGCCCAGACGCAACGCCTGTGCAATTTGCAGCACGCGATTGGGATTGGGAATATGGATTGCTTTGAGCAGGGCCTCTTTCTCTTCGTTTGACCAGGGATTGCCCGTGAGAGCCTTGTGCTTGCCGTCTCCGCCGAATCCGTGACGTCCGATTTCCAGGCCGCGAATGGCTTTCTGGAGGGACTCCTTAAAGGTCCGGCCGATACTCATGGTTTCGCCGACGCTTTTCATTTGCACGGTAAGCACAGGTTCCGAACCCGGAAATTTTTCAAAGGCCCAGCGCGGGACTTTCGTGACGACATAGTCAATCGTCGGCTCGAAGGAGGCGGGGGTCACCTTGGTAATGTCATTGGGGATTTCATCAAGGGTATAGCCGACGGCCAGCTTTGCGGCGATCTTGGCGATAGGGAATCCGGTGGCCTTCGAGGCAAGCGCGGAACTGCGTGACACGCGCGGGTTCATTTCAATCGCCACCATACGCCCGGTGTCGGGATGATTGGCGAACTGCACATTCGAGCCGCCCGTATCCACGCCGATCTCGCGCATGATCGCGATGGCGGCATCGCGCATGATCTGATATTCCTTGTCGCTCAACGTTTGCGCCGGGGCTACAGTAATGCTGTCACCCGTATGAACGCCCATCGGATCCATATTCTCAATCGAACAGATGATGACGACATTGTCTTTGAGGTCACGCATCACCTCCAGTTCGTATTCTTTCCATCCGATGAGGGATTCCTCAACCAGCACTTCGTGGACCGGGCTGCATTCCAGGCCGAATTGCACCGCCTTGCCGTATTCTTCTTTATTGAAAGAGACGCCGGCGCCGGACCCCCCTAAGGTAAATGCCGGGCGAATGACGGCGGCATAATTGATCTCCGCGCCAAACTCATGGGCTTCATCCAGGGAGTGGATAACCTTGCTTCGCGGCACGTCAAGCCCGCATCGCAGCATGGCTTCCTTGAACAGGCCGCGATCTTCCGCCTTCTTAATGGCGGGCAGTTTCGCGCCGATGAGTTCGCAACCGTAGCGATCCAGAATGCCTTGTTCCGCGAGCGCTACAGCCAGATTTAGCCCTGTTTGACCGCCAACGGTAGGCAATAAGGCGTCGGGCCGCTCACGGTCCAGGACACGTTCCAGAAATTCGACGGTAAGCGGTTCAATATAGACGCGGTCGGCGGTGTCTGGGTCGGTCATGATGGTGGCGGGATTGCTGTTGACCAGCACCACTTCATAGCCTTCTTCGCGCAGGGCTTTGCATGCCTGGGTGCCGGAATAGTCAAATTCACAGGCCTGTCCGATGACAATCGGGCCGGAACCGATGAGCAGAATCTTTTTAATATCCGTCCGCTTCGGCATATGCCTCCTTCTTCCGGGACGAGGGCGTTGGACCAATCACCGGCTGATTTCCAGCACTTCAAAGGCGAGGTCGCCCGCCGGTGTTTTGGCGACCACCAGTTCTCCCACCGCTTTCCCCAACAATGCTTTGCCCACGGGAGATTGTACCGAAATCTTGCCGCTGGGTAAATCCGCTTCCACAGGGCTGACTAGTGTATAGAGCATTTCCTTGCTGGTTTTTTTATTCAAGACGCGGACTTGTGCGCCCAAATACACCTTGCTGGCGTCGATTTCCTGGTTATCCAAGAGCACCGCGCGGGTGATTTTGTCTTCCAGATCCTTAATCCGGGCATGCACCATGGCCTGTTCTTCCTTGGCCGAGTGGTATTCCGCGTTTTCGCTCAGATCGCCCAAGGACCGGGCATGCTCGATGGCCGATGCGACTACAAGCCGTCGTTTGTTCAAGGCTTCCAGGTCGGCCTTCATTTTCTCCAGGCCTTCCTGGGAGACATAGAGTTTTTTCATGACGTTCTTCCCAGGGTAACCGCCAACACAGAACAACGCGCCTGAACAGGCGCGCTGCAATATTTACAACACGTAGTATAGCAGATCCGGCACCCGTCTTTAAATGCCGGCCCCTGCAAACCAGATGGTATACGCCATTAGAAGTTGAGCGCCGTAATACAAGGGAAGGCCCAGCCAGCGATTCCAACCATCTGCTTTGATGAATCGGTCGCGCGCCACAAAGATATCGGAGCAGTAAAACATCACCGCACCCAGGGTCATGAACCATATACCGCCAAGGCCCACGGCTCCCGCGGAACAGGCCACCATGATCGAAATAACGGTAATATAGGCATAGACAGGCATCCGCATATCCCCCAAACCAGGATTCAACCAGCGGAGTACGATGGCGGCGGGGATACTCAACACCACCAGCGTGCCCAAAAGACAAACCGGATGCACGCCATGCACCAGAAAGGCCGCAACGAAGCCAAGATGCCCCAGGAAAAAAGCAATCAGTCCCAGCAGAAAAAGTGTTTGGTGACGAAAAATGAGCAATAGATCGCCCCACCAGGAGAAGAACAAAGCGATGAGAACTGCGATGCCATACCAGGAATTCAACGCCCCCGCGAGCACCGCCAGCGCCAAGAAGCCCGTGGAGGCCACCATCTTAAGAACACCGCTGAGGAATTCCTGTTTGGCGGCGGAGGCCACAAACATTAATCCAAGTGAGACAATTGTAACCAGTGCTGCAATAGCCATCGTTTCATTCCTCTCTTTGCCTGTACGCGGTTTTGCTTGCCCCAAGAATTGTACTTGGGAAGACAGGCGCGCTCAACCCTGGCTATGGTTCGCGGCTGGAGGCAATGTCGATAAGATGCAGGAGTTCATCCAGAACCAGGCGTTTATTGTGATCGGCTTCGTAGATCCCGCTTACTTTCTTTCGCGCTGCGCCGATATCGCCGCAGGCCTTGCCTCGCGCGATAATATCGCCGCAGAGACGGGGCATGGGCCCCCAATTCCCGCATTCCGTGAACGTTTCATTCAAAAAGATGAATTTGGGAATGGCTTCTCCGCCATTGGTCAGAAAACGCACGAACACCTCAGGCCACTGGCCGCGGCTGATGTACCGGACTTTGAGGTTCGGGGCTGTTTCCGCAAGCCGTTCCAGAACGGGTACATGCCGTACCACATCGCCGCACCAATCCTCGGCAATGGCCACCACATGGATCGGACATGGCAACGCTTCGAGAAACGCCGCTATTTGGGGCTCCAGAATCAAGGATTGCCGGATATTCTCCATTTTATCCTGATTTTCTGGAGACTCGCCAGCCTCGATCCATTCTAAATAGTCGAGACCCGATTCAAATACGGTTTCCCAGTCAATCTTTGGCAGAATAGGCGGTTGTGGCATACGCTATTCCTCCGGAGAATTATTTTTGGGCATCCTTTGGAGTATTTTCGGCAATAAAGGCATCGATCATGCCAATCATTTTACCCCAGTTGTCAAGGGCGGCCGGGTAATCTTTCGCCTCGAAGGCCTTATTGGCGGCGGGCGCAAGACGGCCATGGACTTCATCGTTGAATTCCGGTGTAAGCTGGATACCGCTCTTTTGAAGGGATGCTTGCAACCGGTTCAAGGCGTCCTGTGCCTTGAAAAACGTTATATATGCTTTGTCGTAGGGGTCATTGCCTTCGTGCGGATGACGATCCTTGGCAGGAGGCAGGGGCGGGAATGGCGCATGGGGTTCGGCCTGGTACCAGAATGCCGTGCTGGAGTAATCGTTGGCAAAGTTGTCGGCATGGCCATGCTCGATGGTCACACGGATGGATTTTTGAAAACGGATGGGGTCCGTGACATACCAGCGGTACATCGAGACCTTGCCCTGGAAGTCCGGATTGCCAACAACAAAAAAGCCGGTATAGGGGCCGGCGTATTCGGTATTCGGGCAAGCGCCTCCTCCGAAAATTTCCTCGGTGCCCGTGCCATGGAATGAGGGTGGCCAGCCTTCGCCGTCAATGAAAATCATATCGTCCCCTTCGCCGTACCAGCCTCCCGCGAGGTTATCGACATTTAGAAAATAGCCCGCGAAATTGCCGCGCCCCTGCGCATCGAGAATAACGTAATTCTCTCTGCCATCCGTGTTCTTGCCATCGTGGATGGTCACGTTCGGTTTGTCGCCCATGGCAACGGTGGGATTTTCGCGCCGCCACTGGGCATGGAAATAGCCCACATCGCGGTTCACCTTTTTAAGTTTTTCATAATCGATGTGATACCACACCGCACCGACAGTATGCGGGCCCTGATTGGTAAGGGTCATACGCGCGCCCTTGCGGAAAGGCATTGGAAAGTAGGTGTTGAAGCCAATGGTGCCTGCAATGCCGCCCGCGCCCTCATTTACCGTGACCATCAGGGAGCGGAAGAAGTGATTGCGCTCGTGGCCCAGCCCGAAAAAATCGCCAAAGGGCACTTCCACACTCGGGGTAGCTTCATTATCCCAATACATCCGCAGGACAAGATCGCGGAGATAATGTGGGGGCGCCATAAGCGTGAAATAGATGTGGCGGATGCACCCCGCGCCCTCGATATCAGCCAATTCCAGTGTATGGCCGCTCTTGATATTTTTAAAGTCGATATTACCGCCCGTAGTATCGAAACTGGAAACGCGCGCGGAATGTCCATCGCTCAAATGCATCATGTCAGAGAAGAATTGTTCCTGCAACGGGTCGCCGCCGGAAGCAGCGCACACTGCGCTTGCGAACAACAGCATCGAAAAAACCATTATTCGGGGATAATACATTCGTCCTCCTTTGGCTGATCCGCTCAAAACAGCAATGGCAACCAGTCCTCTGTTTGCCCAACCTTAAACCACCACTTCATTATCACCAGAATCGTACAAATACGGTGCACGTTGTGTCAAGCATGCATCGTCCTGAAAATGTTAAATGCATGAGAGTGTAAAGCTCCGGGGATAAGGTATTGGGAGGGCGCCTGCCGAAGCCGAAAAAACAAGATCGACAAGGCATTTTTATCCTATGGCTCGGCAGGAGCCCTCCTACGGTGGATAAACCTCGCCCTCCCAACCTCGCATTTTACTTTCTTCTACGAATCGCCGCTGAAAGAGGTGGGGGGTCTCGCAATAACATGCTTGCTATGATGATAGTGAGAAATCAGGGCAAAAATGCCGTGCCAGGGTCATTTTACTCAACATCCAAGCAGGCTTTGTGTCATACTGATGTCATCAACCATGATTTTGCATGAAAGGCTAAAGTTATGAATAGTCGGAAGGGCATATACAGGATGTTGGCGGCGGTCAGTGTGTGCCTGATGATGCAGGGATTCGTTTGGGCAGGGGTAATGCCCATTGTACCGCCTCAAACGCCCGGAACGGGCCCTTCCGATGTAAAAGACATTCAATCCCGGATCTATCAATCTATAGAGAAGCAGGCACGGAACGTATTGACGAAGGTGCACCTTTGGGAAGGCGATCCCACACTGAAACTAATCACGGAGAGTAAGCATGAAGAACACTGGATCAGACCCAATACCGGCGCCGTGATCGGATTGTCATTCCTCTGCCGTTTCGGTCCCTATGATGAAAACATCACCGGTGTCTCAAAGGAAACTCTGTTAAACGGCACAATCCTGCCGATGATGCGCTACCTGATCGCAATCCACCTCACGGGGAACAGAACCGCCAGCAATGGAAAACAATGGGGCAGCCAATGGCAGTCCGCGCATTGGGCACATATGCTTGGACGGGGTGCGTGGTGGATTTGGGCGGATCTCCCGCCGGATGTGCGCGAGGGCGTATGCAAAGTCGTGGCGCATGAAGCGGACCGCATCGAGGCAACAACACCGCCCAGCGCCATCGACAACGACACCAAATCCGAGGAGAATGCCTGGAACAGCCAGATCCTGTCCGTGGCGGTGACGCTCATGCCGGAAGACGCGCGTCGGGCTGCCTGGGAGCAAGCGTTCCAGAAATGGGCGCTGTCCTCGTATCTCCGGCCCGCGGATAAATCTGAATACCGGGTCGTTGACGGAAAACCGGTATGCGAACAATTTACAGGGGCAAATATCCATGACGATTTTACGGTAGAGAATCACGGGCGCGTGCACCCCGATTACATGTCATGTTTTACCTTGTCAATGGCGTGCCTGGTGGATTTCCGGATGAGCGGCCGCACCGCGCCGCAGGCGGTGTTTTATAACACCTCGGAAATTTATGAAAACTTGAAATGGTTTGCATTGCCGGGGGGCGGCTTCCTGTATCCCAATGGCCAGGACTGGGAACTGATGCGCGACCCGGAATGGTTTTTTCTGCATACGATGATGGCTTCCCAGGCAGGAGACCCGGATGCCTGGCAAATGGCCAAAATCTGCCTGGGCGATCAGGAGAAAATGCAGGCGCGTTCTGATTCCGGGACAGTATTTCTGGATGACGAATACTTCTTCCCGTCTACCCTGTCCGATTTAATCTACTACGATGCCATGGCCTGGCTGGCCCTGGAATATCGCAATCCCATCAAGGATCGGCCGGAAATGCGCCAGGGAGTCCGCCGTTTGGACGGGGGCAAACTGATTCTTAACCGCACCCCCGCCTCCATACACGCGTTTAGTTGGAATGTGAAGTTCATGGCACAGGTGGTGTCGATGGACATGGACCGCGTGACATCGCCTCATCCCCTCAGCGGCTTTGGGCATATTCGGATCTCCGGGAAAGAAGATGAATTATCCCCCCATTTGCGCTCGGCCGACGTCCACAATACGTCACGGGGTTTCAAAGTCAAGGTAGAAGCGGATTATGGCGGGATCATCGATGCTATCATGACGTTTCGCTCCAAACAGGACGGCTCCTGGAAAATTTCGGAGAAGCTGATGGCGCACAGCGATATGGAATCCGAAGAAATTGCCACGGGCCTGATCGGTATTTTGAATAATCCCCATTGGATCTATGAGCGCGGCGAGCGTTCGCTCTCCCTGGATGGGAAATCATACGTCATACCCTCAGGATCAGGGATAGAATGTCAAGCGAAAGTGAACACATTAGCAGTGGATGACCGGATGCAAATCCGGAGCACAAAACCTTTGCATATACACTATTGCGGCGCAACAAAGGCCGACCGATGCCGGTACACCGATGAACTGTATTTGAATTACTCACGCGGACAGAAATCCTGGAAAGCCGGTGACGTAATTTCAACATTCAGCGCGACTGTGTCTTTCATCAAACCTTCCAAGCCTGAATAACCATTACCCCAGCATTTTCACGAAGAAAAGACCGGAACTCAGTAGTCCCGGCCTTTTTTGTAGCAGTATCCAAACGGGATTATGCCAGTCCCGGACAATAGCCGTCTTCGGTGTCCTCTCCGGGACAATAGTGGTAGCCGCCGGAATTGAAGAACTGAATAACCCGAAGTAATTCCGACAGGCTGATGCGCCAATCCTGAGCGTTGTAATCACTGTCGTGCAGGGCGCAGGAAGTATCACCTGGTCCGGGGGCATATCCATCTTCCGTGCCTGCCTCGCAATGGAATCCATCGGAATTAAAAAACTGGATCACGCGCAACAGTTCTGAAAGATTCACTTGGTGATCGCCGTTTTGATCGGCGGAGTGGATGCCATCGTTGACTTCGCCCTCCCCTTCTACTGCTCCTTCACCCTCCATAACGCCTTCCACGGAACCTTCCATGGAACCTTCCACAACACCTTCGCCTTCCTCAGCGCCTTCTACGGAACCTTCCATAGCACCTTCGCCTTCCTCAGCGCCTTCAGAAACACCTTCGCCCTCCACTTCTTCCGCAAATACTGCGGTAACCGTTTTATCGCCGTCCATCACAAGTTGGGCGGGATTGGTGCTTCCCGTAAGGTCGCCCTGCCACTCCTGGAAGATCCAGCCTCCGTCTGGGGCTGCGGTCAGCGTCACTTCAGTGCCTTCTGGGTACGTCGTGGTTCCGGCGGGATCGACCGAGCCATTTCCAATAACTGTAGTCGTCAGGGAATGAAGAGGAATGAACACGGCGGTAACCGTTTTATCGCCGTCCATCATAAGTTGGGCGGGATTGGTGCTTCCCGTGAGGTCGCCCTGCCATTCCTGGAAGGTCCAGCCCCCCTCCGGAGTCGCGGTAAGCGTAACTTCAGATCCATATGGTTGGCTAGTGGCGCCCGCGGGATCGACCGAGCCACTTCCAAGTACATTGGTAGTCAAGGTGTGGTTATCGAGAACAAAGACCGCCGTAACGGTTTTGTCTCCGTCTATGAGAAGTTGCACAGGATTGGCTGAGCCCGTGAGGTCGCCCTGCCATTCCTGGAAGCTCCAGTGTTCCGCCGCGGTGGCGGTCAGCGTTATATCAGAGCCATAGGGGTGCGTGGTAACGCCTGCGGGATCAACCGAACCATTCCCGGTGACATTGGTTGTTAAAGAATAGTTGGTGAGAGCAAAAACAGCGGTGATGGTCAGGTTATTTTCAATCTGGATGGTAAGTGGATTTTCACTTCCGGAGGCATTGCCCTGCCATTCCACGAAGTGCCAACCCTGCGCCGGCGCCGCCGTAATCTCCACAGAGGTACCCATCACATAGGAATTCGTGCCGGCGGGATCGACGGTTCCCTCACCCACCACCTGCGTGGTGAGGGTAAAGGTCACAATCTCGACAAATACCCCAGTGATGTATTTCGGACCGTCCATAGTAAAAGTAAGAGGATTATTTTCTCCGGAAAGGTCGCCTTCCCAGTGTAAGAAGGTCCAACCCTCTGCGGGTGTTGCGGTAATGTTCACTTCAGTGCTGGCAGCGATCCAACTGAATCCTGCGGGCGGATCGAGCGTGCCGTTTCCGAACACGGAAGTGGAGAGCGCATAAGCCTCAACGAAAACAGCCGTTATTGTCTTGTCGCCGTCCGTGATCACCGTAAGCGGGTTCTCGTTGCCGGAAGCATCCCCTTCCCAATGGCTGAATACCCATCCTCCTTCCGCCGGGGGTTCCGCCAAAATCTGAAATTCCCGGCCATTAAGCACTGGATAGGCGCCTGCGGGAGGAGACGTTGTGCCTTGCCCGTCCACCGCGATGGTCAGTGTGTAATCCTTGGGAGAAAACACCGCGGTGACCGTCTTATCGGCGTCCATTGTTATCACGGTGGGATTGACCCAACCGGAGAGATCGCCTTCCCAATGGTCAAAGACCCAGTCGGCATCCGCCGTGGCACTGATCGTTACCTCGGAGCCCCCCGCATAATACGAGATGCCTACAGGCGGATCGATGGTTCCATTGCCAACAACCGCCGTGGTCAGAGAGTAAGAGATATTTGAAATAAAAACCGCCGTAATCGATTTATTGCCATCCATAAGGATGTTCGCTGTTCCGGAGGTGCCGCTGGCATCGCCTTCCCAGTGATCAAAAACCCAGTCTGTGTTGGCTATTGCGACCACGGTGGCGGTACGGCCTGACACATAATTCCAGACTCCAGGCGCCGGAAAAGTAGTTCCATTGCCTTCCGTGGCAATGGTTAACGAGTACCCACCTTCGACAAATACCGCAGTAACGGATTTATTGGAATCCATGTGCATAATGTAAGGGTTATCGAACCCTGAGATATCCCCATCCCAATGATCGAAAGCCCAGCCGGTATCCGGTGTCGCACGAAGAAGAAACGTTGTGTCCTGTGGGTAACTGTGCACACCAACCGCCGGATCAACCGTGCCATTCCCTGTGACGGAAACGGTCAGGGTTACCTGCGGCAATTCTGAAAATACCGCCGTAACGTTTTTCGCGGAATCCATCACGACTTGGCCAGTGAGCGTCGTGCCGGTGAGATCGCCTTCCCAATGATCAAAAGCCCAGCCGGTGTCTGGAATTGCGGTAAGGTCCACCGTGCGCCCCGAAACATAATTGCGTGTGCCTACTGGAGGAATGGTCGTGCCATTTCCCGTGATGGACATCGTCAGCGTATTCCCCCCCTCAACGAACACGGCCGTCAAGGTCTTATCTGAGTCCATGCTCAACATCCCACCCTGCTCGGACTGTCCGCCC
>JAKQOG010000093.1 GCA_029565395.1 Candidatus Hydrogenedentota bacterium | reverse complement strand
CCGGCGGCTATCATTGTCAGGCCGGAACCGAAGACGGCTATGCCCCGGGTCCGGGCGATATGAGTTGTTTGCCCCATGCCAGTGATTATAATTCGCAGGACTGGCTCATCAATCTGAGCGAATTGCTCCGGATTATCCAGTTCTTCAACTCCGGCGGCTATCATGCCTGTGAAGGCAGCGAAGACGGTTTCTGCCCTGGATTGCAAAAAATAGCAATATAAGTAATTTTAGCAAAAATAATATTTTGCCGGAACACCCTCGTTTCGCAAAGTCTGGATCCTCGTTTCCCCCCGCAATCCGTTTCGGATTGCGGCCTGCTGAAAGCCCCCCGCAATCCGTTTCGGATTGCGGCCTGCTGAAGCCCCCCCCGCAATCCGTTTCAGATTGCGGCATTTTCCGGCTCGCTGTAGGCGAACGTGCGTAAGGCATCTTTCCCCCGCCGAACGGATTTCGGCGCTACCCTCGTTTCCCAATCCTGCACGCCTCATCCGCGGTAGGCGGGCTCACGCCTCACTCCTCACAGAAAAATCCATTGCGTCTTTAGCGTGGTTTGTGTATAGTGGTTACCATAACCTGAGTAACAGGAGGGCGTTAACGATGGCGAAGAAGCATTCATTACAAGAGTTGTTGGATCTGGCGGGCAAATTTGTCGCGGATCAGAAGGGTCAATGGGACCATGATGCGTGGGAAGGCCTGTTGGTGAAAGCGGAAGCCCTGGGCCTAGAGCTTGCTGACGAGAATAAGCGGAACTTGGGCAATATTCTCGAAGCAGCCAAGTATTTCTACTTTTGCATGCCGGAGGAAGCTCCGAAAAAGGCGGCTAAGCCGAAGGCCACAGCCAAAAGGTAAGTTTTCCTCCACAATGTAGCTGAACTGATTTCGCGGGGGAGGAGTGTGTTTTGTGACTTCACGAGAACGCGTACATTATGCTTTGACTCATCGGGAGGGAGATCGAATTCCGCTGGATTTGGGGGCAAGCGCCGTGACAGGCATGCATGTAAATGCCGTGTATGCCTTGCGGCAGGCGCTGGGGCTGGATGCCCCGGGAACCCCCGTGAAAGTGGTGGAACCCTATCAAATGTTGGGCGAGATTGCGCCGGATTTACAGGGGGCCCTCGGAGTGGATGTGGCGGGAGTGGGGGGGGCGCGGAACTTTTTTGGATTTGAAAGCAAGGGCTGGAAACCCTGGACCACCTTCCAGGGAACACCAGTGCTGGTTCCGGGCGCTTTCAATACGGAGATAGAAACATCGGGGGACCTGTTGCAGTATCCCGAAGGGGATCATTCCGTGCCCGCCAGCGGACGAATGCCCAAGGATGGCTGGTATCATGACAGCATCGTGCGTCAACCCCCGATTGACGATGCAAATCTGGATCCGATGGATAATCTCCAGGAATTCGGGCCGATCTCCGAGGGGGACTTGGCGCATTTCAAGCGGGAAGTGGAACACATCCGTTCCACGACGGACAAGGCCATCCTGGCGAATTTCGGCGGAACCGCCTTTGGCGATATTGCCTTGGTCCCCGCCCCCTGGCTAAAGCATCCTCGGGGCATTCGTGATATCGCGGAGTGGTACATGAGCACGGTGGCCCGCCGGGACTATGTGTATAAAGTGTTCGAACTTCAATGCGAAATTGCCCTTCAAAACCTGCAGAAAATACACGACGCCGTAGGCAATAATGTGGAGGCCGTATTTATCACCGGCACCGACTTCGGAACCCAGCACGGGCCGTTCATCTCCGTCAACAGCTATTGCGATCTGTACCAGCCGTTTCATAGAGCGGTGAACCACTGGGTGCATAAAAACACCACTTGGAAGACATTTATCCACTCCTGCGGCTCGGTTCGCGCCTTGATTCCGGATTTCGTCGACGCCGGATTTGATATTCTCAATCCGGTCCAATGCTCCGCCGCGGATATGGACCCCTCGGAACTGAAACAAGCCTTTGGCCGCAATCTGGTCTTTTGGGGCGGCGGCGTGGACACGCAGAAGACCCTGCCGTTTGGAACCCCCGATGACGTGCGCCAGGAAGTCCGCGAACGGCTCGCGATTTTCGGCAAGGGCGGAGGTTTTGTTTTTAATACGGTGCACAACGTGCAATCCGGCACCCCGCCTGAAAATCTGGTGGCGTTGTATGAAGCGGTCAGAGATCATGCAGTACTCTGAACCGTTGAGGAACGTCTCTTAGCGTTTGCGTAAAACAGCCCGATATAACTGCCGGATAGGTTTTTCCAGGCCGATTTTTCCGAGAAAAAGAGAAAGCGAACGATTCCGTTGCTGAATTTTCCGTGCTCGTATCGCCGACATCGCAATGGCACGGTGTTCGGGAGATGCCTTGGTGGTTTCGCTCCAATATTGTTCCCAGGCGGCGGAAAGTTGGGTGTACAACTGTTGCTCTGACGGTGGGGATTCAGTGCTTTGACTCATGGTATGCGGTGCAATCAGGTTGAGATCCTGGCATAGACGCATTAAACAGGACAGACGATTCATACGCACTGTTTCTGTGTTGGCGCCATCCGTGCTTTTCCAACTCGAGGCGGGATCGCCCGCTTGATGAACAATGCCGAATTTCTCTTTTTGCTCCATGACTTCCGAAGGCAAGAGACTATAGGGGAAAGCGCTGACAACAGCGTCTATATGGGAACGATTTTCTTGAATAAATGAAAGGGTTTCCTGGAAATGTTCTTCTGTTTCCGTGGGAAAACCCACAATGAAGTTTAACTCTGTTCGAATACCCGCGTTATGACAGAGGCGCAGAAACTCCTTTGCCATGGCGGGGGAATGACGCTTGCCCATCCATTTCAGTGTTTCAGCACTGCCGCTTTCCACTCCAATGAGCGCTGTCGCAAAACCGGATTGACGCATCCGTTTAAACAACGCCTCGTCCATATCCTTTCGAACCATAAGGTTTCCCCCATAATGCACGGTTAATCCCCGGCGCCGAATCTCGTCTGTTTTTTCTGATAACAAGGTCACATCGCCATTTAACAGAGAATCATTATAGGGAAAGTATTCCACGTCAAAGTGATGAACGAGATATTCCAGTTCATCCACCTGATGACGGGCAGACCGGCTTCGGAAATGGTACCGCATCATGTAGCGATCCATGCAAAACTTACAGCGGTTCACGCATCCCCGGCTGCCCACCAGCGGCAAAAACCGGCGGGTATATCGGGGAAAATTAATCTCTTCAAATCTGGGCCATGGAATGGAATCCAAATCCTCAATTAGAGGCCGGGGGCCGGTATAGCGCCACGCGCCATCCACCTCAGGAAGATACAAACCCGGCACGTTATCGAGATCGGAGACGCCGCGTTCCAGCAGGTCGCGAAGCGCAAATTCGCCTTCCCCCTGGCAAACGGCGTCGGCTAGTTCCCCTGGGATGCGGGCGACCTGATGGGGGAGATAAACGCTGTGCCCGCCCATGATGATCTTTTTCTTGGGATAACGGATGCGAACGCGCCGTGCCAGTGACAGACTCATTGAAAGGTTCGACATGGTGAGAGAAAAAGCCACTACGTCTCCATGAAGCTCGGATAAATCAATGTAGTCGGCAAGGAAATCCAGGGCGCCGCTTTCCCATGATGAAGCGTATCGAACATCCTCCCAGAGCGCTCCGAAACCACGATCTTTGCAAAAACGATACAGTTCAATGTTCAGGTCATGGTAACTGACCTGATTTCCGAGATGCCGGGCATACGAACATAAATATGCAGGCGCTGTCCAAGGCCGTGTGATATCCCATACCGGTGCAAACACCACACTTATGCTGGTCATCGGTGACTCCATGTAATTGATTTGCTTTATGGTTGACGTTTCGTTCGGATCTGCCACCACTCTTTCCCTCTGCGGAGCGCCCCGGACAATCCATTCTTTTTTACGCTGGCGAGAGATTTGTTCAGCAGGAATGCGCAGCGTTTGAGTGGAGGGGCAGTCGTCAACAGTGTTTCTTCGCGGACCCGGGTAAAACCTGTGCGGAATAATTCATCCCGGATTCGGAAAGAGGTGTGACAATAAATGCAGTAGGGCGGAAATCGCTGCTCCAGCATGCTGGCGCGCAATTTTTGAAAATACAATCCTTGCCAGATATCGTTTAGCGGGGCGCGTTGAATATTATCCGCCTCCGTATCCCAAAAAACACAACAAGGCCCCACCTTTCCATCGGCCAGTATTTGTAAGGATAGCCAGGGCTCAAAACAAGGGGTGCATTGCAGACCTGTGGAATTTTTGGGAGGCAGCGGCGGCCATGCTTTGCCTGCATATCCAGACGGCTGGCGCAGCAAATCCCCAAAACTTTGGTCAATCCCCAATTCCTTGGCGCGTTTTTCCGCTTGTTGCACGTATTCGGGGAAACGGGCAATTTCCTCCTCCTGCAAGACAAAGGTTTGACAATAGTCGCCTTCAATAGTGAGATGGCCGCCGCCTACACCGTCGCACCCAATCTCATGTGCAAGTTCCACATAACGGTCCAGGTGAGGGGCGTTTTGCCTGGTAATAACCATACTCATGGAAAGTTTTGGATACATCACCCCCCGTTCGCGGCGTATCCGTGAAAAAGTCCGGATATGCTCAGTAGCATGGGCGAAAGATCCTTTGCTTCGAACCATGTCATTGATTTCCTGGGTCGGGCCATCCACACTGAATACTATGGCCGGCCATCCAATATCCGCCAGCCGGATAAAATGTTCTTCCTTAAAGTGATAACCGTTGGTCTGTATTCGGCCTCCCATTCCGCGCTCTGTTATACGCTCGCACATGCGGATCACTAGATCATCCCGGATCATGGGTTCTCCGCCGCCGACGATGACCCATTCTTTCACACCCAGGTCTGCCGCTTCGTCCACCAGCCGCATCCAGCGTTCATCCGTGCATTCCTGCGAGTAATCAATCTCCACCCGGCGTTGCCAGCATATAGAACACCGGAGATTACACCGGTTGGTGGGAAAAACGCTGATATACCAAGGCCCTGGGGAGGCGCCTTGTTCCCATTGCCAAAGACGATATTCCGGGGAATCTGTCATGGTGATTGCTTTCCGGTTAGTTCTGTGCATGCGACTATCGCATTATCCATTATTTCTTTTTACTTCCGCAAATAATGCTATCGGTGCAGAGCCATGGTGATCAACAAAAAGCCCCCTGGACGAATAAATAACCCAGGGGGCGGAACAGCTTGCTTTACAGCATGTTATGCAAGGCCGGGGCAGAAGCCATCTTCCCCGTCCATACAGGCATGATAGCCGCCGGAATTGAAGAATTGAATAAGGCGGAGCAGTTCTGACAGGCCAATCTGCCAATCCTGGGGATTGTAGTCACTAGTATGCGCGGCGCACGATTGGTCACCTGTTCCGGGGGCATATCCATCCTCCGTGCCAGCCTGACAATGCAACCCGCCGGAGTTGAAGAACTGAATCACGCGCAGCAGTTCCGACAGGCTTATGATGTTGTTGCTGTCCTGATCCGCGGTATGCGGTTCTGTTACGCTGCCTTCTCCCTCTCCTTCGCCTTCTTCTTGTCCTTCGCCTTCTCCGGCTATACCCAGCGAGAGTACGATGTTCACCGGGTCTCCGCATTCAATTAACAGGCCCGCCACGGGATTCTGGCTGATTATCTGGCCTTCCGGCGCCAAGTCGCTGTATTCCTCTGTTACCGTGCCTAGGGTCAAGTTTGCGCCGGTCAGGGCGGTTTCTGCTTCCCCCTGAGACATGCCGGTCACGTTGATCACGCTGGCATAACAGGGACCCAAAGAAATAGTCAGGGATAAGGTGCTGCCGTAAGGTACAGTTGTTTCCGCGGCCGGATCCTGGGAGATAATCTGGCCGGCGGGTATGGTGGCACTGTATTCTTCGGTGGTAGTGCTTACGGACAGGCCAATCACGGCGAGCATGGCCTCTGCCTGTTCCAGCGTTTTTCCGGTCAGATCTGGTACAGCCACCGTGTTGGGTACGAACACCGCAATGATTTCCCGGTTTTGTGTCATGACACCGGCAATGGTGGTTTCGGCAGGGTCTTGTCCTTCGGGCAGATCTCCTTGCCAATGATGGAACATATTGTCCGGGCCGGGGGTGGCGGTCAGGTCAAAGGAAGCGCCATCCAAATACCAAAACAAACCGGGGGCGGGATCGATGCTTCCATTCCCAATGATTTGGGTATAGAGGTACCAGTCGGCTTCTTGGAAGTTGGCGGTGATGGTGCGGTTTTGATCCAGTACAATCACCGGATCCCGGTCATACGGGTCTACCCCTGGGGATAATTCACCAGTCCATCGATCGAAGAGATTTGATCCTGTATCGAGAGCGTGAATGGCGGGTGTGGCTCCGGCAATGTAACGAATAGTGCCGGATGGATCAGTGCGGCCGCCGCCGGTCTGATTCACTACCAGTTCATATCCGGAAGTTCCCAGGTTATAGGTGACACTCTTGTCGCCGTCCATCAACAGCCGGTGGAAAGTGTCAAAGGAGTTCAGATCGCCGGAAAAGCCTCCCCAATAGGTAGTGGACCATGGACGTATCTCCAGGTGTGCATATCTTCCGGCCTTGTATTGGTAAATCCCTGCGGGATGGGACAGATATTCGGCGTCGCCGTCGCCCGCCACGGCAGTGGTTAGGGTATAATCGCCTGGGCCAAAAATGGCGGAGACGTTATAATCACTGTGAAACACAAGATCCACGCCGATTTCTGTGTTGTCCGTCCCTGCCGGAAGGCCGGTCCAATGGTCAAAGGCATCGCCCCCCGCAAAAATATTGGCCACCACTTCATGGATTGCTCCGTCCACGAATCCATACGATCCGGGGGAAGGCCATGTGCTGCCATTTCCGGTATAGCCAATAGTCAGCGTCCAGTCGGCGGGGACATAATTGGCGACAACGGTTCGGTCCTGATTCATGGTAAGTGCGATGTACCAGAGAGAGGGGTTAGCAAAGCCGATTTCTCCAGACCAATGGCTGAAAGCCCATCCGTTTGTTCCCAGATCAGCGTTGATGTACACTACTTCTCCGTCATTAAAGTGATACTGTATGCCGGGGTCAGGGGCGCCTGCGGGCGTGGTGGCGCCTTCCCCTTCGATAATGAGGGTCAGGTGTTTCTGATTGATAATAAAATTCGCGGTCAGGGTGCGGTTCTGGTCCATCAGCATGGGGATGGAGGGCTCGGTGGGATCCACGCCTGCCGGTACGTCGCCCGTCCATTGATCAAAGGAATAGCCATATTCAGAAGTGGCCGTCAGCACAGGTTCTGTTCCAGCGGCGAAATATTGGGTTCCGCTGATGTTGGTCCATCCATTCCCGTTCGTGGTGACATCGAGCGCATACCCGGCACTGGCGAAGTCTGCGGCAATGGATTTGTTGCTGTCCATGGTGACTTCAATATAGGGTGAATAACTGGTGACATCGCCGGACCATCCCGCAAAGTAGGCTGAAGTATTGGAATTGGCGCTCAGGTTTGCGGTGCGTCCGTCCAGATAAGCATAGGTGCCCGGAGTAGGATACGTGTTTCCTGTGGAGGCCCCGGTTTTGTTCAGCGTCAGGGTCCAGTCTCCGGGGGCGAAATTCGCCGTGACAGAGCGGTTTTTGTTCATCGTCACGCTGATCCACATGTTTTCGGGTGATTGCCAGGTTTCAATATCTCCGGTCCATTGGTCAAAAGCGTCGCCGCCTTCCAGCAACTGGGCGCTAAATCCTGCCTGGACGCCATTGATGTATCCATAAACGCCCGGTTCCGGATTGGTGGTGCCATTCCCGGTGGCTTGCAGAGTCAAGTCCCAATCCGCCTCCACAAAATGGGCAGTGATGGTGCGATCCTGATCCATGACTACACAGATGCTTGACCACGTGGAAGATGCGCTTCCAATGTCGCCTTCCCAGTGATCGAAGGCTGTTCCGGAGCCCAGCAACGCATTGATACACGCTGACTGATTCGAGGTGTAATTATAGTTTGTGCCTGGATCGGGGCTTCCGGCGGGATTGGTGCTTCCCGGACCGTCTATGATGATGGTCAATACTTTGTAATCCTCCACAAAGACCGCCGTAATGGCGCGGTTCATGTCCATCGTGATTGGAAGAACGGAATTGTATGGATCAACACCTGTCCCAATGTCGCCTTCCCAGTGATCAAAGCGGTACATAGAACTCCAGGAGTATGCCTCCAGGTTGAAATTGGCGCCGGCAGCATATTTGTAGGGTTGGCTGTTGTTCCAGAAGCCATTAATGCCGCCCTGCCCCTGAATATTAAGTGTCAATTCATACCCGGAAGAAACGAAATCAGCGGTTACTGTTTTGCTGCCATCCATTAGAACATTGATGTTATTTTGAAATCCCGAAACGTCCCCGGCCCAACCATTAAAATATGCGTTGGGGCTATCATTCGTATTTACGCTTACATTGGGATTTTGGCCGTCCAAATAGGAATACACCCCTGGTTCGGGCCAGGTTCTTCCTCCGGAAGCGCCCGTTTTGTTGATGGTGAGGGTCCAATCCCCCGGCACGAAATTTGCCGTAACGGTCTTGTCGGTGTCCATGAAAATAGTATCGTTTAAGTTCGTGGAGGAGAGGTCGCCCGACCAGTGGCTGAAGGCTTGTCCGCTGCCGTTGATGGGATAGGCATTCAGGTATTGGTAGGCGCCCTGGAGCACGGGATGCGTGCCCGGCTCGGGTTCTGTATCGCCGGCGCCGTTCAGGCTGATGGAAAGATTCACCGCGGTTCCGCAAATGGCATTCTGGTTTACACCAAGGCTTGGCGCCAGCGCCTGGAGCTGATCCAATTGATTTTCATCACAAAAGGGAGTGCCTTCCAGGAAGGCATTATCCTCGATGTTGAGCCACTGCATGGCGCCGATGCCGGTATTGTCGAGCAGCGGCTGGATATCCGTCAATTGATTTTCGCTGAGATCGAGTTCCTTAAGACCTGTGCAGGAGGCCAAGGCGCTGATGTCTGCAAGATCATTTCGCCGAAGGTTCAGTTGCTGCAAGCCGGTGAGGCCCGCCAATCCTGATATGTCGGTCAAATCGTTCTCTTCAAATCCCGCCTGTTGCAGACTGGTCAATCCTGAAAGATCGGGGAGAGTGGTCACTTGAGTCATGTTAATTTGCAGCATTTGGAGATTGATGTAATTGGCAATCACGCTAATGTCCGTTACGGGAACCATCATGAGCGCGAATACCATGCTGGGGTTAATCCCGGTCAGTCCGCTAACGTCGGTAATATTCGATTCCGCCAGAATTCCCAGCCCCTGAAGCTGGGTCAAACCATTGAGAATGGCAATATCGGATTGCTGCAGACTGCAATTAATTTCTCCCAGGAACATCAGGGTGTCCGACACGTCTGAAAGCGGCGAGAAATCGGCAATTGGGCTGGAAGCAATCCAAAGTTGCGCCAGACTGTCCATGGTGCTGATGGCCGCAATGCTGGTGATGCCTTCATTGCCCATCAGGCTCAAGTATTCCAGGTTTACCAGTCCCCCTAGAGGGGAAATATCCGTGATTAAGTTGGTGCCGGTCTGAAGGGGATCAAAGTCGTCCGTATCCTGAAGGGGATCCGATCCAAAACCTAAATCCAGATTCACCAAACCCGTCAAGCCGCTCAATGGGGCAAGATCAGAGATTTGATTCAATCCAAGATTCAGATAGGTGAGAGAAGTACACGCCTCCAGCCCCGTAAGGTCGGTAATGCCAAGATTCTTCGCGTTTAGGGTGGTAAAGAGCGGATTGGCCAGTTCCGTATCCTCTGGCGGATCGCTTAAAGTGAGGCCGGTGGCCGCCTCCCATTGTGTTGTCAAGGCGCCCAGCAATGCCGTATCATTAAAGGCAACAGGCGCTGCCAAAGCGCCCGATGCGGCGGATACGATTGTAATCAAGATTACAAATGACAGTCGTGCATGGATATCCATCTTCGTGTGTCCTCATCAATTTGTTAATAATTTTCTTTCACTTAACTGTTTCTGCCTCAACAGGTAGTGGTGAATAATTATTCCCATGGGCAAACAGGAAAAGTCAAGTGAAAAATCACCTGGGCAATTGCAGAATAGTCCCTTTTTGTAAATGCCTCCATATCCCCTTGGCTGTCCGTTTGGTTTTGGAAACGATTTATAGCCGGAGGACATGATTTTCGTGTTCGCCCAGTGGACCACCTCCTAATGTTCGTTATGCCAAAAACGGGTTTTATGGAATACCGTAAATTGCATATTAAACGTGTTCTATCGCACTAAAAAATCGTTGCTTTTTTGGATGTGGAGGAGTATTATAGAGCCAGGTACTTTGGGATAATGCTTGAGAAGAGGTAAGCATTGTTCATTGTTTATTGATGCAAGAGTTAAGGATTTGAGCGCGGGAAATGTCAAGCGTGATATGCAGCGTGTGCAGGGAAACAAGCCTATGGTAAGGTTCATGTTTTTTTTGAAGTGCACGCCGTTTGTCTTATAGATGTGTAACTCTGTTCTTTACTTTGAAGAATGGATGGATTATTTTTATAATCTGAACTGGCAAGGGAAAGTTCTAGTCTGCAATTAACGGTAAGGAGTGGAACAATGAACAAGGGTATCATGAAGGGAGTAATGATGGGCTCAGGCGGAAGCATGGGGATAATCGCTGTGTTCCTTCTGGCTCTATGCGTGGGGATGGCTCCGTCCGCCTATTCCTCAGCACAGGATTGGGCACGGACCGCGCAGTTTGGTGTGGCGCAAATGGAAAAGGCGGTGACCTTCGCGGATATGGACGGCGATTTGGATACTGATATCGTTATTGGATATCAGAGCAATGAATGGACGACCGCCACGGGAGCGGGGAAGGCCACGTTTACCATCCGCTGGTTCCGAAACAATGGAACCGGGAATGCATGGACGGAACCGTACGCCGCATATGTTTGGACGCCGGATGATTTCAATGCGGTGGCTTTCGCTTCGTTCAATAAATGCGATTGGCTCTCCGACATAAAAGCGGCGAATATTAATTCGACGACGGATACACAACCCGACATTGTTTTCTGCACCCATGCAGAAGGCGTCAGATGGGTCAGGAATCTGGGTGGAGGTAATTTGGGCACTGCGGCTGCGAATCCTCCAAGCGCCATTGGCCCGGCTAGAACGGTTTCCACATCGGATGCATTTTATCCCAATGTGCGCAAGGTTTTGCCGATCGACCTTGATCTGGATGGCGACGTAGACGTAGCGTATGCGCAGGCGGAAACGGGTGGAGGACCCAACCAGGGCAGCGTTATTCGGGTGTACTATGGCAATGGCGGGGGCACGTTTATCGCGACGAGCACCAATCCATTACTGGCCTCAGAGTTGGTCCCCTTCGTGGTTACGCTTAAAGGGATAGACCTGACCAACGATGGGCGTCCGGAAATCGTCGCCACGGGTATTGGAACAAGCGGCTCCCTCGTCGACGTTGTCCGTGTCATCCCGACTTCGGGCACGAATGCGGGGATTGTTAAGGGAACGGATATTCAGCTTTCCGCAGGATATGGCGCCGACCCGTTCGATGTCGGGGTGGGGTATATTGATGGGGATGCCATTTTGGACTTGGTGGTGATTTCTTCCCAGGCGCCCACGGTGACCTGGTACAAGGGGAATAATACAACTAACCCAGGCTTTGGCGGGCAGATAAACTCGTCCCGCGCGGGGGTGGCGAACGCAGCAAGTCCCCGTAACGATTATTATCCGGTATTTGGCTGCGTAACGGACTGGGACCGTGATGGAGACAGCGACGTGTTTGTTTCCTATTTTGCCACCACCACGGCGGCTGATGGCGAAGTAGTCTATTACGAAAACTCCACCGGTTGGCCGTTGGGCAATCCCACCGCCGGCGTGAATCTTCCCATTTCTTCGGGTACGCCGGACAGAAAGCCCATGAATGTTGACATGGCCACGACGCATGTAGCGGGAACGGTCCCAGCGGGATATCCTGACACCTATCAGGACTTAGTGGTTGCCCAAATGGGCCCGAGTTTGTTCTTCCCGCCCGCACCGCCTACGGCCCCTTCCGGCGGCAGCGGCACGGTCAGTTTCTGGAATAACACCACGTACTCGAATGCGCCGTATGTGGTGAGCGCGACCGTATTGGGCGCGCGGACCATCCAAGTGGTCTTTTCCAAGAGCATGAATACCACCCAGGCCCTGACCACTTCGATGTATTCCTTGTCTCCAAATCCCCCATCAACGGGCAGAGGCACGCTTCAAACCAATCCCAATAGTGTGACAGGGTCCGGCACCACTTATACCTTAACGTGGCCGCTAGGTCAGTCGATGATTCAGAGTTGCGGCAGCACATTAGACGTTGTTGTTAATGTTGATAAAACGATGCAGGACACCTCCGGGTATCAACTTCGCGCACCGCGTTCCGCCACGGCCACCTATAGTGATATTGCGGCGCCCACGGTGATTGTACAGGCTTCCATTTCACGCAATTTGAGTTCGCCCCGTGTATGGCCTGCCGACCTCAACAACGGGACCTATGATAATTTTGACGGCGCCATGTCCTTTTTGGTGGGACGATCCAACACCGGTCCCTGGGTTGCTTATATTGATGTGGTCTGTGGAGATCGTCCTTCCACCACGTTGTATTTGCAGGCGACGGATGCATGCGGGAATGCCGCGGTCAGCGGTGGAACCACTGTAAACGTAACCGACGACATCAAGCCCACGGCCACGTGCCAGACGAGCATTGTCCATAATCTCAGCGTGGGAAGCACGCTGAACGCCACGGAGTGTAATAATGGCAGTTCGGACAACTGCGGCGCGATTACGTATTGGATCCGGGATCATAGCGTTGGCGGCGCCTATTCAAATTCGCTTAGTGTAGGCCCCTGCTCAGGTGTGCTGGTGGTGGATTTCGTGGTGAGAGACACCGCCCTCAACGAGAGCGATGCGTGCCAGTGCACCGTGAATATCGAGGATGATATTGATCCCTCGGCGGTGTGTACGAACTTCACGGTCGTACTAGATGCCATTGGCATGGGAACACTCCAGCCGGGTGATATCGATGGCGGCAGCACGGATAACTGCGGTGTTACGCATCTCGGTCTTACGGAAGGCTCGTTAGTAGACCAGGCGCAGTTGCCCTATTACTGCGACGACGTGGGTTCCCATG
Source organism: Candidatus Hydrogenedentota bacterium (assembly GCA_029565395.1). Taxonomy (GTDB): domain Bacteria; phylum Hydrogenedentota; class Hydrogenedentia; order Hydrogenedentales; family CAILVY01; genus CAILVY01. The sequence goes on along the minus strand of JAKQOG010000093.1, from coordinate 22,686 downwards.
CCGTTACCTTGGTTGTGCGGGATGCGGAAAACAATGAAGCCACCTGCCCTGCCACGGTAACCGTCGCGGATAACCAAATCCCGATAGCGGCTTGCCTGGCTACCCACAGTGTCAACCTCGACTCTCTGTTGGGCACCGTTGTACTCGATGCAAGCGCCCTGGAGAATGGGAGCAATGATAACTGCGCGCTCACTTCTCTAGTCAGGCGTTTAGGGGATTCCAATCCCCCCACCCCGACCGTTACCCTGGATTGCGGTGACGTAGTGGGCGGGGCCGCATTAGAGTATTTTGTGCGGGATTCCGGAGGCAACCTGAGTGCTCCATGCTCGGTGGCTGTGGATGTCAATGACATCACGCCGCCGGTAATTGGCTGCCAAGACTTCACCGTGGAACTTGATATCGCCGGCGCGGGCGTATTGCTTCCCGCGGATATCCTGGCTTCGTCGACGGATAATTGCCCGTTGACTTACACCTTGACCGAAGGCGCCTTGGTAGATGTGGCGCAAATCACGTACGGATGTGACGATATTGCGGGCAGCCCCCATACCGTAACATTGAAAGCCACGGATCCGGGCGGCAACAGCACCACCTGTCAGGCCGAAGTCACGGTTGAAGACAATGTCGCGCCTACCGTGGTCACGCAGAATATCTCGGTGACGCTGGATTCCGTAACGGGCACCGCGACCATCGCGGAAGATGCCGTGGACAACGGCAGCACGGATGCATGCGGCATTGACTCCTACGACACCGACATCACCAGTTTCGACTGCGGGGACACGGCAGCCCCTGTGACCGTTACGCTTATGGTGACGGATATCTATGGAAATTCGGACACGGCTACCGCGCAGGTGACGGTCGAAGATACTACGCCGCCTGATGCGGTCGCCAAGAACATTACGGTCACTGTTGAAGAACCCAGCGGCACGGTTACCATTACCGGCAGTGACATCGATGGCGGCAGTACTGACAATTGCGATTCGGGCGGATTGACCTTTGACGCCGATCCCGATACCTTCGATTGCGATGATGTAGGTACGATTGTCTCCGTTACGTTGACCGTGACGGATCCCAGTAGTAACACGGATACGGCCATCGCGAACGTGACCGTGGTGGACACCACAGGGCCTACGCCCTTGTGCAAATCCGGCATTTTGGATATCTCCTTGACCGGTTCGACGGAGTCGGTCCTTGTAAGCGACATCGATGACGGAAGTTCGGATGCTTGCGGGATTAAATCGCTGGTCGTTTCGCCCGACACCGTAGGGTGCAGTGACATTGGCAACGATGACCTATGGGTCACTCTGACCGTCACGGATAACCACGACAATGTTGACACATGTCAACGTCAGGTGCGTGTGACGGAATCCACCCCGCCCACCGCGGTGTGCAATGAGCATACCATTGATTTGGCGGGCGCTACCTATGTGCTGACTGGAGATGACATTGCCGCCATCAGCGCCGGCAGTACTGACAACTGCGGCATTAAGACGCGGGAAGTAGCCCCGGACACCTTCGGGTGCGCCGAACTCGGTGATCAGACGGTTACGCTGACGATTACCGATACCAGCGACAACACGGATACGTGCACCGCTACCTTGCATGTCACGACGAGTGTGTTTACGGTGGAAGACCCGGCGCCCTCGCCACAGGATAAATACGATGGCGATTCCGCCACCTTAAGCGCCATGGCGTGCGGCGGTTCCGGCGGCTATACCTTTGAGTGGTACTTCATCCCGTCGATCGGCGGCACGGCTCAATTGTTGACCGATGGCAACCCGCATCCGGCCGATGGGGCAACCACAGTGTCCATCACCAATGTGGGAGGGACCTCCACGTTGGCATTGGGCAACCTGAAGCCGGCCACGGATGGTGAATACCGCCTTGAAGCGACCAGCGGCACCGAAACTGTGGGATGCGCGAATAACGGCATCTTGAATGTTCACGCCGCGGTCGAAGTCACCGCGCCTGAAGAAGTGGCTCCGGGTCCGTTGTACGACATGCACGGCAACACCGGCGATACGTTCCGAATGAGCGTTACCGCCAGCGAAGGCTTTGCGCCGTACACCTACTTGTGGTTTAAGGACCCGAATGCCAATGGCTATGAACTGGGCGAGGAGTTGTCGGATACCGGTCAATTTAGCGGTACCACGACCGATACGCTGCAAATTACCGGGTTGGCGTTGACCGATGCCGGCGATTATGGCTGCATCGCCTATGACAAGTACTACCAGATTGCGGATGTCAGAACCTGGAAGGTAGGCGCTACCTCCGCGTTGACGGTGACGGACCTGCTGGCGGTTGGGGACCCGGTTCCCGCCCTCCAATACATTTATGTTGGAGAGGATGCCAGCTTCACGGTTACCGCCTCTGGCGGCGCCGGCGCCTATTCGTATGAATGGCTGTTCGAAGGCAATCCGATTGGAAACGGCGCGCTGCCTTCCGGGGCAGTCGTTTCCGGCGCGGATACGCCCACGATTACCATCACCGGCGCGCAACTCTCCGAAGACGGAATGTATTCGTGCCGCGTGGACGATGAAAGCCCGGATCCGGAAGTTACCTCCGGTACTGCGAGGTTGGATGTGCGTGAGCACCTGACCATCCAGACCCCGCCGCAAGACACTACGAAGAATGAAAGCGAAACCGCCACCTTTACGGTGGTGTTGACGCCTGACACCGGCATACCCGATTTCTTCTATGAATGGCAGTGGTGGGATTCATCGATAAGCGATTGGCTCCCATTGGTGGACGGGCCGCATCCGGGCGACCCGGATGTGGGTGAACCCCGCTCCACGATCAGCGGCGCGGCGACCGACACGCTTTCCATCTGGCTGAGCGATAATGGCATCCTGGTGGCGGGCGACTACCGCGTCCGGGTGTGGGATAGTTGGACACCGCCAGACGAAGTTATCTCCGATCCTGCGACCTTGACGGTAACCAACTTCATGGATATCGTGGTGCTTCCATTGAACGTCCGTGCGTATGAGAACGTGGATGCCGTAACGTTCACCGCGGTGGTGATGAACGGTATCCCGCCGTATACCTATCAATGGTATCATGATTCCCAGGAACTGCTGGGCGAGAATAGTCCGCTGCTGTCGTTGGGATTTGCAGATGCCGGCGAAGCCGGTGACTATGTGGTGGAAGTAGACGACAGCAGTCCTCTGAATCCGCCGGAACACAATGATCCGCCTGCCGTTCTCGAAGTTGCGGCGGTTCCCACGCTGGCGGGTCCTGAAGATGTATGGGCCTATGAAGGCACTACCGCCACCTTCACGGTGGGTGTGAATGACGGGTTCCCGCCCTTCACCTACGATTGGCGTGAAGGCGGAGTGAGCCTTGGCGCGCCGGATAGTGAAAACTTGGCGCTGACGGGTGTTACCATAGCGGACGACGATGGGCGTGCATTCGACGTGCTTGTCGACGACACGGGCTCGACCATCAGCGGAGTGACCCATCTGGATTCTGATGAAGCCACACTGCATGTGGGCACGGCCCTCACCTTTGACGGCCCGGTTGAAGATTTCAGCGCCTATAACGACGAGCCAACCTTCAAGTTGCATGCATTCTTCCAGGGCGGTTTTGGCCTGGACTACAACGAGTGGAAACGGCGCGTCGCGGGTAATCCGGCGGAGGAAACGCTCACCCACAGCACCACCTTCAACGGCAATTCCCTCTCCCTGACGGTGAATCCGGCCAGTGGCGATGGATCGTTTGAATACTTCGCCTGCATCACCGACAGAGTGCAGACCACCTGCTCGGATCCGGGCGATGTGATCCTCGCCAAACACGTTGAGTTCGTAACGGAGTTGGTGGATACCACCACCCTGCCGGGCGATCCGGTCGAGTTGTTCGTTGAAGTGGACGGCGGCTTGGAACCCATCACCTATGCGTGGTTCAAGAATGATGGTTCCAAGATATGGCAATCCATACCGGGTGACACCAACACCCAGAGCTTCCCGGATCCGGAAACGAGTGATTCCGGCCGGTACCGGGTGGAAGTCACCGAAGGCGCCAGCACGCGCGGCGGATCTCCGCACACCATCACCTCCGAGGCTACCCTTACCGTGAGCCTGGGCGTGCCGGTGGGCGGTCCGCTGGGATTGTTGCTGCTTACGGCATTGACCTCCCTGGCGGGCGCGGCAGCGCTTCGGCGAAAGAAATAAAAACGACTAAGGAGTAATCCGGCCGCCGGTCCTCATTCAGGATCGGCGGCCTTTTTCTATGTCCGTGTTTGGAGCGCTATGTGCAGAACGCAACCATGCAATCCCTACGGAAGTCTAATATCGGAATCCACGGATAGAAGTATACCCAAGGAGGTTGAAATGCCCTCACGCCGAACATTCATCAAAGGGCTGGCGGCGGCGGCACTGCCAATTTTCACCGGCTGTGCAACCTCAGTTCCTTCCCCAAACAGCCGCCTACAACATGCCGCCATTGGCGTCAACGGACGGGGTAAGGCCGTGCTTATGGGAATCAAGGCCACCCACAAGGTGGATGTGGTGGCCCTGTGTGATGTGGATGCCAATTCGCTCGAAGAGGCAGGACAGGCTTTTCCCAATGCGCGGCGCTACAGCGATTGGCGTGAGTTGCTGGAAGCCGAAAACGGGCGGATCGACGCGGTGAGCGTTGCTACGCCGGATCATACCCACGCCCCGGCGGCGATGAGTGCAATCCGGCGTGGGAAACATGTCTTCTGTGAAAAACCGCTTGCCCATGATGTGCACGAAGTGCGGCAGTTGACACGCGCGGCGCGAAAGGCCGGCGCGGTCACGCAAATGGGCATTCAGATGCATGCCCATTCCGCTTACCAGAGCGCTGTAGAAATTTTACGCGGTGGCGCCATCGGCAAGGTCAAGGAATGGCATTCCTGGTGCAAATCCCGCTATTCCTCGCCCGGTAAAAAACGGCCCTTGGGCGAAGACCCCATACCTCCTCATCTGAATTGGGATGTCTGGATTGGCGTGGCGCCTATGCGGCCCTTTAAACAAGGCGTCTATCATCCTGACCAGTGGCGGTCTTGGCGAGATTTCGGCGGCGGCGTACTCGGCGATTTCGGATGTCATATCTTTGATCCTGTATTCACCGCCCTGCAAATCGGTCCGCCTGTTTCGATTTATGCCGAAACACCCGAAACGGATGAAGAAGTGTGGCCTGAATGGAGCATTATTCACTATGAATTCAGCGGCAATAAACTGACAGAGGGACGCACTGTCCGGGCGATATGGTACGATGGCGGAAAACAACCTTCCCTGGCGGATCTTCCACTGGGTGAAGAGGTCACGCTTCCAGGGGATGGATCGCTCATTATCGGCACGGCGGGAATTATGATCCTTCCGCACTGTGAAGAGGCGAAACTCTATCCCGCCACGCGTTTTCAGAGTTATCCCCGGCCCCAAACCGAACGCCGCCACCATCTTGCGCAGTGGGTGGAGGCATGTTTAAGCGGTGGTGAGCCCGACGCCAACTTTGACTTTTCCGGACCCTTGACGGAGGCGGTTTTGCTGGGAACTGTCGCCCAGCGTTGTCCGGGAGTAACTTTAAAATGGGATGCGGACAAGATGAAGATTACCAATCATCCCGAAGCAAACAGCCATCTTGCCCGCCCCTATCGCGCCGGATGGGAGATCAAAGACCTGTCCGCATGAGGCGTGGGCCGGAATTTTGGTTCAGGCGGCGCACTTGGGGCTGATTCTGGAAGGGATCGATTTGTGTTCGGTGAAGCGTTAAAAAAGATTTTCACTGTCGTGAAAAAAGGCAAGGTTCTTATGAATGATCAACAATACCGTAATTTCTGTACAGTCGGGAATCCAGAAGATGGGCAGAACTGTTCACATGCGGATATTGATTCTTGCTCTGATGAGAATAATGGAAGCGATTATGCGTTTACAGTTGGCCGAAAGCCCTGTGGTTTTGGAGTACTTTCCAGCGCGCCTGCAATATTCCTGGCAATTTTTGTAATTTCGATGAATGTTTCAGCATTTGAGATGAAAGCGGGGGTGGCGAAGGCGGTGATTACGCCGCCGCTGGATACGCCACTGGTGATGGTCAATGGAGAGCGCTTTAACGGGGTGGCGCATGACCTGTATTCCCGGGCGCTGGTGCTGAATGACGGATCAAAACGGATGGTGATTCTGGCGAATGATTTGAATTGCCTGGATGTGGCAACCTCAATCTTGCGTCAGCGGTGCCGGGATGAACTTGGGATTGACGCGGCGTATTTTATTACGCTGGCCACGCATAATCATAATGCGCCCATTCAAATCGTACCGGATAATTTTGCGTATGGACGCTGGCTCGCGGAGCGGATGTTTGCGCTAATTCAGGAAGCCATCGCGCATGAGCAGGGTCCGGTTACGCTTCGGTTTGGATTCGGCCATGGATATTTTCTGAAGTCGATGGGGAATGCCCCAACGGATTTCGAGATACAAGTTCTGGAGGTTTTACAAGGGGATGCGCCGATGGCGCTGCTGTTCAACCATCCAACGCATCCGCTCCAGGCGGATGAGAAGAAAATTGATGTGGGCCATCCAGGATATGCCGTGGAGGAATTGGAGCGGCGGCTGGCTGGGGTCATGGCGATGTATGGTGATGCATGCGGCGGGAACCAGTTCACGGCGATGGGTATGGAGGGCACACTGGAATTGGAGCAGGCGCTGGGCAAACGGCTGGCGGATTCGGTGATGGAGATCGTTCGAGGAGATATGCAGGAGGTCACGGGTGCGATTGAAAGCAGGCTCGAAGTGATTTCACTGCCGCTGGCGGACCCCATGCCATTCGAGGAAGCGAAAAAACTCGCCGGCCATTTTCCGCAAAGCATCGGATTCGTGCCATACCCTCACCCGGATCGTCCCTCCAATTGGATCCGCAATTTGATGAAACACTATAAGGAGAAAATCCCGTTCCCCAAGAGAACCACAGACCGGGTCTGCACGGATGACGGCTTTTTGGTACAGAGCTACGACACGCCGAGAGAGTTTCCCTGCCGGTACGAGGAGACCATCGTGGCAAAGGTGGGGCCAATGGTGTTTGTGGCGATGCAGGGAGAGGTATGCGCGCCAATTGGCATGCGCATCAAGGATGCATACCGTCAGGAGATGCCGATCATGGTCTTCGGGTATATGGGGGAGCATAATCTCTACATACCGACGCGGGAGTTGGTGCGGCTGGGGTATTACCAGGCGCAGGTGATCCAGATCCAATACGCCTCGCCGGCAGGCTGGGCACCAAGCGTGGAAGATGATATGGTAACAGGGGTGAAAGGCTTGATCAGCAGAGTTATTAATGAGAATTTTTGAAAGAGCGCCTTTCTTTCACGAGAAACGAAAGTACAGAAAAGCGAAATGGCGGGACATTACCGAAAAAGATCGGCGTAGCCTTCTTTTACGCGGATGCGCAGGAGTTCCTGGTAGGTGTCTTCACCCAAAACTTCTTTGAGTTGTTTCTCGTAGCGGGTGCGTCCTTCGGGACCGCGTGTTTCCAGATCGCGTTTCAGATTATCGTGAAATTTCTTTTTCCGGACCCGGTTCAACTCGTTGTGCAGGGTATACACCGCACTGAGCAATTCGGGATTGTCCGGCGCCTTTTTTTCAAGCATCCGCACCATCTCCTTCACCTTCCCGGTATTGCTTTGCATCCAGCCGCATCCTGAAACAGTGATCAGCACGGCCAGGATAATCGCAATGATTGGGACGGTTCTCTTCATCATTCTTTTGTGAGAAACACTGCCCATCCAATAGGCACTTGGTGTCGTCATTTTGCTATTTTCCTTGTGCATTCAGCATTTTTAAGGATTGGGCGCGAATTTTGCGGGCATATTCGGCGCGCTCCCCCGAAGCCCCCGAGTTCAAGTAACTATCAAGGGCGGCGATTGCATCCGCATACTGCCGCTGTTGGTAATACAGGCTGCCCAATTCCGAAGCATTGGCTCCACCGGGGGCATAGCGTTGTCCTTCCTGGAAGTGGGTCAATGCCGCGGCATCATCGCCTCGCGCGTGGGCGATCCGGCCTGCATGGAAGCAGAAGGTGGCTCTAAGGGCATTATCAGGATTGGTGGCAGCCTGTTGCCACTGTTTTAAAATGCGTTCCGCGTCATCCAATCGGTTAAGCTGATAATAAGCGATTAACAGGGGTTCATAGGCTGTTAAGGAGGCATATGGACTGTCAAGGGCTTGTTGCAGATAGACCACCCCCTTCTCGGCCTGGCCCTCATTCAATAACAGCGTACCGAGCCGCTTGAGAGTGAACACCCGGTTTTGCGGTCCTGCAAAGCGCGCATCCAAGGCAAGCGTATATCGCTCCTTGGCGTTTTCAATCGCGCCGGCATCCTCAAAGCGGATGCCTTCTTTCATTAATACTTCGCCTACATTTAGATCTAACTTGGCAAGGAAACCGGGGGCAAGCCGGATATACAGCACGGCCACCAGCAGCACGGCCACTTGCGCCACGGCAGTGAGGCCTGCCACATAGCGCCATATGAAACGCGACTCGGACGGTACGGAATCTTCCGGGATCGTGGTATTTTCCAGGGCGTTCATGATTGAGATCCTGCTGGCGCGGAAGCAGCTGACTTGCGCTCCAGTTCTTCCAGTTCTTTTTTAATTTTTGCATAGGCCGTGGAGGCCGGAGCGGTGTTCTGCAAAATGGAAACATATTCAAACTTGGCTTCCGCGTAACGGCCCGCCGCCACCAAACGCCGTGCCAGATTCCATCGCATGGAAGCACTATTGGGTGCAAGCCTCACCGCTTCCTGGGCGGCCAGCAGGGCTTCATCCAATCGTTTTAAATGGGCCAGGGCTTCGGAACGGATCGCCTGGCCCTGGGCTTGTTCCGCAGCGGGCAATAACGGCAGTGAGCGCGTCAATACGCGGTCCGTAATTTCCCAGCGTCCCATCGTATAGCAGATATTGGCGCAATGAGCGAGCAAGGCCGCCTGGACCTCCGGCGGCAAAGAAGCGCTCTCCACTTGTGTGATCACCAGATCCACCAGCCACCCCAATTCTCGGGTACATTGTTCCTGTGGGACTTCCTTGAGACGTTTTTCCACCGTTTCGCTTAAAATCCGGAGTTTTTTCTGCATGGAGTCTGAATTTGCGGGATCCATTTCCGCAATGGCGGGCATTAGCGGAGGGATATCCGCACCGGTCTGTTTTTTCCAAGCGTTTTGCAGGTTCGCCAACCGTTCTTGAGGGGGCTGGAGCGAATCATATACCCCCCACAATTCAAATTGGTAAGGCAACCGCCCAAGGGCGTCGTTGATAAGTTGTTCCGCCAGGGAACGGCTATTCTGTGCTGCCGCATAATTTTCAGCGAGCCGGCCCGCGATAAAAGTGAACGTATCGGCATCCAACGGATCATTTCCCTTCAGCAGGCCATAGGTCCGGCTAAGGGAGTCCATATAGCCTTTGAGCCGTTTCTGCTGCTTTGTAAAGAGCTGAAACAACCGCCAGGTTTCCTTGTCCGCGGGATCGGATTCCGTGGCTTGCATGAAGTACCGCTCCGCATCATCCGGGCGTTTCAGTTTGACGTAGAGTTGCCCCAGAATACGTTGTACCGAGGCGCGGTTGGGCGTGCCGTAGCGCAAGGCGGTTGTCAATTGTTTTTCTGCTTCCTCCAACGATGTGCTGGCGTCTTTATGCACCTCTCCAAGGGCGGCGGCACGCAAAAATTCGGCGCGTCCCATGGCTTCATAGGCCTCTGGGAGCCCTTCACATAGAGTAACAGCCCGTTGTCCGGCGGCTTTTGCCCGGTCGAGGTTTTCCACGAAGGGAGCGTATTCCAGAGGATTCTTTCCACCGGTTTCGCTAATACAACTCAGCGCGCGGTTGATATGAGCCTGTGCGAGACTGATGAAGATTCCAGAATGATTTGGATGCCGTTGAAGGGCTTCCGAGAAACGTGCAATCGCTTGTTCCGGGCGGCGCAATTTAAGGTCGATCTGCCCCTGAGCCTCAGGCATGCGCGCATCCCAGGGAAGAAAGCGGCGGGATTTATTCAGAATTTCATACCCGGCTTGAAGAAGGCGTTTCTCCCTTTCCGAGTCCCCTTTTTTTGCGGCCTCCCCGGCCCAGTATTGTGCTCCATTCGCCCGCTGATAATATCGCTCACCGAGAAACGATCTCACTTCAAATACGGTGCAGAGGCCGGCCAGCACCACCAGAGCAGCGGCCAACCCAATATTTATGGTGGGGGAAGCAAAGGGTTTTGCAGCATTGTCCCGAGCGCCCTCAAGCACCCCGATCAGCAGGAAAAACAAGCCCGCAGAAACCGGAACCCGCAGATTGAACCCAAAGAGGCCATCCACGGTAAAGGCTGCGAAACAGGCGGTGAGAATATAACCAAACCGCCGTATGCCGCTTTTGGAGGCCGTGAGGGAGAGACTGGCAAGAACGCCCCAAATCATGAGGGCAAGATAAACGGCAGAGCCGGGAACACCCGCATCAATACCCGCTTCCAGCACATCGCAATGGACATGGTAATTCTTTTTGCCTTCCGTGATGAACCACCGCTTCTCGTAGGGGGTCCAGTAGGCCATGTTTTCCACGGCATAATTTCCGATCCCAATGCCCAGCACGGGATGGTCCAGAAACATGCGGCAAGCGCCCTGATACCCATTTAGCCGTAACACCAACGAACTGTCCATCGGAACCGCCGGGTCTTCCTTCACCTGACCTGCCCCTGTCAGCACTGCCCCCGCGCCCAATGCCCCCAATAGTGTCAGTGTAACAGCCGCTGCAACACCGGCCGGCAGCACACGCAAACGTTTTCGAAGCAACGAATAAACAAAGAGGAATAGCGCTGCTGCAACCAGTGCAATCCTCCCGCCGCGCATCCTGGTGAGATAAAGGTGGGATCCCATGAAGGCGAGGGCAACGAGTACGGCCCCCGCCGGTATCCATCGTGTCCAAGAGGAGGATGGAGATTTGTTTTTCCCGGCATTCGGCCAAAAATCCCATAGTAATCCCAATGCAAGAAGCACGGCAATCACGAGGGTGTGACCGGCGAAATTCGGGTTGGCGAAAGTGGAGGGAAGCCCTTTGTATTCTTCGACACCCTTGGTTATCCATGGGAATGGATCCAAACCGGAGGCTTGGCAAAAACCGTATATGCTTGCCAAGGTTACGGCAACGACAATCAGTATCAATAAAGATTGAATGTCCTGCCATTCCCGATAGGCATGCGCCGCGAACAAAGCGATGAGGGAGAACATAATCCAGGGGCGCAATGCATTCAGGCTGTTTGCGGGAAATCCGGATAACAACGCGGCAAGTGTATTCACGGCGAGAAACACGGCCAACAAGATGAAGAAAGGACTAGCGATGCAACTATCTTCTTTCGCCACCACCATGGAGGCGATCCAGAGTACCGCCATTACCAACACGGCCACGCCGGTAATGAGATATTTTATGGGGGCGGCGGGGTCGGATGTATAGGGGAACAGAGCCAGGATCAACAATACCACCCACGCGCCGATAACGACGCGCTGGAGTTGAAGGATTCTTGATCTGATGGTGATTTGGGCTGTCATGAAAGATACGCTATCGAACTTCTGTGCCAATTTACAGCATGCTGGATTTTTTCCAGACGCTGTTTTTCTGTCGCAAATGACACTATAGCATAAATAAAAGACGCCGTGTCCACGCCTTGTGTTTGAAAAACGAGGACGGGATTGGGCCGGGCCAGGCCGAATTCGGGGAAATACCATCCTTGTTGCGGGCTGGACTCCCCCTGGACAAGTTCTATTGCAACAGATTGACTCAAGGGAACCAGAGCCAACAGTACTTGATCCCTGGTCAGGATCCATCCCTCCCGGGTTTCCTGAACCTGAACGTCCGGATGAAAGTGTACATAGCTGGACATCTTTATGGTTCCTGAACCTGTGATTGCATCTGAGATCCTCCAGAAGCCTTCATGTGATTGGAGGATGCGCCGTTCATGCTGAAAGGAAGGCCCGGCCTCCTGCCGAATGACCAGTTCGTTCATTCCCTCCAATTCCCGCCAGGTAACCTGCGGGGGCGGCATGCGGCGTCCCACGCGAAAGCTGCCCCAGAGTTCGAGTTGTTCCGATCCATTTACGGAAACAATGTTATGGGCGTGCGTGCTGCGGCTGTAATGCCTGAACGGGCTTCCGGCATATCCATGCACGCCGGAATCCACGATAATACGATCTCGTCCGAGGCAAAACTCATAACTGCCCGCATCTGCATGTGCATGCCCCAACTGATACGGCGGGCCGGCAATGCCTGCTTTTACGATCATTCGTGTAGCGCTTTTTGCCTCGCTGAAAACATAGAATCCAGAAGGCAAAAGGGCATAGCATCCTTGTTGGATGGAATGAGCAGGGGTTTTTGTGGTTTCCCGCGCCAAATGGATCAAGGTTCGGGGCGCGTATTGCCCCAAGGCGGAATCGCCGAACAAGGGAATATCACCGTCTGGATGGAGAATGGATTCCAGAAACTCCGCCATGCGTCCAATTGCATCGCGCAGGTACGCAGGTTTTTTCCTGAGTATGGCGTATACCAGAATCAGATCTTGCATCACTTGGCAGTGGTACATAGGACTGCGTTCGTAATGTCCGCCATCGGGTAATATTTGCTCCTGGACCTGGGATTCCAGCAGCCGCAGGTGTTTCATTGCGCGTTTGCCTCCCAGAAGGCTATCCGCAAGGACCAGCGAGGCGGCTTCCCGGAGTAAATGGTTTGCCCGGACATCATATTCCAGGCTGCAGGCCAAATACCGTGCCTGCTGCTGAAAACTCTTGCGCATTAGAGGATCGTTAAAATGAAAAACCGCCTCAGCGAGCGCCCAGTTCATGAGCCGTGCCGCAATTGTGAATGCATCCCATGCCACATCGGTTCCGGGCGGATTGTTTCTAATCCAGTCTTGAATGATGGAGAGGGTCCAGTCGCGTTGACCCGCTTTTTTACGGGTAGCGGCGGCCATGGCCATCATTCTGGCATAATCGAAATAATGCAAGTTGTACCGCCATAAACGCGGAAGATCCGTACGAAGCCAAGGATATTTTCTCCCAAACGATTCCGTGTGATGTAAAAAGGTCATTTGACCCTGAAGCAATGTATCAACACTATGGGGAGAAACCGGTGAATGCCGAGTCCATTGGCGCACGGCTGCCTCCAAAGCCTCCAGCGCCCCGGGCGCGAAATCCGGGGCCGCATTTGGCAGGGGAATTCTCGGATGCATGCGCAAACGTTTCCGCATGAGAAAGCGCATACGCCACGCCATTTGACTGAATTTCAAATGGCGGATGGTCCGACAGTATAGCCCTATATCCAAAACATTACCTCAGTTCATTCTTCAATAAAGATGACCACGCGTTTTCCTTCCAGATTGGCATACGCGCCACTGGGCACGCGCAACACAATTTCCGTATAGTCTTCACCGCCCACGCTGACATCAAGCGCATGCTGGCCTTCCCGGTGTTGAGAGTGGCGATGAACCGACGTCACGCGTCCGGCGATGGATTGCATGGCGCGGACCGGTGGCGAGCTTCCGGCCTGTGGTTCAAGGCGATCCACTTTTGGACTGCCAGACACTGGTGCAATCAAATCTTTGAAATCATCCGGCATAACTGCCCCTCCATAATGCCGCCAAAGCATCCTCTTTACATTGCGGAGACCGTCTGCCCTCCGCTCTTTTCCCGGAAGGGGTTTAGGCCTCTGCGCCAACACTTTAATCTCTAACCAGCGTTTTCTCCACTTTTTCCTTTGTTTCCATCCCGGTCAGGGCTTCCACCAAGGTGAGTGCAAAATCCATGGCCGTTCCCGGGCCGCGTCCAGTGATGATCTTCCCATCGCGTTCAACAGCCGCACCAGTATATGAGATCGCCGGAAAATTGTTTTCCAGAAAGCCCGGATATGCGGTTGCTTTTTTCCCGTCTAACAGGCCCAAATCGGCTAATACGCGGGGCGCTGCGCAAATGGCCGCCACAAAATGTCCTTCAGCAGCGCATTTTACCAGCGCATCACAAATTCGGACGTCATTTCCCAGATTATCCGCGCCGGGCAACCCTCCTGGCAAGACAATCATATCGAAACGATTGAGTTTGAGGGCTTCATCCAGGGTGGCATCAGGGGCCAAGACCGTGCCGCGGCTGGCCTTCACCAATTCTTTGGAAAGCCCAGCCGTTACGACGGTAATATTGGCGCGGCGCAAAATGTCAATAATGGTTACGGCTTCCATTTCTTCGCAGCCATCAGCGAGCGGCACAAGCACTTTTGGCATGGCAAGATCTCCTTTGCTGTGAATCATCCTAGCGGGATGCGCTGGAAGTGTCAACCATTGGCCATGGGCGCCGGTCAAAGGGTAGGATTATTTAGTGAAAAAGCACAGGGAAAGGGCAGTAGCATGAAGAAGATAAGCCGCCGGAGTTTTCTGGACCGTTCCGTAAAAACCATAGTTGCGTTTCCGAGTGCAGTTGCGTTGATGGGCGTAAAACAGCACGCCAAGGCGGATAAGGCCAATGACAAGATTATCATGGGGGTGATAGGGCTTGGAGGCCGGGGGCGGGATCATGCACAGCGTCTTGCGCAACGGGAAGACGTAGCGCTGAAATATGTTTGCGATGTGGATGAGGTTGACCGTATTGGGAATATGCCCAAACGCATGACGGCCATACAAAAATCCCCCTGCCAGGGCGTCACGGACATGCGGCGGATTTATGATGATAAAGAAGTAGATGCGGTGCTTATTGCCACAACAGATCATTGGCATGCGCTGGCTACGATTTGGGCATGCCAGGCGGGCAAGGATGTTTACGTGGAAAAGCCGCCGAGCATTTGTCCGTGGGAGGGCCGGAAAATGGTGGAAGCGGCGAGGAAATACAACTGCGTGGTCCAAGTAGGGACACAAAATAGAAGTGCTGCATATATCAAGAAGGCGGCTCACTATATCAAGGAAGGCGGATTGGGAGAGATTCCGTTGGTGAAGGTGTACAACTTGAAAAGTGGCATGCCGTTTATCTGTCCGCCGGACAGTGATGTTCCGAAGGGGGTTAATTACGATATGTATCTGGGGCCTGCGCCGTCACGGGCGTTCAATCGTGCTCATTTTCATGATGGGTGGAAAAAGTTTTGGGCATATTCGGAGGGCGACATGGGGGATGACGGGATTCACCAGTTGGATGTGGCAAGGTTCATTTTGGGGGACAAGGCCTATCCCAAGGCGGTGAACTGTTCGGGAGGTCACATTGCATTTAAGGATGATCGGGAGGTGCCGGACACGCAAGTGGTTTCGTATGAATACGACAATCAGATTGTGACGTACGAGATGTCGGAATGGGCGCCCTATATGATCAAGATCCCCGCGGAAATCCGGGATGGCAATGCTTTTCCCTATTGGCCGACATGTTCGACGCGTATCGAAGTGTATGGCACGAAAGGGTTGATGTATCTTGGCCGGCATGGGGGCGGGTGGCAGGTGTTGGTGAAATATGATGGGAAAATTGGGGAACAGGAGTTTGGCCAACAAGCCAATGAAGAGCATCGTTCAGAATTCCTGGAGTGTGTCCGCAGCCGGAGAATGCCCAGCGCGGATATTGAAACCGGGTATCAAAGCGCATTATTGGTGCACCTGGCAAATATTGGTGTACGGTTGGGCGGACGCAGGCTGGAGTTTGATAGTGTGACGGAGAAGTTTATTGGAGATGAAGAGGCAAATGCGTTGTTGAAGCGCAGCTTTCGTGATCCATATATCATTCCCGATCAGGTATAACAAGCTTCCTGTTTATTTTGGCGTATGGTCCAATAATATCTTTCGGGTTCGTTGGAAGCGCCAAAGTCCAAAGACAAATACAACCATGCCCAAGGGCATTAAGACCCATCCGCATAGTTCGAGGCTGCGGGAATTGGTGAATTTTACGAAAAATGCGCCGGCAGCAACAAGGGCCAGGGCAGTACGGCTATAGGCGAGCATGGTGCGTTCATTCGCCAGGGAAGTGCGGATTAGGGCGAGATTATCGCGAATCCAGGTATCAGAGTTTTCGGTCATAGGTTTTTCCCATTTTTTGAGAATAATACCGCAAGGTGGCGGCGGTATTCACCTGACGCCCTGATATTTTTATATGAAACCGGATGGTTTCCCAAAGAGTCCATTATAAAAATCAGGAGGCAAGTATAATGCGATGTGTGGCCGGTGTGGCGGTTGTCTGCGTGCTGCTCAGTTTTTCTTCCTCCGTATGGGCGGCGAGCACTGCGGAATCCCTTTGGAGCCAGGCAGGCCATGGCCATGCCAAGGTCAAGGCATGGTTATATAAAGAGCTGGCAGGGCCGATGTCGGAGGAAGGATTCAAACAGGCGCCGGTGGTGACCTTTTGGGCTGGGTGGGATTTTGCGGATCAAGAATGGAAGCTGAACGAATACACTAACCAAATGGGACATACCCTGGTGGGCGCGTTGAGCAATGGACTTTTTGGCCGGTTGAGCACATTATGTATCGCCGTGGGCACGGAAATTGAGCAGTACTACAAAAACGACAAACAACAACTGAAACTCGCCGACCGGTTGCGTGACGTGTTGTTCTATTTAGTCTCCTGAGAATTTCCTCCCATTCGCTGCCGGTATAATTCGGGGTCGACCGCCTTTCCCATGGCGTGGGTGTCCAATCCTCCCCCAAGAAAGGCATTCACCTGTGACGCCACTTGGTACGGGCATTCAATTACCTGTTTATGCTCAATATAGAGTGTCTGTAAATGTGTCTGAGCGGACAACCAGGTCTGCACGCGGGCCAGATGTTTTTCATACACCTCGGCCATTCGTGCGTCCGGTACCGAATCCGCGGTTTCCCCTTGGCGGATCATCATGCGTCTCTGGGATGCGAGAATTTCCGGCATGGCACGCCGCAGGAAAAGGACGCGGCAGGAATAGAGAGGGGGGAGTTCTACCAACAAAAAGGAAATGATTTTTACGGCTTTGCCCATGGCTTCCGGGAGCCAGGCGGTGTCCTGTTTTAATTTTTTCACGCGTTCAAATTCATAATAACCGCGTGGATTATCTTCATCCGCCCGACGGACATGATCCGTCAGTATGGGCATACCGCCGGCATCGAGCATTCGCATCATCATCGAAGTGCCGGAACGCGGCAGCCCTGAAACTACTGTAATGAATTCTCCGTGCCGGAAAACGGTATCTGAATCTGAGGAATACAATGTCATTATTAACACCTTACATACCGCAAGGAACTTCGGTAGTGGAAATAATGCCGTACTCAAGGGAAGCGATGCAAAACGGGATGCGTGAGAGAATACGCAAATTCGTTTACGCTGGGCAAAATACGTTATCATTTCCTTTCTGGTTCCGCCGGCGGCGTGTAGCGCCGGATGCGCCATTGTGCTGAAGCCCGTGACCATTACAAGGAAGAATATGCACCGGAGCGATTATTATCCGTTTGGGTTGCCGGTCTCGCGCGAAGCGTGCGGGCGGTATACCATCGATGCCTTATATGGCCATGCGGAGGAACGCCCGCTTTCGCTTGCGCGAGCCACTCGTGAACTTACCGAACGAATGAATGCACGGCGCGATTTTAGCCGTCCCAAAGTACTCCCCGCACGCGCGGGGGAATTGCTGAGCGCGGGATTGCTCACTGAGATCCTGCGATATGTGGCGGACGTTTATTGTACGGAACTGTTTCCCAAGGCATGGCAACAGAGCCTGGACTGGACTTCGCAGTCATTGGGTGAAGCAGTGGCCGAACGTCCGCTTCCGGTGTTTGTTGGTTTATTTCCGCCCGGCAGTGTGCGCCTCAACCAGGAAGACAAAGACCAGTTCCTGGCGAGAGAAAACCCGCGCCTCTCCCACCGGGAAATTGCCCTGCGCGAGATCGTGTTGCTGCATCTTACGAATGAAAATCCGGCCTTGCAGCCCTATGTCGAGTTATTTGACGATATGGAAATGAAGCACCGGGCGCCGTATGAACCGCTCTTGAGCGCCGTGGAAACCTATTTTACCGGTTTGCCTCCGTTCCCGGAAACAGGCCAGAAACTATTGGCTATGCTCCGGGCGCCCATGCGCCATAGTCCCCAATCCATCGAAGACCAACTGGAATATATTCGATCTCAATGGCGAAACCTCCTGCCGGATGACCTGTTTGAACTGCTGCTGCGGGCGCAGGATATCCTGAAGGAAGAACTTGTATTGCGGGGGCATGGCCCGGGGGCGGTGTGTCCGCTGGAATTTGGCTGGCTTGCGGATCTGGGCTATGCGGAGCCGGAAGCATTCAGCACGGACCGGGACTGGATGCCCAATCTGGTGCTCATCGCCAAATCCATCTATGTCTGGCTGGACCAGCTTTCCAGAAAATACCAGCGTTCCATCACCCGCCTGGATGAAATCCCGGATGAAGAACTGGATCGATTGGCCCGATGGGGTTTTTCCGGGCTCTGGCTGATTGGCATCTGGGAACGCTCGCCCGCTTCTCAAGAGATCAAACAGCGGATGGGCAATCCTGAAGCGTTGGCATCCGCCTATTCAGTCTACGACTATGTTGTTGCACACGCTATTGGGGGCGAGGAGGCCTATCGTAACCTGGCGGGCCGTGCCTGGCAGCGGGGCATTCGCCTGGCAAGCGACATGGTGCCCAACCATGTGGGATTGTATTCGAAATGGGTGGTGGAACACCCGGACTGGTTTATTCAGTTATCGTATCCTCCGTATCCGGTGTACCGGTTCACAGGGCCAAATCTTTCCAGAGACGACCGTGTGGGGTTGTATATTGAGGATGGTTATTGGGATCGGCGCGATGCCGCTGTGGTGTTTAAACGGGTTGATCACGCCACAGGCGATACACGGTATCTCTACCACGGCAATGATGGCACCAACATGCCCTGGAACGACACCGCCCAATTGAATTTCCTGATCCCGGAAGTCCGGGAAGCGGTTATTAACACCATTTTACATGTGGCGCGGAATTTTCCCATCATCCGTTTCGACGCGGCGATGACGCTCGCAAAACGGCATTATCAGCGGTTGTGGTTTCCAAAACCTGGAGATGCGGGCGCAATCCCCTCGCGTGCAGAGCAGGGCATGAATAAGGCCCAATTCGACGCGGTGTTCCCGAAAGAATTCTGGAGGGAAGTGGTGGATCGCGTGGCGGAGGAAGCACCGGATACCCTGCTGCTTGCCGAGGCTTTCTGGTTGATGGAAGGGTATTTTGTACGCACATTGGGG
Organism: Candidatus Hydrogenedentota bacterium; assembly: GCA_029565395.1. Taxonomy (GTDB): domain Bacteria; phylum Hydrogenedentota; class Hydrogenedentia; order Hydrogenedentales; family CAILVY01; genus CAILVY01. The sequence continues at coordinate 3,511 of JAKQOG010000093.1, read as the reverse complement.
ATGCACCGGGTCTATAACAGCGCCTTCATGAACATGCTTAAGATGGAGGACAACGCCAACTATCGCCAGACCATTAAGAATGTGCTGGAATTCAGCCCGGAAGTTATTCAGCGCTTTGTGAATTTCATGAACAATCCGGATGAAGAAACCGCCGAAGCGCAATTCGGCAGAGGAGACAAATATTTTGGAATCGCCCTGATGATGGTGACGATGCCGGGATTGCCCATGTTCGGGCATGGTCAGATTGAAGGTTTCACCGAGAAATACGGAATGGAATACCGGCGGGCCTATTGGGATGAATCGGTGGACGAACATTTGGTGGCCCGGCATGAAGCCGAGATTTTCCCGGTCATGCGTAAACGCCACATTTTCAGCGGTGCGCAACACTTTGCCTTTTTCGACTTCAACACGCAAGACGGTTGGGTGGATGAAAATGTATTTGCGTATTCCAATCGCTGTGGAAATGAACGTGCGCTTATCCTATATAACAACGTTTACCCTTCCACGCGCGGCACAATCCATCTCTCCACCTCTATCAACATGGGAACCGTTGACACGCCCTGTTTAAAGCGCATTACGCTGGCGGAAGCGCTGGATCTGTGTCAGGATGACACCGTGTATTATGTGTTCCGGGATTACCACACCGGCCTGGAATACCTACGGCATACCTCACAACTAACGCGACATGGTTTTTATACAGAACTAAGCGGGTATCAATACTGTGCGTTGCTCGATTGGCGCGAAATTCATGACATGGACAGTTCCTGGGGCCGTTTCCATGCGGAATTGGGGGATCGGGGCGTACCCAGCATGAACGAGGCCTACCACGAGTTTTGTCTAAGGCCAATTCTGGAACCATTCCGAAAAGTCATGAATGGTGTGATGTTGCGCGGTCTTGTCCATCCGGAAGATCCACAGAAAGCGCTCGACGATCTTACGGATGCCATGACACCATTTTTAGAGGCTGTTGGGGCACATATTGGGCAGAGTGTTGTAACAGAACCCATCCTGGACGCTATCAAATGTGATTTACAGCAGATCTGGGGACATGAGGAGTCGCCTTCTTCCACTTCCCCTCAGATCGAGGAAATCTTTTTAAACGCATATCCGGAAGGAATGGAGAGTCTTGCCTTTTGGCGGGTTCCGATCTCCTGGGGCCTGGTGCGGCATCTTGGCATGGCCGCTTTATCAGCCCCGATGGAAAAAACAAACATCCATGAGAAAAGTGCAGCCTGGCTGCGGGATTGGTTCCTGCTTAGACCCATTGCGGCGGCGTTTGAATCCCTGGACGGCAATGGATGGCGGGCTGACATGGATGCACGTTTGACCCGGGTTCTGGTGGTCCATGCCAGCACTTTGCCATTAGATCCCGGTGTATCTTGCCGTCCCGTCATGGAAAGGTTGTTTCATGATCCGGATGTGGCGGTATTTTTACAATTGAACCGCTTTGAGGGGCACGTTTGGTTCAATAAAGAGCAGTTTGAACGCATGGTGACCATGATGAGCCTGGTGCAGAGCCTTATCTGCCAGGAAAACACCGAAAAGATTGACCTAACGGCTCATATCAAAACCGCGACGCTGCTTTTAGATACAGCCGCCGCGGCAGAATACGATGTGGACCGTTTTCTGGATGTTTTGAGTAGAAATGAACCGGAGAGAGAAGAATGAAAAATGTATTATTCGTGGTCATCGTACTATTGCTTGCCATGGGGCCGGCCGCCAGCGATCCGATTGTTATTGCGCATCGCGGCGCGTCAGGCTATCTGCCCGAGCATACGCTGGAAGCGTATGCCATGGCCTATGCCATGGGCGCGGATTATGTGGAACAGGATATTGTATTAACCAAGGATTCTCACTTTGTCTGTCTGCATGACATTTACCTGGAGCCCACCACGGATGTTGAAGAACGGTTCCCGGATCGCAAACGTGCGGACGGACGCTGGTACGCCGCCGATTTCACCTTGGCAGAAATTAAGACGTTGAATGCTCACGAACGTCTTCCTAACCGTTTCCCAGTGGGGGGAGCCCCGCATTTCGAGGTGCCTACATTTGAAGAAGCTATCGAATTGGTTCAGGGTTTGAACAAAACCACAGGCCGCGACATCGGCATATATCCCGAACTCAAAGCACCTACTTGGCATATCGCTCAGAAATTACCCATGGAAAAGGCCTTTTTAGATATTGTCGAACGCTACGGATACAAAGGCCCGGACGCTAAAATCTTTGTGCAATGTTTCGAACCCATGACCTTGCAAAAACTGCGCAATGACATGGGCTGCACCCTTCCCATGATCCTGCTTATCTCCGATGACAAGGTTGAAGAATATTTGCTGACCGAGGAAGGCCTCGACAAAATTGCCACGTTTGCCACCGGCATCGGCCCCGATAAAAAATCCGTGGAAGAAAATCCAAAAGTCGTGGAATGGGCGCACGCCCGCAAGCTTCTGGTGCATCCCTACACCTTGCGTAAAGATCAATGCCCTAAGAAATACGCCGCCTTCCAGGATGAAATAAAGCAGTTTTACACGGTGTACAAGGTGGATGGAATGTTCACGGACTTCACGGATGAATGCGTTAAATATCTCGCAGCGAACAAAGCTAATTAGTTCGACATTTCTATAGCTTCTTTGAGTGCTGACTGAAGATTAGACAATAATTCTTCCTGTGTTTCGCCTTGTGAATTGACGCCGGAAATTTCTTCAATCCAACCAACCCACCAAGGACCATCCTGCTTAATAACAGCAGTAAATGCCCTTCCCGATTCCATGTTTATATCTCCGAATTTTAGCTTCTCTTAACTATGCCATCCACACAAAAACCGGTCAGCCACGTGACAGCGTTCAGATGTTAGGATTCTGAACATTCTTCATGATTTGAAAAGGCTAACAATAGTATCTATCACTTGAGAACAGCATACAGATGTAAGTTGCCCAACTTCGGCAGTCATCAAAGAAGCATTCGCGGTGAATAGCTTTGTAGGACGCGCATAACTTATTCTTTGAAGCGATCCATGCAAGAAATCTTTTTCATTAATGCAAATAGACTTTGTATCTGCATATGGATTACTCGTAATTTGGCACAAAATCCAATCGCCATTATCGGCATCCGCTAATACTATTGCCGGACGAAGTTTACTGGAGGAAAGGTCAGAGAAGGGGAATCTGACAAGTACTACAGAGCCTTTTGAAGGTGTGACCATGCTTCGTCTTCCTCAGGCCGGTTCCAGTCCTTGGCAAGAGCTTCTTCACTTAGAAGGGCAGTATCAATGACATCCATGTCGTCATCGAGAATAGTCACAATGGCCCGGCAGACATGGCTTAACTGCAGGGGTTCGTTCAGATGAACCTCCCCATCAGTAGATATGATGGCCTTGACAGACTTCAACATGACAGTTTCACTATACCTACATAAATTATACGGACACGGTCCTCGTTATGCAATACCGCGGCGGGAAAAGAAATTATTGTGTTTAAAACCATCCCGCGCCGGAGCGGACTGTGCAGGATCGCTC
>JAKQOG010000086.1 GCA_029565395.1 Candidatus Hydrogenedentota bacterium | reverse complement strand
TCCTGCTACTTTTTTCAATACAAGTGATTATGCTCCTGACGCTGTTTTAAACGCATTGTTATGTAGTATGGCAAAATACCATTACAGGATTTGTAAAAAAAAGGAATTGCGCGCAAAGATATTAGGCACATTGGCGGGATCCTTAGATCTTACTTTAAAGTTTTGTGCAGCTACAGGTGGACTTGTTGGTGGTGTTGGATCTGTGGCTGCTGTTCTAAATGCTGGCGGTGGATTATCAGGAATAAATGACACTATAACTCAGACCATAACAGGTTCAATTCGTAGACAACGCAAGGCGTTAAAAATACCTTTTGCGGAATTTGATGACCCATATATGGCCATAAAAGCTGATTTTGCGGTAATGGTAAACAACACTTGTGATGAAGAAGCAAAGAGATTTAGAAGCAAACGAAGTGGCCCATGGATTGTTGCGTTGGATGATGTGGATCGTCTCCCACCAAAAGAAGGGCTCAAAGTTCTTTTGGCGTTAAGGTCGATCGTCGGGGGCGCATTTCGTTCTGAGACGGGAGAATTAGCTACATTGCCTAAAGTCATATTCCTCGTTTCTATTAATAAGAATACGATCTTACCCGCATTGAGGAGGAGATTCATAAGCCCAAGAAATATAGAAAATGGAACAAAATTGATAGAACCTGATATAGAAATTATGGTAGAAGAATATTTACGAAAGTTGTACCTTCCTGGACCTACAGTTTCTCCTATCACAAAAGAAACATTGCAGAAAGGACTTTCGCAAGATGCACGAGCAGCTATTAATGATACTTGCATCGAGATAATTATATCTCTCTCCGCTAGAAATGAATTATCACATCGTGTCGTATTACAAACTATTGATTGTATGTTGATGAGATATTCACAGATACTTGCTTCCATCGAGGAAAAGGAGGGTACAGTAACAGCTCTCTTCGTTCTTGAGATATGTTCGCGTTTGGCATCACCAGAGGAGGACATTAAAATTAGAAAATTAACTATAAGGGATGTCGCTACGGGGGTCACACCTTTAGTCGCAATACAGAAAATAGTTAAAAATGCAAGCCGACTTGACAAGTGGGTTAAGTCTATATCTGAAGAAGAGATAGCTGTGTCTGATTCAGTATGGCAAAAAGTATTCGAATTTTGGGAGAAATAATGGTTTAAATGCCGAACTTTTCAAAACAAACACCAAGAATTCCTGTGGCGTTCACGCCCAAAGCAGCGATCCTTTGCCTCTATAGTAAGCCGTGGTGGGAACGTCTTATGAGCGATGCTAACGCTCGAACTTATGTTAAGTTAATAACGAAGGCGTCCGATGATCTAGATGAAGAAGAATCACGAGAACGGTTTTACAAAATACTCATTCACGTGGATTCAAAAAGAACTGAAGAAGAGATACAGATTCTACATAAATTGTTGAGAATTGCTGTGTGCAGTCCTGATTATGGGCAGATTGTTGAATGGGACGGTCTGGAAATGTCAGTTGTAACCGCGAAGGAGTTGTCAGAACGACATGGTGAATATAAAATAGTTGTAATCACTCTATTTGAGAAGAAATTGTATTTCAACGATGATTGTATTATTCTTTGCATGAATTCGGAAAGAATTCCTGGAGAATGGAGTGATTGTCTTTTTCTACGCAGTGAACCTGCTTTGGCTATTTGCCGCGACAGAGAGTTATGTGGTGTAATAGATTGTCCACAGAAAGTCACGATAACAGCGAATCGAGTTGACGAGAAGATCCATGCAAAAAATAAAACGGAAATTGACAATCCAAGAGAACATTATGCTAATGTTATTTTTAACTGTCTAAAACCGCCAAACAAACAAAAAGATATGATACATAATGGTATTCCATTGTTGCGTCCGGCTGAAACACTAGCCTTTTTGCGACAGTTTGCATCGGGCAGAAAAAATCTATTACAACTTGGTTTGCAAATTGCAATGGATGTTGATGAAGCAAATGCTTCCGTTGGAGGAAAGGGATGATTAAAATAGCTGATTTTCAGCAAGAACAACGCGAACACCTTGCTACTATTTTGGCAGATCTTGGCCCCCAAAAAGTGAATAAGGAAGCGTTTGAGCGACTTATGAGAGAAATTGCAGGCGTGGATGCTGCAACTTTTACTGATGCAGCACAGAAATGCCGCTATATCCCGCTTTATGGAAGAATGTGGGAAAAATGTGTCGACCCGATTCGGGATCAAGGTTCATGGCAAATCCAGGACTGGAAGGCGGATGGTGGTTTTCGAAAATCACTCAATGTTTTTACCCTATGGAAAATACCCCTTGAGATACACCGGCCAATAGGTCTTGGTCCTGTATGTAAACTCGATTTAAATATTCTTCAAAATTTCGCTGGATGTAAGACGGAGGAAGATGTTGAAGTTCTGAAAAAGTGGCTTCGTGAAACATGGATAGCCGGAAGGAATACACTTTTAAATTTCGGAAATAGTCAGGATTGGGATTTACACAGCGAGGAATCTCATGCTGCCGAGTGTTCTGTTCAAGATCTTGCACAAAGCGCTTTTATCTTTTCACATATAGGTTGGAAAAACAACAAGCTTGAGGAAGTTGTACCAAAAAAAATTATTGAGCGGCTTGTTGATCTTGTGCATAATGGACATGGGGTTTACTGGAAAGATCCAATAGAGACAGGTGATGAAGACAAGGGCCCTTCAATCATTGCCACGGCAATGACATTGATGGCACTTGCGGATTGGTGTGAATCGGCAAAAATAGCACTAGACAAAGAAATGTATGCTTCAGAAGATGTGCGTGAAAAGATTGTTGATCAAATCGAATTGCTTGAACATGCAACCGATTTGTGCAGAAAATCCCTCGCGTGGCTTTTTCTAATCTGGACCAAAATGAGCAAATGGCCTCGTTATGAACAACAATCAATTCCAGATGTTAAGGCGAGTAGTTTGGCATATTCTGTGCTTGAACGTTTTGCTCAAAGTTATGGCCTTCAACTTCCGAATTCATTTCCGTACACGCGGATATGGTTAGTCAGCAAATTGCAGGAAAGTCTTGCTAAAAAAGCTACTGATGCCGAGGTAGACACAATCGAAAATGTTGCTTTTGCCATGACAGCATTGGGACGTTCTGCGCGGCGGCCAGCATCTCTCTGGTTACGAAATTCATTGAGTTGGTTACTTGATACAGAGGAGGGAGATCAGAAGTTTCCCAATTCCCGAGAATATCGGCAGGCATTGCGTTTTTATGGAGTAATAGAACTTCTTCGCAGAAAAAGATGTGCCACTATTCTTGAACAGTGGTTATAAATTTGTATGTCCGCCCATAGGGTTAGTCAAGTCTTAAGTTGAGATATGCCCAGCCACATAATAGAACCAACAAATGAAAAGTAGCCGTAAAGTGTCCGCCTAGTTATGGAGTGTATCCCGTTTTCGTATGGTCTGCTTCTTCCAGTGAAAATGAACATTGCACGAATAACCTGTTCCTCCGCCTTCAATTATTGCGCGATGCTTAACTCCGGACGTCCTCTCCGCCATTGCCCATAGGCGCGATCCAGCGAATGACCATTCGCGCTCTCCATAATCCACGTGCCATATGGCGCATTCGGATCGTACGTCAGCTCCCCGTCCATCGGGCAATGAAACGTTTTTGCGAGCACCGCGGCATCGGGATTCATTTCCAAAATGCGTTGAAGCAGCGTTTCCGGTGCAACCTCTGTGGTTGGGAATAGCGCCATGAGCCCGAGTCCTTCCGCGTTGTATACCGCAATAAGCAGCCCTTCCGGATGCCCGGGCAAGAAAATCCGCCATCCTGAAGCCTCTGCCACCGGACGATACGCGTCGGGAACCTGCACCGCCATATTCCCGCACGCAAAATGCCGGTACACCCCGGTGTTGTTCCAGGCCGTCCAATGCCCCGCGCCTGGCACGTGAAAGCACTCCTTTATATCCTGGGCGCCATCCTCGATCAACAAGGTTGTGGGCCGTGGCACCACCTGCGACTCCCAGCATGGGCAAGCGCCCCCCGCGCTTAATACATACCCAGGCCCCCCGGAAAAAATCTCCGGGCTGCCATATTCGCCATGTCCAATTTGCACAAAATATTCATGGGGTTTGGCTTTCATCCATTCCACCGTCTGAAGCGGAGGCCGGTAGGGCATCAACAAGGCGTCAAAACCTCCATCGGATTGCCGAAACGCCTCCTCGGGATCCAGCACCCACGCCTTTGCAATAGAGTTCATCGGATTTAAAGTCAATTCCGTCTTGTCCGCGCGCCTTGGTTGACGGCAAAACGGCACGCATTGCCTGAATTCCAGGCTGCCCAACGCATACCGCCACGCCTTGTCATCCAGAATTACCCGCGCCAGTGACGCCACTTCCGGCGGTTCGGCAAATGCCTCCAGATTCAACAGCGGCGCCAGCGCATACCGTTCATACGGAACCGAATTAAATTCATGAAAGCCATACATGCGAATATGATTCAGCCGTCCCGTCAGCCAGTCCTGAAGCCCGTTTCTGCTGTTGTCATAACGCTTTCTGGTATTGCCATGTTTCTGCAGCCATTGATTTTTAAGATACCGGGAACTCTCCCGCATCAATAAATGGTTCTCCGTATCAAATACCAACCCCAGCGTTTGCGGCACTTTAGGATTGGGCTGTCCGCCTTCCTCCAACAGCAACTCATGCAATAAATGATTGAGCGTATCCGGATACAACCGATCTGGTTTCTCCCCAAAGAAATACAATATCTGGGTAAGTACCACTTCCGTAAAATCATAATCCCCCCGGTTCAATTCCCAATCCGACCCCGGTTCGCTCCAAGGGCGCAACTCCCGCAAATACTGATTTACAGCGTCAATATCCCGTCCGGCAAATAATTTGGCCAGCAACACCCGCGGCGCATGCCCTTTCCCCATTTCACGCCAAGATCCCGGATCCTGCCCCGCATATGCCTGGATCACCGGCACGATCAGGGATGGATCCGCCTCTATGCGGGTTACCTGAGCCACCGCCGCCACCCGGATTAACTCATCCCACGAAATGGGTTCCCGCCACGGCACTGAGTTGACCACAACAAAGTAGGGTGTCAACAGCCAAAATGCCGCCGCACTGATTCCTGTGGTGAATAAGGCTGGAAAAATCATATTGACAACAACAACGCTATGCTCCGTCAACCGGATATCACTACACCGGGAGACATTCTCCTTATTCTTTACCCCCCGTTTCAAGCACACTGCAAATACAGGTCAGACCATCCATTTCCAAACAGGTTTCATTCTGCGGTAAAATACCCCCAAACGGGCCAGCGGTATGGTTAACCATAATGATGGCAGGAACGTTAAGAACCATAGGCTGCTTGTTCTTCCAGAGTTAACAATAGCGTTACAAGCCCGGAAATTGGCTGTATTGAACCGGAGACCTCCCCCGAATGAAGCGAGTGATTCTTATGATTACCGTGTCATTATTCCCCCGCCTGCTGGTGGCCCAGGATTTCAATATTGACACGCTCATCGGTGATAACTGGTATGGCGTGTACCTGAATGGCGAAAAAGCCGGCTTTGCCCTCAATTCCCTTAAAAAAGACGGCCAGGGACAGTGCCTCTACATTGAAGATGCGCAATTCCGCGTTAACATGTCCGGGGTCAAGCAAGATATTCATATTTTCTCCAAACGAACTTACGCTCCACAGGGGGACTTGGTCTCCATCGAATCAAAAGTGGTGGACCCCAAAGGCCCCTCCGAATTCAATGCCCGCGTGGATAAAGATGGTTTGGTCCTGGTGAGCATTACTGCCGGCGTTCAAACGGAAGAGCGGCTCCCTAAACCTTCAGAATCGCTTATGGACACCGTAAAACATGCCCGTTGGGTTCATGATAAACCCCATCTTGGCGATGTCCTCGAATTTACCACGTTCGAACCCATGTATAAACAGGAAGTACGGGGGATTAGTCATATTGTCGGCATTGAAGACCGGGTCCTGGACGGCGTTATAACCAAAATATATAAAATCAAAACCACTTTAGAGGCCCTGGGCATTGATACCCTCTCCACGGTTGACGAAAATGGGACCACGTTGGAAGACGTGATCGCCGGCAGCATTACCATGCGCATCGAACCTGAAGAACGCGCCAAAGACGTCGATTATAAAAATGACGTTATCGTATCGAACGCCGTGCTGCTCAGTTCCCCCATCGAAAAACCCCGCGAGCGCGATTCGCTCCATCTGCTCCTCCGAGGCCCCCTTGGGCCCGATCACCTCTTTAGCGACGAACGTCAAACCTTGACGGTAAAAGGGGATGCATTTGAATTCTCCGCAAAAAAAATCGTTCTTAATGAATTTACTCCTGCCCAATTGCCCATAGAAGAGGAAATCCTCAAACCCTGGATAAAACCAACCATATTTGTCCAGAGTGAAGATTCGCGCCTAATCAACAAGGCCAAGGAAATCGTTGGACAGGAAACCAATACGCTGGAAATTTCCAACCTGCTGTGTGCGTGGGTCAACCAAAATATGCACAGCACCTTCTCCGCCCGTCTAACGAACGCCCTCGAAGTGCTGAACAGCCTCGAAGGCGACTGTACTGAACACAGCATACTCTTTATAGGACTTGCGCGCGCCGCAGGTCTCCCCGCACAGGAAGTCGCCGGCCTTATCTATGTCGACAGCGGAAAACCCGGTTTCTACTTCCATCAATGGGCCAAAGTCTGGGTGGGGAAATGGATTGATGTGGACCCCACCTTCAACCAGCCCCTTGCAGACGTTACCCACATCAAACTGGCTGAAGGCGACTTGTTCAAACAGGCCAAGCTTATCCCTATTATCGGCAACCTGAAAATTGAAGTGCCTTCCAAAGATGCTGCACCGGCCGCGGCGCCACCGGATTCTCCCGTAAAATAATCACCCGCTTACGAACCCGCCGCATCCTCTTCAGTCCATACTTTCCCCGCGATTTCCAGCGTCTTCCGGGAACGTGATGCATCCGGATGCACAGCAAGGATCTTGTTCCACTCCTCGTCCGATTTTGCCTTTTCCCCAAGCTTCTCATATCCCACTGCCCGCAATTGCAGCGCGGCTTCATAATCCGGTTTTAGTTCTATGGCTTTATTCAGTAATTCCATGGCCCTTTTCACATCCCCCCCCTGATGCGGCCCTGCAAACAAATACGGCCGTGACACCGATACATAGGCATATGGATTTTTCGGGTCCAGTTCCAGCGCTTTCGCAGAAGAAGACTCCAGCTTATTGCGGTACTTCTTCCCCTGATATTTAGAGCGGATCATCAATCCATAAAAATCAGACTTTATCCGGTAGTGCTCGCTTACATCGCCCAGTGCCTCCGCCGCGTCCATGCCTTCCTTGGCCAGCGCATCGATTTTTTCCCCCAGCGCGCGCCGCTTCTCTCTATCAGCACCCTCCTCACTCAATACCTCATAATCCGTACGGCACAACTCCGCCGTTAACAATAAGCTCCGGGCAAACATCAAACGAAGCTCCGGGTTCGCCTGAGATCCCAATGCCGCGCGAATCTCGTCCGTCACCTTCTGTGCTTCGGATATATCATAACTCTTCTGCGCCGCAACCATCCGCCCCTGCCACTCTTCCAAGCCGCCACACACCACCAGACATAAAGCAAATACAGTATTCATAACAGACTCGAACTCCTTTCTTAGGATAGCGTAATTCTATCAGCTTAACTTTCCTCTTGCCAAATGGCCTCTTCCATAGGACGATATTTCCTGCCTTGCATTCAATGCCAGTACCCAGACTGGGCACATTTCCCGCACAGAGAAAACACAATATATCGATCATTTCTTCTTGACATACCACCAGCGGTAGGATAGACTACCCACAACGATTAAGAGAGCGTTATCGTCAGTTGAGTCGTTTGGACCTGGAACCGGTATGGATGTGGCGGACACACAGACCGGCGGCGGATGCGGTTCCAGGGGCCGGCGTGCGGGGGAGGAACATATGCCGCCATAAGGTGGAAGCCTTATAGCAGGGAGGTTCCTCGTGCGTATTTCGGCCTGCATGATTGAGGGAATACTATGCCTGAGCAGCACAGGAGAAAAAACACATCCGTCTTTTGCAGGATCTGCTGGACATCTGTTCTGGTCTCCCTTTTTCTTGCTGGTTGCACCACTCCCATAAGCTGGCGTATGAATCACCGAACCGACTTGGAACAAGGCATTGCCACAAGGGAAGACGGTCAAGAACCCTCCGGTCCTGATATCACCCGTATTGTACTGGAAGCGGAGGAAGCCTACCGCGCCGTCCGGGCCGCGGAGGCTTGCGGCGACAAAGACCTTGCCGCCCGCCAATACGCTTTGCTTATCGATTTACTGACCGAAGCGGAGGTGTCGCCTTCCGTGTTTGTATCACTGAAACGGGATTTTGGAGCATTCCCCACTCGCCACCGGCTGAGCCTCTATCAGTGGCTTGCAGACAATGCGCCCATCCCTGAAAGTGACAAGGAAATCAGCATTCCAGACCCCCTCCCAGAACGCGTCCGCGTGGAATTGAATGCTATTCAATATGCGTATTCTAAATCTTTCCAGCGCGCTCTGGACCGTAGCGCCAAGTACCTGCCGCATATCCGCGCTGAGTTGGCCAAAGCTAATCTTCCCCAGGAACTGGCGTGGATCGTCATGGTCGAAAGCCAATTCACCCCAAAGATTGTCTCCCGCTCCAATGCCGGAGGCATGTGGCAATTCATCCGCGACACCGCCGTCCTTTTCAACATGCGCATGGACAATTACGTGGATGAACGCTTCAACTGGCAATCCTCCACCCGCGCCGCCATGGAATACTTTACCCACTTGCATGACTTCTTTAACGGAAACTGGCCTCTCGCCATTACCGCCTACAACATGGGCGAATTTGGCCTTGACCGCGCTGTTGCCGCCACTGGCGGGGAACGTCATCTCTGGACCCTCCTGGAAACCTCCCCTGCCTCCGAACGCATTCGCCAGGAATCCAAACAATACTACGCCAAATTCCTCGCCACGCTCATTGTGGTAAATCATCCCGAACGCTATGGTTTCACCATTCCCAAAGACGCCCCGGAAAACACCCTCCGCATGCCCATTAGCGGCATGTATGCTCTAGATGACCTTGACAAGGCCCTCGCGCTTTCCCCCGGAACCCTGGCCCAATTGAATCCGGATCTCCTCCGGGAAGTCACTCCGCCCTCCGGCACGTACTACATCGCCGTGCCCGCCTCCAGGGAAGGCGCCTTTCAAACCGCCCTTGAAAAAGCGCCCAGACTCAAGTACGGCCCGCGGTATTACAAAGTGCATAGAGGCGATACGCTATCCACCATCGCTCAGAAATATGGCGTTTCTACCAAAGAATTATCAAAATTAAACGGCTTGCGATCCTCCAGGATCATTCGAACCGGCCAAGTCCTGCGCGTGCCCCCGGGATACTACCGCGCAGGCGAAGAACTCCTGGCGGCGGAAGTAACCGCCTCCGAAGAATCCCAAACCGGCGCCTTCGAATACCACACTGTAAAATCCGGCGAATATCCCGCCAAAATTGCCCGCGCCCATGGCGTACCCCTCGAAGAATTCATGGAAATGAACGGCCTCGAAAAATCCGACATTATCATGCCGGGCGATTCCGTCATCGTCGGTAAAAAAACCGAAGCCTCCAAAAAAGCCTCCATATCGAATCGCGCGGAAACATCGAAGACAACCTCCATTACCCACGAAGTGGCCAGCGGGGATACCGCCGGCGCCATTGCCGCAAAATATACCGTGGCCCTTAAAGACCTCCTTGCATGGAATCACCTCAACGAGACCTCCGTGCTGCAGATCGGCCAAAAACTGATCATTCAAAGCGCCGCCAAACCAGACGCCATGGAATCCGGCAAAGAAATCCTGGCCAGCGCCAAAAAGAAAGGCGCCGCCTCCGAACCAGAGGCGGAATCCGAAAAAGAAACCGCCAAACCCATCACCCACAAGGTGGAAAAAGGCCAAACCCCCACCTCCATCGCTCGCAAGTACGGCGTCAAGATCAGCGACCTCTATGTATGGAACAACTGGTCGAAAAGACACCTCCTCCAAATTGGCGACACCGTTAAAATCGTCAAGTAACAAAACTGTGTCGAAGCGCTACTCATGATCGCCCGCTCCCTTTTTTTGACCGGATTTTCTGAAAAATGATACACTTCTCTTCTGTTCTTACCATTTTTGACGACAAGGAGAATTCCACACATGGCCAAGTATACGATTGGTTTATTCCCCGGAGACGGCACTGGTCCGGAAGTGTTGCGCGAAGGCATCAAAGTCGTGCGCGCCGCCGCCCAGCGCTTCGGATTCACCCTCGAAACCCCCGAATTCGATTTCGGCGGAGATCGGTACCTCCGCACCGGCGAGGTTCTACCCGATTCCGCCATCGATGAATTCCGAAAGTGCTCTGCTATCTACCTCGGCGCCATTGGCCACCCCGATGTCAAACCCGGCATCCTGGAAAAGGGCATCTTGCTCAAAACGCGTTTTGAACTCGATCAGTACATCAACCTGCGCCCGGTCAAGCTCTATCCCCATGTGGATACCCCCCTCAAGGATAAAGGCCCCGCCGACATCGACTTTGTCGTCGTCCGCGAAAACACCGCCGGCCTCTACACCGGCCTCGGCGGCGTGCAGCGTAAAGGCACCCCCTACGAAGTCGCCATTCAGGAAATGGTCTATACCCGGTATGAGGTCGACCGCTGCCTCCAGTACGCTTTCGAATACACCCGCAAGCGCAACAAAAACAAAACACTCACCCTCTGCGGGAAAACAAACGTGCTCACCTTCGTGTACGACCTCTGGGAACGCGCCTTCCACGAAATGGGCGCAAAAGACTTTCCCGATATCAAACGCGACTACGCCCACGTCGACGCCACCACCATGTGGATGGTGAAAAACCCCGAATGGTTCGATGTTATCGTTACCGGAAACATGTTCGGCGACATCATCACCGATCTCGGCGCCATGATTCAGGGCGGCATGGGCATCGCCGCCGGCGGCAACATCAATCCCAAGGGCGTGTCCATGTTCGAGCCCATCGGCGGCAGCGCACCCAAGTACACCAACCTGAACGTGATCAATCCGCTTGCGTGCATTTTCGCCGGCCAGATGCTCCTGGAGCACATCGGGGAAACCGAAGCCGGTCTGTGCATCGAACGCGCCGTCGTGGCCTTGCTCGAATCCCGCGTGCTGTCCGGCCTCTCCGCCAAGGAAATCAAAGAGTGCGGAATGTCCACGACCAAGATTGGCGACATCGTCGCGGAGTACGTTACGAAAGTCTGATTACACAGCGAAAAACGGTACAAAATCCACGCTTTTCTCTGCTCCTTTCTTTTCTCGCGAAAGAAAGGAGATTATTCTTTTTGCGCTTCCGTATTCAGCGCGAACGCCATTACCGGGGTGCCGGGAAACACCACCGACGAATCTGAGTACCCCAGAACGATCCCGTTGTCCAGCGCCGAAATCGTTTCCTGATGTTTCCCAAATGCGTTGTATATCCGGCCGATGGGCTGCCCCTTTTTGACCACATCCCCCGCCCTCGTCAAGAATCGGATGATCCCGCTCGTGGAACTGAACGGCTTGTCCGAATAGCGCAACACTTTTCCCCGGTACTCCTCCGGCGCGGGATAAACGAACGGCGCTTCCATCGCCTCCACCATTCCCAGGTCCGTTAGGATGTTCCAAATCGCCTTCACCCCATATTCCGTGTTCTTCTCGTTCACCACATACGACTCGCCCAGTTCCAACGTCACTGCCGGGACATTCTGCTTGATCAAATTGAATGAAAGCGCGCGATGCACCTCCTCCACGTCGGAAATCACCAGAAACCCCGACTTCTTGCCAAACTCCCGCGTCTTTTCATAGGCCTCCTGATACGATGTGCCGGGATCCTTGTCGACCACCGCGTAGGGAATGGAATGCATCCAATCATTGTGCAGATCCAGCACCAGGGCGGGCTGCGTCTGGAGGATGGTGCTGAAAATCCGGTTGGCGATCCGTTCTCCCAGCGAACCGTTCTTATTCCCCGGAAACGAACGATTCAAATCCTCCTTGCTAAACGTAATATTGCGTGAACTTGTCTCAAAACCAATCGGATTCATCAACGGAAACGCGTGAAGTTCCCCGCACAACAAACGGCGCTTTCGGATCCGCTTGAAAATCTCCTGAATGATCACGATGCTCCCCACTTCATCCCCATGCACGCACGCCGTCATCCACACCACCGGCCCCGGATTTATGCTCCGCGCCACCATCATCGGCAGCCGCCGCCGCGAGAGATCCGACCCCGTTAAAATACTCAAAAACGAGTAGTTGATCTTCATCGATGCATCACGCGGAGCTTTAGCCTTGGGTTCCATGCGTCCGGCCTCTTCTGCTTTCCTCCATTATACACGGAAACCCCGTGCACCGGTTTCTTTCAAGGAGAGAGTGAAATAAAACGGCCCGGGGTTGCGCAGAATGCCTCCCCGGGCCGAATAGTCTCCAGGTAAAATCCTTAAACTACAGATTTGCCAAGAGCTTTTCCGTGTCCGCGAAAATCTCTTTCGGCGTGCCTGCCGCGCTGATGTTAATCAGCAACCCTTTTTTCTCATAATAATTCGCCAGGGGCGCCGTGCTTTCCTCATACGCCTGCAACCGCACCCGGATCGAGGCCGGTTGATCGTCATCGCGCTGGAACAACTCGCCGCCGCACTTGTCGCATACACCCTCTTTCTTCGGCGGATTGAAAATCATGTGCGCCGTGCCCTTGCACTGCTTGCAGGTTCGGCGTCCGCTCAGGCGCTTTACCACCTCGTCCATCGGCAGCGTATAATTCAACACCCCGTGAAGTTTAATCCCCAGGGTTGCCAGCATCTTGTCCAACTCCTCCGCCTGATGCACCGTCCGTGGAAAACCATCTAGCATAAAACCATACCCGCTCGTCAGGCACCCCGTCCGCTCGCGCACCAGATCGATCACGGTATCGTCCGACACCAGCTTGCCCGCCTTCATGACCTTCATCGCCTCCTGCATGGCCGGGCTCAGCGCCGACTCATCCTTCCCTTTCGCCGCACGGAACACGTCGCCGGTCGACAACTGAACCGCGCCCAGCTTCGCCGATATGTATTCCGCCTGCGTGCCCTTGCCCACGCCCGGCGCGCCCAACAACACCAGATGATACGCACGCGCCGGCTTCGGCTCCGTGCATTCCACCGCTTTTCCATACAGCCAGGCTTGAATTACTCCCTCATTAGCCATGACGATTACTCCTTCTTGCTTCAGGGGTTGACCGCAGCCGGTCCGGCACCCGCCGCCAGACCCGCCATGCGGTTTGGCTTCCGAGTATATCACCCGCACACCACCCACGTCCAAGCTTTATAAACAATAACGGCCCAGATCGAAGAAGAAGCAGATGAAAGCGCCACACTAAAGCAATAAGAATTCAAGCAATTGATCGGGCCGCCGCACTTCAGGCAGAATAGCCCCGTTCCGTGATTTCACTATTACGGGGGTATTAGGCGATGAACGAAATAGAAGTGCGTTTGGAACTGCAGCCGGTGGCCGCCGCATTTGCAGGATCGTAAGAAATTTAAAAAGGAGGTTAGGGTATGGAACTGGATTCGGTGCGTGAATTGAAGGGTATGTTGTCCAAACAGACGATGTTATTGGGAGATTCGGCGCAGTTTCGGTCGGTGTCTTCCGGAGCGGCGCGGAGCTTTTCCCTGTCCACGGGTCTCAAGCGAACCTTGGCGCTGGGGATTACCCCGAAAAAGGCTGGATTCGTGTTGGCAGTGCGTATTCAGCACCGCACCTTTGATCAGAGCCGGGAATTGGAGACAATCATGAAAAAGGCCAAGGGGGAAGTAGACGTACGGTATATTGGCGCGGTGCGCAAGCGGGCTGTGCCGTGGTATCGGCAGCGGCAACGTCCCCTGCGCATCGGATGCAGTGTGGGGCATTACAAAATCACGGCAGGCACACTGGGCGCGTTTGTTCGGCCCCGTGACGGAGGGGAAATCGCCATTCTATCGAACAATCATGTTCTTGCTAATGAGAATGACGCGAAGAAAGGCGATCCGGTCCTTCAGCCGGGGCGTTATGACAAGGGCAGGAAGAAAAGGGATGTTGTTGCGCGCCTGGAAGCCTTTATCCCGTTGAATCACGCGAAAGCGAATGTGGTGGATTGCGCCACCGCCACGCTTAACAATGGGATGGAGGCCAACCTTAAGAATATTCGAGGGTTGGGCACTCTTAAAGGGGTTCGCAATGCCTTTGTAGACGAGGGAACCCGGGTGGCCAAGCTGGGGCGAACCACCGGCCTCACCCGAGGACGTGTCACCGCATTTGAATTGGATAATGTGGTGATTGAATATGATTCGGGCCTGTTGAAGTTTGATAACCAACTTGAGATTGAAGGCGAAGGCGCGACAGCCTTTAGTGCTGGCGGGGACAGCGGTTCTCTAATTGTGGATGAGGAACTTTTGGCGGTGGGCTTGCTCTTTGCCGGTGGTGACCAGGGCGGAACGAACGGCCAGGGTCTCACGTATGCCAACCCGATTCATGCGGTCCTTGATGCCCTGAAAGTGGACTTCTGTCTATAAAAAAGGGATAATTATAGTAGATAGCGTAGATCATGCAGCCTTACCTTTGGGCTGGCTGCAATCAGGTCGGCTTATGTGAGAGTTTGAGCCATGAATACAAGTTCGATAGACGATGCACGCGCGGCGAAGGCGCACGTAGTAGATCTGTTGCGTACTACGCCGGGTCTAACCGGGGTTGGGATTACGCGCATCGACAAAGGTTATGGGGTTAAGGTGAATCTTACCGCCGCACCCACCAAACGTTTAAAACTCCCCGATCAGATAAATGGCGTTCCCATCCGGTTTGAGGTGACAGGTCCCCTCCGCAAACGTGCAGGGCGATAGGGCGGGATCCGGTAACGGCTTCTGTAAAGGGTAGAGCTATTTGCGTCTGGGCTTTAAAGTTCTTTTATCACGAAACACCCATCGCAGCATAGACAAAGCCAAACCTAAGGGAAATTGCGAATTTCCGGAGTGATAGTGATACCGATACCGATAGTGACACCAATATCATTCAGAGGGAATGGAATTAAAGTGAAACTTTGAGAACAAGTGCGTTCCCACGTGCAACTTGGGAACGAGTTGCCATGAATCTTCGATTCCCCCTGAAACCATGAAAATAGCCATGATGGCAACGAATTTTCAGAGCAGTTAATAAAGAATATTAGGGGAAAATAGCCAAGGTTGGCAGAATAGGATCTCCGTGCTCAATGCAGGATTCGACAATTTTGCGAGCCAGGCCTTGGGCAATCTCGACGGTTTCCGTCATGCTTCTCCCCTGTGCGACAAGACCCGGGACATCAGGGCTGGTGGCAACATAACCACCTTCCTCGAGGGGTTCTACGTGTAATTGAATAGTGACTTCACTCATGGTTTATTTCCTCGGCCTTATTGTAGCAGGAGTTTCAGACCTGCGTAAATCCTTTACCCCTTCGGAGCATCCACCCATTCCGTGACTGCATCATAGATGACGAAGCCCGCCCGCTGATAAGCGGGGATGGCATTGGGGCTGTCGAAATTGCAGGTATGCACCCAAAAGCGTTTGGCGCCCCGCGCAAAGACTTCATCCACGGTCCAATCCAGGAGATATCCCCCAATTCCTTGTCCGCAGTATTCGGGGAAGATCCCGAAATAATTAAATTGCACTTCGGGGAACCGGCGGTTATTCAGTTCGATCATCCCGAATGGGAGATGATTGATATACGGCACGTAAAAGGCGAAGTCCGGGCTGTGGACTTCAGCGCGGATTTCATCATCGGTCTGGCGCTTGCGCTCCCACCATACCCACGGTTCGCTCAAGGTGTTGTATAGGTACCGGTAAAAATGAATAGGGACTTGCGGGAAATGGATAATTTCCATTCCCGCCGGTTTGGGGCGTGCGCGATCACGTTTGGGCGGCGCGAACATTTCTAAATAGGTGGTGACTAATTGCACTTTTGGGGTGGGGGATTCGGGGGCACTTCCTGACATGTGTTTTATTCCTTAATCAAAGCAAAGCTTTTGAATTATACCTTGGGAACGGGGAGAAAACGTATTCACCTTGTACGTTATGCATGGGAGGGCGAGGCTCCCGCCGAGCCGTTGAAACAAGATTTTCTTTTAGTGCTGGAAATTTTTTTGTTTTCACGGCTCGGCGGGAGCCTCGCCCTCCCGAAGCCATTCCCTCCCGATATACCCTCTTTTTATTATATGGAAAAAGATATTTATACAAGTTTGACATCTGCCCTTGGGATTCTGCAAGGTTTTAATGCACCTGCCGTGTAATCAAAGGAGATTGGGTCCTATGCTATCAGCCAACGATCGTCATAAAATCCTCAAACGCGGACGCACCAGTATTGCATGGGAAGGCGAGCCGCTATTGGGCAGCATCTACGGCGAAGAGGAAGTGGAGGCGGCGGTGGCGGCCATCCGCGATTCCATGGAAGTCAGCAAGGGCTTCGGTTTCACCTGCCAACAGATCCTTGACTTCGAGACCGCCTTCGCCCACTACACTGGCTCGAAACACGCCATCGCCATTAACAGCGCCGGGCCGGGGCTCGACATGTCCATGCGCTATCTGAAATTGCAGCCGGGCGATGAAGTGATTGTGCCCGCCATCAATTTCATGGCGTCCCCGCTGGCGGTCATGGGCGCGGGCGGGCAAGTGGTCTGGGGTGAAGTGGATCCCAAAACCCTCCAACTCGACCCCAATGACGTCAAGAAGCGGATCACACCCCGCACCCGCGCCATCTTCCCCGTGCACATGAACGGCCTCGCCGCGCCCATGGACGATTACTTCGAGATCGCGGAACGCCATCCGCATCCGCAGCATGGCCCGCTCGTGGTTATCGGCGACGCCGCCCGCGCCTGTGGCGGTGAATACAAGGGCAAAAAAATCGGCAAGGACGGATTTGGCACGATATTCTCCTTCCACACCATGAAAAACATGGTCACGCTCGGTGAAGGCGGAATGGTCACCACGGATGACGACACCTTCGCGGCCTATTGCCGTTCCACGCGGTTCTATGGCATCGCAACGGAAGACTGGGGCACTTCCAACGTGATGACAAAAGTCCAGGCCGCCGTGGGGCTCGTGCAGTTGTCCAAACTGGATAGCTTTATCGATGCACGGCGCCGCCTGGCGCACCGGCGCAACGAACTGCTGGACGGGCTGCCAAACATTGAATTGCCATACGAACCTTCGGACTGCAAGCACAGTTATTACCTCTACACCTGTCTGGTGCGTCCGGAATGGGCCGGAGACAAGCGCAATCAATTGATGGAGCGCATGGAACAGGAATTCGGCGTCAAATGCCTCATCGCCAATCCCCCGGTCTACGAATCCCGAAAGCTTATGCGCGATCATACACCGGGCCAGTCGCTGCCGTTGTCGGAACAAATCGGGCAGCGCATTGTCTGTGTGCCGATACATCCCTCGATGTCCGATGAGGACAATGAATATATTGCCGCGGCGCTAATCGAATGTGCCGACGGCTTGGGCTGAACCAGCGATAGAAGCGTGTGCCATTGCTCACGGTAAAAAACCTGCGAACCTATTTTCACACGCGCAACGGAATCGTGCGCGCGGTGGACAAGGTCTCTTTTTCCATGGAACCGGGCGAAACCCTGGGCATTGTCGGCGAATCCGGTTCCGGAAAATCCGTGACCATGTATTCTCTCCTGGGATTGATTCCCTCACCGCCAGGACGCATCGAAGAAGGCGTGGCGCTGTTTGACGGCGAAGATCTCCTCACCGCATCCAAGAATACGCTTCGTTCGCTGCGCGGCAAACGGATCGCCATGATTTTTCAAGATCCCATGACCGCCCTCAATCCGTACATGCGCATCGGCGCACAGGTAATGGAGCCGCTCTTGGTGCACGAGGGATGCTCCCGCAACGAAGCCCGCCGCCGCGCTGCCGAAGTGTTAACGCAAGTGGGCATTCAAGACGCCGCCGCGCGCATGGACCGCTATCCACACGAATTCTCCGGAGGCATGCGCCAGCGCGTTATGATCGCCATGGCCCTCATTACACACCCAGATCTCCTGATCGCCGACGAACCCACCACCGCCCTCGACGTCACCGTACAAGCGCAGGTCCTCGAATTGATCCGCGAGCGCCAGCGCGATCTCGGCATGGCCATGATCCTGGTCACCCACAATCTCGGCGTCGTGGCGGGCGCCTGCAAACACGTCCTCGTCATGTATGCCGGCCGCGTGCTCGAGAGCGGACCCGTCCACGACATTTTCCATGATCCCCGGCACCCCTACACCCGCGCATTAATGCAATCGATGCCTTCGCTCTCCGATACGAGCGATACCCTCTTTACCATTCCCGGACAGCCCCCCGACTTGTCCGCATCCTTTACTGGATGCCCCTTCGCGCCCCGATGTCACCTCGCAAAGGACTATTGCTCTGATATTCCCTGTACTCTGGAAGAAGTCTGGCCCGGTCATGCCACCGCCTGCGTGCGCACTTTGCGAAATGAGTTGTAAATGAGCGAATTTCTGCTGGATATCGAAAATCTTAAAACACACTTCACCGTGCGAATGGGAAACCTCCTGGCCCGGCAACACGGCGTGTTGCGCGCCGTCGACGGCGTCTCATTACACATGAAAAAAGGCGAAGTACTCGGACTCGTCGGCGAATCCGGCTGCGGAAAATCCACCCTCGCGCGCACCGTTGTCCGATTGATCCCCCCCACCGAAGGCGCCGTGCGGTTTGACGGAATGGACCTCACTACGCTCTCCCCTTCCCTTTTTCGAAAACTGCGCCCGCGCATGCAAATGATCTTCCAGGATCCATACGCCTCCTTAAACCCGCGCCGAACCGTGTATGACACCCTCGCGGAACCCATGCTGGCGCACGCCATCCATCCCCGCAAAACAATCCCCCGAATCGCCGGCGAACTGATGGAAAAAACCGGCCTCTCCCGGCGCGATGTCCGGAAATATCCACATGAATTTTCCGGCGGACAACGCCAGCGCATCGCCATCGCACGCGCCATCGCGCTGCAACCCTCTCTCATCCTCGCCGATGAACCCGTTTCCGCGCTCGACGTCTCCGTCCAGGCACAAATCCTCAACTTGCTCCGCGCCCTCCAAAAGGAAATGGGCCTCACCTTGATGCTCATCTCGCACGACCTCGCCGTCGTCCGCTATATGTCTCAACGCATCGCCGTCATGTACTTCGGAAAAATCGTAGAACTCGGTACAACAAATGACGTATTCGCACATCCCCTCCATCCTTACACCCGCGCACTCATCCGCGCCGTTCCCGTCCCCGATCCCCCCTCCGAACGCAGCACCTTCTTCTCACCCCTCAAAGGCGACCCGCCCTCTCCCTTGAATCCCCCCACGGGATGTCCCTTCCACCCACGCTGTCCTCATGCTACAAACGAATGCCAACAAAACGCCCCCATCTTAACGGAACACTTTCCCCATCATACGGCCGCGTGCCTCCACGTCAATAAAATCCATACACTTCCAATTTAAATTAACCAGTTGAAGTTAAAGAACTTATACCTAAATGCGACTTTTCTCTTCTGGGCCTGCGTCAGATTTCGGGGTTGCCCTTCCAATGCGCCAAAAATGAGCTCATTTTCGTCGTCAAACCTCCCTCATCATTGCCCATGATCACTATAGTATCAAGGAAAAATAGAGATTGTAGATAAAATGCTACATGAAAACATGAGGATTTGGCGAAAAAATCGCGAAACCCCTTCTTGCGGCGCAGACCCTTCTCTTCTTAACCGCTTGACAGGCGATTGTTGTTGTGCTAGACTTTGTTAGCACTCGACTATAATGAGTGCTAACGAGGACGCAGAACATGATGCGCCAAGCGCCCGAACTCAATGAACGGGAGGCCACCATCCTGCATGCGGTGGTGCATAGTTATATCACCACAGCGGAGCCGGTGGGGTCTCGAACGGTCGTTAAACGCTTTGCCCTGGACCTCAGTCCGGCCACGGTGCGCAACACGATGGCCGATCTGGAGGAACAGGGGTATCTGCAACAAGTCCATACCAGTTCAGGCCGGGTCCCAACGGATCGCGGGTACCGATACTATGTGGATTACCTGATGCGGGTACAGGAGCTGACCGGTGCGGAACGGGAGCGCATAGAAGTTGAATATGCACAACGGCTGAACGATGCGGATGAGGTGCTCAAGCAAACCAGCCATTTGCTGGCTTTAATCACCCATCAGGCAGGTATTGCGGAAGCCCCGAGCGAACGGGCCGCCGTAGTGAAACGGCTGGAACTCATGCCCGTCACCCGCGACCGTATGGCGGTACTGCTGGTCGATAACTATGGCCGGGTACGCTCCATGATGGTACAAACCGAGCGGGAACTGGATGCAGACCATCTGCCCACGCTCAACCAATTCTTAAATGATCACCTGAACGGTGTTGCGGTGGATGGGCTATCGGCGGCGTTAAACGCCAAACTTCGAAACTTTCTCGATGAGCAGCGGCGATTGGCGGAAGAGGCGCTCCAAGTCCTCAGCCTGATGCCCGCGCAACGTTCCGGCCAGGTTTTTTTGGAAGGCGCCACCCAGTTGTTTGAGCAACCCGAATTCCGGGATATCGAACGCGCCCGCGAGGTCTTTGGCCTCCTTGAAGAACGGGACCGCCTCGTCGATTTGCTCCGAAGCGCCGCCATGGAAAGCGAACGCACCCGCGGATCGGTTTTGATCGGCGCCGAGTTCCAAGGCAAAGGCGTGGAAGGCATCAGCGTGGTGGCATCCCCCTACCACGTGGATGGGCAACCCGTGGGGGCCATTGGCGTTTTGGGGCCCCGGAGAATGCCGTACCCGCGATTAACCGCCATCGTGGATTATACCGCCTCCATGGTGGGCCGGATATTGACGCGTTTGGGCGGATAAACTCAACACGAACTACGCTCCTGTGGACAAGGAGTTGTATTTGCGGTCAGGAGAAGCATGAAAAAAGACGTTAAACATACGGAAGCAGAGGAACAGCCCGAAGCGCAAGAAGCCGAAGAGACAAACGGCGCTGAGGAGCCCGGCGTGCCCGAATCCGCTCCGGAGCCGGAAGCCCCGGAACCCCCGGAAGATCCCGCCGCCGCGTTGACCCGCGAAGTGGAATCGCTCACTCAAGAGCGCGATACCCTCAAGGATCAAATGCTTCGTTTGCGCGCCGAATTTGATAATTCAAAAAAACGGAACCTCCGCGAAATGGAACGCATCCGCAAAACGGCCGCGGAGGGACTTATCCAAAATCTGTTGCCCGTTCTCGATAATCTCGAACGCGCCCTTGATCATAAAGATAATGCCTCAGACGAAGTGTCGCGGGGGATTGAGCTGATCCTGGGACAATTCCGCGCCGTCATGGCCGGCGCCGGTCTCGAAGCCATCCCGGCTCAAGGCGTGCCCTTCGACCCAAAGGTGCATGAAGCGTTGTCGTGCATTCCCTCGGAGGATCATCCGGCGGACACCGTCCTGGAGGAATGTCTGCGCGGATACCGGATCGGCGAGTACGTGATCCGCCCGGCGAAAGTAATTGTAAGCAAAGGCCCGGCGGTGGAAGAGACCACACCGGAAGAAATAGAAACAATGTAGCGAGTATGCCACATCGGAGGATATACAGGTATGAATAAAGTAATTGGAATAGACTTGGGAACCACGAATTCCTGCGTCGCGGTCATGGAAGGCGGAGAACCGGTGGTTATCGCCAATACCGAAGGCAGCCGGACCACGCCCTCCGTCGTCGCATTCACCAAAGACGGCGAACGCCTCGTCGGCACGGTGGCCAAACGGCAGGCCGTGACAAACCCCATGAACACCATCTTCTCCATCAAACGATTCATGGGCCGGCGGCACAGTGAAGTGACCGAAGAAGAAAAATTGGTCCCCTACAAGGTCACCAAAACCGCCTCCGGCGACTGCGAAGTCCAGGCCATGGGAAAATCCTACCGGCCCCCCGAAATTTCCGCCATGATCCTCCAAAAAATGAAGGAAACGGCGGAAACCTATCTGGGCGCCACCGTGACCCAAGCCGTGGTGACCGTACCCGCGTACTTCAACGATGCACAGCGTCAGGCCACCAAGGACGCGGGCAAAATTGCCGGTCTCGATGTCCTGCGTATTATCAACGAGCCCACCGCCGCGGCCCTCGCCTACGGCCTGGACAAAAAGAAGAATGAAAAGATTGCCGTCTATGACCTCGGCGGCGGCACCTTCGATATTTCCATCCTCGCCATCGGCGACGACAGCTTCGAGGTCCTCAGCACCAACGGCGACACCCATCTCGGCGGCGACGACTTCGACCAGTGCGTAATCAACTGGCTCGCCGACGAATTCCTCAAAGACTATGGAATCGATCTCCGAAAAGATCCCATGGCCCTCCAACGCCTCAAAGAAGCCGCCGAAAAGGCCAAGTGCGAGTTGTCCTCCGCCCTCAACACCGATGTCAACCTCCCCTTCATAACCGCCGATGCCTCCGGCCCAAAACACATGAATTACACCCTTACGCGCGCAAAGCTTGAACAATTGTGCGACCACCTCCTCCAGCGCACGAAAAACCCCTGCTACCGCGCACTTGAAGACGCGGGCTTGAATGCCGCGCAAATCGATGAAGTGATCCTGGTCGGCGGGATGACCCGCATGCCGTCGGTCGGCAAGATCGTAAAAGACATTTTCAATAAAGAGCCGCACCGTGGCGTCAATCCCGACGAAGTCGTCGCCGTCGGCGCCGCAATTCAAGCAGGCGTACTGGCGGGTGAAGTCAAAGACGTTCTGCTGCTCGACGTGACTCCGCTCTCTCTCGGCATCGAAACCCTCGGCGGCATTTGCACCAAGCTAATCGACCGGAACACCACCATCCCCGTCACCAAACGGCAGATCTTCTCCACCGCCGCCGACAGCCAGACCGCCGTCACCATCCACGTGCTCCAGGGCGAACGCGAACTCGCCCGTGATAACCGCACCCTCGGACGATTCGACCTCATGGGCATTCCTCCCGCACCCCGGGGCATCCCCCAGATCGAGGTCTCCTTCGATATTGACGCAAACGGCATCGTTCACGTCTCCGCAAAGGATCTCGCCACCAGCAAGGAGCAAAAAATCCGCATCGAATCCTCCAGCGGGCTTTCCGAAGACGAGATCAACCGCATGGTCCGCGAAGCCGAACAACACGCCTCCGAAGACAAGGACAAGAAGAAGGACATCGAAACGCGCAACAACGCCGATACCCTGCTCTATACCACCGAAAAAACATTGAACGAGCATGGTGACAAAATCGGCGACACCGACAAAAAAAACATCCAGGATGCCTGTGCCGAATTGCGCAAGGCCCTCGAAGGCGGCAATCCCGCCACTATCGAGGCCGCCGCGCAAAGACTCACCCAGGCTTCGCATAAACTGGCCGAAGCCATGTATGCGGCGGCCTCCGCACAGCAACAGGGCGCCCCGGGCGCCGGCCCCACGGGCGGTGGACCGGCGGGGGGCGGGGGACCCGAATATGTGGATCCCAATCAAGCCGCGGGCCATGGCGGGCGCGGCAGCACGGTGGATGCCGACTTCACGGTCGTCGATGATGAAGACAAACGAAAGAATTAATGAAAAAAATTCCGTACTCACAGCCCATACGCCATAAGCCGCGGGCCATGAAGTGTTGAATCAAAGAAAGCACTATGCCGCAACAACGGGACCTATACGAGATATTGGGCGTGCCAAGAACCGCCTCTCAGGAGGAACTGCGCAAGGCGTATATCAAGCTGGCCCATAAATACCATCCCGACAAGACCGGCGGCGACAAGGCCGGGGAAGAAAAGCTTAAAGAAATCAACGCGGCCTACGACATCCTGAAAAATCCGGAAAAGCGGCAGCAATACGATCAATTCGGAACCACCGACGGCCAACCTTTCAGCCAGGGGCCTTTCAGCGGGTTCGGCGGAGGATTTGACGCCCCCTTCGAAGACGTGTTCGATATGTTCTTTGGCCAGGGACCTCGCCGACGCGGCGGAGCAAGACCGGGCAACGACCTCGAATTTCATCTCAACATTTCCCTTAAGGACGCCGCCTTCGGCGCCAAGAAAAAAATCCGCTTTCACCGCCAGGAAACCTGCGGCGATTGCAAGGGCAGCGGCGCCGCCGCCGGATCACAGCCGGAATCCTGCTCTCAATGCCGGGGCACCGGCCAGGTCCGCGTCGCACACGGCTTTTTCAGCGTCACCCGAACCTGCCCCCAATGCCGCGGCGCGGGGCGCATCGTCACCAAACCCTGCCGAAGCTGCCATGGCGCGGGCCACGTCAAAACCATCCGCGAATTGGCCGTTGACGTCCCCGCCGGCGTCGATACCGGTTCCCGGCTGCGCGTCACCGGCGAAGGTGAACCCGGCGCGGGCGGCGGACCCCGCGGAGACCTCTACATCCTCATGGAAGTCACCCCGCACGAGTTGTTCGCGCGTGACGGCACCATGCTCCTGTGTGAAGTCCCCATCACCTTTTATCAGGCCGCCATGGGCGACACCATACGCGTCCCCACCCTCGATGGCGAAGCCGAATTGAAAATACCCCCCGGGACACAACCGGGCACGCATCTCCGCCTGCGCGGACTGGGCCTCCCCGATCTCCGCGGTTACCGGCAGGGCGATCTCATTGTCAAAATCCTCGTTGAGACGCCTGCCCGGATTACCCGCCGTCAGCGCGATTTGCTCAAAGAATTTGAAGACAATAACGACCCCCGAAACTACCCGCTCCAACAGGAATTCCGCGAAAAAATCCGCCGCTCCCGGGAATAACCGGGAAAAATAGCTGGAACGGATCCGCGTCACATGTGCTTCGCGGCGCCATACCACTGGCTGCCGCCGTGATCCAGATGGAGAACCACCATCCCTTCCATGCGGCGTTCTTTCCCAAAACGCTTGATGGTTTCCCAGCCAAAGAACCAGTCGGAAGACTCGAAATGATCCAGTTCATGATAAGGGTTCTTCTCAAGAACTTCCCGGCGCACGCATTGGCAAAATCCAATGGGCGTGCGGTTCGCTTCCCGGAAACGGTATTCGCCCTCGGAAAGCGCCAGCGCTTCATAGTTTTCCCACGGCCGGATATCGCCCAGCAGGATGCGCGCGGTGGTTTCCGGGGTTAACATTCTGCGTCCGTCGGGGGCAACAAAGTAGGCGCCTTCGGTATGCTTGTCGAGGGTGGCGAAAAAGTCCGGAGGAAGAATGATGTCCGCATCGAGAAGCACGATCCACTTCCCGGAGGAAGCATGAAACGATTCATTAATCATGAATCCTTTCGCGCGGACATAGTCTTCGGAAAACGGCGCACGCACGATCCGCAGCCGTGGATGCGCCCGCCGCATGCTGTCGATCAGGTCGTCCGTCGTGTCGATCCCGGGCACATAGCCAATCACCACTTCCAGACAATTCGGATTGATATCTTCCTGATGCGCCAGGGCCATTAAGGTGGCTTGGAGGCGGCGGGAATAACGGGTGCTTACAATGATCACGGAATATTTGATCTCTTCCAGAGGATGGTGGACAGGGCGCTCGCCTTCCCACAGAAGCAGCGTCTGCGTGAGGATCATGCCGTCAATGTTGTGAATGGAGATGCGCGGTTCAAGACATCCCGCCAACAAGGGCGGAAGGCGCCGCTGGCCTGCGAATTCCGTGGGCCGCACCAGAACGCCGTCGCGCAGCAGCACATAGCGGCCGTCCTTGTCCACATGCAATGTGATCCGGTGGGAATAGCCGGTCATAGGGCATATAATGCGCGCGTGCCGGCCGAAACTGAATCCGATATGGCTCGCGATCCCGCCGCCGAAGGTCAGACCCATCGTGAACGGCGGTTCCAATCTGGCCAGCACCGTGCTCTGATGCTCGGCATTGACAAACGAGAGCCAGCGCACCGCCCCGGGCATGTGATGGGTATAATGCTTCTCAATCTCATAGTCGTCCGGGGAAATTTCACGCGTGGGCGGATCGTGCAGGATAATTTGCCGCGCCGTTTCGGCAAGTTCCTGAAGACGGCCCGGCTGTTCAAGCCGTTTTTGATCCGGTGCGTCGTAATAGCGTTTCCTCTGAGCGGCCAATGCGCGGGGAGACACAATTTCTTCTCCCGCCACCGCCCGCACCGGAATCCCCGGCAGACAGCGCTTCATTTCCTCCGTGGCATGGCCGCAGATGCGTTTAAACCGGCATGCAACACAGGCAGGCCCCAGTTCCTTCTGCTTTTTGCGTTTCATCCGTTCCACTTCCGCTTCAAATTCGGAAACGTTTTCCGGCAGCGGTTTCGGACTCCGCAGGAAAAATAAATGCCGCGTGAATTTGTGCAGCATCCATACGCGGATGTAGATCAAAGGATGATTAATCAGCCACGGAAACAAGGAATTATCAATGGCGTTGTGCAGGGACGTGTGGCGTGCAAGCAGGTTTTCCACCGCCTTACCCAGGCGTTTGGGACCCCGATGGTGCAAATTTTCCGCAAAGGTATACGCCGTGCGCAAGTAGTGTTGATGATCGAGAAAAAACTGTTGTTCATTCACTACGTGCGGCCGGTTGGCTTCCTCCGCCAGACAAAACGGCACATGCAGCAGGTTTGCCTCGATGTTGAGCGAATCCAGCGCGCGGACCAGCCCGTTCATGCTCCTTAGTATCTCTTCGGGCCGGACGGTGTACACCGGTTGCGGTAAAAACGGATCATACAGCGCCACGTTGACAGATGAAGCCGGACTCAGCATTCCCGCCAAACCTTCCAGATCTTCCCTCTGCTCAAATGGCGGCTGGAGCTGCACCCGGATGGGCAGCCCGGCCTCTTCACACGCGCATATCCATGGCCCCGCCTTCTCCCAGGAAAAAACCGGCGGGCAAATAAATACATCCAGCAATCCCCCCTGCGCCAGCGTGGGAAGCTGATCAGGCCCTGCCTCACAGTCCGTCCGCAATGACAAAGGGATTTTTTCGATCCGGGCATGCGCCAACAATTCGGGCATGAGCCGCAGACCCTCTTTCACCACCCGCACATCAATCTTCTCCGCCTTGAAATAGTTTTTATTCAAGAGGATCCATTTTTTAAGGTCGGTCAGATCAAACGGGCGGCCCCGGTGATCATGGGTCGAAATAATGCCGCGCACCGGGCCTATGTATTCCTCGACTTTTGCCGATTCTGTTTCTGTCGTGTTCGTTTGCATAACAGTACTTCTGCTCAGGATATTCTCCATCTGTGTCAGGGAGATTGTACCGAACCGGCGGGATTGATCCAATTTGGCCCCTGCCGATTAGGAAAGGAAATCCAAATCCGCGCCCAAATGCGCCTGCTGCACATACTCCGCATAGAGCCTGGCCCAGCCGCGTTCAGGCAGCGGCGGCGGCGTAAACGCGGCGCGCCGCCTCGCAAGTTCCCCGGCATCCACAAGCAAGTCAATCTTTCGCTCCGGGACATTCAATTCTATAAGATCCCCATCGCGCACCAAGGCCAGCGGCCCCCCCACCGCCGCCTCCGGCGATACATGCAACACACACGCGCCGAACGCCGTCCCGCTCATGCGCGCATCAGATACGCGCACCATGTCTTTCACCCCGGCGGCCGCCAGCTTCTTTGGAATGGGCAGCGACCCCGATTCGGGCATGCCCGCCCCCACAGGCCCGGCATTGCGCAGCACCAATACATGGTCAGGGGTGATGTGTTCCGCCCGCGCGTCAATTTGCGTTGCGGCATCCTCCGCCGAATCAAACACCACGGCAGGACCCCGGTGCCGCAGCAGATGCGGGCTTGCCGCCGCCGCCTTGATCACCGCACCGTCCGGTGCAAGCGTGCCCTTCAGCATTACCAATGCGCCGGTGCCGCCCAAAGGCGCCTCCAGGGTCCGGATTGTATCCTGCCAGGCGCCGGGCGCCGTTGCCCCCGCTAAATTCTCTCTCAGTGTTTTGCCAGAGACGGTTCGCGCGGAAAGCTCCAGCAAGGGTTCCAGCACCTTCATCAGCATCGGCATCCCGCCCGCGCGGTCAAAATCCTCCATGTACCCCGCGCCCGCCGGTTTGCAATTCACCAGCAACGGAACCCGGTCGGAAATCGCCTGGAAATCGTCGAGCGCCAGCGGAATCCCTGCGCGCCGCGCCACGGCAATCAGATGAATAATCGCATTCGTAGACCCGCCAAGCGCCATCAATGTCACAAGCGCATTATGAAAAGCGGATCGTGTGAGAATATCCCGAGGGCACAGCCCTTCGCGCGCCATCTCCACCGCGCGGCGTCCCGACGCCACGGCAGCCCGTAAACGATTGCCTGTTCCGAACGGAGGCGTCGCTCCGCCCGGCAGCATCATGCCCAGCGCCTCCGTGAGACACGCCATCGTGGACGCCGTCCCCATCACCATGCAGGTGCCCCCGGTGGGGCACAAGGCCTGCGAGACCGCCTCGATCTCTTCTTCCGAAACAGCGCCCGCCCGGTAATGCGCCCAATAACGGCGGCAATCCGTGCATGCCCCGAGCCGCTCGCCCCGCCAACTGCCCGTGAGCATCGGGCCGGTCACCACGCAAATCGCAGGCACATTCGCCGAAACCGCCGCCAGCAACTGCGCGGGCACCGTCTTGTCGCATCCGCCCAGCAACACCACGGCGTCCATGGGATACGCCCGGATCATCTCCTCCGTTTCCATGGCCACAAGATTGCGGAACAGCATCGCCGTGGGCGCGATCAAAATCTCATGCAGCGAGGCGGTCGGAAACGCAAACGGCAACCCGCCTGATTCCAACACACCGCGTTTCACCGCCTGCACCAATGCGGGCATTTCACGATGACATGGATTGTAATCGGAACTGGTGTCCACAATGCCGATGATTGGCCGGTCCAGATCCACGGCATCATACCCTGCCGAGGCCAGAAAGGCTTTCCGCAAAAAACGGCTGAACCCCCGATCCCCATAGGATGTCAAATGACGATCCATGCCCTGACCTTCATTGTGAGACACCATGACATTTACTCCACGTCTGAGGCTTGAGGCTTGAGGCTAGCTCAAACTAAGCATCATTACTTAAAACTCGCTTTATTCATCTTCACTTTTCTTCACCAGACCCTGAACCCCAAACCCTAAACCCGCTACTTTTTAAACAACGCGCTCAGGAACCCGGAATCTTTGAACAAGTTCTGCACCGCGTCCTTCAATGCAAGATTCAAAGCGATTTGAGCACGTTTGGCGGACATCAACATCACAGGCCGTTTCCATTCGTCCTGAAACTTCTTCTGGAAAACTTCCGTGCCGTCACTCAACAGCACGCGCACTTTCGTGTCCGAATTAGTGTTGGCCTTGCGCGCCCAGAAACCCGGCTGAAAATTGTTATAGAACCGTTCAACCGTGAACTCGACTTGAATCCCGCCGGTGCCCACCGTGAAACCGCGGTTTTTAAACTCGGCCGTGAGGGCTTCCCTTAGCGCGGAATGCACTTCATTCAAGGACACAATCGGCGCAATCTCCTCGCCGCGCATGTTCTTTTTCGCACTCACGCGATCCTTGATTGCACGATCATCCACCACCACCACATTGATCTCCACGTCCTGCGATCCTTGAATGCGTTGCGCATCCGCCTGCGGCAAGTAACTTAGCGTCACATAGCCTGTACTCGTGGAACAGCCGGAAATCACTACACCGGCACATACCGCCATCATGGCCAAACTCATCCATTTGATACTCATTGCTATCTCCTTCTTTCCGTGTTCACGGGGGTTCTTCGTATAGATGATGTAATCACGAAAATGCCGCCGATAGTTTCCACACCGGACAGTATCCTCGTGCTTCGGGTCATATTATGTCTTCTTCCTAGCCTCTATTGCCATTTATTCCCAGGCAATCCGCTTGAAAAGATCCAAAACGTTCCCTTCACCGGACAGTTAAGTCCTTGCCCGCCAATCGGATGCGGCCAACTAAAACTATCCCCCCAAAATCGTGGTCTAAGTGCCTGATAATAGAACGATGGATTTTTGGCAAAACACCGGAAATGTCTGCTATAATTGATTTTCTTCAAACGCGGTATGTGAATAAACCAACCTGATCCGCGTCTACATTCAGTGGATACGCGCGATAAGCGCACAAACGGATAACAAGGAGAATGTACGAATGAAACTGGAGCTGTGGAAAGTCCTGTTGAGTGTGGCAGTCGTCTTCATGGCACTGCCGGTAGTTGCCCAAGACGCTGCCAAGCCGGCCGCCCCGGCGGGGGATATGGAAGAACTGAAGATTGAATTGCCGGAACCGTTCTTCGGCGGCACTCCCCTCGATTACTGGTCCACGAACCTGGAACCAGAAGACTACAAAGATCGTCCCCCGGTCATGGTTCCGAAAGGCACCACCCTCATTTCCAAAGGCAAAGCCGTCACCAGCAGTTGCAAAACCCCGACCTTGGGTGACCTGAAGCAAATCACCGACGGCGACAAAGATTATGCCAAGTCCAGCCTCGTTGAATTGAGCTTCGGCGTGCAGTGGGTTCAGATCGATCTGGGCGCCGCCGCCACCATCTACGACATCCTGGTGTGGCACTTTCACGAAGGCAAACGCGTATACTTCGACATGGTCGTGCAGATTTCCGACGACCCCGAATTCAAGACCGGCGTCACCACCGTCTATAACAACGATCACGACAACTCCGCCGGACTCGGCGTGGGCAAGGACAAAGAGTTTATCGAAAACAACAAAGGCCGCCTGATCAAGGTTGACGGCGTCAAAGGCCGCTACGTCCGCCTGTATTCGAACGGCAATACCGCCAATGAATTGAACAATTACGTCGAAGTCGAAGTCTTCGGCAAATAAGATCGACAAGTTAATGCGCTTGCGCCCCTGGGATCCTCCCAGGGGCTTTTTTATGATTTCCGTAAGGTGAGTGAAGCAAAACGCAACCCGCCATTCCCCCCGCCGATCTACTTTTTCGTCTCGGGTACGGCACCCAACCCTTTCTCAAACGCCTGCATCCGTTCCTCCAACTGCTTGACTATATCCGGGTGCTGCTCCGCCACATTGTTCTTCTCCCCCGGATCGTTCTCCAGATTAAACAACAATACGGGA
This sequence comes from Candidatus Hydrogenedentota bacterium, assembly GCA_029565395.1. Lineage (GTDB taxonomy): Bacteria > Hydrogenedentota > Hydrogenedentia > Hydrogenedentales > CAILVY01 > CAILVY01. Next base: position 69,868 of record JAKQOG010000086.1, on the reverse strand, counting down.
TGCTCCTCGGGTTTTCCATACACCGAGCCCTTAAACGGGCGCTTCAATTTCCACGGCCCCGAGCGCATCGCCTGCAAATCTTCCAGCAGGTAAAAGAAAAAGTCCCGCGAAGACGGCTGACCCGTCCCCAGCAGCAACGGCGCGATATTCTGCCCGTCGATTGAACGGTCCGACGGGGGCGTGCCGCCCGCCAGCGCAACAAATGTTGGGAGGAGATCCAGCGTGATCGCGGGCGCGTGTTCCACCCGGCCCGCCGCGATATGCCCCGGCCACCGGAAGATTCCCGGTTCTCTTACCCCGCCCTCGAACGTGGTGCCCTTGCCCATCCGCAAAGGCCCAGCGTTGCCTCCATGCTCTCCCTTGGCCAGCCATGGCCCATTGTCACTGCTGAAGATCACCAGCGTATTTTCCTCTATCCCGCAATCCTTCACTGCATCCAGCACCTGGCCCACGCTCCAATCAATCTCTTCGATTACATCCCCATATAGTCCTCCGCCGGATTTTCCCCGGAACGAGTCCGAAACATGCAGCGGCACATGCGGCATCGAATGGGGTATATACAGGAAAAACGGCTGGTCTTTGTGTTCCCGTATGAACCGCACCGCTTCCTCCGTGTACCGCTTCGTGAGCAGGTCCTGATTGGCGGGCTGCTCCACGATTTCTTCATTCCGCATCAGCGGTAGCGGCGGATCCTTCCGCGCCTTCACCTCCATGTCATTGCTGTATGGAAGGCCGAAATAGTAATCAAAACCATGCCGCGTGGGAAGAAACGGCGGCAGATGCCCCAAATGCCACTTCCCGATGCATCCCGTCGCATACCCGAGCGCCTTCAGCGCCTGGGCAATCGTGATTTCCGAATCCTCGATCCCGCCGGTCGATCCCGGAAACAGCACCTTGTTCAATCCCGAACGGATGGGATACCGCGCCGTGAGCAGCCCCGCCCGCGATGGCGTGCACACCGCCGCGCAACTATAAAAATCCGTGAAGCGCGCGCCCTCCCCCGCCATCGCATCCAAACGCGGCGTTTTAATCTTTTCCGCGCCATAGCATCCCAGATCCCCATATCCCAGGTCATCACAATAGATCACCACAAAATTCGGCCGGCGCACCGTCTTATCCGCTCCATGCGCACCTCGCGCAAACAATCCTCCCCCCAACGCCAAGCCCATTCCAGCCAACATGCTTCGCCGTGATATCGTGCTCATGGCTCTTTCCTCCAAAACCCCATTCTACCGCATCGGTATCGCTATCGCTATCGGTATCGATTTTCTGTCCTACCCTTCGCTTGCTACCGCCGATACCGGAAATACGCCGCGCAGGCCCCTTCACTCGAAACCATAGGCGCGCCCAGAGGTTTTTCAGGCGTGCACCGCGTCCCGAACGCCGGACACTCATGCGGTTTCCGCAAGCCCTGCAATATAAGCCCCGCGATGCACTCCTTCGATTCCTCGGCCGAAATTTCCTGGAGTTCAAAGCGGTGTTCCGCGTTGTACTCCTGAAATTCCGGACTCAACGCATATCCGCTCCCCGGAATCTCTCCCAATCCCCGCCATTTACGATCCGTCACCACAAATACCCGGCGGAGCAATTCCTGTGCGGGACGATTCCCCTCGCGCGTCACGGAACGCGAGTATTCATTTTCCACCTCGGCCCGGCCTTCCTCCAACTGCTTCACGCAGAGATGTATCCCCCGCAAAATATCCACCGGCTCGAAGCCCGTCACCACGATCGGCACACCGTGCTCCCGCGCAATGGATTCATACTCCGTATAGCCCATCACCGCGCACACATGCCCCGCGGCGAGAAATCCATGCACCGCGCACGCCTCCGAGGAAAGAATGACCCGCATCGCGGGCGGCACCAGCACATGCGAACTGAGCAGCGAGAAATTATCCAAGCCCGCGCGTTTCGCCTGCACCGCCGCGAGTGCATTCGCCGGCGCGGTCGTTTCAAACCCCACCGCAAAAAACACCACCTGCCTGTCCCGGTTTTTCTGCGCGATCTTGACCGCGTCCAGCGGCGAATACACCATCCGCACATCCGCCCCGCCCGCCTTGGCCGAGAGCAAGTCGGCATGGCTTCCCGGCACGCGCAGCATATCCCCAAACGAACAGAAAATCACTCCCGGCTGTCGTGCAATCGCCAAGGCCTTGTCTATCAACTCGACCGGCGTCACGCACACCGGACATCCCGGACCATGCACCAGCGTAATCTCTTTGGGCAGCAATTCGTCGATCCCGTACTTCACAATGGTGTGCGTTTGTCCCCCGCAAATCTCCATCAGCGTATGAGGCCGCGTCACCAGCCGGCGGATGGCCGCTGAGAGCGCGCGGACAAGCTCCCGGTCCCGGAATTCGTCCACATATTTCATGCGTTCTCCGGCTCCATTTCATCAAGTTGTTTCAGGGCGTCCAGAATATAGGCGGCCTCTTCCTCATCCACCACACTGATGGCCAGCCCCGCGTGAACCGTCACATACTCCCCCACCTGCGCCTCCGGCGTCATCGCCAGCGACACCTCTTTCACCATCCCGCCGAAACTCACCCGCGCATTACGAAGCATGGGATCGCTCTCATCAATACTCACTATTTGCCCAGGCACCGCAAGACACATGTCGAATTCTTCACTCCTGTTTAATCTCCACGCATTATACGCTATCATACCCCTCAATAGGAACGAATACGGCGGGATGGCCGAAGAAACAACGCGCCGTCCGAGCGATAAGGAGACCTTGCCATGCGATGGACGATATTCCTGACAGCCCTTGCAGCGTGCTGCCTGTTTCAACCCCTGCTGAACGCGGACGATAGCGACGGGATCGTGGGCGTTTGGATCACACACGGCGGCGACGTCCGCGTGGAAATCACCAAAGCCGCAAACGGCACCTATCAAGGCGCTATAGTCTGGATGGAGAAACCCGAATACGGCAGTGACGAAGAAGAAACCGGAAAACCCCGGCACGATAAAAACAACCCCGACAAAGCGAAGCAGAGCCGCCCATTGATGGGCCTCAACGTGCTCGAAGGGTTCAAGTACGACAAGGGCAACGTCTGGAAGGGCGGCCTCGTCTACGACCCCGACAACGGCAAAACCTATAAATGCACCTTGACCCTCGTGGACCAGAACAACCTCGACGTCCGCGGATTCATCGGCATCTCCCTCATCGGCCGCACCGAACACTGGCCCCGCTACGTTCCCCCACAAGAAAAGAAATAAACGGTTGCGATAGGCCTCTGCTGGCTTGTGCAGCACAGACACCCCGCAATAATATAATCACAACCTTTCCTTCCCCGGATCAATTCTCTGTGCTGCTATTTGTCTATTTCTTACATTTCCTCGAAGAAATTACTCCCAACATTTGCATAAGTTATTCACTTTAAATGATATTGGCACCGCCGTCGATGTCCAAGGATGGTCAAACCACACTGTTAGGGATTGTTTCAGAACAAAACCCGGAGGTGTTTTGGATTGAAACAGTTTTCCGGGAGAGGCCTGTAAGTACTTTATTTGCAAGGGTAAGGTTTTGGCATCGAATTGGCTCTTTATAAATAGGCCCTATGCATTATATCGGCCCTAAAGGTCCTATTTTTAGTTTATAAAAGAAAAGGAAGTTGCGATGCGGTTGGACAAATTGACGATCAAAGCGCAGGAAGCACTGTCGGAAGCCGTGGAATTGGCTTCGGCGCGGGGCCATGCGGAAATTGGCCCGCTGCATGTGCTGCATGCACTGGTTGGACAAGAACAGGGCGCGGTCGGCTCGATATTGCAGCGGCTGGGCGTGCATCCGGGACAGGTTCAGAGTCAGATTCAAGAAGCACTGTCGCGGCTGCCGCATATTTCGGGTGAAACAAGCCAGCCGGTGTTGGGACGGGAAGCGCATCAGTCGCTCGATCTGGGGTGGAAATTTGCCCAGCAACTGAAAGACGACTATTTAAGCACGGAACATATCCTGCTCGGCATCCTTAAACATGGAAAGAATGCTGCCGCGCACATTCTTGCGGAGAATGGTGTGACCGAGGATGCCGTGCTGCAAGCTTTGAAACTAGTGCGCGGGAATCAGCGCGTGGATGATCCGAATGCGGAGTCCACGTATGACGCGCTGGAAAAATACAGCCGGGATCTCACGCAACTCGCGCGCGCGGGAAAACTCGATCCGGTCATTGGCCGGGACGAGGAAGTGCGGCGCGTGATCCAGGTGCTATCGCGGCGGACAAAAAATAACCCTGTATTAATCGGCGAACCGGGCGTGGGCAAGACCGCGATCGTGGAAGGGCTTGCGCAACGGATTGTGGCGGGCGATGTTCCGGAAGGACTGAAGAACAAGCGCGTAGCCACGCTGGATCTTGCGGCCATACTTGCCGGCGCGAAATTCCGTGGCGAATTCGAGGAGCGGTTGAAGGCCGTGCTCGAATCGGTGAAAGAAGCCGACGGCAACATCATTCTGTTCATTGACGAAATGCACACCATTGTGGGCGCGGGCGCGGCGGAAGGCGCGATGGATGCGTCGAACATGCTCAAGCCGATGCTGGCGCGCGGTGAACTGCATTGCATCGGCGCCACCACGCTGAATGAATACAAGAAACACGTGGAGAAAGACGCGGCGCTTGAACGCCGGTTCCAGCCGGTGTTTGTGGGTGAGCCGAACGTCGAGGACACGATTGCGATTTTGCGCGGGTTGAAAGAACGCTACGAAGTGCATCACGGCGTGCGCATTCAGGATGCGGCCCTGGTGGCGGCGGCCATCTTGAGCAAACGCTACATCGCCGACCGGTTCCTGCCTGACAAGGCCATTGACTTGGTGGATGAAGCCGCATCGCGGTTGCGTATTGAGATCGACAGCATGCCGTATGAAATCGACGTGCTGGATCGCCGCATCCGCCAGTTGGAGGTGGAGCACCTTGCGTTGAAAAAAGAATCGTCCCGGGCGGGTAAAGAGCGCTGCGCGGGCGTGGAAAAGGACATTGCCGATCTGCGCGAGGAACTCAATGCAAAGAAGACGCAGTGGCAGGCGGAGAAGGAAGTAATAGATCGCATCCGCGGCATAAAACATCATATGGACGAAGCAAAACGCGAAGCGGAGGTTGCGGAACGCCAGGGCCATCTGGGCAAGGTGGCGGAAATCCGGTACGGAACGCTGAACGACCTTCAGCGGCAATTGGACAAGGAAAACGTCCAACTCGCTGAATTGCAACAAACTGGAAGTTACCTTAGCGAAGAGGTCACGGAAGAACATATCTCTAAGATTGTCTCAAACTGGACCGGCATCCCTCTGGATAAACTGCTCGAAGGCGAGATGCAACGCCTGCTGCAAATGGAACAGCGCCTCGGCGAACGCGTGATCGGACAGGAAGACGGCATCCGTGCGGTGTCCGACGCGGTGCGGCGCGCACGGTCCGGCTTGAAGGAACCGGGCCGGCCCATAGGCTCGTTCATCTTTCTGGGTCCCACGGGCGTTGGAAAAACGGAATTGGCCCGCGCCTTAGCGGAACTGCTTTTTGACGACGAGAACGCCATGGTGCGGATCGACATGTCGGAATACATGGAAAAGCACGCGGTGTCCCGCCTGATCGGAGCTCCCCCGGGCTATGTCGGATATGAGGAAGGCGGCCAACTCACGGAGGCCGTCCGCCGCCGTCCGTACTGTGTTATTCTGCTGGACGAGATCGAGAAAGCGCATCCGGATGTATTTAATATTCTGCTGCAAGTGCTTGATGATGGCCGGCTTACGGATAATCAGGGCCGGACGGTGGACTTCAAGAACACTGTGGTTATTATGACATCCAACTTGGGCAGCGAGGTGTTTCAGCATGCCGGTTTGGACATGCAGGAGAAGGCCGAGGCGGTTACCGGGATGCTCCGGCAACATTTCCGGCCCGAATTCCTGAACCGGATCGACGATACCATCGTTTTTCATCCCTTAACCAGGGAACATTTACGCCGGATTGTGGATATACAGATTAGACATGTGGACAAACGCTTGTCCGAGCGCCACCTGACACTTGAATTGACGGAGGCCGCCCTGGACCGACTGGCCGAGGAAGGATTTGACCCCATCTATGGGGCAAGACCCCTCAAACGGGTTATCCAGCGGCGGGTGCTCGACCCCCTGGCTATGGCGATTCTGGGGGGTATTGCACCAGAGGGCGCCCATGTTATAATTGATCAGGTAAAAGATGAGTTGAAGTTGAACACAATAGTGCCCCAAGCGGCCTAATGTGGCATAGATGACCAAATGCTGGCTCCTAGGGCCAGCTAACCCTCCCCGAGGCCGGACGTATCCCCAGCGTCCGGTCTCGCATTTTATTTCGGGCAGCAAATTATTAAAAACACCCCCAAAATACCTATATTTCTTAACATACCACGGATCATGTAATTCGGTTGAGAAGCGAATGGATGGATTGCTATACCATTATCAATCCTGCGCTGGTTCACATGGATTTAATACAAGGAAGCGCTGTGATCGAGGCAACTAGAGGGCGTGGTATTTGTAAGCCATATTACAAAATAAATTGACCCTATTGATTGGGCAAATGTGGGAAAAAGATCTTGTTCCTTCCGTATACGAAAAAAAAGATTTCTGCCTTTCTCCTTTTGCCCGGTAGTGTATTACAATTGGACACAACCAGCAATATCTGTCTCCGTGGATAACCTTTTTAGGGCTTTGAGGTGGGATTATGGCACTTTGTTGTAGACAAATACGGCGGCGGCGGGCCGTTCGGAGAAATCGACTGGGAGGCCGGTTTCCAGGATCTCGCGGCCGGGGTAAACCTTGGGGTCTCCGGCGCCAAATTGTGTAACGGAATAGGCCGCGTCGGGATCCAGGCCATGGAGAGGCAGGGAGGCGGCTCGGTAAATGCTGTCCTTGCGTCGGAAAACCTGGACCATGCCCTGTCCCGCCTCCGGCCGATCAAACTGCCATCCTATCCATTCAGTAGGGTCGATGGAATACTTGGTGAGAGGGTAATAATCGCCATAGTAATTGGGGCTGATGGTGCGCCATTGTTCGACGAGGGTGCGCAGGGCGGCGTAATCGATCTCCTTTACGCGCATGTCGAATCCGAAATTGATGCTGGGGCTGGTATTGCTCCAGAAGGCATAGGATTCGACGGGAGAATAGCCGCCGCCGTAGTAGGGAGCGTTGACGCAGGCGACGGTGCCGGTTCCCTGGAAGGGGATCCAGAAGGAGATGCCGTAGGTCATGCCCTGGTGGCCGTGGGGTTCGAAAGCGTAATCGCTGCGCCAGAGGGGCGCGGCGCGGCGCATGGTTTCAAGATCATTGCGGCGTCCTCCGGAGGCGCAGGAATCGATAAGCATGTTGGGGTGGCGGCGGCGGAGTTCATCCCAATACGCGAGGTAGCCGGTGATATGCTTGATCTCGGTGATGCCCTGCCGGTCTTCTGCGTCATTGCCGCGCCAGAAGCTCAGGGGGTCCATATTGAAATCCTGGCGGTAAAGGTCGATGCCTTGATCCGTGAGAAGCTTGTCGATGTGATTGGTGAGCCATTGGCGCGCACTGGGATCGCCGAGATTCAGCAGCCCGCCGTTTTTCCCGCCCAAAATCCATTGGGGTTGGTTGTTGGTGAGCCAGGTGTCTGGCGCGACACGTTCCGGTTCGAACCACACCAGGATCTTGATGCCGTTGGCGTGCGCATGATCGCTGATGGGGCGCAAACCGTTCGGGAATCGTTTCGGATCGACTTCCCACGTGCCGACTTGCGGCCAGCCGTTGTTCTGCACATACCAGCCCGCATCCATCCACCAATAATCAATCCCGATTTTTTCTTCGAGATACCGATCAATGAACATGATCTGTTTTTCGGTGTTGGTCTTAATCATTTCTTCGTAGGCGCGCGAGCTGCATCCGAGCAGTTGGGGCTTGGGTAGTTCACCGCCGGGTTTCGGCATGCTGTGCGCCATCATCCAGCGCCGCCAGACATTCTGCGCGCGCACCCAGTCCCCTTTCCAAAATTGCAGCACGATCAGCGGCGAGCGGACTTCCTCGCCGGGCAGCAATTTGAAATGGGTTAGTTCCTGCCCCGCTTGAAGGTGCAGACCCTTGCCTTCGTCACGAACAAAATCCATCGCCCATTGCCCGGGCCAGCCCACCACGGCGATTAGACCGTCATTCACCGTGGATTCGATATTGAAGTACGAAAGGTCGGAATTGGTGGGACGCCCCCCGGCCGCGCCGATGCGCTTGGTCTCGTTCGCTTTCAGCGCCGTCTCCTGCGGTCCGTAATCCTTGCCGTTGGCGGGGCTGCCCACCCAATGATGCAGCAGAAACTCGCCCCGGTCGCCGCGTTCCATGTTCAAGACCAGCGCCTGGATGTTTTCGAGGATGGGCGTGTCTTTATCACCGTTATTATTGAAGTACAGGGTCCACTCAACCGTGGGAAAGTCGAGGTATTCAATACCCATGCACAGCACGATGAGCTTTGTGTCGGGATCGGTCCAGGCCACGGTATGCTGCACGCGCTGGGGGTCCAAGGGCTTCACGGCATGCTCGAATTTCCATTTCGGCAACAGTTCCGAGGAAGGCTTGCCGTCGTAGGTGAACGAGAAGGGGAACGTACCGGGTTCAACTTTCACCGGGCTTCCAGCCATGGGCAGATCCGCCAGCCACACTTCCTTTCCATCCGCCAGTACGACCTTCGCGTCAGCCCAGTCCGCCTGATCCGCCGAAATGCCATCACCCGCATCGTTCACTTCCAGCACAAATTCCGTCGCGCCGTTCAACTCCACTGAAACCGGCACGCCAGGCTGTGCGCCATGCATCACCTCAGAGCGAAACGCCTCTTTGCCTGCAACGCTTACTATCATAATCACACTGCCTTGGCCAGCAGACGTGTCGGAATTGTTGTCCATGCCCGCGACGGCGGTGAATTTCTGAGCGGGTCCGGGCAGATGCACGATAATGCGGCTCTGCGCATGACAGAAAAGGCCGTGCGCGTATTCCACCTCCCCCACCTTGAGCGGCTTGCCGAAGCGGCCGTTCTTATGCACGGGATTGTGGTTCATCACCACTTCCAGGCCGGGGACCGGTACGGGCGCTTTCTCCGCGCGCTCAAAATTCACCGCGGCCCACTGGCGCGCCGTGGCCAGTTCATCCACCGAGGGCGCCACTGCCATCGCCGATTGAAACGTCATTAAAGTAGCGCATACCACGCCCAACGCAACCCAGATCACCTTCATATGCATTGCAGGTCTCCCGTGTGTTTCTGAAACGGCCATTGTAGTTCACGTACAGGGCGGGAAGGAAATTTGTGAGACCTATATAAAAGGACCTAAAAGACAAAAACGACCCAAAGGATGAATGGCACTAACGTATGAAGTTTTTTCCTGCTCTGAAAATTTCCCCCCGCATGCGGGGGGCAAAGGGGGGGCTCGTTTCCCATTCCCCCAAAAGGCTATTTTCATGGTTTCAGGGGGAATCTGAGATTCATGACAACTGCTCTGAAAATTCCCCATACCCTCCACCCATTTTCATGTTTTCAGGGGGAATCTACGATTCATGGCAACTCGTTTCCAAATTGGGAACGGACTTGTCCGAAAAGCTTTGTTGTGAACCAGATTATTTGCTTATGCGGACAACGAAATCGCTTCTGCTTTTTGTTCCATGTCAAGGGCAAGTTCTTGAATAGCTCCCACTTCCCGTTCCTCAAAATATGCCTCGCCGCATTGCGTGCATACCCAAGCAGGCACGGAATCCAACATCACATGGCATCCCTTGCGGTCAATATGGAACGGTGCTGTAGCCCGTTTCATCTCTCCTTGACAGTGCATGCAATTCATGACAATCGCCTCATTTTAGAATTTTTTTTCTACTCCTTCAGCCGCTTCAGTAACGCCTGCGCTTTTGCAAGGTGTGGACTCATGATCTCCTTGCAGAGTTCAACCGCTTTTTCTGCATGTGGAATAGCGTCATTTCTGCGTCCAGCCTCATCGAGTGCCAATGCAAGATTAAAGTATGTACTTCCTTCGCTTAGTTGGTCGCCAATCTTTTGGATGATGGTAAGAGCTTGCTTATAGTGCTCAACCGACTTTTCTGGCGCACCGAGGTTGAAAAAAGTATTTCCAAGACCCCACAAAGCATTTGCTTCACCACGAAGGTCACCAATTTTGTGCGCAATGCCAAGATACTGCTCGAAACACTCCATCGCCTTACGCGCTTGACCAAGATGTTTATTAGCCGATTGGAGACTACCAAAATCTCTTTCTTCGCCATGCCGGTCAACAAGCTCATGCTCTACTTCGAGACATTGTTTATTGTAGGTAATTTCTTCGCAAGAATATTCGAGATCTAAGTAAGCGCTACCGAGATTACCCAAGCAGGCTCCTTCACCACATCGATCACCGATTTCGCGCGCGATGTCAAGTGCTCTTTCGTGATGTTCAATTGCTTTTTGCGGTTTATGGAGATTCAAGTAGGCGATCCCCAAATTACTCAAGACAGATCCTTCGCCCTGACGATCTCCAACTTCATGCATAATGATAAAAGCCTGCTTGTGATACTCAATTGCTTTTTGAGAGTCGCCGAGACTCAAGTATGCGCCCCCAAGGTTGCCCAAGACAGTTCCTTCGCCATGCCGATCGCTGATTTCACGCGCAATATTGAGACGTTGTTCAAAATACTCGATTGCCTTATGGGAATCGCCGAGATCTGCATAGGCAACACCCAGACTGCCAAGATGCCTGCCTTCCGCAGCACGGTCGTTGAGTTTTCGTGCGGCTTTGACAGCCGTTTCTCGCCACACTATCCGATCCTTGGGGTGGAGATGGCGATCAATGTAACATGTTCCGGCATCGGGATATTCACTGCATAACTGCGCGGCGGTTTCATCCGTTTCCCAATGAGCGGCGGCCCACGCCTGTCCTGCGCAGATATTCTCCCATTCGCGAATAAACAATTTAAAGCTTTGCTGCGTAGAATCGTCACCTTTCAAATACAGCGCGTGGGCCTGCTTAAGCACTCTGGCATAATGCTCGGCATGGCGTCGTTCGATTGTGGTGCGTTCCTCCTCGCTTTGTTGTGCGCGGGCATACTCACGCACAAGATCGTGAAGGCGAAAACGGTTTGTTTTTTCATCCCGCGATATCATACTGACTGAACATAGATAATCCAGCGCCGCCGTAGCCTCGTTCTCCTTCAATTGACACACACTGGCTGCTTTAGCCTCAAAATCACTTGGAAAAACTGATGAAGCACGCAACTGTTGTTTTATTGGATCGTCCAGCAGTCCATAACTGACTGCTAATGAAGCCTCAACTTCTGTTTGCGCATGCATATATATTTCATGCGTCTTCAAAGACAAAAGCCGCTCCTTCTCGCTACATAGAGCATTGAAATACTCTTCAGAGCTGTACTCAGTTTGAATATTTAGGTAAGAAGCCGCGTGCTTTAATGCCAGTGGTAAATGTCCACACTCCCGGGCTATCTTTTCGGCATTCACATTAATACGTGGACAAATTTGTAATAGGAGCTTTTGAGATTCCTCTGGCGAAAGCAAGTCGAGATCAACCTCTATCATTCCTTCGAGCGTAAATTGATCTCTGGAGGTGACAATCAGAGCGCATCCGGCTGGCAGCGGTATTAAGGGAGCCACCTGATCTATGCACCAAGCATCGTCCATCAACAACAACACTTTCTTTTCTTGAAGCACAAATGTATATATGCCCCGCAATTCGGCCTCATTTTCCGGCAACTTTTCATCAGGATGGAAAGAATGGACCACATGTGTCAAGGCTTCTGCAGCCGTTGCAGGATTTACGGAACGGTTTTCCCTTGTTCCACGCAGGTTGAATATGATCTGCCCATTGCAGAATTTTTCTTTAAGCTTACTTGCCAAAACTTTTGCAAATTCCGTTTTCCCCACTCCTTCACGCCCCCTGATGCCCACGATCACCGGTCCGTTTCCCACACTGTCAAAGAAGGAGAGTACTCTTTCGATTTCCTTTTCCCGGTCAACAAAATTTTCCACTGGCTCAGCAATTTGATACACACATGGCAAAGACTGCGGCGGAGATGGCAGTTGTTGAATCACATAGATGATTTTAACTCCGATAACCATATCACCTTGAATCACATTTCCTGTTACCGGCGAAACATTGCCCTCCACTCTGTATTGATCACCTCCAATGTTGGTTTCGTTGGTAACAGTTTGCCCCTGTTGATTAATTAGGGTTTCTGTAGCTTGAACATCCGATGGAGGTGTCTTATCCGCCCGAGGTTTCGATGACTTGTTACCGTCAATGGAAATTTCCACATCCCCATGTTTCACTTTAACCTTCAATTGATGAAAAATCAAGGCAAGAACGATAATACCAGCGATACTCACCAAGACAATTATCACGTTAGGATCCATGTGTGATCTTTATCTCCCTGTTTCCTTTCACAGGAGCGTACACACGTCTCACCCGTACACCATCACAACCCTATTTTCACATCGATACTACGGCGTGCCGTACTATAGCCCAATCAAAAGGAAAAATTCAATCGCCACCCCCCATTAGCGGGCGGGTTGTGCTATAATCCCGCGTTTGCAAGTGATAGGTGGTGTAAAGGATGAACAAGAAGCGGATTCAAATAGTCATTGGGATTGCCTTGGCGGCGGTGTTGCTGTGGTGGGCGTTTCGGGGGACGGATGTGCGGGAGATGGGTGCGGCAATGCGCGATATTCATTGGGGGTGGCTATGCCTGTCGCTGCTGGGGGTGGTGGTGTCTTTTTTCACACGGATTCTGCGGTGGCGCTATATCGTGCGGACGGCGAAGCCGGTATCGTTCCGGAGCATGTTCAGCGCGACGCAGATTGGGTTTCTGGCGAATTTTGTTTTGCCGGGCCGTGCGGGGGAAGTGGTTCGGGCGCTGGTGTTGGGGCGGCTGGAGCAGTTGCCGTTTTCCAAGTGCTTCGCGTTTGTGGCACTGGACCGGCTGACGGATCTGGTGGGTCTGATTGTGGTGATGATGGTGTCCATGATCACGTACCGTCCACCGTCGGTGTCAGACCTTCCAGCGGATTTTCCGGCGTGGGCGGCGTCGCTGGTGAGGCCGGGGGCGATCCACGCCGCCACCTTTTCCGCCTGTGCTTTCCTCGTCGTGCTGGCGGGGGCGTTCGTGCTGTTATATGTGAATCAGGGCCTGGCCTTGCGCATTTCGGACGCCTGCATGGGGCTGGTTTCAAAGCGGCTGGTAAAGCCGATGCATGATTTGTTGTTCCATTTCGCGGAAGGAATGCAGATATTCCGTTCGGCGGCCGACATGGCGAAGTCCGTTTTCTTCTCGCTGGTAACGTGGGCGATATTCGCCATGACGTATATGTCCATTTTGTATGCGTTCCACCTGGACCCGCCGTGGTACTCCGCGTTTGTGGTGTTGTCGTTGCTGGCGCTGGCGATCAGTCTTCCAGGTGCGCCGGGATTCATCGGACAATTCCATGCGGCCATCGTGGCGGCCATGGTGATTACAATGCCGAACATCAACCTGGACGTGGCGCGGGCCATTGCCATTGTTGCGCATCTGGTCAACCTCATCCCCGTGTACATTGTGGGGTTCTATTGCCTGTATTTGGAGGGTTTCGGGCTGATCGAGTTGAAGCGGCAGACAGAAACGGCGGAAGCAGAGGCTCCGGAAAAAGAATAAGGCTCCGGCGATGCCGCCGGAACCTATAAATAGTTCTTACGCGTGGGGATTATTTTTCTGGCTTGGGTCCGGGACCCTTTGGGCCTTTCGGGCCTTTGGGCGGGCCAGCGGGTTTGTCATCATTGGTGATCACGCCGTCTTTATTTGAATCCATGGCGGCAAAGCGGCCTTCCGGAGCATTCGGGAATACTGTTTTGAATTCATCCGCTGTAATTTTCCCATCGCCGTTGGCGTCCGCTTTCTTCAAGCGCTCGGCAGGTCCTGCCGGAAGCGGTCCTGGGGAATCTTCCTTGGTGATAAAGCCGTCATTATTCTTATCCATGGCTTTGAATCTTTCCGGGGGTGCATCGGGGAATGCCACCTTGTATTCCTCAGGCGATACTTTCTGATCGCCATCGGTGTCGGCGCTCCTGAGTTTTTCCATCATGTTGGGGCGCTGTCCATGCGGGCCCCGCGGCGGACGTAATTTTGCGACCGCGTCTTGAAATTCCTCAAAGGCGAGTTTTCCGTCATTGTCTTTGTCGGACTGTTTGAAGATTTCCTGAAGGGGGGGCGTCTTCGGGGGCTTGGGGGGCTTGTCAGGCTGGGGTGGCTGGGCGCCGGCAAATCCGGCGGCCCACAGCATGACCGCCAGTACGCAGAAACCGATTACGATGTGTCTCATGGTGTTTTCTCCTAATAATTTGTTTCACCCAACGGTTGTTTTCTGTTTATATTACCATACAACCCCAGTCAAGAGGGGAAGTTCCGTTGAATCATACTTCGCGGGCAGGTACAATCGCGGGAAATAACTATGTGGGAGGGAGAACTCCATTGGAAATTCAAGAACTTGAGCAACAGTTTTGGAGGGCGTTTCCGGGGGCCAAGGAGCCGGAAATCTGCCGGTCTCCGGGCCGGGTGAACCTGATAGGCGAGCATACGGATTATAATGGCCTTCCGGTGTTGCCCATGGCCATCCGCCAGGAGATCTTGGTGGCCTTCCGTCCGCGGGAAGACCGGCAAGTTGACCTGCGGAATTGCGATCCGTCGTTTCCGATAAAAACGTTTGAAAACGGCCCGGATCTGCCGCCGTCGCCCCCAGGAGAATGGGACAATTATTGTAAAGCGGCGATTCAAGGGTTGAATACGCATTTCAAGGTGCGTGCGTTCCGGGGCATGGACATACTGGTCACCAGCACGCTGCCCATTGCTGCGGGATTGAGTTCCTCCTCCTCGCTGGTAGTGGCGTGCGCGCTGGCTTACTTGAAGGTTTTAGGCCTCCACCTGGAAAAGGACATCTCACGGCTGGAACTGGCGGAGCTGATGGCGGAGGCGGAGCATTATGTGGGAACGCGCGGCGGGGGCATGGATCAGGCGGTCATTCTTAATTGCGTGACCAATCATGCGTGTAAGATCGATTTTTTCCCGTTGCGGGTGGAAGTGGCGCCATTGCCGGAGGATTGCGCGATCGTGGTGTGCGATTCGATGGTAAAAGTGCGCAAAAGCGGCGCGGAACTGGCGAAATACAATGCCGGACCACGCACCTGTGCCTTGGCATGCGCTCTGGTGGAACGGCAATTGAAGGACGAGTTCGGGCCTGAAGTGGAGATTGACCGTCTGGGGGATTTGTGGTTCGGGCCGCTGTGCCTGACCTCAAAGGAAGTGGAGGAAATTTTTTCCCGTGTGGCGCCCAAACCTAACCTGACCCTCATAGACGCCGCCACGCGCTTAAAATGCACGCCGCAGCAGGTGCGCGACCGGTGGCTGGGCGATCTACCGGAGCCGAATGGCGGGTTTCATGTCCAAGCGCGGCTTCGGCATCAACTTACGGAATACCGGCGCGTGGAAACGGCGCGCGATGCGTTGCTGGCGGGAGATTCGGAGCTGTTCGGCCAACTGATGAACGCCTCTCATGAAAGCTGCGCCAATGACTTTCAGATTAGCAGTCCTGACCTGGATGCCTTGGTGAAGGCGGCGCGGGACGCGGGAGCCTTGGGCGCACGGCTGACGGGCGCGGGCTTTGGTGGCGCGACGGTGAATCTGGTGCCCAAGGACATCTGTCATGACTTCATTGATGAGATCACTGAGACGTATTATCGACGGCATAAAGGATATAACGGCGGCGCGCCGGTGTTTGTGGCGCACGCGAACGATGGCGCGAATTACTTGTAATCCACAGGATTAAACCATGGCCGGGGAAAAATGCATCCGGGAGATCATTGAAGCGCGGGAGGGGGACACCCTCCATGCGTCCGCGGCGTTTTCCGGCGAGTCCAAGGGCCGGCAGATCCCGGAAGAGGAAGATCCCTACCGCACGGTCTTTCAGCGGGACCGGGATCGCATCCTGCACACCAAGGCCTTTCGGCGTCTGAAACGCAAAACGCAGGTATTCCTCGCGCCGATGGGCGACCATTACCGCACCCGGCTCACCCATACGCTGGAAGTGGCGCAGATCGCGCGGACGGTTTCGCGGGCGCTCTTCTTGAATGAAGATCTGACGGAGGCGATTGCCCTGGGGCATGATCTGGGGCATACGCCGTTTGGGCATGCCGGGGAATTCGTGTTGAATGAAGTGTATGCGCCAGGATTTTCGCACTCGGAACAAAGCCTGCGGGTGGTGGACAAGCTGGAGAGCCGCCAGGGCGGCCCCGGGCTGAATCTTACCTGGGAAGTGCGGGACGGGATCCGGTGGCACTCGGCGGGCAAGGCGATTCTGCGCAGTGAGATTCCCGAGCACCCAAGCACGCTCGAAGGACAAGTGGTGAGCGTGTGCGATGCAATCGCGTATATCAGCCACGATGTGGACGATGCGCTGCGTGCGAATATCATTAAGGAATCGCAATTGCCAGAGGAAGCGATTTATGTGCTGGGCGCAAGCACCTCCGAACGGATTGACCGGATGGTGGTCAGTCTGATCGAGGGCAGTTCGGAAGGGCGGATCGATATCGTGCCGGAGGTGCGCGGCGCAATGAATGTGCTTCGCGACTACCTGTACACGCGCGTATATCCGTGCGATGCCATCGAGGCGGAAATATCCAAGGCCCGCGCCATGCTCCGCAACTTGTATTACTACCTCTTGGAACATCCCACCGAGGAAATTCTCGAAGGCGGCCCGGAAGATTCGCTGGAGCGCCGCACCGTCGATTTCTTCGCGGGCATGACCGACAACTACGCCCTTCACCTCTTTGATCGGCTCCTGCTGCCCGCCCCATGGCAACGGTAGACCAACACCCCATCGGAATCGTCGCCGGATCCGGTATTGAATTGAATTCCATTCTGGATACCATTTCGGAGGAGACCCCCTTTTCTTCTGTGCCCGAACTTGCCGGTGGCGGCGTAGAGGGGCATGCCTATCGCTTCATTCGCGGACGGTGCGGCCCGGCGGAAGTCATTCTTCAATGCGGACGTTTCCATGCCTATGAGGGCTTTTCCTTTGAAGAAGTGGTGCGGCCAGTCCAGGTAATGTATGAATGGGGTGTCCGGACAATCGTCTTCACCAATGCCGCGGGTGGATTGCTGGCCCCGATGAAACCGGGCGATCTTGTGGCCATCGATTGCATTCGCACATGGCCGTTCAAACGCTTTGATCTGCCGGAATCCCTGAACACGGATTTCATTGTGCCGGGGTGCGACTTCACGGGCGTGTACGGCTGGATGCACGGACCCTGTTACGAGACCCGGGCGGAGATTCGCACACTGCAATCACTGGGCTGTGCGGCGGTCGGCATGAGCGCGGGCCCTGAAGTGTTCCGCTGTCATTCTCTGGGCATCTGCGCCGCCGTGATTTCCTGCATCACCAATTCCTGTGTGACCCCCCAGGTACTGACCCACCAGCATGTGTTGGAAACCGCACGGAACAGCAGCGCGCGGCTATGTGAACAGCTACGCGCATTTATTGGGACATGCCAAAAAACATAGAGGTTGGGAGGACGTGGCTCCTGTCATACGATAGAATATACAAATAAGGATTCTAAAAATGTTTGTTCTCATTATGATGTTGTTTATTACGCTCACCGCCAGTTCCCCCGCCGCCTCCGGCATCGTCCAGGGGGATCTGACGGGTTCCTGGCAGTTATTCGTGGATGATGGTGTCATCGCGGAGAAGGCAAATGTCACCCGGACGTATCATGCGTTTGAAAAACATCCGGGCAATCCCGTGCTTCTGCCGGACAAACCCTGGGAAGGCTGCACTGCCTATGTCTACGGCACAGTGTTGCCCGGGGAAGACGGGACCGGCTACCGGATGTGGTACCACGCATGGGACGGGAAAGAGTACCGTAATCTCTACGCCACCAGCCCGGATGGCCTGCATTGGACAAAGCCTGAGCTTGGCCTGGTGACGTACGGTGACAACAAGCAGAACAACATCCTGTTCCGGCGCACCGCAGAAGATCATAATCAACAGGTCATCTACACGCCATGGGAGAAGGATCCTAATCGCCGCTACAAACTTATGAATTGGGATTATGGCCGGACTCCGCCCAAGAATATCGTCAGCGGATATTACGGGGCGTGGTCGCCTGACGGGATTCATTGGATCGATGCGCCGAAGAACCCCGTGCTCCGCGATCCGGTCGGCGATGTGGGTAATTTTGTCTGGGACGCACACGCCAAGCGCTATATGGGATATCCGAAACAGTTTACAGAGGTGCGCGGATTCCGCAGGCGGTGTGTCGGGTTCGCCGAAACGCGCAACTTCGAATCGTGGCCCGCACCTGCCTTTGTGCTCGCCCCGGATGAGTTTGACGATCGCTGGGTGGAAAAGCCTGGCCAGCACACGGACTTTTACGGATTGTGCGGCTTCGCATATGAATCCATGTATCTCGGCTTTCTCTGGATTTTCCGCATCACCGCAGCCGGGGACAACGGCACAATTTTTGTCGAACTCGTCAGCAGCCGCGACGGCGTTCACTGGACACGCCAAGAGGAACCGCGTCCGCCGGTATTGCCGCTGGGACCTTCCGGCGCGTGGGACAGCGGAATGGTTTTCACACCCAATCACCCGCTTGTCGAGGGAAATGTCATAAAGTTGTTTTATGGCGGATCGGATGCCACGCATGCCGTGGTATCCGCAAAATCCGCCATAGGGATGGCTACGTTGCGCAAGGATGGATTCGCATCCCTGGATGCGGGCGCTGAAGAAGGCAGTGTGACCACCATACCGCTGCACAATACGCATGGCGCACTGGTTGTGAACTACATCGCACAAAATGGCCTGCTGCAAGCCGAGGTTCTGGATGACAAGGGCGCTGTCATTGCGGGGTATGGCCGCGAGGATTGTTTGCCGCTTTCCGGCGACAGTGTGAACCAGCCAGTGCTCTGGAAAACACAAAAGATATTGCCGGCGGCTACCGAGAATATTCAGGTCCGGTTTGTGTTGCGGAATGCGTCATTCTATTCATTCAAGATGGAAACGCCGGACCCGGGGAATGCCGGCGCCATATCCATGGACGGCATGAAGAAGGCGCGGAAGGCGGCGGCGGCGCGGCAACGCCGGATCATGTACAACGACGATGGATGTGATGTGCGGCCGTTTAAAACGCCGGAGGAGTTTCTTGCTTTGCGCCTCCGGCAGGTGGCGAACACGCAAGTCGACACCATCTGTTACTGCACCGGGGGCGGCGGCTTGTATTGGGCGCATGTGCCGAAAGTAGGGGAAGCCTTGGGCGAGTTTGTCGCCGATACGGATGAGCAATACGTTAAGGATCTCTGCGCCGGATTGCACGCGCTGGAAAAACTGGGAACGGATCCTCTGGCGGTGGCGGTGCAGTTTGGCCATGAGAACAGCATAGAAGTGTTCTGGTCGAGCCGCATGAATAACATCGAGGACAGCTTTGTCCCATGGGGGCATCCCCGCTGGAAACGTGAACATCCGGAGTATCTGTTGGGCAAACCCGAGGACTATGAGAAGTACGAGATGACCGATCCCCGGAAATGGTGGGCGGCGCTCGATTTTGCTGTCCCGGAAGTACGCGATTATATGCTGCGCATCTTTGAAGATGTGTTCACGCGCTACGATCTCGACGGCATCGACATGGATTGGTTTCGCCATCCTAAATTTTTCCGCGAAACCAATGAAGATCGCCCGGTAACCCCGGAACACCTTGCGATGATGAACGATTTTATGCGCAAGGTGCGCGCATTGACAGAACGCGTGGCCATGGCGCGCAACCGCCCTTTTCTCGTGTCCTGCCGCATTCCGTTGAGCGTGGAGCGGTGTGTGGCAATTGGTTTGGATGTGCCGGCCTGGCTTGAGGAAGACCTCGTCGACATCCTGGTGTTGGGAGGCGATCTGGGACCGATGGCAATGGCCCCGCAACTGCGGGAGATGACGGAATTGACCCACCAACACGGTGTTCGCGCCATGGCCAACATTTGCGGTTCGGGACTCCAACCCGCGCACGGATACTCTGAGCCGGGCGCTTGGTATGGGGCCGCCATGAACGCCTGGCAAGCCGGTGTGGATGGCATCTACATCTTCAATTTGTTTCCTTCGGAACCCGATGAACGGCTGAACCGCATAGGGGCGCGCGATACTTTAAGAGGTCTTGATAAAGTCTACGCCATCGATCCCATAGAACCCCGGGATTTCTGGGGCTTTGACCGTGCCGCGCTCGTGGTGCCCGACCGTCTGCCGATACAACTTGTGCCGGGGGCGAGTGTAACGGCCAAACTGCCCGTGGGCGAAGATATTGCCGTGAATGCGCCAGAAGGGAAAACACCCAAGGTCTGTCTGCGCATTCGTGTGACAGCGGCCGCGGAAAGCGATCAACTCCAGTGTACCATGAATGACACGGACCTTGGTCCTGCAACCCCGGTGGAAGCGCTCGGATCCACCCCGGCAGCGGCATGGTTCCAACTTGTGCCGCCGATCCAAGCGTTTCGCCCTGGTGATAACCTCATCGGTGCGCGATTCAATACACAACGCACCGGCAGGGATCCTGTATTAATGGATCGCCTTGAGTTAACCATCAACTATTAGACAAATCATGTGTGTATGTGAGCGTATGTCCTTGCGTTGATGCCGGGTAACATTTTCCACCATGCCTGGGATCAGCATATACTGTGCTGAGCCGGGTACACGATGGGTAAGGAAGTTTTCATGGAATCAAGAAAAGAGCGCAATGACAACACGAGGCGGTTCTATCTGCTTTTTGCCGTCTTGTTGCTCTTTTTTTTCATTTCCGGCGCGTGCGGGCTGTTGTATCAGGTGGTGTGGACCCGCAAGCTGGTCCTGTTGTTCGGCACCACCGCCTATGCCGTCAGCACGGTGCTTTCCATTTTTTTCCTGGGGCTTGGACTGGGCAGTTGGTGGGGCGGGCGCCTTGCGGATCGCGCCATGCGGCCCTTGCGCCTGTATGGTGTTTTTGAAATCATCATTGGCTTGTGGGCGGTGGTGTTTTTAGGGATTGTGGCGTATGGCGAGAATGCCGTCGTGGCATTGCTGCAACTCTCCGGTGGCGCGCGCTCCTTGGGCATTGCATTGCGCGCGCTGATGGCACTGGTTGTGTTGTTCTTGCCCGTGGCGCTCATGGGCGCGACCCTGCCGTTGTTGTCGAAGTTTGTGAGCCGGGAGCCGCAGGTGCGTGGGCGGCGCATCGGCGGACTGTATACGTTGAATACCCTGGGTGCTATGACGGGCTGCTTCCTGAGCGGATTTCTACTCTTGCCGCACTTGGGCTACACGCGAACCACGCTTGTGGGCGCGGTGGCAAATCTGATCATCGGCACGCTGGCCATCGTTGTGTCGTTATACGTGGAACGAAGCACGCTTAAACCGTCGGAAGACATCACCGGGGAGTCTCGCAGACCTTCCACGGCGCGCTGGGTGATCCTGGCCTTCGCCGTGTCCGGTTTCTGCATGCTCGCCCTGGAGGTGTTGTGGACGCGCCTGCTCGCTATTCTGTTCCTCGGCACCACTTACGCCTACACGACCATGCTGACGGCGCTGCTGTGTGGCATTGCCGCCGGGGGCGCGGTGGCATCGCTTATCGCGGACCGTGTCCGCGGGCACACGGCCCTTTTCGGCGGCATGATGATCCTCAACGGCGTAAGTTGCATCCTGATGCTGGGCTGGATCGCGGGGATGCCCGCCACGCTGGCGGAATTGCAGCAGGCCGCGGGCTTTCACTGGGACCAGACGGTGCGCATCATGTTTGCGCTATGTTTCACGGCGCTGTTCCTGCCAACCTTCTGCAGCGGAATGACCTTTCCGTTTGCAGTGAAGGCGGTGGTGGCGGGGCGGGGCTCCGTCGGACGCGACGTGGGGCGGCTGTACAGCGCCAACACCATCGGCGGCGTGATCGGCGCGGCATTGGGCGGGTTCGTCATCATCCCACTGCTCGGTACGCACAACGGCATCGTCACCATGGCGGCGCTGCTGATCCTGTGCGGGGCCGGGCTGATGTGGATCTGTCCCGAGACCCTGCGCTGGGGAAAAACAGCCGCAATGATCGGTGGGGCATTGCTCATCGTGTGGGCATGGAGCAAGGCCCCGGCGGATGTGAGCCGTTCGCTGAACGCGG
Organism: Candidatus Hydrogenedentota bacterium; assembly: GCA_029565395.1. Lineage (GTDB taxonomy): Bacteria > Hydrogenedentota > Hydrogenedentia > Hydrogenedentales > CAILVY01 > CAILVY01. The sequence continues at coordinate 47,728 of JAKQOG010000086.1, read as the reverse complement.
GCTATGTGCCCAGTGATCACCGCGTGATTCATTATTGCGAGGGCATTGAAGGCACTGTCGCCGTGTCGGAGCCCGTAGAAGAGGCCAGCGGCTCCAACCGTATTTTGTGGATCAACCGCGTGCAGGCGACGGCCTCCATCGAACGCGGCGTGAAAATGAACCGGCTTCAGGGAGTGCTGCCGCTGCTCTTCGACCGCGACCCGCGCACCGTGTTGTTCATGTGCTTCGGATCGGGAATCACCTGCGGCACGCTGGCGTTGTCCGGCTTCGAGCGCATCGACGCCGTTGAAATCTCCCCGGATGTCATCGCTGCCGCGCCATTGTTTACCGCGGATAATCTGGGCGTGCTCGGCCGCCCCAACCTGAAGGTGCGCATTGATGACGGGCGAAACTTCCTGCTCACCACCAACGAACGTTATGACGTGATCACCTTCGAGCCGATGCCGCTCGCGCTCGCGGGGGTGTCTACGTTTTATACGCAGGAGTATTACAAACTCTGCCTGAACCGGCTGCGGCCCGGCGGGATTGTCTCGCAATGGGTGCCGCTGCACAGCCTGAGTCCGGAATTGATGAAATCCCTCACCTATACCTTCACCTGCGTGTTTCCGGAATATGCCGCGTTCTTCGTGAATGCGGATTTATTCCTCATCGGGTCGAATCAGCCGCTGCGCCTGGACTATGCGCGCGCGGAACAGCGCTTGCGCCAGCCGCTCCTCAAGGATGCACTGGACAAAGTGGGGCTGCGCGATCTCCCGGAAATTTTCGCATGCTTTGTGTTGGACAAGCCCGCAGTGGACGAGTATTCGTCAGGTGGGCACTGCATGACGGACGATCATCCCTGGGCGGAATTTGTTGCACCCAAACTGGTATTCGAACGCAACGTGCAGGATAGCCTCGGAGCGCTGCAACTGCGCGCGGTGAATCCGTTAAAAATCATGGATGCCGCGCGGCTTGCTCCGGATACCGCCGCGGCGATTCAGCGCCGTCATGAGGCGCATGTCCACGATTTTGTGGGATTACAGGCGTATTACGGCGGGCTTTCCATAGGTTCGGCAGCGATGGACGCGTTCAAGGTCTCACTCGGTCTCGATCCCAACGATTACACCGCGCAATACTACCTGAAACAAATCGCGGAGGTGCAAGGGAAACAATTTCTGCGTTGGCAGGAGTTAAGCAAGGCAAAAGCAATTCTGGAAGATGCCTTGCAATTCCTGCCGGATGATCCTGAACTTCACGTCCTCCTGGGCGATGCCTATTGGGATTCCGGCGATCCCGCCGCCGCAAAAATCCATTACCAGCGTCACCTCGATCTCGGCGGCCACGAAATCCGCGCCCGCGAGCGCACACAACACCCAGGAGAAAAGCCCTAGAAAACGGATGTTTCCTCACACGGCATAAAGTCTTCCTTTTCATACCATTGTCCAAAATCTATTATCTATGTCCTTTGTTCTGACCCCGTTTAAAAAACACGCCGGAGGAGTGGTAGAAAACAACCTAAAATCACGGAACATACCGTCCGGGAGCGAGGATATTTTGGGGGTCGAGGGCGGATTTTATTTTTTGGGCGGCGTACCAGAAGGAATCGCCGGGATCAGTCCACAGCGGCATGCCTTCGGGGGTGAGACGGTAGGGAGGATAGCCCGCTTCTTTTAAAGCAGTGGTCACTTCTTGATAACACGCCGAGGCCTGTTCGATATCCTCCGGAACGGATTTGTCGAAGGCCAAATTAAGAATCGCCACCATGGATCGCTCGTTCAGGAGGGTGAAGGTCACCGGCAAATCGAATCCGCGGGCATAAAACAGGGGTGTCACGCATTCCAGCAACCTTTTGACATCTTCCGCGCGCATCGGCAGCACAGGGGAGAACCAAATCAGCCCGCATCCCGCTTCCAGCGGATCCAACGGAACCGGCCCCGTGGTACGCAGCCGCCATTGCGCGCCCAAGAGCGGCGCATCCGTGGGAATCCCTTTCAACAGTCCGTAATTCGGTTCGAGCGCTTCCAGTTGTTTGGCCAGCACACGTCCAAGACCAAATTTGTTCAATAACATCACGGCGCGCTTTCCCCAGGCGAGTTTACGATCATCCACAAAGACCAACTTGCCCAAGGGCCCAACGGCCTTCTTTAATTCCCGCACCGCTCCCCGCACCTGGCTGCGGGTGCCCATCAATGCCCCCGAGGCGTTCCACGCGCCAAGACCCGTTTCCCGCCGCAACGATTCCCGCACGGATTCCGGCAACGGGGTCTTTCCGCCCGTGGCGTCCCATGGATACCGCCGCAGGCTGGTGATCACCCGCAAATCGTTCCCGATATGCACGGCGCTATTGAGAATCCCGCGCATCCGCAACGGCCGCAACGCCTCCATCAGCGGATACACCTGCTCCTCGCGGTCCACCTTGATAAAAAACAGCCGGAACGCCTCCGGCGCGGGATACAGCCACACGCACAGCTTCGTTACGATGCCAAGATTCGATTGCGTGAAGAGGCCATCCAGCACTGGCCCTACGCCATATGGATACACCCGTGCAGCCCGCGACTCCTGAAAATGTCCAAATCCCGTGTTAAGTACTCGCCCATCCGCCAGCACAATCTCCATCCCGCAACTGGTTCGCACATGGTCCCCGTACGGCGTATGGCCAAACCCGCGTTCCAGCACATTCCCCACGATACTGGCGTGCGGCCCGGCCCCGGTGCTGTCCATCCAGAATCCCGGCGCCTCCACCCGCACCCGCTCATACAATTGCTGCTGCGTCACCCCCGGCTCAATCACTGCATAGCCCAGTTCAGGATTAATTTCCAAAATACGGTCCATGCGCCGCAAATCCACGATCATCGCGCCATCACGCGGCGCGCAAGCATCGCCATAGCCCCAGTTTTTACCACATGAAATCGGGTACAGCGGCGTCTCATGCCGCGCTGCGATGCGCACCACCGCCTGCACCTCCTCCACGGACCGCGGATACAAAACGCCCCGAGGCGTGGTCCCATGCGGTTGCGTGGTCCGTGCATACCTCTCCACCACCGGGGTATCCACCGAAACCCGCTCATCACCCAAAACATCCTGCCATTCCGCCAACGCTTCATCCCATGGCATGCTTTATATCCCTCGCTTTTTCCCGTTTATCATAGCTTTATCAAATGTGCGGTTCCAACGCGAAAAAAAGAGCCTGTGCCAAGGGCGTCACGCGCTTCGTGTGACGAGGCGGGGCTGTCTCTGCTTTTCGCACCCATGAACCGGAATAAATCTGCTATCCTATGAGCGGGATTTTATGCGGTTTGAATCCGATAGGAAGCGGTGCAGAGTCTATATCCTGTGGGAAATGCATATAAGGAGAATCTTCTTGAATACACACTATATCTTCCGGGCCATTCTACTGTTGGCCCTCTGTGGTTTGTGGCCAATAATGCCGGCCACGGCGCAACCGGCAATGCTTCCGCTGGCGGAGGGCTGGAAATTGCAAAGTTCGGCGAAAATCACCGGCGCGGGAGATGTGTTGGGCGCGTCAGGATTTAATACGGACGGGTGGTATTCAACAAGCGTGCCGAAGACCGTGCTGGCGGCGCTGGTGGAGAATAACGTCTATCCGGACCCGTTTTACGGCATGAACCTTAAGAATATTCCCGGATATAAAAATGGCGGATGGCTGGTGATGCCGGAGGGGAGCCCGTTCCGAAACCCGTGGTGGTACCGCACGGAGTTCACCGTGGCGGCGGATTGGAAGGGCCGGTGTGTCACACTGCATTTTGACGGCATCAATTATCAGGCGAACCTCTGGCTGAACGGACAGCGCATCGCGGACAGCGAAACGGTTAAAGGCATGTTCCGCCGGTTTGAGTTTGACGTGAGCGGCCTGCTCCGGTATGGCGAGGCGAACGCGCTTGCGGTGGAAATCCTTCCGCCCGGCCTGATCCCGGACAAGGATTACGATACGAAGCAAATCGAAGCCACCACCGGCTGGGACGACCATAACCCACAGCCGCCGGACCGCAACATGGGCATCTGGGACGATGTATATATCCGGGCGCAGGGTCCTGTAACGCTGCGGCACGGGTACGTGGATTCCGATCTGAATGTGCCCGCACTGGACAGCGCGAAACTGACGGTCTCGGCCTTTTTAACCAATCACTCGGCAGAAGCGATCACGGGTCTTTTGAAGGGCCGGATTGAGACTGTGGAATTTTCAAAAGAGGTCCCGTTAAATCCCGGCGAGACTCAGGAAGTGTTATTTACACCGGACGCGTTTCCACAACTGGTGTTTGCCCAGCCGCGCGTGTGGTGGCCGCATCCCGTGGGGCCGCAGGAACTTTACACCGCCGAACTTTCATTCGTGGTGAAGGACCAAATTTCCGATGCACAGAATGTCCGCTTCGGCATTCGCAACGTGGAAACCTACATCAATGACGAAGCCTGGCGCGGCTACAAAATAAACGGGCGCAACATCCTCATTCGCGGGGGCGCCTGGATGACCAGCGACATGCTCCTGCGCTTTTCCGAACGCCGCTACCGGGCGATGGTGCGGTACGCGCGCGAGGCAAACCTGAACATGCTCCGTTCCGAGGGATTTTCCATCCGCGAATCCGAAGAGTTTTACAATGCCTGCGATGAGTACGGCATTCTGGTGACCCAGCAGATTTTCGGGCGCAGCATACCGGACGAAGCGCTGGCCATCGCCTGCACGGAAGACATGATGCTGCGCATGCGGACGCATCCGAGCCTTACGCATCTCCTGGGGCATGATGAAACCTTCCCGACGGATAATCTCGATAAATCATACAAGGACCTAATCGCAAAACACCGTGTGAACCGAAGTTATCAACCACATTCAGGAACCTTTGTCACGATGTTCCGCAACAACACCGGCGGCACACGCACGGGCACGCGTGAACTCTGGACCTATGCCGGGCCCTCGCATTATTACCACCGCAAGCATGACGGCGCGTGGGGCTTCGCACAGTCCGGCGGCATCGGCGGCGTCACGGCCGTGCGCGACAGCCTGCGCGAGATGATGCCGGAGGACCAACTCTGGCCCGCATTGATGAGCGAATCATGGTCGTTCCATTCGGTAACGCAGGGCGGGGAGTATTTCGACGCAATCCTCAAGGCGATGGATGGCGGATACGGAAAAGCTGCAGACTTTAATGATTTCTGCAACAAGGCCTATGCGATGAATTACAACAGTGCGCGGGGCATGTTCGAGGCGTACGGGCGCAACAAATACTCCGCCACCGGCATCACTACGTGGAAATACGACACCGCATGGCCCGCATCGACCTCCTGGCAATACATCGATTGGTATCTCCGGCCCACGGGCGCGTATTTCGGTGCGAAAAAAGCCTGTGAATCGCTCCACGTCCAATATGCCTATGATGACGAGGGGATTTATGTGGTAAACAGCCTGTACGAACCTGCGGAGGGCCTGGAGGCATCCGCCACGGTCTACAACTTCGATCTGAGCGTAAAACATACGCAAAAAGCTGCCGTGAACGTGGATGCCGATGGAAAATCCAAGGCATTTACGATGAATTGGCCGAAAGATATCAGCGCAACGTATTTTCTTAAACTGGAACTCCGCGATGGTTCGGGCGCGTTGCGTTCGAGCAATTTTTACTGGTTGTCCACCGCACCGGATGTTCCCGGCATCACCGGCGATACTCTCAAGGGCGTATTTTTCGCCAAACCGAAATCCCGCGCCGATTTCACACTCCTGAATACCTTGCCGCCGGTGACACTGGAATCCGCGTCGAGTGTGGAAACCAAAGGCGCGGAACAGGTCATGACGGTGACCCTGAAAAATCCGGGAACGGCCCTGGCGTTCCTGGTGCAGTTGGCGGTCACCGCCGGGAAGAACGGACACGAGATTGGGCCATCGTTTTGGGAAGATAATTATTTCAGCATGTTGCCTGGCGAAGAACGCACGGTGAAAGTGACCTATGCGCCGGCTGAATTGGCCGGGAAGGAACCGGTACTGCGGATAACTGGCTGGAACGTACAGTAATCGCTTGTCGGCTGCTCTGGCCGACCCGTTGCCTTCTCATTTTTCCGGATGAGAAAAAGGACTATTTCGCAATTGCCTCGTTCTTTGTCGGAAAAGCGAAGCTAGATGAAACAGGTGGATGTCTTGTGGCATAGTGCGTGAGAAGAGGAATCGGCGAATGGATAGCGCACACGAACGGATTCGGAAGCGCCGGAATGTCATCGTTGTGTTGCCGGCGTTTAACGAGGAGGCCTGCATCGGACGCCTCCTGGATAAAATCGATGAGGCGATGTTCGAAGCGGGGCTTTCATTTCAAGTAATCGTGGTGGATGACGGCAGCACGGACCGCACGGCTGAGTTGGTGCAGGAACGCGCTGCGCAGATGCCGGTCACGGTGGTGCGCCATGAAAAGAATGCGGGGCTGGGCGCGGCAATCCGAGACGGCCTTCAGGCCGCCATGAATGCGGCGCAGGACGACGACATCATAATCACCATGGACGCGGATGATACGCACACGCCCGGCTTGATCCTCCGGATGGTGCGCATGGTAAGCGAAGGCCACGACGTGGTAATCGCTTCACGGTACCAGCCGGGTTCGCGCACGCTGGGCGTACCGATGTTCCGCCGCGTATTGAGTTACGCGGGATCGCTGCTGTTCCGGATATTCTTACCGATCCAGGGGGTAAAGGATTTCACCTGCGGTTACCGCGCCTACCGCACCGCCGTGCTGCGCGATGCCATGCGCGAATACAACGATCGCTTCATCGACCAGGAAGGATTCCAGTGCATGGTGGACATCCTGTTGAAGCTTCGGAAACGGCATTTGCTCTTTGGAGAAGTGCCCATGATTCTCCGGTATGATCAGAAGGCGGGCGTGAGCAAAATGCAGGTGGGCAACACCATATTCCGGACGCTCGCTTTGATCGTCAAACGCCGTTTCCAGGGCTGACGTCATGGAAGTCGAACACTTTGGTCCAAACTATTTTACGAGTGTCTACAAGGACTATCAGCGGCAAAATCCAGAAAAGAAGCTTGCGTTTTACCGCGCTCTGGCAAAAAAGGCCCTGGCAGGGATCGGGAATCCCAACATCCTCGATCTGGGGTGCGCATTTGGGCATTTCATCGGCTCGTTGGACACCGTGGGGAAGAAATTCGCCATGGACGCCAGTGCGTATGCCATTGAACACCTCAAGGCGGCGCATCCAGAGGTGCAGGCGGTAATGGGCGAACTTCCAAGTATTTCCTTCGCGGAACAATTCGATTTGATCACCGCATTTGACGTGCTGGAGCACGTAAACGATTTAGATGCAGCACTCAAAGAGATATGGGGACATCTTGCGCCAGGAGGGCACTTCGTTTTCATCGTGCCGGTGTACGACGGCCCCACGGGGCCCATTATCCGGTTGTTGGACCACGATCCCACGCACGTGCATAAAATGTCACGGCGATTCTGGCTGGAAGAATGCGCACCGTACTTTCATGTAAAGGAGTGGCAGGGAATTTTCCGGTATTTATTGCCGGGCGGCTGGTATATGCATTGGCCTACGCGGGCTTTTCGGCGGATTTCGCCTGCTATTGCGGTGGTGGCGGAAAAGAAGCCTGAAACCACCGATGAACACCGACAAACACCGACACTTCGAAAATTCAGTAAATGACGGATATTTGCTATTCTCTTATATCATTTGCTTGGAAGCCTTAAATCATCAATAACAGGAATCAAGACATGCTCGATTATGATCACCCCGATGTGCGGTTTGCAGTGGATGTTGTACAACAAGCGGCGCGGCTATGCCGGCGGATTCAAACCGGCATGGCGATGCTCGGGCTGACGAAAAGCGACTTTTCTCCCGTGACGGTGGCGGATTACGCGGTACAGGCGTTTGTGGGGCACGCCCTTGCCGGGCATGATCCGGAGGCGGTGCTGGTGGGCGAGGAAAAAGCGGATGCATTGCGGGAAGACACCGGACAGAAGGTGCTCGATGTGGTTACGCAATTTGTGGGGAAGATGATCGAGGATGCTTCCTCTGACAATGTTCTAACGTGGATCGATCGCGGCGGCGCGGAACCCACAAACCGCTATTGGACACTGGATCCCGTGGATGGCACAAAGGGCTATTTGCGCGGCGGGCAATATGCCGTGGCGCTTGCGCTGTTGGAACACGGCGAAGTGAAACTGGGCGTGCTGGGATGTCCCAATCTCGGCGAGCACTGCGCACCGGTGTCTTGCGGTGCGGGGGCGATCTTGGTGGGGCAGCGCGGGGAAGGATCAGCGTACGCCATGATGGATATGGATCCGTTGGAGTTTATGCCGCTGCATGTGTCGGATTGCCGCGATGCATCCCAAGCGCGTGTACTGCGCTCGTTTGAATCCAGCCACACGAACGCGGACGACACGAACGCCATCGCGCAGCGCCTGGGCATTTCCGCAGAACCGGTGCTGATGGACAGTCTGGCAAAATTCGCCGTGCTGGCGGCAGGGGGGGGAGAAATGATGTTCCGCTTTCCGCCCCAGGATCGCCCGGGCTATCAGGAGAAAATTTGGGACAACGCGGCAGGCGCGGTGATCCTCGAAGAGGCCGGGGGACGCGTCACGGACATCTGGGGCAAACCGTTGGATTTCACCACCGGGCGGCGGTTGACCAACAACAGCGGCATCTTCGCTTCCAATGGCTGGCTGCATGAGGCAGGCGTGAATGCAATCAAAGAAGTTTGTGGTTAACGGACTTGCTTCCTCAAAAGCATGATCAGTTTCGCCACGGGGTATCCAGATCTCCTTATACTCGTATTCCAAAGGCGCGGAGGGCGGCTTCGGCGGCGGTTGACCAGCCGCGGTTGGCGGCGGGGCTGGCCGGGCTGGGATGCGGGATGCGCCCGATAACCCCTGTGAAGCCGGGAAATGCGGCGCGGATACGCCGTTCCGCGAAATCACCCACTCCGAGAATCCATTGTGGGGAATAATAGGCCGCAAGGTCGCGGAGGGCTTTGTCGCAGGCATCAAGGAGAGAGGTGCGCTCCAAGGCGGGCAGTTTGTCGGGCGTGAAGTTTCGACCGGAGCTTTCCATAAAACAAAGGGGGCAGTAATTAATCACAAAGAATTTTCGGAAGAATTTTTCCGGGGCGCCGAACCGATCCCGCGCCCAGCCCCACAAGCGTTGACCGCTTACTTCGCCCCGGCTACATTGAAAGCCGGTCACGGGGCGTTTGGGATGTTCGAGTTCCGGTCTGTTTACCGGGGCTTCGATGCGCAACCAATCGCGCACCATGGAGACGTCGCCGAAGGGAACGCCGGTCTGCGCCATTCCAAAGGGGCCCGGATTCATGCCCACGAGCAAGATTTCGCGGGCGCCTTGGCCATACCGCTGGAGGTAGAGGCGATGAGGAGCCCAGGCATACTCAAGGGGATTGTAGACATGGGTGATAGGAGGGCTGAAATGCAGCGCGCGAACCGTACGGGAGAGTTTCTCAGCAACAGCGGCCGGATCCATGGGCGGCGGAAATTATTTCGTGCCGCGCTTTTTAGCGGGCGGCTTTTTTGCAGGAGGCTTTTTAGCGCCTGCCTGTTTCTTGGCCGCGGGTTTGCGGGCGGGTTTTTTTATTTCGGCAGCCACTTCCCCGGACTCTTCCTGTCTGCCGTGGGAAACAAAAAACGGATCCCTGACGGGAACCCCTTCTTCATCCTTGCCGCCCCCCTGCTCAACCTTGATCTTGGGCAGGATGCGTTTCGCCACGCGCACATCGCTGGAATCGAAGAAAGGATCTTCCTTGTGGTGCTTTTCCTCTTCCGGTTCCGTCAAATCCTTGATGTACTCCTTGTCCACTATCTTGAGCCGTGCGAGGTCGGCGGCGGCAAGTTGACTGAATCGCGATTCCGGGGCCCGTTCCATAATGGTTCGGAGGATTTCCACGGCCTGTTTGCGGTCATTCAGATTGATTTCTTTTAGCTTCGCAAGCTGATAGGTGGCTTCCGCCCACACACGGGTTTGCGTTTCGAAACGTTGCCCGATTTCTTCGAGCATGAGGGCGGCTTCCAGATAGCGGTCTTCCGATTTCAGAAGACGGGCGGCCTCGAAAAGGGCATTGACCTGATTGTCCGGATAATTACGGTACATGCTCACGGCGCCGTCGATGTCTCCGCGGAGCGCAAGCTTTCGCGCGGCGGCGAATTCGGAGGGATCGTCGATACGCGCACTGAAGGGGCCAATATGGTCGAGGGTGCGCATTGCGAGTGAGTTGATGACGGTGTGGGTGTAGTATGCGACGGGGATGACCCAGAAGACGAAGCACATGACGATGATGGTGGTCCGGTGCGACTCTGGGCTGTAATTAAAGAAGGCGGCCGCCACGGCGGAGTAAATGGCGAACATGCCGAGCCAAAGCATGAGGGCGACAGGCAGGGGAATCGAATCGTTGTTTTGCGTCCAGCGCCGTTTTAACAGATTGCCGGCGGCCAGGAGAAATGCGACCACGAGCAATATGATCAGGATTTCCCAGAATTTCGGATACTCCGGAAGATTAGTTGTCCAGATTTCGCGCTTTGGAATATGATCCATCACCTTTCACCAGCCTCCACTCACAGTGCTTCCCGGCGGTCCGCCATGGACATTTTCCACGCAATCGACCTGCCTGGTCCACAACACTCAGTATATAACCTCTCGGCCATAGCGTCAAACGTTTTATACATGCCTGTTTATCTGCCCGTTTTGACCCCGGGTTTTTTTACTGGTTAATTCCACGATATCCGGTGTCGGGATCGCTTTTTTGGCTTTCGCCACAGGTATACATGGCGGCAACCCAGTAATAATAATAAGTATATTGGATAGTGTCTTTTCCATTGCAGCCACGTCCGGGGATCACCACGGGCGCCTCTACATTCACATCTTCAAAACTCAAGGTGGTGGAAGGCAGCCAATCTGAAATGGGGCTCGCACCGGCTTCGGAATCCGCGGTGTTCCGAAACACGCGGTAGTGCGAGGCGGCCGGGGCGGCAGTCCAGGTAATCTGGACGGAGCCTGCCAGTGTTCCATCGGTAGCCGCTACGGAGTCCGGGGGCTGACCAGGAGCGCCGCGGAATCCGGTATCAGGCTCGCTGTTGGGGCTTCCGCCGTTAAGATTGAAGGCTTTGACGACATAAGAGTGCACAATACCAGGCTGAACGGAATAATCGGCATATTGGGTCATTGTAATCGTGGCAGGGAGGGCAACGCCATCGCGGTAGACGCGGTAGTAGGTTGCGGTATCGGAGGGCGACCAGGTCAAGTTCACAGCGAGACAATCGGTGCCGTCAGAGGCAATGAGACCGGCGGGAGCGGGCGGCGGCACGACTGCTGCAACCTGGATCACAACCTGGTTCGTGGTGAAGCCACAGCGGTTGGTGGCGCGCAGCACAACGGTGTACGCGCCAGGGTTGGGATAAATGTGGCCGCCGGGCCCGGCCGCTGTGCTGGTTTGTCCATCGCCAAAATCCCAGAACCATGCATCCACATTGCCTTCGGTCAGATTAGAGAAATTGACAGCCATGGGGGCGTCGCCGGAAGTGACATCGGCATAGAGCCGTGCGGTGGGGAGCGCTTCGACGTGGACCAGGGCGGTTTGGGTGAGCATATCCTGGCCATAGACATTCTGGACGGTCAGACTCACACTATACACCCCCTTTTCTTCATAGGTATGCGAAACACTGGCGCCGGCCCCATCGGCCCCATCGCCGAAATCCCAGAGGATCGAGGTGGGATTATTCGTGGATTGATCCGTAAAGGTGACCGCATTTCCGGCGCAAATAGCCGTTTCGGACACCGTGAAGTCCGCCACAGGCGGATAGCCAAGGGTGAAACTGCCGGAGTAAACATCCAACACGGGATCGCCGGTAACACCGTCTCCATTTTGGTCGAGCCCGAACCCCGCCATGTTCTGGATCAACGGTCCAACGCGGAAAAAATAATTCCCCTCTGCCGATTTTTCCGGAAATACGATGTGCCAGACATGCAGGCTTTGCTGCGCAACAGAGGAAGCGTAAAATTCACCCCCGGGTCCCACGAGCACAATATCGGCCCAATTAAACGTACCGGGATCTATCATACTGCTGAACGTGATATCCAAAGACTGTACGGGGGTGGTCACCAATCCCGAGGGTGTGTGGGACTGCACCTGGACGGGTGCGAAAACCAACGCCTCCGGCATGGGATCAGAAACTGTCACGGTTCCAGCGATGGAAACGCCGGAGCCGGGATACCCAACTCCGGAAGGTCCATCGGACGCGCCCCAATAGCAGCGGGCGGCGGTGACCTCGGTGCCGGAGCCTGATTGAATGGCATCGGCGCCAAAGGTGATCAGATTGCTTCGTGATATCGCGGCGAGCGCGCCGGTGGACACGATCAGTCCGGCGCCATCCCGGTTTGTAAATACGCAGCGGTCAAACGTGCCTCTTCCAGCAAGTTCGATCGTCATGTCGAGTATTTGGCATAAGTCGAATTGGCCATTTCCTCCCGGATGAAAGATCAAGCTGTCGGCATTGGTGGGATAGGCCCCCGCGAAGGTTGATTGCGCAGCGATTAACAAACCATAGACTTCAACATCGTTATAATTAAAAATATCAACCAGCGACCGGGTCAGCCGTACCGTCCCATACACATAAATACGCCCGGATTCCACAAATTCCACGGTTGCGTCCGTTGCCTCAAGGGTTGCTTGAGGTTGCACGGTAATCCCTGAAAGCTGGATATTCACCTGGCCGCCCGTCTCCAGCCCAAACCACCCGCCGCGTTCTACGGTAAGGGCGTTGGTTTCAATCAAACCGTTTGTGTCCACCCGCACCGTTCCCGGAATACTCGCGGCGCCTGAAAAATGCACTTGCGGCGCCTCTGTTTTCGCTCCATTCCCCCATACATGGAGCAAACCGGTAATGGCACTGGTATCCTCCATTTCGACGAGCGCACCCGGCTCCACCAGAAGCTCTCCCGCAACAATAATGGGCCCGGAAACGGTGAGTGACACGCCGCCGGGAACCCTAAGCGACACCCCCGGCACAATCGTTCCGCCAAGCCATTGCCACGTGTACTGCGTAACCCCGCTAAACGGCAGCGAAGAGGTTAGGGTAACATCTTTTCCTATATTCGCATGCCCCAAGGTAATCTCCGCCTCGGGGGAAAAGACATTATCCGTAAACTGCACCGGAAAAGACGCATCCCATTCCTGAAACAGCCAGTCGGGACTGGCGACATAAACCCAGCCGGGATCTCCGCTGAAATCCACCCCGGAAACCTCCGGCGCCTCCCCTGTGGTTTGCGTCAAGGTCAGTGCAGGACCATCGGCATTTTCAATTGCGCCGCCCACGATTGACACCGCCTGGCTTCCGAGGGAGAGGCGGAAATTGTTTAGGGTGCAATTGGTAAGCCCCCCTCCACTTCCAGCCTCAAAGATCAACCCGTCCACATCGTCCGGATCCTGCGCCCCGGAAAAGCCACACTGGCTGGCGGTAAAACTCCCGCCGGCCTGTATGGAAATTACACTCAGAGGATGAAAAGAGAATCCGCATCGGTGCAAGACCGCAGTGCCGCTGACCTCAAGGCCGCCCGAGGAGGCAAGCTGAATCGTGGCATCCGAAGCGGACCACACACCGTCCACCGTAAGTCCCGTGTATCCGATCTCCAGTATGGCGCCCGCACTTAAAGAAAGCGCGCCCGGCGAAGCAACTGTCATGGTGTTCAGACTCAACAGGGCGTTCTCTTGCACGGTCACATTGCCGGAAACCAGGGAAGTTCCGGCCAAGTGTGCCTCGCCTTGAGAGTAGACAAGTAACTCACCCGTGATGTCCGCCGAGGCGCTGTTGCCGACAAACATGTAGTGTCCACCGCTGTTTATAGTCAGACCGCCAGACAAGGAAAGTGCGTGACTGGTTTTCAGAACGGCCCCACTGGAGACTTCCATCTGTCCTGCCACGGCAAGATCTCCATTGATGAGCACCTCGATCTGCGGATCAATGACTACAGAGGCCCCGGCCGCAATTGTGCCACCCGCCCACGTCCATTGATAGCGGGTTGCTCCGGAAAAGGGAAGCTCCTGGGTAAAATGAAACAGGGTGTCAAGCGTTCCTGCACCTACGGTAATAAGTCCTGTTTCAGCAAAGAGATTATTAGTGATATTCGTGGTCAACGATGCATTAATTTCCTGGGCAAGCCACGTCATGCTTGACACGGACAGCCAGTCCGTGTCGGATGAAAAATCCACGCCCGTAATCACGGGGGCGCCCTGGGCGGTCATATTCAAATACACCACGGGACCAAAGGTGTTTTCCGCGGAACCATTCACCATCTCAAGTGCCTGCGTGGAAATTATGAGGTTGAGATCATGAAGGGTGCAATCAATCAGGTTTCCGGACGATGTTTCAGAAAAGATCAGATCTTCCGCATTCGTCAATGCTGCAAAACCATTAAAAACGCAGGAACCAAAACCCGCCTGACCACCAATCACAATGTCCGCACCCGAGTTAAACGTGAACGTTGACTCCGTTGCGGCCAACGCGCCTTCCACCGTCAACCGGCACCCTGCTTTCAGATCAAGTGTCACCCCAGGCTCTATTGTCAGCGTGGCATTGGCCGCCACCGTGAGATCCCCTATCATGTGCACAGGCGAATCGCCCGCCTCCCACCGCGTGTCTTCCTCTATCGTGCCGCTCACATCCAGCGCCCATCCGGAAAAAGACAGACTACACACCAGGAGAACATTGCATATCCGGCGCTTCCACATACGCCCTCCTTTCATGCCATAACTTTGTACTCTAGTACTACTACACCTAAAAAAACCCGGTATCCGCCGAAAACATAAAATGAATTCTCCCCGCCATTCTCGGTCAGAATAGCTTTTATGTCAAGGAACTTTCCATTTTGGGGTGGTTATTTCTCGAAAAACAACCGCTAAGAACTATTTTTCTTCTGGTGCATGGTGAAAACCTGGCAGGATCTGCTTCTCCTTCTCTGTTTCCTTCCACACCCTTATTTGCCGTCTAACACATTGACATTAAAGAAGTTACGACTGATTCCGCCAAAAAGCGGTTTAATTGATTTTCGCACCCGGCATGCCCCGAAACCAAAACTCGAAAAAAACTTCTAAAGTTTTTGCTAAAGTTGCCGATAAAGTAATCAGTTGCCCGGAAACGGGCCTAAAATTGAACCCGAGTGCAGCCCGCTAAGGACGGCGGACTCATTGACAACCAGGGAGGGTAGAACGCAGTGGCGAGTAAATCGCCCCCAAGCCCTTTTCGAAAAGGGGCCGGGAATAGTTGAATGATGGCAAAAAGCGATGGCCGCATACCACAGGTTCGGCCATCGGATTAGGACGAACGAGGAACCACCCAAAGCGCGTAGGCGTGCAGGAAATGGGATTCTGCATGACCTGAACGCTTTCATGGGACAGGGCGGTCCAAGTTCTGACGAAACGCAATGGGAATGGCAGCGGGTATACCCCAACGCCAAACGGTTTACCTGATACCGGCGCACGACAGGGACGTCATGCACGGCGGGTAGCCGGATAGAAAAACGGCTGCGCAAGGAAGCGTGGCCACAACCACTCACGGAGGATAACAGTATGGGACTTAGAATCAACACAAACGTTGCGGCGTTGAATGCGTCACGCACCTTGCGTGGATCGACTCTTTCATTAAACAAGACGTTGGAACGCCTTTCCAGCGGCTTGCGCATCAACCGGGCCGCAGACGACGCCGCAGGCCTTGCGATTGCCGAAGGTTTTAATTCGGTGGTCCGGGGCTCCAGCGTGGCAGCGCGTAACTCACAAGACGGCATCAGTCTTGTGCAAACGGCGGAAGGGGCGTTGAGCGAATCACACAGCATCTTGCAGCGCATACGTGAACTGGCGGTGCAAGCAGCGAACGGCACGCAAAGCACCACCAACCGGACGGCGATTCACAATGAAGTGCGGCAGTTGCTGGAGCAACTTGATGATATAGCGATAGACACGGAATTCAACGGCATCCGGGTATTGAGTTCCAGCCAGACCGTGACGCTGCAATCCGGCGCATTCACCAGCCAGGTGCTTGCCATTTCGGTTGCGGGCGCCAAAACCAATGATTTGGGGGTCAACGGAGTAGCCGTGTCAACGATGGCCCTGGCTGTGTCTGCCATCAGCACGATTGACAATGCAATCCAGAGCGTTAGCACGCTGCGGAGCACACTGGGCGCGTACCAAAACCGCCTGGAATTCACGATTAACACCCTGAACATCCAGCAAGAGAACTCCTCTGCGTCCGAGAGCGCCATTCGCGACGCGGACATTGCTCAGGAAACCATAAAGTTCACCCGGAACCAAATTCTGGTGAGCGCGGGCACCTCCATTCTGGCGCAGGCGAATGTAGTGCCCCAGACCGCATTGCAGTTACTGGGACAATAGTAAATATGTCCTTTGGGGGTGGCCGGCCAAGGTTCTGCGGCCGGTCACCCCGAAGGTGTGTTGTGTATAAAGTTGAACATGTGCGGGCGGCTGTAGGTGTTCGCGTCATCGGCAGCCCCAAGTAAGCACAAAGGAACAAATTCGAGGGTAAGGGATATCCTCGAGGCCACTCATGGAGGAAAAGGACTATGGGACTTAGAATCAACACGAACGTTGCGGCATTGAATGCATCACGCACCCTGCGTGGTTCAACACTTTCCTTAAACAAGACGTTGGAGCGGTTGTCCAGCGGCTTGCGGATCAACCGGGCGGCGGACGATGCCGCCGGGCTGGCGATCGCGGAAAGCTTTCGTTCCCAGGTGACGGGCACGGCGATGGCGCAACGCAACAGCCAGGACGGTGTAAGCCTGGTGCAAACAGCGGAAGGCGCGCTAAGCGAATCGCACAGCATCTTGCAGCGCATCCGGGAATTGGCGGTGCAGGCGGCCAATGGCACGCAGAGCACGACCAACCGGCTCGCCATCAATAATGAGGTGCGGCAGTTGCTGGGTCAGATTGACGATATTGCATTGCGCACCGAATTCAACGGGATCAAAGTGCTGAGTGCGAGCCAGACCGTAACCCTGCAATCGGGCGCGTACACCAGCCAGACCCTGGCCGTCGCGGTGACTGGCGCCAAATCAAATGACCTGGGTATCAACAACGTGGTGGTGTCGACCATGGCTGGAGCCGTTGCGGCCATCAGCACAATAGACAATGCCATCGCGAGCGTGAGCACCCTGCGGAGCACGCTGGGCGCCTACCAGAACCGCCTCGAATTCACAATGAACACGTTGGCGATCCAGGAAGAAAACGCCTCGTCTTCGGAAAGCGCGATCCGGGATGCGGACATCGCCCAGGAAACCATCCGATTCACACGCAACCAGATTCTGGTGAGCGCGGGCACGTCCATTCTTGCCCAAGCCAACGTAGTGCCTCAAACAGCTTTGCAATTGCTTGGAGGATGACCGAGCGCGTCGTCCAAGTTTGATTGGTGAAGAGCAGCGCGCGGGTTCGCGTCCTCCGTCACGTGCCCACGCGCTCCAACCATGCTGAAAGGAGGTGGTTGGGATCTGGCGGCCGGCGAACGTGCGCATGGAATATGCGCAGGATTCAACGGCAAACCGTGAACACGCGATGCGCCTTCAGAAAATAGACGCACTCGGGTGTAAAACATGAAGGCAAATGTGGTTTCTCCCTTTGGTGGGGAAAAAGACGTGCGTCATGCGCGTTTATGGCGGAAGCCTCGCATAGGAGGAACTTCAGGAAACCACGGGCCGGGATGCCCGCGGCAAACTCAAGGAGGATAGACAATGGGACTACGCATTAACACTAATATAGCGGCGTTGAACGCCTCCCGGACGTTGCGGACGTCAACGAACGACTTGAACAAATCGCTGGAACGCTTGTCCAGCGGTTTGCGCATAAATCGCGCTGCGGATGACGCGGCAGGTTTGGCGATCGCGGAAGGATTCCGTTCACAAGTGAAGGGAACCTCCATGGCCCAACGCAACAGCCAGGACGGCGTAAGCCTGGTGCAAACGGCGGAAGGCGCGCTGAGCGAATCGCACAGCATCTTGCAGCGCATACGCGAACTGGCGGTGCAAGCGGCGAACGGCACGCAAAGCACCATCAACCGTTCCGCCATTCACAATGAAGTGCGGCAGTTACTGGGTCAGCTCGATGATATCGCGTTGCGCACCGAGTTCAACGGGATTAAAGTGTTGAGCGCCACCCAAACGGTGACGCTGCAATCCGGCGCCTACACAAGCCAAACACTGGCCATCTCCGTTACGGGCGCCAAGACCAACGACTTGGGCGTCAACGCGGTGGCGGTATCGACTATGGCGTTAGCCGTTGCGGCTATCAGCACGATAGACACGGCGATCGCGAGCGTGAGCACGTTGCGGAGCACGCTGGGCGCCTATCAGAACCGTCTGGAGTTCACCATGAATACGCTGGCGATTCAGGAAGAAAACGCATCGGCTTCGGAAAGCGCGATCCGGGACGCGGATATCGCACAGGAAACCATCCGTTTCACGCGCAACCAGATTCTGGTGAGCGCGGGCACGTCGATCCTTGCCCAAGCCAACGTAGTACCGCAAACAGCGTTGACGCTGTTGCGTTAACCTTGCGGGAAAGGAGGCGGAGCATGGGCATTAACAGCGTGAACGGACAGGATCTCGCGGCCTTGTTCGTTTCCACAGCGAACAAGCCCCCAGCTCCCGAACTGCGCCGCGTAGAGGCGGTGGCAGAGGCCGTGTCGAACAAACGCGCGGAACGGACAACCCAAGCTGCGAAAGCTGTGGAATCCACCCCGCTCATGGTTTCAACACACTCGTCTATCCGAGTGGATAAGGAAAACAACCGGATAGTGGTGCGGATTCTTGATCAAAACAATCAGGTAATTAAGCAGATTCCTCCAGAGGAACTGCTTGACATTGCCTCAAAACTTCGCCAGTTACAGGCCGTTCTATTTGACGAACTCGTCTGACCACGGCTACCCAATTTACGATGGATGCCCTGGCTGCCTTTGGATAGGTGGCCAGGGCTTTTTCCGCCATTCGGAATAACCCATTCCATTTTTCGGAAATACCAAGGTTTCCACTTACCCCAGTCCTTCCCTCTCTTTGAACTATATCTTCATAACACATTGCCACACAATAGGATGCGGTTAAATACAGGATCATCTGCGATTTCGGCATGCCACTTGCAGAACCTATCTGATTTGAAAAAGAACGAGAGGAATTCCCATGTGGCAACATACTCCCAATCCAAGCCAGGCTGCGCGCTTGATAGAGCTGGATCTGCTCCGGCGGTATCCTGGAGGAACAATGGAGATTATTTATCATACCAAGGATTCCCCCAAGGAACAGTATTGGAAGAGTGGCCTGCCCAATCTATTAGAAAAAATACAAGGCGAATGTGAAACCTGCACTGGTGCGTTTATTCACTATAATCCAGAGCATATGTACGGCATAGTGTGCACTGCGGTGTGCACCTGCGAAACGCCCAGCGGAACCTGTACGCGACGGGAACTCCGCCCGCAGGTCATGGTGATATTGACGCATAACGGGAAAAAAGACATTTTGATTGGCAGGCGCGGTTCGCCCCAACTAAGCCAAATCGCAGGTGTTGAGGAAACCTGCGCAAAATAAGCAGCAGCAATGCTTTTCTCCTTCCTGAAACACGGAAAAAACGGCGTACGGGGCAGATTGTTGGTGTTTCTTGCCTATTTTCCACTGATGCGTTCTTGCCGTTGCGGAACATGGCGCTTTCTTGACACCTCCTTGATTAGCCAGTACCATGCACGGACATAAGACAGGATACCCCGGATTATGCCCACAATCAGCGCCGTGCTTATCGTCCGAAACGAGGAGAAACATCTGGAACGGTGCCTATTGTCGCTTTTCGGGGTCGTGGATGAGATTGTGGTGGTGGACACCGGCTCGGAAGACAATACCGAACGGATTGCCCGTTCCTATGGCGCGCGAATAGGTCATTTTCCCTGGGTGGATGATTTTTCCGCAGCACGAAACACCGCTCTGCACCTTGCCCAAGGCGATTATGTCTTAAGTATAGACGCGGATGAGTGGATTGAAAACGGGGAAGAAGCGAAAACCCTATTGCACCGCTTTGTCCAGGGCCATGGCCCGGAAACGGTGGGCACGGTAGAAATCGTAAGTACGGTGGGCACAGCACCAGAGTGCCAGGAAGTAGTCGACCACACCGAACGGTTCTTCCACCGGGTTTCCTGCCGATTTGAGGGGGCTATTCATGAACAAATTATGCTCTTTAACGGCTCTAAACAGACCGCCTCCACAGGCCTCCGTTTGGGCCACAGCGGCTACGCCCAGCCCACAAATGCTCCCGATCATAAAGCACTGCGAAATCTGAAAATTCTGCGGAAGGAGGTGGAACGGCTCCCCGACGATGAGTATTGCTGGTATCAACTCGGAAAGGCGTTTTTCAGTCTCAAGGACTATGAGGCGGCCATAGAAGCTTTTCAAACTGCACTGGCGCGGATTCGGTTCACCGAAGGGTCTGTTCCACAAGGCCGGTTGGGGGGGGTATCACGGGAGGTGCTGACCGGGGCGCTCGTATCCTTAGCCTATGCCCTTGTTAATACCGGCAAGCCTCAGGAGGCGGCAGCACTTCTCAAACAGCACCTGGCCTTGGGCCATAATGGGGTGTTTTGGTCGGATTTCCATCACGCACGGGGATATGTCCACTTGATGCTGGGCAATCTGCCGGAATCCCGTGCCGCATATTTGGAATCGCTCCGGCTGGGCCAAGACCACGAAGATGTCCGGGGGACAGGCAGTTTCAGCAGCGCGTACCATTTGGGACTATTATCGGAAGCCGAAGACAATCTCCCGGAAGCGCTGAAATGGTATACGGAATCCCTCCGGTGCAAGTGCGATTACCCCCCTGTGCTTTCGCGCTGCATAGACCTGGCGGCGGAACAGAACATCGTATTTCCCATAGATTTGCTGGAGCTGGCGGACAGGGAAGCTTTCTCTGCGCTTTATCTGAAGCGATTGCGGCATTTTATGGAAAACAATCTTACAGCCGCCGCATCCCGGCTCATTCAAGCGGCGGAGTGCTCGCCCAGTTTGCACGGCTTATGCAAAGCGTCCCTAGTGCATAGTTCATCCCATACGGACTGATCAGGGCCATTGCAAAGCTCCCCGTGTCTTCTTATAATGGATCATCATGCTTTAAAACAGTGTTTCACGGAGGGGAATATGTCGCCCAAGGAACGAGAGCCAGAAGCGGGAGAAGATCTGGTTAAGAAAGACCTGATCACGCGGGCGGAACTGCAACAGGCCAAGGAACGGGAAGCAAAGACCGGCGTTCCGTTTTACAAACAGCTTTTGCAGATGCGCAAGGTAACTTTTGCCGCCGTGGAGGACCTGCTTCGTTATCAATTCCAAAGTAAAACAGTGCGCGGGGCGCAGGAGACGCTCGGCCGCGCGCTGGTGGATTCGGGAGACTTGATGGAGGAGGACCTGCGCGAAGCCTTGTCGGAACAAAAACGCACAGGCCGGTTGCTGGGCAGCATTCTTCTGCGCCGTGGGTATGTTTCCGCCGATGCCGTGGCGCGCGCGCTGGGCAAACAGTACGCTATGGACTACGCGGATGCGGGATCCACTCCAAGCGATCCCAAAGCGCTGGAAGCCGTTCCAGAAAGCATTGCGTGCGAAAATGAAATGCTGCCCGTGCGGCTCGAAGGAGATCGGCTCACTGTCTTGGTGACCGGCCCGCAAAACCTGCGCCGGCTGAAAAATGCCGGCGTGATGCTCAAGCTGCGCATACACGCGGCGATTACCGCCTGCGAAGATCTGGAAGCGGAGATTGAGAAACGGTATGCCGCTCAGAAGGAGAAAGAAGAACATGAAGCGCAACAACCCCAAAAACAGGCGCCCGATACCGCTCACCTGAAAATATATTTGGAACCAACCCTTGCTACACCGGAGAAAGGCAAAACAATGGACAACGCGGAAGGAAAAGGCATGGCAGAGAAAGCTGGCGCGGGGGACAAGAAACCCGACAAGGAATCCATACGCTTCGATGAAATAGCGCGGCAAGCCTCCGGAACATCGGTGATCAAGATGGTGAATACCATTTTGGAAGGGGCCGTGAATGCGGGAGCCACGGACATCCACATGGATCCGCAGGAGCCGGAAATGCGCGTGCGCTACCGCATTGACGGTGTACTCCATGATGTCATGAGCATTCCGGAGACGATGGAGGCGCCAGTCATTTCGCGCATTAAAATCATGTCGGAACTTGACATCACGGAAACCCGGCATCCACAGGACGGACATATCAGCATACAAGTGGGTGAACGCGAGTTCGATGTGCGCGTGGCCACGCTTCCCACATTCCTCGGGGAACGCGTGGTACTGCGGCTCCTTGATCAATCGTCCGTACTGGCCGGCATAAAAGACCTCGGTTTCGAGTCGGAAGATGAGGAAAACTTTACACGCTGTATTGAACAGCCATACGGCATGATCCTGGTTACAGGCCCTACTGGAAGCGGAAAAACAACCACCCTCTACGCTGCGCTAAACCAGAAAAATGTCATGACGGACAGCATCGTAACCCTGGAAGATCCCGTTGAATACCAGCTTTCCGGAATCAATCAGGTACAGATCGACTCTGATATCGACTTAACCTTTGCCACTGTACTGCGCGCCTCCCTCCGGCAGGATATTGACGTGCTTCTGGTAGGTGAAATTCGAGATATGGAAACCGCGCGAATTGCCATCCGTGCAGCCATGACCGGCCATCTCGTCTTTAGTACGCTGCATACCAACGACGCTCCAGAGGCGATCGATACACTCCGAAATATGGGAATTCCTTCGTACCTGATTTCCAGCGCCCTCACTGCGGTTGTCGGTCAACGTCTGGTGCGTACCATTTGCCAGGATTGCAAAACAGCATTTAAACCATCTTCTCTGCTGGTAAAGTCTATTGGCATGCCCGCAACGGTAACCAAGCTCTATCGGGGGTCCGGATGTGACAAGTGTTATCATACCGGAAATCGTGGACGTACGGGTATATTTGAACTCCTTGAGATTACCCCGGAGGTACGGAGAAAAATTGCAGAAGACGAACAAGGTTCTAAAATTGCCAAGGATATTAAGCTAAAGACTATGGCAATGCGTTGCAGGGAAAAGGTTAAAAATGGCTTGGTTACTCCAGAAGAGTTCTTGAGAGTAATCCGAACCTGATGAGGTCAAAAAATAGGCTTGCTTTTCCTTTAGTTGTTTGTTAGCATGGCGCCCCGTTACCGGGGAAAAAGGAGAAGGACCTGTGGAGAACCTGTGGAAAAACAGGAGTCATACACGGAACCTATGGAATTAGCCGGTAGCAGAATTGGTATCGCAAACTCCTGTTATTCAGGATGTTACAGTTTAAAAACGATTTAGAACGTTATAAGCCAGGTATTCTGTAAGATATTGGTATAAAACGGTTTACAGAATATAAAAGTATGCATGATTTTAAGGATTTTTTAGATTCGCTTCTGTTCCATAGGAACAATAAAAAGTAGCATGTGATATACTATAAACCATTATAAATAAACAGAAAACAAGCTGTGGAAAAAGTTGAATTTACGCGTGGAACAAAACAGATCGGTAGGCGGTGGAAAAATTTACTGTCCATAGTTAATTTCAGTCATATTTTTTCCACCATTAAACCAAAGTAAATGATCAAAAATTGAACATCCATTTGATTCTTGTTAATACAAGTGGATAAAAAGAGAAGTTATAAACAAGTTTTTAATTATGTAAAGTATTGATAATAAATGAGTTACAGTTTTATACACACTTTCCAGAGGTTCTAATACTAGAACTGCTGAATATATATATAAAAGATTTGTAAAAGAAACAGAAATCAATTCACAGTTCGCTTGGAGATGAGAACATGAGAATTGCCATTCCACGACAAGATCTTCTTGACACTGTAAACAAGGTTAAGAGTGTAGTCTCAGCCAAGTCTGCATTGCCAATACTTACGCATATTTTGGTGGAGACCGGGGAGAGTTGCATCCGGCTGGTGGCTACAGACTTAAAGGTGAGCATAGAATGCACGGTGGATTGCCGGGTGGAAGAGAAGGGCTCTTTAACTGTTTCCTCGCAACGCTTATCGTCGATATTGGCGGAATTGCCGGATGAGGAAGTGGTGCTGGATCTTGAAGATAACAATGTCATTCACTTGCATTGCGGAAAGATACAGACCAGGCTGTTCGGCATGTCACCGGACGAATTTCCGCCAGTGCGAAGCTTTGAAGGCATCGAGCCGTTGACGATTAAGCAAAGTATTATCAAGAAGCTTTTCCTCAGGACGTCATATGCCATATGCACGGATCAAGCCCGGTATAATCTTACGGGTCTTCTGTTTCAAATAACGGATGGAAAGTTGATTGTGGTGGCGACGGACGGGCGCAGGATGAGCTTGGCGCGAGAGGATGAAGGCATACCGTTGGATACGGAAGTTAAGGTAATTATCCCCTCGAAAATGGTACATGAGCTTGAGCGGCTTCTGATTGATGATGAAGAAGTAAGCATCTACCTGGATGAGAGTCAGGCAGCGTTTTCATTTAATAGCATGAGAATGGTGACGGCTTTAATTGAGGGCAATTTTCCGAATTATGAGATGGTGATACCGCAGAAGCATGATAAGGAAATTATTGTTGAAACGCCCAAGTTTGTGGAATCCATGCGCCGTACTCGTACGATGACAAACGAGAAATTTAATTCGGTCAGGATTAATGTCCGTGACGAACTCATGAGGCTTAAGGTTATTACGCCGGAAGTGGGTGAATACGACGAAGAACTGCCTGTTGACTACAGTGCTGAGCCAATTGAAATTGCGTTCAATCCTGATTTTCTACTTGAGGTGTTGCGAAGGATGGAGTCGGAGAAGGTATGTCTGGTTTTAAAGGATGGCATGAGTCCGGGTGTCGTTAAGCCTTACACGGAAGGGCCGGTGGACTTTTATGTTAACGTGATTATGCCAATTCGCATGTAGTGTCATGAAAGTTGTCCTGCGGGCTCCTGCGATACAGTGAGAGCCCGCAGTTTTTGTTTATATGGTTAAACCGCAGGTATAGAGTGAAATGACTACTTGTCTGGTAACAGGTGGCGCAGGGTTTATAGGGTCGAATCTTGTCAGGGCATTGCTGGTGAAGGGGATTAAGGTGCGCGTGCTGGATGATTTTTCAACAGGGAGGAAAATCAATCTGCGGGACATAGAGACGGAGGTACAGATTATCAAGGGGTCTATCTGCGAATTTTCCACGGTTCAGAGAGCGTTAGAAAAAGTTGATGTTTGTTTCCATTTTGCCGCCATACCCTCCGTAGAAAAGTCCGTTCGCGAGCCTATTTCTTCCAACGATGCCAATGTGAATGGCACGTTGAACGTTTTCCAGGCGGCAAAGAAAATGTCCGTGAAGAGGGTTATTTTCGCCTCCTCTTCTTCCATATATGGAAATGCGAGTGAGATGCCGCTCAAAGAGACGCTCCCACGGAATCCTATATCGCCCTATGGCGTGACAAAGGCGGCAGGTGAGATGTATGGTCAGGTTTATTCCGCCCTCTATGAAGTTGACATTGTTTGCCTCCGGTATTTCAATGTTTTTGGCCCTTTTCAAAATCCCGATTCGGAGTACGCGGCGGTAATTCCGAAGTTCTTAACGCGTATGATGGATGGCAAAGCACCGGTTATCTTTGGCGACGGGGAACAGGCCCGCGACTTTACCTATGTTGACAATGTGGTGGAAGCGAATCTGCGGGTGATGTCATTGCCCGGCCGCAAAGCTGGCATCTATAACATTGCATGCGGAACCTCGATGTCGCTCATCGAATTGATTCATGCCATAAACAGTGTTTTAGGTTCGGATATCAAGCCGGAGTTTACCATGCCGCGCCCCGGGGATATCCGGCAGTCTTGGGCGGATATTTCGCTTGCACAAAAGATGCTGGGGTATGCGCCGGTCATGACGGTGGAGGAAGGGTTGACGAAGACGGCGGAGTGGCTGGGGATGCAGGGAAACAACGCGTAGAATAGAAAAAAGAAAACGCCATTGCAATGGGAGTTGCCATGGCGCCACTCATAGAGGACAGTAATGGGACCAGCGGCTCTTGATGAGATGTTGGGACGGACATCCCGCCGTTGGTTTCCCACATTCAACTATCGGACCTCCGTGTCCTTCGCGCCTTGACCTCCTTGTCTCGGCGTATACTGTCTTTATCGTCCGAATCAATAAAATCTTGAGCGCGCAAAATGAAAAAGCGGCATAAAAACGCGGACGGAGGTCATTTTCCGGTTAAAATTTTGACGAGAAGGGATTCAAACGCCGCACGATCTTTCCAACGCAGTGCGCAACGTACGGGGCGGCCCTTTTCGTCCGGCACGGTAGCGCCTTTGTCATCGACGGACAGTTTGACCGTTTCCATCTCGACGAGGGCTTCGTCAAACATGAGGTACACCGCTTCCGTATCGAAGAGCACGCTGCTTTCATTTTCAGCGAAATGCTTTCGGTTCGACCAGTTTGTATAGTTTTCAATCACGACTTTTGCGCTTGGCTGGTCCGACCCCGACACATTCAGGTAATTTTCGCCTTTGAGTTGGATGAGGCCACAGGTATCCAGAGGCGCGAAGGTGATGTCCCATGGGGCGGCGAAGACCGCACGTGCAGCCGGGATATCGGCCACCACGTTATATTCCGGATCGCGTTTCGGTTTCCCTTGGTACCCGATATGGACACTCCCGGCCATGGACACGATGCGGGCTTTCTGGGCAATAGACGGGTCTCGTTTCAGGGCTTCGGCAATATTCGTTTGGGGACCGATGACGCACAGGGTGATTTTTTCCTTGGCGGCATGCAACAGGTCGATCATTGCCTGCACGCCATCCTCATGCACCTTTCCCTTGTACCCGTCCAAGGAGTAATCCCCGAGCCAGTCCGCTTGGTTGAGTTTTTCGCTGCTGGTTTTCTTGCCGGTTCCGATGGGAACATCCGTCCGGCCCAAGCGTTCGAGCATTTTCGCGGCCAGGCGGGTTTTTGCCTGGGTGTCATCGAACGCGGTGACAATGAGCTTCAGGTCCAGTTGCGGGGAATTGAGCAGCATGCAGAGCGCCCAGGTGTCGTCGATGTCTCCCCCGATGTCGGTATCCAAAATTACAGGAATGGGGGTGGCATGTGCCGTTAAACATAATATGCCGGCGGAAAGCAGAATGCTCATGGGTATTGGTCTCCTTAAGCGTTGAAGGAACGAAATATTGGGCTGCCGGGATTGTACCAGAGGCGCTCCTATGTTATCATGTAAGAGAGTGTGGAAGGGCGAATTGTGCCCAAACCGCCTCAACATGAGGTTTTTGAACACGTTATGAATAGTTTTTTAAAGCAGGTGTCCTTTTGGATAGTCCTGCTGATCATCGTTGTGCTGGCATTGTCGAATTTTCCGGCCATGAAACGCGGCCAGAAAGAACTGCTGGAACCCGACTTTGTGGCGCAGTTGGAAAAGGGCAATGTGGCGTCGGTGTTGGTTAAGCCTGCCGCTGACAAACTCAACCGGGTCATAGTGAAATTTAAAGAGCCGGTGGACGCTCAGAAGTCCATGGAATTCTATACGAGCGAGTTCAAGGAGGAGTGGAAGCAGCAGCTTCAGGCGAAAGAAGGCGAATATAAATACGCGGTGGATAATACGTGGGTACAGGGTCTGCTGATCAATGTCCTTCCCCTTATTATTATCATCGGGCTTTTCTGGTTTTTTATGTTCCGGCAGATGCAGGGCGGGAGTAATAAGGCGCTTTCCTTTGGCAAGAGCCGCGCGCGCATGGTCAATCAAAGCGACAAGACTGTAACGTTTAACGATGTAGCGGGGGTGGATGAGGCGAAGGAAGAGCTTCAGGAAATTATTGAATTTCTCAAAGACCCGAAGAAATTTACCCGGTTGGGCGGAAAAATACCCCGTGGGGTGCTCTTGGTGGGGCCTCCGGGGTCCGGTAAGACCCTCTTGGCGCGGGCAGTGGCCGGGGAGGCCAATGTGCCGTTTTTCAGCATCAGCGGGTCGGATTTTGTGGAGATGTTTGTCGGGGTGGGGGCGAGCCGGGTGCGCGACCTATTCCAACAGGGTCATAAACATGCCCCGTGTATCATTTTCATTGATGAAATCGATGCGGTGGGCCGGCAGCGGGGCGCGGGCCTGGGCGGCGGGCATGATGAACGTGAACAGACCCTCAACCAGTTGCTGGTGGAGATGGATGGTTTCAATACTAACGATGGCGTCATTTTAATGGCGGCCACAAACCGGCCGGACGTGCTGGATCACGCACTGCTGCGGCCCGGACGCTTTGACCGTCAGGTCGTGGTGGCGAATCCCGATATTGTGGGCCGCAAGTGCATTCTCGATATTCATATCCGCAACCAGAAAATCCCCGTGGACCCTGACGTCGAGACCAATGTACTGGCGCGCGGCACGCCGGGATTCTCCGGGGCCGATCTGGCGAATATGGTGAATGAGGCCGCGTTGCTCGCCGCACGCCGCAGCAAAGAAAAAGTGGATATGGTCGACTTTGAGGACGCCAAGGACCGCGTGCTTATGGGGCCGGCGCGCCTGAGCATGGTCATAACCCCGAAGGAAAAACGGCAGACGGCGTATCATGAGGCGGGTCATGTACTGGTGGGGCGGTTGCTGCCGGCGGCGGATCCCATCCATAAAGCCACGATTATTCCACGCGGACCTTCGCTGGGGCTTACCAGCTTCCTGCCGGAGGAAGATCGCCACAACGCCAGCAAGAAATGGTGCCTGGCGACCATTCGCATGAGCATGGGCGGACGTGCCGCGGAGGAAATCGTCTTTAATGAGTATACGAGCGGCTGCGCCAGCGATTTACAGCATTCGACGCGGCTTGCGCATTCCATGGTGTGCGAATGGGGCATGAGCGATTTGGGCCCCATCTCTTTTGGTCGCAATGAAGAAGTGTTCCTGGGGCGTGATTTCGCGCGTATGCGTGATTTCAGCGACGAGACTGCTTCTGCCGTCGACCGGGAAGTCCATCGCATCCTTGAAGAGGCCTATAAAGATGCGAAAGAAATGCTGATGAAGCATAGGGATATCTTGAACGCCATCGCGGAAGCCCTCTTCGAGCGGGAAACATTGGAATCGGACGAAATCGACGATATTATCCGCAAGATTGGCGGAGACGGATTGATTCCGCCGAAGACCCCGGAGGAAGACAAGTCTAAAAAGGAATCCAGCACGGCCAAAGCCCCAGAACAACCGGTGGAGGATATCCCTGCGGAAAATGTTCCCAGTATCCCTCCCGGACCCATCATTCCGGACACGGCGTGAGTTAGGTTTATTGTCAGGGAGCGGGAGATGCCTGCTTCCTGTTTTGTTTTGAGCGGGGGAGAGATAAAGTGTCATGGACCATACCCAAATAATGGGCGTGATCAATATCACGCCGGATTCTTTCTATGATGGAGGCAGGATTCAGACCCCTGAAGCGGCACGAACACATGCGGAGCGGCTCCGGCAGGAGGGCGCGGATTGGCTCGATATTGGCGGGGAATCTTCCCGGCCGGGCGCCGATCCCATCGGAGTGGACGAAGAGCTGCGGCGGGTAGTACCAGTGCTGGAAGCGCTTTCTGGGGTAGGGTTGCCCCTGTCCATTGACACCTACCGGGCGGAAACCGCACGCCGTGCCTTGGCCTTGGGCGCGACTATGGTGAATGATATCAGCGCATTGCGTAGCGATCCGGATATGCCCGGGGTGGTGGCGGAGAGCGGGTGCTGGTGCGTGTTGATGCATATGCAAGGCACGCCGCGGAATATGCAGGAGGCCCCGAAGTATGGGGACGTTGTGTCAGACATTTGTGCGTTCTTTGAGGAACGCATGGAGGCGGTGAGCCGGGCGGGGGTGCGCGAAGAGCGCATCTGGCTGGATCCGGGATTTTGTTTTGGGAAGACGGTCGAGCATAATCTAGAAATGCTCCGGCGGTTGCCGGAATTTAAGAAATTCGGAAGGCCTGTCTTGATCGGCACATCGAACAAGTCTACGATTGGTAAAGTGTTGGACGTGCCTGTCGAGGACCGCCTGGAGGGTACGGCGGCCACGGTGGCCATTGCCGTGTTCCAGGGAGCGGATGGCCTCCGGGTGCATGATGTGAAGGCGATGAAGCGGGTGGCGCGCATGAGCGAGGCCATACGCGACGGGAGAGGATAACGATATGCCCAAACGGCTTTTTGGAACGGACGGTATCCGGGGAAAAGCGAATATTCACCCGATTACCGCCGAAATGGCGCTGCAAGTGGGCCGGGCCGCAGGATCCATTTTCCAGCGGGAAGACCGCCCCCACACCATTCTGATCGGCAAAGATACGCGGCGTTCCTGCTATATGATTGAAAACGCGCTTACGGCAGGCCTCTGCTCGGTGGGTATCCGCGTGCTGCTTACGGGACCATTGCCCACGCCTGGAGTCTCGTATATCATGCGGAGCCTCCGTTGCGACGGCGCCATCATGATTTCCGCTTCCCATAATTCGTATGAAGATAATGGAATCAAGCTCTTCGACCGCGACGGGTATAAAATCGCCGACGAATTCGAGGATGAAATCCAGCGGCTCGTGTTTTCGGAGGAACTCGACAAGATCCGTCCGGTCGCCGGGAAAGTCGGCACCGCCAAGCGTATTGACGACGCCGTGGGACGCTACATCGAATTTGTGAAAGCCACCTTTCCCAAGGGGATGCGGCTCGATGGCCTGAAGATTGTCGTCGACTGCGCCAATGGTTCGATGTATAAAATCGGTCCTGACACCCTCTCGGAATTGGGCGCGGAAGTCATTGCGCTGGCCAACCAGCCGAACGGATTGAATATTAACGCGAAAGTGGGCACGGTGTACCCGGAAGAAATGCGGGCCACCGTGATCCGCGAGAAAGCCGACCTCGGCATCGCGTTCGACGGCGACGGCGACCGTGTGGCCATGGCGGATGAGGATGGACGCCTCCTCGACGGGAACGCCCTCCTGGCTATTCTGGGCGTGGATAAGCTGGAGCGTAATGAATTGCCCAAAAACACCTTGGTGGCCACTATCCTGGCGAACGGCGGGCTGGAAAAAGCCCTCGCGCGCCTGGGTGGAAAAGTGATTCGCACCAATGTCGGCGACAGGTATGTGGTGGAGGCCATGCGGGAACACGGGCTTACCGTCGGCGGCGAATCCTCCGGCCACATCATCATGCTCGAACACAACACCACCGGCGACGCCATGATCGCCGCGCTGCAAATCCTGGCCACCAGGATTCGCAGAGATGTGCCCTTGTCCGTTATCGCGGATGTGTATGAAGAAATGCCTGAAAGCCGGATCAACGTGCCGTTGAGCGGAAAAGAACGTCCTCCGCAGGACATCCTCGATGCTCTTGCGCGCACGGCGGAACCCGAACTTAACGGATCCGGGCGCGTCGTCATTCGCCCCTCCGGCACCGAGCCGATCATCCGGGTCATGGTCCAGCACGAAGAAATCCGAAAAGCCGAAGCAATCTGCAAAGCCCTCGCCGAAAAAGTCGCAGAACTATAGAAAACGATTCAACCTGCATAGTGGTAAAAAACGATTCATCCCCGCAGGGGATGGACAACTCAGCCCAGGATAAGCGAAGCGCCATCCTGGGTTGGAAGTATCCCCCATGGAGGATACTCTGAAAGAGTTATACATAATTTTTTAACCCCTGACACCCAGTACCGTAGAAAAAATCTGAGGCCAATAGATTTTGATGACCGATTAAGACATGATGGCCCACCGGTTCTTTGCCTGAACGCTTTATGGAACTCTTACAGAGTATAGTTTTGGGGTGACATTGAATACCCAGGATGGCGCTTCGCTTATCCTGGGCTGGGTTGTTGAATCCCTTCGGGAAATCTCGAATTATGCTGCACCGGTTCAAACAAAATTAAAAAGTATTCCCAGATAGCCTTGGAAGCCTCTTCCCATGCGTATTCTTAATTGTCTGTATAGTGTGGTGCGATTTTTTCCTCATATAAAGCTCGGAGATTTGTATGAACTTGTCAAAAAACATCTTGACATGATGTCAAAATGACACTATACTATGATTAATTATGACAGACTACTTGCCGCGAGAAATTGCGCCCCGTTTGCTGCGGGCATTGCATCAGTTGCCGGTGGTGGTGCTTTCCGGGCTTCGGCAGACCGGTAAGAGCACCTTGCTCCAGCGCGATCAATCCATAGCAAGCGGACGGGTGTACCGTACTTTGGATGATTTTCCTACGCAGTCTGCTGCACGGGAAAATCCGGAATCCTTATTGGAAGAAGCAGTAATTCTCGAAGAGGTGCAGCGTTGTCCGGAACTTTTGTTGGCTATCAAGAAAAGTGTAGATACACATCGTATTGCTGGACACTTTATGTTGTCCAGTTCGGCAAATTTGGCGTTGTTGAGCCGTGTTTCAGAGACACTTGCGGGGCGAACAGCCTATTTTACATTGCATCCCATGACGCGCCGCGAGATACATGCCCAAACGGATAAAACGCCCTTTTTGATGGAGTTTATCCGAACGCCTGCACTGCCGGAAGGCACTGCCCAGCCAGTAACGGAGCGTGAAGTGCTGATGGGCGGATTGCCTCCGGTATGTCTTGGTCCAGCGGAGGGGGCCGCGGAGTGGTTTCGGGGATATGTTCAGACCTATGTAGAACGCGATGTGCGGCAGTTGTCACAGATCACGGACCTGGTGGGGTTTCGAACCCTCACCCAGTTGGCTGCATTGCGCACGGGACAAGTGGCGGGCGTCAGCGCCCTTGCCCGCGATGCAAAACTGAACACGGCCACTGCGGGCCGATATCTGGATTTGTTGGAAGCCTCCTTTTTAATCCGCCGCCTTCCTCCATTTCTAAAGAATCGTAGTTCACGGTTGATAAAATCTCCCAAACTGTATTTTACCGATAGTGGTCTGGCCGCGTATCTTGCAGGCGTGGATCGGCTGGACCCCGGCAACGATGACATATTGCGGGGTTCGCTGTATGAGACCTATGCAGCACAAAATATTTCCGGATTGCTCGAAGCGCATCTTCCGGAGGCGCAGCTTTCATTCTGGCATGAGCAGGGCCGGCATGAAGTGGATTTCGTGATAGAGTCCGGGCGCAAGGTTATTGCCATCGAAGTAAAAGCGGCTACACGCTGGGGGCAAGGGGATCTTTCAGGGTTAAGCGCTTTCATTCAGCGCACACCCGCCTGTGCCGCCGCCGTGCTGGCATATAATGGCCGGGAGGCGGTGCGTTTGGGGGGAAAACTCTTTGCCATCCCCCTTGGCCATTTATTGGCATGAGGTAGAAACAGCGTCTTGTCCCTCGAAGCTTTATTGAAGGAAGAAACCTGGAGGGAGAAGCCGGCGCAGATCTCTCACCACTTTTCTTTGCTTTGTTTCCCGTGAAAAGAAAGAAGAGAAAAAGTTAATGGTCCTTAAAACAAAACGAATAGAGATCCGCATCCTTCATTACAAAGCGCAAACGAATGGGGGTTCCCGCGAGCGATGCGAGATTGGAGCCGTCTTTCCAGGGCGCGATGCGGTCCAGCGCATCCCCGAAAATTTCCGGGGCGTCATCCAGCGTGAAACCGGGGACGGGCTTGCCGTCGGCGTCCTGGATTTCGATCCGGATACCGCCCGCGGCGGAGGTGGAGAAATTCAGCACGAGATCCTTGCCAGTGAAGGTGAGCGGCTTCGTCGTGAACTCGCCGCCGCTTAACGCGGCATTGAGTGAGACAAAGCCATCGATACGCAGCACGAACCGGCGCAGGGCACTGCTGTTCCCGCTCCAATAACTTTCCGTGGCGTAGAGAGAGAGAGCATTGGGTGTGCCATCAATGTCCGATTTCGTTTCCACCACCTGCCACGCGATGTAATTGTCCCCGTAGCTCCAGTTATCCGTTGGACGCAGCCCTGGCCGCAGAAATGCCTCGCCCCAGCGATGGAACGATACGCCGTCGCGGCTGGTCATGAGCAGCGCATCCGTCGTTGCCGTGCCGTACCGCGGAGAAGCGGTGTATCGCAGACGCCGGTTTTCCTGATCCGGCAACGCCTCCACCGACGGCCCCCAGGCGCGCTCGATGTACCGCGTGGGGAATCCGATGAAAATGTGCGGCGCGCGGTAATATGGCTTCACCTGATTCGTATACAGCGGCTCCTCCGGTGCGCCCGGATATTCCAGCCAGACCGGCGTCGTCCATATCCGGAAATCTTTTGAGGTAGCGGTACGGATGCCGCGCACGCCATTCTTGAAATCCCGGATGTACGCGCGGTACTCCCCGCGCACCGTATCCCAGAACGCGAGATTCTGTGTATCAAAGGCGCCATCGGTGATGATGGGCGCCTCTTGCAAGAAGGCCCAGTGAATCCCATCGGACGATTTAAACGCATACGCGCCGCGCGGGTCTTCTCCGAACCCGATGCATTTGTATTCCTCGCCGGGCAGGCAATCCGGATTCGGATCGCGAAACGGCGTGAAATCATGACTCCCTTTCCCCATCCACACAATATTATTCGCTTTCGACCCCTGATAGTCGAACAGTCCCAACTCCGGTTTCACCCAATGAATCCCATCCTTACTCTCCGCATACGCCCCGAAGGTATCGTGCGGAAGATTGATCTTCCCCTGCTCGGGCACAATATGCCACGCCTTGTAATACATCCGGTAAAGATCACCATCCTGAAAAATAGTGTGATACCCCGTTGCGCTCCCCTCCCACGGCGCATCATGCACCATGACAATCTCCTTCGGCGTGGGCGAATGCATCCGAAATGCAATCTCCCCCTTCATTCCCGCGATGAGATAATCATCCACCATCAATTCCAGGCGGGAACCGAGATCGATCGTCTGAGCAAATGCAAAAAAACTAACCGTTACCGTCATCAAAAAGAAAATGGAAAACACAAAATATCTCATCATAGCGCCAAAATAATACTATTGCCCGCTTGGGTTGTCAAAAAAGAAAATATACCGCCACCTTAACCCGGATATCTCACCAGATATTCATCCCTCTTCTTCGAACTGATTGAGAAAGCAGCATTTACGGAATTGGGCAACCGTGGATAGGCAAAACACAGTGTATTCCCTTGTCATTGCGAGGAACAAAGTGACGAAGCAATCTCAACTCCGCGTAACGTTAATGCAGGCAACACTATGTCGAGATTGCCGCGTCGCTGCGCTCCTCGCAATGACAAACAGACAAGACGGATGGTGAGATATCCGGGTTAGTCCCGGCGCCACTTTCTTTATCAAGCGTATGTTCGCAAATGCCTCCGCCCGTTTTCCCGCTTCAAACCATCGGCTTTCATCCATTTTCTTAGCCGGCTCGGTTTTTGACTCTACGCCCACCTATGTCGATCAACCACCGCACCATGACTTCACCTTCTCATTGCTGGGCTGGATGCTTATGACGGAAGGGCTCCGTACAGCGTCACCGGGCCTTGCCTGGGCGTCATTGCGACAATCGTGTTTCCGCGCCAATCGATTTCGCAGGTTTCCCAGCCTAACGGTGTTTCGGTAGTGTGCCGATTGGACAGATCGAAGGCCAGGTTGACTGTCGCTTCGCTGGGTAGAGCATCGACAAACAACAAACCATGCTCGACATATGAGACGGCAGGCTGTCCGTTAATGGTCAGGCTGATTTCGTCTTTCGCCACGCCTTCCATCAGGCGGATTCGAAGTTTGCCTTCCCGTTGTGTGTGAATTTCATAGGCGCCCGCTTTGGGCAGTTGTGACGTGGCCGCGATCTCGGGCGTATCCACCGGGAAGAGCATGTTGATGTGAAGTACTTCCCCCTCGTTTCGGACAGCGGCTTGTTGCGTTTTGCAGAGGGCGCGCAGCGCGCCGCCCATGAGGTCGGTGTTGTACGAGTGATAGCCGTTGGGCGTCGTGAACGCGAATCCGCCCACGGCGCGCTCGCGAATGCGCGAATAGACCATGTCTTCGTTGTCGGGCGCATCGCTCTGGACAATCCAGTCCGTATTGATAATCTGCGCCGCGAGCAGGCCGTTGCGAACAAACCGTTCGGCATCCAGATAGTATTCGGGCGCGCCATTCTGGGCGAGCGTAAGCGCCGCCTCGATGTAGTCGCCGGTGTTATTCGCCTCGCCACGATGTGGCCAGGGGTTTTTGCTCTCCTTCGCCCACCCAAATGATGAGCGATACCGCTTGAGAAATACATCGTACAGTCTTCGGCCAAACACAACGTAGTGCGCATCGTTTGTGAGCACGCCCAAGTCCAGAAGCGACGCCATGGTCCCGGTGCTGGAATGGAGGTGCGCGCCCGCACCATCGGACAGGTCTCCCTCGGGCGTGAAGGCGTTCTTGACGCAATGCCCGGCGAACCGTTTGGCAAGGCCGAGGGCGAGTTCGTCCTTCGTAAACCGATAGTAGTCTGTTAGTGCCCCGATGGCGCGTCCGCATGTGTAGTTGACGATGCCGGGTTCCGGCGGCAACCGCCAGCCGTCCATGAAAAGAAGCGACGACGGGTATCCTCCCGTTTCACTCGTGGCCTTGTCCATGGCGCGAACGAGATTGCGGGCCAGTTCGAGCGAGCGTTCGCATTTCTTCCATCTGGCCAGCCCCACGAGCCCCAACAACACCTCGCGGCAATCGTGCATGTTACCGCACTTCTTTCCGTCCTGGTCGGGAAGGTTCCAAAGGGGAAGTCCCCAGGAATTGTCCAGCGAGTTGTGAACCAACGCGCGCAACGCGTTGACGGCTTCCTCGTCGCAAGGTACATCCACGACCTCGCCGCACCGTGACAAGGCATCCAGGAAACGGCCTTCCATGTGTGGCGAACCCCAGTATTCATGATTGGAGTACCCAGGCCCATCCGTCAGAACGAATCTCACGTAAGGCAAATGGCCGAGACGCGGGTCGATCGCGCCCCTGTAGATGTGTTCTACGCCGAGCCGGATGAAACGCCGCAGGTCCACCGGTTCCAGACGCAGCGGGTTCAGCGGCAGCGGCAGATTGCCCGGGGTGTCATCTGCACTCGGATTCGGTTCCGCAACCGCTGTTCCACGCGAGACACACAGTGCGGTTGCCGCTGATACTGTTGTGCGCAGAAAGCCACGCCGGGACCATCTCATCAGGGCCGCCTCCCTTCCTTTCATGCATGTGCACAATGTTTTCCTATCGGACGCTCCAGCATCGCCTGACGTACTTATCCGGCCGAAGTTGCAGCCCGGCCCAGAGCAACTATTTTGGCATGGTCCCCGCGTAAGATGTCAAGTATCATTTGGGCGGTCTCGACAGCTTGGATTGCCGTGGCGGTAACCGTCTCGGCGAAGAAGTCCATCCAAGCTTCCCAATCCCCAGTCTGGCGCACCTTGTTCAGCAGTTCGTAGTAATGCTGGCGGTGTGTCTTGGAATAGAGACTCAGGTACAACATCGGTGCTCGACTCTTTCCCGCAAATGCCTGTTAGAGTCAATCACATGGTTATTCGCAGGTTTTTCTACGAACGGATTTCGGATCTGCTTTTCGGATCCTCTTTTTGACATTCCACCGTACCCGGTATACGATTCAATCCGCTGTCAAGACGAAAGGAGGATAGCGTTATTCGGGTCTGCGTGATTGGAATGGGCTATGTGGGCGTGCCGCTGGCGGTGGAATTCGCGAAGGCGGGTTTGGACGTCCTGGGTATTGATGTGTCCGCGGAAAAAGTGGCCACGCTAAACGCGGGGCGTTCGTATATTCTTGATGTATCCGATGAGACCATAGCGGGTTTGGTGGCGCTGGGCACCTTGCGGGCTACGACGGATTTTTCCGTGCTTGCGGACGCGGACGCGGTGTGCATTTGCGTCCCGACGCCGCTGCGCAAGAGTCAGGACCCGGATATCTCGTTTATCGTCAATGCGGTGGACGCCATTCGAGCTCATCTGCACCGGGGCATGCTGATCGTGCTGGAAAGCACGACGTATCCCGGCACAACGGAAGAATTGGTGTTGCCGAAGCTGGAAGAGACCGGCCTCAAGGTAGGCGTGGACTTCTTCCTGGCGTTTTCTCCGGAGCGGGTGGATCCCGGCAACCGCCAATTCATCACCCGCAACACCCCCAAGGTGATCGGCGGCGTCACCCAGGCCTGCACGGAAAAGGCCATCGCGTTGTACCGGCATGCCGTGGACCGGCTCGTACCCGTATCCAATGCGCGCACGGCGGAGATGGTGAAGCTGCTGGAAAACACCTTCCGCGCGGTGAACATCGGGTTAGTGAACGAGCTGGCGTTGATGTGCAATCGGCTCGGGGTGGATGTGTGGGAAGTGATCGATTCCGCAAAAACAAAACCTTTCGGGTTCATGCCGTTTTATCCGGGCCCCGGCCTCGGGGGCCATTGCATCCCGATCGATCCGTTGTATCTCTCATGGAAACTCAAGACGCTGGATTACACCGCGCGGTTCATCGAACTGGCGAGCACAATCAATTCGAGCATGCCGCAATACGTGGTGGAGAAGATCACCGAAGCGCTGAACGGTGTCCGGAAAAGCGTCAATGGCAGCAAGATTCTCGTACTGGGCGTAGCCTATAAACGCAATGTCAGCGACACCCGCGAATCGCCTGCCATTGACATCATCGGGCTGTTGCGTCGGAAAGGCGCGGACGTGTCGTACGCGGACCCGCATGTGCCGGAATTAGACCTGCCAAGCGGCAGTCTTGTGAGTTACGATGTGGAACAAGGCTTCGGCGCGTTTGACATGGTGGTCATCGTCACCGACCACAAGGCCTTCAACTACAAGCGCCTCCTGCGCGAAGCCTCGCTCGTATTCGACACCCGCAACGCCGTCACCGGCCTGCAAGTGCCGGCATCGTGTACCGTGGTGAAGTTGTAATTTGATATCAATAATGTAAATATTGACACTTATTCAATACAATGCTCGAAATACGAATTTTGTTCTACCATTAGAATAACAAAATGGTGTAGAATGGTATAGTGATTAGGAGGTTGCTGATTATGGTAGAGAAAACACTTAAAAACAAAAAAGAAGATATATCGCAAGATCAGATAAATGAACTGCTTGAAAAAGCAATGAAGCGACCAGGGGTACAAGATGTAATGGACGTTTACGACACATGGAGATACTTCGAAGAAGCGTCTCGACCTCTCTTTCAAGCAATGTCTCAACAAACGATATTTTTATCATCAAACAACACTTCTTCCGGTTTCGTTGCTTTCTGAACTATGCATAGGGGGGAAATATGCCTACATGGAGTGACATCCTCTAAGAGATAAAACAATCTGCTAAAGAAGGTGTACCGCCGCAATTAGATGCGATTAGGCGCAAATATCTCTTTGCTGCAAATCAATATACTTCCCGGGATACAATTTTATACGCAACTCGTTGGACCCAGGGTGGTCTGCCCGTACCACCGGATCTTGTCAGTATTGCTGACGAGGATATACAAGGATTAATGGAAGTGGTTCATGGTTTAAAAGGACCAAACCTGGACTTGATACTGCACAGCCCTGGCGGGTCACTGGAAGCGGCGGAAGCATTTGTTCTCTACTTGCGGTCGAAATTTGAACACATACGGGTTGTTGTACCTAATATGGCCATGTCAGCAGCCAGTATGATTGCCTGTGCTGCGAACACTATTCTTTTGGGCAAGCATTCTTTTCTAGGACCAACTGATCCACAGATAATACTTCATACACCTTTGGGAGTGCGCATGGTGGCAGCACAAGCGGTTCTGGCGCAGTTCGCCCGGGCGATTCAGGAATGCCAAGATCCTTCCAAAATGGGCGCTTGGCTTCCTATGCTTGGACAATATGGTCCTGACCTTTTGGTTCAATGTAAAAATGCTTCAGAACGTTCTCAGGATCTTGTTAGAAGTTGGCTACAAAGTTTCATGTTTAAAAACTGTGATGACGGTGATGAAAAATCAGAAGAAATCGCTGCTTGACTTTCTACACATGATAACTTTAAAAGCCATGGCCGTCATATTCCTAGAAAGGAGTTGGAGGAAAAAGGTCTTATTATAGAACGTCTCGAAGATGATCAAACGTTACAAGATGTTTTTCTTTCTATTTTCCATGCCACAACCCATACATTTGGTCTTACAAATTCAGTTGTAAAAATCATCGAGAGTCATACTGGCCGGGCATACATAAGACAAGCGCAGATGGTTGCTCCTCCACCCCAACAGCAACGTCTCCTATTTCCCCCGGGGCAACCATTGCCAAAGCCAAAACGCACACCGTAGCAGTAGCCCAATCCCATAAAATATCCATCTTTTTTGCGAATCATGTCCACAGTGGTCTAGACTCAAGGTGTATGGAGTGGCCAAGGGAAAAATATTAAAAATATGAAACGCATTTTGATAACCGGCGCAGCCGGGTTTATTGGTTCGCATTTAAGTGAGGCGTTGTTGGCACGGGGTGACCGGGTAATCGGACTGGACGATTTCAACACGTTTTACGACCCCGGCATCAAACGCCGTAATTTGGCGCCTTCCCAGAAGAATGACCGGTTCATTCTCTATGACCGGGACATTTGCGATGAGGCCGGGGTGCGGATGGTGTTCGAGCGGGAACAGCCGGAGGTAGTGGTGCATCTTGCGGCCCGTGCAGGCGTGCGCCCGTCGTTGAAGGACCCTAATTTGTATCACCGTGTGAACGTGATCGGGTCACAACACATTTTGGACGCGTGCCGTGACTTCAAACCGTCGCATCTGGTGTTCGCATCGAGTTCATCAGTGTATGGCGGCAACAAAGACGTCCCCTTC
This sequence comes from Candidatus Hydrogenedentota bacterium, assembly GCA_029565395.1. Classification (GTDB taxonomy): domain Bacteria; phylum Hydrogenedentota; class Hydrogenedentia; order Hydrogenedentales; family CAILVY01; genus CAILVY01. The sequence goes on along the minus strand of JAKQOG010000086.1, from coordinate 7,048 downwards.
AAGGAAAGCAACCCGGTGATACGGCCCATCAGCCCCTATGCGGCCACCAAGCGCATGAACGAACTTCAGGCGCACGTATACAGCCACATCTACGGCGTGCACGTGACCATGCTCCGCTTTTTCACCGTATACGGCCCCCGGCAGCGCCCGGACATGGCAATCCACAAGTTCACCAAGGCCATTTTGAACGGCGATCCCGTGCCGATGTTCGGCGACGGCACCATGCAACGCGATTATACGTATATTGACGACATCATTGATGGCGTGGTGCGGTGTGTGGACCGACCGTTCCTCTACGAAATATTTAACCTTGGCGAACATCACACGACCAGCCTGCGCGAGCTGATCGATCTGATTGCAAAGCACACGGGGAAACCCGCCCGGATCGATCCTCAGCCCAATCAGCCGGGAGACGTGGAAATTACCTTCGCGGATATTGATCATGCCCGCGCACAATTGGGGTATAATCCGGCCATGACGATGGACGAAGGCATTCGCCGCTTTGTAGAATGGCGCCGGTCTCAAACGGGATAGAAAGGATCAGGTATGTCTAAGAAGAAGGAAGAAATGCGCCGGGCATTGATTACCGGCGTCACCGGGCAAGACGGCTCCTACCTTGCCGAATTATTGCTCGAAAAAGGGTATGAGGTGTTCGGCGTGGTGCGCCGTTCCAGCACGGAGACCTTCGAGCGCATCGCCCACATCAAAGACCGGATTAAACTCCTTCAGGCGGACCTCACGGATCAGGTGTCGATCATCGAGGCCGTGGGCGATACCAAACCCGCCGAGATCTACAACCTGGCCGCGCAATCCTTCGTGCCCACGTCCTGGAAACAGCCCATTCTTACCGGCGACGTGACCGCTCTCGGTGTGACCCGCCTCCTCGAGGCCGTACGCGTGCTGGACCGCTCGATCCGCTTCTATCAGGCCTCTTCGAGCGAGATGTTCGGGCACGTCCGCGAAACCCCCCAAACCGAGCAGACTCCGCTCTATCCCCGAAGCCCTTATGGCGTGGCGAAATGCTACGGCCACTGGATCACTGTCAATTACCGCGAGAGCTACGACATGTTCGCCTGCGGCGGCATCTTGTTCAATCATGAATCGCCCCGGCGCGGCCTGGAATTCGTCACACGCAAAGTAACCGACGGCGCCGCCCGCATCAAACTCGGTCTCATGGACGCCCTGTATCTTGGCAATCTGGACTCCAAACGCGACTGGGGCTTTGCCGGCGATTACGTCCGCGCCATGTGGCTCATGCTTCAACAAAAAGAGCCGGATGACTATGTGATTTGCAGCGGCGCCACCCACACCGTCCGGGAAATGTGCGAAGTGGCCTTTTCCCGCGTAGGCCTGGATTACCGCGATCACGTCAAGGTCAATCCCGATTTCTACCGCCCCGCGGAGGTGCATCTGTTGCTGGGCGATTGTTCCAAGGCGAAGGCCAAACTGGGCTGGAAACCGGAATATTCCTTCGAGGAGTTGATCCACATGATGGTGGATGCGGACATGGCGCGCGTCAAGAACGAGATCCTCAATAAAATGGCCAAACCCGAACAGAAACACGGCAAGAAGGCATGACCCGCCGCGCCCTGATCACGGGCGGAGCCGGTTTCGCGGGCCGCGTCCTTCACGACTACTTGACCCGGCAGGGCTGGGAAACCGTTCGGTGCGATTGCATGGCGTCGCCCGGCGTGCTCTCCTGCGATATCACCGACGCAAACCAGGTGGATGCCGTTTTTCAACAAGCAGGCGGGATTACCCATGTGTTTCATCTCGCCGCGATTGCATTCGTGCCCACGGCCAACCGCGATCCTGCCGCCGCAATGAATGTGAATCTGATCGGCGCCATTCGGATAGCGGAGGCCATGCGGCAGCATGCTCCCGCCGCGCGCCTGCTTTCCATTGCCAGCGCCGAAGTGTATGGGCGTCCGATTTCCCTGCCCATCACCGAAACGCACCCATTGAATCCCGTGAACCCCTACGCCATTTCCAAAGCGGCGGCCGATTTCTATTGCGCCTATCTGCACGAAGGGCACAAGGTAGACGTGGTTCGCGTGCGCCCCTTCAATCATGCCGGACCGGGTCAATCCGACCAGTTTGTGCTCTCTAGTTTCGCCCGCCAGATTGCCGAGATCGAAGCGGGCCAACGAACACCCGTGGTGAAAGTGGGCAACCTTCGCGCAGCACGTGATTTCCTGCACGTGAACGACGTGGTCCGCGCCTACGAATTGATCGCCCTGCGCGGCCACAGCGGCGAAGCCTATAACATCTGTTCGGGCGCCGCGCGCACCATTCAAGATGCCCTGAACCTGCTTATTCAAATGAGCCCGAAATCCATTGTAGTGGAAGAAGACCCCGAGCGATTCCGCCCGGTGGACGTCCCCGAAGTCACCGGTTCCCACGCTAAACTCACCGAACATACCGGCTGGACACCCCAGATCCCCTTCGAAGAAATCCTTTCCGACATCCTAAATGCCTGGCGGAAACACTTCCGCGGATAAAAAAACATCGCTTGCATGGGAGGGCGAGGCTCCCGAAGCTGTCTGAAAATTCGTAAAGACAAAAGAAATCCGCTATATCCTGAAAAAGGATCCTAACTGGAGCTAGGACCTGCTATATGGGAAAAGCAGGTTTAGAAAAATTATCCCACAGCGCGTAATGATTCCCGCAGGCAGGGAACAGCAGGCATTTCGTCCCATGTTTTTCCATTAAGGAGCCGGCCGGTTCGCTTTTTATTGACCCCGCCCCATTGCTTGAAGAAAAAGGGCACGCCGTTCCGCTGGCAGTGTTTCTGAATTGCCACCACCCACTCCTCACACATTGGCCGGGCGTTGGGGCCCGATTCCCCGCCTACAATCGCCCAGTGCATGCCGCGTAAATCCAACGTTGGAATAGGCCCCAGTAATGGCTCAAATGACACGAATCTTATCTGCGCATTGGTCCGGCGCAAGTGGTCGATGCGAAACGCATACCGGGCATTTTCAACACTCACCCCCATCCAGATGTGTGGCTCCCAGGGAAGTATGGGACTCAATTCTTCCAAACGTTCCGCCCGTTTCGTGAGCACCTGGTACTGATGCCAATGGGCCTTGCGCATCACCTCAAAAACACGCAGGATGAACTCCGTAGGAACTGACTTGTGAAACAGATCGCTCATCGAATTGACAAATATAGTCTGCGGTTTCTTCCATTTAAGAGGCAACTCCAGCGCATGCTCATGAAGGGTGACCTTAAACCCGTTCGCATAATTCGCCTGCCCCATCGCTTGCAACCGCTTCGCCATCCGCTCCGCATAACAATGCCGACACCCCGGACTGGCCTTCGTGCAGCCCGTCACCGGATTCCACGTCGATTCCGTCCATTCTATAGAAGAGTTGTGTGCCATGATAGACTCTGTGTGTCTGTATTTATTCCAGTCTATTATATAGTAATGATTTGCAAGACGGGTGAATGCTGATTTTTATTGCAAAACCATTATGACAATAATTGCCAAAAATTAGCAATATTGGTATACTAATGGTAAAGAAGGTGATCAAGTATTTTTTTAAAAAGGAGACGCATGATAATGAATATAAATCTTGGAACACAATGGGAAGAATTTATTGATGGATCTGTCCGGAGTGGACGGTATCTATCAGCGAGTGAAGTAGTGCGAGACGGGCTCCGGTTGCTTCAGGAACAGGAGCAGCTTCGGCAGCTTCGTCTTCGACAACTTCGGAAGGAAATTGAAAAGGGCGCGAAACAGCTTGATCGTGGTGAGTATTTAGAACTGGATGAATTAGGCTTGAAACGATATGCTGAGGAGGTGAAGACACGTGGCCGGCAACGTCTTGCCCAGCAAAAGGCTTCGCGCAAGAAATGAACTATCGCCTTTCTCCCGCAGCACAAAAAGATATGGATGATCTTTGGTTATTCATTGCACGGGATAACATTTCTGCTGCAGACCATTTTATCAGTAAAGTCATGGATAAGTTTTCTAAAATCGCTGCCCATCCTAATTTGGGCCGTGTATGTGAGGAAGTGGGTAAAGATTTTCAGCGATTTCCTGTTGACGCGTATGTGATTTTTTATCGTATTAAACCAAAATTCATAGAAATTGTCCGTATTCTGCATAGTGCGCGAGACATTGAATCAATTCTTAAAAAGGAGGATTTTCAATAATGCTCACTCGGCGGCAATGGTTGAAATGGACGGGCTATAGCGCACTGGGCGCGGTGGCGGGGTGTGTCTCGAAGGCGGAGCCATGTACTGCGGAAAAATCTGAAATGAACTATCCGATGATCGGGTATACGCGCTTGCAGACGAATCTCCCCGGCGGGCGGTATGTAAATGCGATCACGGCGCGGGCCTGGGTCGTGCGCGCGGACGGCATAGGCGCGAGGCCGCTTGCGGAGGAATTGACGCAGGAGCCGTATGCTTGGACGCAGTTCGCGGGATGGTCGCCGGACAACCGCTACGCGATTATCGGGCGCGGCTGGGAAACGCCGGAAAACGGCGCGTGGGAGGAAGAGCATCGCACGTTCCGCATGACGGAAAATTATCGCTATGACATGTACCTGCTCGAATGGGCTACCGGCGCGCTGACGAACCTCACCGCGGTGGAGCGTGTAAGCGAGTACAACACCGGTTTGTTCTTCATCCCCGGTGATTCCGGCCAGTTGGGATTCCAGGCGCTCATCAACGGGCAGTCCCATCCGTTCGTCATGGACCGCGATGGACGCAACAAACACGATATGACCTCCGGCAAGGAGGGATTCACCTATGGCATGGGCGTCTCGCCGGACGGCAAGTATCTTTCGTACCACAAAGAGTACAAGGTCCATATCGCTGACATGAAAACCGGGGATGCGAAACTGATCGACACCGGTGAAACCTTTAATTTCGCGCCGCAATGGTCCCCCGATGGACAATGGGTGATGTTCGTGGCCGGTCCGGACGCCAAGCATGCGGATCCGTATATTGTCCGCCGTGATGGCGCCGGTTTGCGAAAAGCCGCCAGCCGGAATGGCTATTGGGGCTCGGTGCTTGTGTTCGACGTCTACGACTACCACGAAGGCAGCAGCGATGTGCCGGTGTGGGCCGCGGACAGCAAAGGCATTTTCTACACCGCGCAACAAGGATCGTCCGTGCAGCTCATGTGGGGCTCGCTCGACGGCGAAACGCGTCAACTGACCCACACACCCGACAACACCCTTCATTATCACCCCGTAGTGTCGCGCGACGGCCAATGGCTGGTATTCGGCTCGAACCGATCCGGCGCCCGCAGGCTCTACATCCGCTCCGCAGACCCCTTTAAGGATTCAGAAGACCGACAGATCACCGACGCCGCTCCCGGCTGGGCCACCATGCACGCCCGTATTGCGAATACTTGAAACCTATACTTCCAATTACTCACTCGCCGTTGACGCATCGTGGATTGCGCAGTATAATTAGATATACTATTTAGCGTTGTTGTAGCATTGACAAAGTGATTTCGGGCAAAGATATTCGGGACATATTTCAGAAGCTAATGAAAGGTGTTGTATGAATATTTTTAAAACTATACTACTCTTCTTGTTGGGCTTTGCTACAATTCTAATCAATCTGAGTAGTTGCCCCCCATCGGTTGATAGCGGTCCACAAGCAGAGTTTCAGTCGGATGTTACATCTGGTACGTCACCTTTAACCGTTCAGTTTACTGATTTATCTATACCGGGTGATTCACCAATAAATGAATGGTCATGGTTGTTCGGTGATGGTAGCAGCAGTACACAACAGCATCCCACACATATTTATTTAAACGCAGGAACTTACGATGTCTCATTAACTGTGACCACGAATAATGGCGAAGACACAGAATTGAAGTTTAACTTTATTTATGTCATGGTGGATACAAGTGAAGAAGGAGAAATCGAGGGCGAGGATACGCCTGACGGTGAATTAGGAGAAGAGGGGGAGGATGAAGATGCGGATAGAGATAATGATGGGTTACCGGATTCTGTGGAAGCTATTGTGGGATCTAGTATAGACACTCCTGATTCAGATATGGACGGAATCAATGATGCTGACGAGGTGTATAACTATCTTACAAATCCGATATCACCGGATACCGATAAAGATGGAATTTGCGACGCTGATGAAATAGCTAGTGGAAAAGATCCTTTACTTGACGAAACCGCCACAGAAATTTTTCAAAGTACGCAAGGAGTGATAAATGCGCTCCGAAGACAGCTTAAATCATTACTAGAGTTACAGACCTCTGAATCCATATTGATTAGAGCCATGGAATTCGCGCAATTGCAGCCAAATGTTAAAGATGCAGTTATCAGTGATGACAGTCGGACTCTCCGAGTCGAATTTACCAACGGTTTGAAGTTTCTTGTCAACACAGAACAAGGAAGTAATCAATTAATCCAGAAATCATCTTCTCATGGATACCGTGAAGATAAAGGGGAGAATACAGTAAAAAATGAAACTATCCCGGCAGAATTACCCAGCAAACCTATTCTTATACTTGACTTAGACTTACGCAACAAAGCAGAGCCAATAGTTGAAAAAATGTTCACTTCGTGCGGGTATCCGAAAAGTATGGTCGATCTGTATACCTATGCTGATATAGATATGTTTAAAACTCTTCCTGATTATGCGGTTATCCTTATAGATACGCATGGATTAGCAGTTCCGATAACAAAAATCGGTCTAGTGCAAGTGGCAATCCAGACCTCTGAATGTCCAAACCAAGCGACAAATTTCGAATGTGAAAATAATCATGATTTTGAAGAAGACCGTGTATTAATAGATGTATGGTTGCCTAAAGAAGGTATTGTTTCATTGCCTCTTTATTGTATAACGGGAAAATTTATAAACGAATACTGTAAAGGATTTGATGCACAGAGTTTGGTCTTTGTTAAGGCTTGTAATAGTGGTAGTAAAGCATTTGATGGTTCTAGACCCTTACTCGATGCCTTCATAAAAAGCGGTGCGGATTGTGTGTTAGGTTTTGATGGAAGCATTACATTCCTTAAAGGAGATCCAAGTGCAACATACCTTTTCGGATGCATGTTGGGAG
>JAKQOG010000068.1 GCA_029565395.1 Candidatus Hydrogenedentota bacterium | reverse complement strand
ACGCCTTCTCCCTCGCCCTCGACTCCGCCTTCGCCTTCAACCCCACCTTCGACTCCGCCTTCGATCTCGCCCTCGACTCCGCCTTCTCCCTCGCCTTCGACTCCGCCTTCGACTCCGCCTTCACCCTCGCCTTCGACTCCACCTTCTCCCTCGCCTTCGATCCCGCCTTCGACTCCGCCTTCTCCCTCGCCTTCGACTCCGCCTTCGACTCCACCTTCTCCCTCGCCTTCGATCCCGCCCTCCCCTTCACCACCCGTAACAAGAAGAGTGCAGCCCTGAAATGCATTTGAGGGACCGGGACCAGAGAAGGCTACGAAGTAATACCCCTCATACTGCGTGGACCATGAGGGAATGGTATAGGCGGGTATAAAATAACCCGTGGTCCCAATAGAGTATCCTAGATTATTACTGTCGAGATTCACGTCCGCCATCCACGCCGCACAGTCCGACGAAAGCACTCCGAAACGGCTGTTCAACGTGTCGTACAGGGGATTCGTCAAGGAGATATGCACCTCCACGGGTTGCCCGTCCTGCGGGTACGGCGGATAGAGTTCCACGGTGCACGTTGCTGTCTCCCATGTGACCACGAGATAGCAAGGCATGCCAGGCACATACATTCCCGAACCAGGCGCCGTTTCCCGCAGGTAATGTATGGTGAAAGTTATCGAATCTAGCGTCAATACAGGTGGGCTTTGTGAATATATCTCGTGGTTGAACGTCGTTTGGGTGCCCGTGGCCGGGGTTTCTGTGGTGAAGCCGTAACTACTTGAAATCCCAATGAGGTCCACTTCCGGGGGATGATTGAACGTAAATCGAAGCTCAGCGCCTATCCCGCCAAGCATATCGTCCCTGTATTGGATCGGTATGTCCGTACCCGAAGCGCCCCCCAGAAGGTCTACAACCATGGCATCTGTACAGTCGATGCCCTGAACTTCACCTTCTCCCTCGCCTCCCCCCTCGCCTTCGCCTTCCACTCCGCCCTCACCCTCACCTTCCGCTCCGCCTTCCTCTTCACCCTCACTCGGCAACGTGCCCCCGGACCAGCACAGGTTATACGTGTTGCCCAGCATCCCGGGGGGATCTGCGTATAAATTGACCCACACGATGAAGTCCCCATCGAGCGCGGCGGTGTACGAGATGGACTCATCGTCGGTAGTGGAGGTTGATGATGCTACAAGGTTGCCTTCCGGATTGAGCAGGCCCACGTCGATATCACCCTCCGCATGGGTAAAAAGACAGTCCACCGAGATCGTTTCGCCTGAATACGCATGGATCTTGTAATAATCGTCGTCACCCAAGTAGATCACCCCCCCCTGTTCATCCGCAAGACAACCTGGCGCCCAATATCCTGCCGCGGGCCACGGCGTATCTGACGTGTCGTTCTCTTCATACGGGTCATCTTCCATAGGCAATGTGCCTCCGGACCAGCACAGGTTATACGCATTGCCCGGCGTCCCGGTATCGTTGTAAAGAAGAACCCAGACTATATAGTCCCCATCGAGCGCGGCGGTGTACATAACGGACTCGTTGTCGTTCGTGGAGGCCGACGAGGCAACAAGGTTGCCTTCCGGATTGAGCAGGCCCAAGTCGATATCGCCCTCCGCATGGGAAAAAAGACACTCCACCGAGATGGTTTCCCCTGAATACGCGTGAATCTTGTAAAAATCGTCGTCGTCCGGGAAGATCGCACCCTGCCCGTGTCCGTCCGCCAGACAACCCGGCGCCCAATATCCTTGTGCCGGCCACGGCGTATCCGAAGTGTCGTTCTCTTCATACGGGTCCTCTTCCAGAGGCAATGTGCCGCCAGACCAGCACAGGTTGTACGCGTTGCCCGGCCTCTCAAAATCGGCGTATAAACTGACCCACACGATAAAGGTCCCATCAAGCGTGGCGGTGTACATAACGGACTCGTTGTCGTTTGCGGAGGCCGATGAGGCAACAACGTTGCCTTCCGGATTGAGCAGGCCTATGTCGATATCACCCTCGTCATGGGTAAAAAGACACTCCACCGAGATGGTTTCCCCTGAATACGCGTGGATCCTGTAATAATCGTCGTCGTCCGGGAAGATCGCACCCTGCCCCTGTCCATCCGCCAGACAACCCGGCGCCCAATACCCTTGTGCCGGCCACGGGGTATCCGAAGTGTCGTTCTCTTCATACGGGTCCTCTTCCAGCGGCAACGTGCCGCCAGACCAGCACAGGTTGTACGTGTTGCCCAGCGACTCGGGATCATTGTAAAGAGTGACCCAAACTATATACTCCCCATCGAGCGCGGCGGTGTACATAACGGACTCGTCATCGGTTTCAGAGGCCGACGACGCAACGAGACTGCCTTCCGGATCGAGCAGGCCCATGTCGATATCACCTTCGGCATGGGAAAAATAACAGTCCACCGAGATGGTTTCCCCGGAATACGCGTGTATCCTGTAATAATCATCATCCCCCATGAAGATCGCACCCGCCCCCTGTTCATCCGCAAGACAACCCGGCGCCCAATATCCTTGTGTTGGCCACGGCGTATCCGAACTGTCATTCTCTTCATAAGGATCCTCGGTAAAGGCAAGGGCGACCATCGACATAAAAAGCATGTAAATCAAGAAAACCACACCGCCGATATGTGCAGCCCGTGTTCCTCTCCCATACGAACGAACCCGATGGCGGCTTGTGCATGTAAGGGTAATCTCATACATAGCGTGTCTCCTCGGTTGTGCTTACTCGTAATAGGTGCCAACTCTCCCGACACCAGAATAACTCCATCTACTTTTTTCTCATTTTCTCATATAGACCGACCCGCATCCTTTCGCGAACAGTCCTTCTATCATTTTATGCTCCCCCAGAGAAAAGTTCAAGAACGATTTTTCTGCAAAAATACATTAATATAAGATAATAGCTAAATAGTGGTCCAAATTTTTATGTATTTTCATACATTGAAGCATTGATACTTCTATTTTTCTTATTTTGGGAAGGCCCATTCCTTTCTCTTGCTAAGAGGAGAAATGCACTGCCAACGGTTAATTCTACGTTCGTAAACTGTCTGACACGAAGGGGGGGGCTGTTTGAGTGCGGAACCGCACGATGTGCAGGAATGAATGCTCTTCAAGCCATCGACGCCATTCCAAAATTTGCATCGAGATTGGTCTGTATCAGTCGGCGCGTTTTGTTGTTCTATACCGTCCCTTTTTATCCATGGCTACATTCCCTCTGGCATCCTCACACACTTTTTGTCCTTTCAGCCCCTTTCGCAACCTCTATATCCCCCAAAACCGACACCCAGTACCCCAAACCTGGCAGTTTTATTAGCGTTGTTAAAAATAGTCCTTTTTTTGAGACTCTTGTATCAAGGCCCATGTATGCTATACTCTATGCCCAGTGGAGAGAGTCGAAGTTTTTTGACCAACAGAACAGAAGGAGGAATGAGACGATGGAAAAGTTTGCACCCTTGCCCGATAAACCCGTAGACGGCAGCGCGCGTGATTGGGTCTCGTTTGTACTGGAGTGGATTTGCTGGATTTTCACGTTCCAGTGGATAGGGCTCATTTTCTAGCATTGCCCGCACATATCATGGTCCATTGATACGCGCGGGGAGGGTGGCAGTATAACCTCTTGTTAGCGTAAGGGGGAGTTGTTTTCCCTTAAAGTTCTAGAAGATATGGATTCATGCCTCTGTACCATGCAGACCACACTGCGGAAATCTGTACCGTGCATGGCACAGAGGACATTTTTTTCAAAAATATCCTGCATCAATACGCCAATATATATATCCTGCCTTGGAAAAACTAGGATTATATCCACTTCAATATACCGGCAAACAGACCAAGGCCAATAGCATCAATGACATAGATCGCGGAAATGACGCCGATTTTCCGCTTGAGTTTCTCGATATCGAACACCCAAAAGCAAACCAGGAAGAAGGGAAAGTACCCGAACAGGAAAATCACCCAGGGCGCGCTTCGGCTCCACCATGTATAATCCCAGCTAAGCGCGCCGACAAGATTCAACAGATACTCCACAAACGCACAAAAGGCGGCAAAGATGAGTGCGAAGAAGAGACGATTGGGGACGCCGAGGATCTTGAGCCGTTTATCCGCGGGAAGCATCTTCGAAAAGACAATACCGGCGACGGCGAACATGAAACAGATTTCAATATTAAGACCAATAAGGATGAGATAAGCAGTTTTCCCAGGGGCGCCCCACACCGGCGCATACTGGGTGAAGTGTAGGACCAACCCGTTCCAGATCTCGTTAAACCAGTCGATCCCCCATAAGGCTAATCCGTTGAGAACAAGGTTCCAGTTGCGCCGTTCAATCTCGTTGGCATAGACATATACCACCAAGGCGAAAAGAGGGATAACGTACCACTGGAACAAACTGCTGTCGCGCAAGATTCTCTGCGCTTCCAATGCTGAAGGGGTCATATCGGTACTCCAAGTTCGGGCTGCTGCTAGACATTGAAGAGTCACACCTAAACGAATATAGCAAAAAAGACACTATATCCACTTCAAAACGCCCACAAATAGCACAAGACAACTTATGTCGAATATATAGAGAGCGGAAACAATCTTGATTTTTCGTTTAAGACTTTCCATATCGAATATCCAAAAAGCAACAAGGAAGAAAGGCAGGTACCCCAGCAGGAAGATCAACCACGGCGCGCCTCGGTTCCACCATGAGTAGTCCCAGGTAAGCGCATCGGCCTGATTTAAGAGATATTCCACAAACACGCAAAAAACTGAGCCGGTGATTGCAAAGAAAAGACGATTCGGCATCCCGATGATCTTTATACTCTTATCAGGCGGGAGCATCTTCGTAAAAACAATACCGGCAATTGCAAACATGAAACAGATCTCAATGTTCAGGCCAATCAGGATAAGAAAGGCGGTTTTTCCGGGCGCACCCCAGACGGGCGCGTACTGGGTGAAATGAAGGACCAGCCCATTCCACGTTTCATTGAACCAGTCCATCCCCCAAAAGGCCAACCCGGCAAGCACAAGATTCCAATTGCGCCGTTCAATCTCGTTGGCGTAGACATATACCACCAAGGCAAAAAGAGGAATAACATACCATTGGAACTGGCCGCCATCGCGCAAGATTCGCTGCGCTTCCAACGCTGAGGGTGTCATAGCATGCCTCCTTGTAAAAGTCTCGAATAACAATATCAAGACGCACGTTTTGGTTCAATCTAGACGTAACACTTTAAGGCTAAACCTAACATGACGATGCCTTTAAATACGACAAAACACAGACTATACCGTCATCCCTCCGGCTTCTTCCAAAGTACCGAATACCGCCAAAACAAATGACGTCTGAATACGTGCCTTGGCAGAATCTCGTTCATCATTGCGCGAATCTGCTTCAAGGTTTCCTCCGGAGGAATAATAACCATCGTTTCCGTACTTTCTGAAATCGATGAGTGCTTGACAACACGATACATAAAATCAATGGGAACGGCCGCAAGGCTGTGCAGATAATCGAAGACGGCCGTTTCCTTATATAAACCAAGAATTGCAAGAATGCCGCCGGGCTTAAGGATGTTTTTGGCATACTCAAGACTTCGGCGGGAATCCATATGATGCAAGCTTGCAATCAGGCTTATGTAGTCATAGTAATTATGCGGCAATTCACATTCACCGAATTTTTTACACTGAAATGTAATGTTCGCATACTTGGCGAAGAAATGCCGGGCTGTCTCGATTGCCATTGAATCTGAATCGATCGCATCCACTGACTTGCAGATCGCGCACAAACGTCCTGCGAATTCACCCGTGCCACAGCCAATGTCCAACGCGGCATCACAATCCACCGGCACATGCGACAGAAGGAACCCGTAATAATGATTATTATGATTCCAATAAATCTGATTTACTGTATTCGGTCCTGTATCCATGCTCATGTCGCAAACTTTTTTAACCATATCCATCCCTACACGCCCATAGTCTAGTGTGAAAATGGCAATATTCCAAATATTGCAATGCCGCTGCGCGATAATCTCGAAAAATCGGATAAATATTCCTTGACGAAAAGGGGAAATCGCGCTAGTCTGATGGCGTGGGGAAGTTCAATCCCATTTCTGCGATCAACGTAAGAATGGAGGATTTTGATCATGCATAAGCGGGGTTTTACACTCATCGAATTATTGGTTGTGATTGCCATCATCGGAATTCTTGCCGCTATCCTCTTGCCCGCCCTTGCCCGGGCGCGGGAGGCGGCGCGCCGCAGCAGTTGCGCGAATAATCTGAAAGAATGGGGACTTATTTACAAGATGTACGCAAACGAAGCCAGAGGCCAACTGTATCCCCCCATGCAGTTTTTTACACCAGGCGCGCCGTTTGATTTCGGCATGGCCGGCGGGCCGGCGGCTCACACGATATTTCCTGAATATTTGACGGATCCTTCCATCCTGGTGTGCCCCTCGGATGCCATGGATACGGTGGATTCATTGAAGTGCCAGGAACCCACCTGCACGGATTTGGAAGGCAACGTCCATGCCAAGGGTGAATGGATGATCCTCTGGAATCCGATGTTGATGCAAGTCAGTTATATCTATTTTGGATGGGTCTTCGACAAAGCGGAAAACAGGCTTGAGAACCGATCATCCTTAGACGAGGCCTCACCACACATCGGGGCTGTCCTGAGCTTTCTCCCGAATGCCGATGCTGTTGATCTGAGTATGCAGGTTCCTTTCCAATTAGGCCGTGGCGCGGATAATGTAATTTCGGATATATGGTTGGGCGGAGACAAAACCGCGCCTGATCATGACATCCCGGAAGTACAGCATGATGACGGAACCCCCATGGGCAACGGAAACAGCACTACCGTGTACCGGCTTCGTGAAGGGATTGAGCGGTTTTTAATCACAGATATCAACAACCCCGCGGCGACCGCAAAGGCCCAGAGCGAAATTCCAATCATGATTGACATTATCGGCACTGGCGCGGGTGTTCCCTATTTCAATCACATTCCGGGCGGCTGTAATAGTCTCTATCTGGACGGCCATGTGAGCTTCGTAAAATACCTGGGGGCCAACCAGCCCGGCGAAGGGCTTGTAAACGAACTCATCGCGAACTTTGTCAGCGTGCTGGTATCCGCCTGGGGCGAAGGATTGTTCTCCTGATATATTGTCCATGGGGAAGGCGGCATCAGCCGTTTACAGTTCCGGCGGGAACGTTCGCGGCTTGCCGCCGGAAGGCATCCATTTCCACCACCTTGCCTTCAACACGCGCTTTCTCTATGGCAAATACCACTAAATGGGGTTCAAGGCTGGTCTCTGCCGCAATCAATAAGCCTTCAGAGGATCCCCGCTGGATTGCTTTTGCAAAGTCCAGCAAAATTACTTTGTCTCCACCGCCATGAAGAATGCCATGATACGGTATGCGTTCCCGGCAGACCTTTGCCGGATTAAAGGTTCGTGTTTCCAGGCGGCCAGAAAAATCAGCGGTCCGAATCTCCCCTTCTGAACCATGAAGATTGAGCGTTCTTTCCCACGCCACACTGAATCCCGAAAGCGAATAAGAACAAGTCGCCCCGTCCTCAAATTCAAGGCTGACCGTCTGGTGGTCCACCACATCGTTATCGGATCTGAACACGCATTTGCCGTAGTCCGTTTTTTCCAGGGCATCGAGTATGCCTTTCTCCGAGATGTCCTCCGGGCTGACGATGGATCCCAGGGACCGAAGCCGCGGATTCTTTATCAAATCCATGAAAACATCAAGGGATTGGCCGGTACAAAGCCGGAGCGGAATATCCGGACGTCCGGGTTTAAGATGCTGCCGGACCGCATTGAACACGCAACTTTCCCCTACCGGGCACCCCGCCATACAGCGTTCCGGCGCTCCCGGCGGCGCATTGTCCGCGTTAAAAAAACTGAGGCTGCCAAAGCTCGACACCCGCTTCACCTTCTTCCCGGCAAGCCACAGGATCAGATCGATATCATGGATGCCTTTTGCCATCATAAAAGAATGGGAAAGCGAATGGTGATGATGGATGCCCCTGACATAGCTCATAATAAAATGCCAGTATCCAATATTCTCGGCACAATCCAGATTGATAAGCCGCCCGATGGTTCCACGCTCCAGCAGCGCTTTGGTTCGCTGGTAAATTCGGTTGTACCGGTTCTGAACCGCGACGGCAAGCATAAGCCCCTTTGTCCGGGCGGTTTCAATCAATCGCATGCATTGCCAGGGTTCCAGCGCCATCGGCTTTTCGAGCAGCATGGGATATCCGGCGTCCATCATCGCCATGGCCGAGTCATAGTGCATACGGCACGGAAGCGTATTAATCACGGCATCGGCCAATGCCGGCCGGGTGACAATCTCCCGCCAGTCCGCAAATGCATTCTCCCGCTTGATCCCATACTGGCGGATGAAACGTTCCCTCCTCCCCTCATGCGGTTCCGCAACTGCCACAAATTTCAACGCCTCCGGGTGTTTCCTTGCCAGAGACGCCAGATTTAATTCTCCCCTGGCTCCCGCGCCCAACAATGCCAATGAAACCGGTTTTGCACTTGCCATGATACGCTCCTCTTCGTTCAAACTACTTTATGGTGGCATAAAAGGATATGTCAAGCCATGCCAAACTCCAAAACAATCTTTCTTCTTTTTTCCAATGCCTGCAAAATGAAGCATTCTCAACAAAACAGTTTTCCCAAAAAAATGCATCGAATCCATACATTTACCTGCGCATTTCTTTATGTTAGAATACACACATGTTGTTCATAGCCCCAGCGTTGGGGATACTACGCGAAGGCACATTGTTCCATGGCAGTACGCTGGAAAAGGATAATTTTTGGGGAGGGCGGCCGTTTTTCAACGCGCCTGCTCATCATTCTCCTTTCGGCTGTATTCACCACCGCGTCGCTGTTTGTATATCGTGTACACAACAGTGAAGATGCGGCGATGCGGACTGACTTTCTGTCCGCGTCACAAATGTTATCACGGGCTATCAACGTCGGGCGCGTCGTGAATTTATCCGGATCATCTTCCGATGTACATCTGCCGGACTACCAGCGGCTAAAGGAACAACTCCTCCTCGTACAACGGAGTAATTCGAAATGCCGTTTCTTGTACCTCCTTGGATTAAAAGAACCAGATATTTTTTTCTTTGTCGATTCGGAACCGGCAGAATCAAAGGACTGTTCGCCTCCAGGGCAGGTTTATACAGAAGCCCCGGACGCCATGCGGCGGGCATTCAACGGCGTGGAGTCAGTCACGGGCCCCTATACTGATCGATGGGGCACCTGGATTACTTCCGCGATCCCGATTCGTCATCCAGAAACAAAAAAAATAATCGCTGTTTTCTGTATGGACGTCGATGCCCATGACTGGGCAAAAAGCATTCACGGAAAAGGCATTCCTGCCTTGTTTACCGCCTTGTTTATTTCCACAATCTTGATCTTCTTCTTTATCTTATTGCGGCGCTCAGAATCTGCCATGAAGCGGATTGCCGCCTCGGACGCGGCCATCCGGCAAAGCGAAGAACGATTTCGCACCATGGCGGAACAACTCATCGATGTTATCTTTCAAACCGATGGTAACGGAACCGTCACCTACCTCTCTCCCGCCGCCCTCCATGTGTTCGGATGGAAACCAGAAGAAATGGTGGGACGTCATTTCAGTGAATTTGTATATGAAGATGATATTTCAGAAGCTATTCAACTTTTTCAGAATGTTATTGTATCCGGACAACCGACGCACAACATCGAATTGCGCATGAAAAAAAAAGATGGGGGCTTCTTCCATGGCGAACTCAATGGCACGCAGATTATAACCAGGGCTAACGTGAAAGGAAGACTTGGCTTACTCCGTGACGTTACATATCGTAAACAGACGGAAGAATCTCTCCGGATTGCCTTGGAGCGTGCCCAAAAACAACAGGAAGCCGTTATCGAGATTGCAGTTTCACCCGCGCTTATTTCGGGGGATATTCCCAGCCTAGCTGTCCAAGTTACAGAAGTCACCGCCCGCATCACGGGAGTTGGGCGTGCGGGCCTTTGGTTGTTTAACGAGGAAGGAAATGAGCTGCGGTGCATTGATCTGTTCGAAGCCTCTATTCGTCAGCACTCCTCAGGTGCAGTGTTGCGGCGTCATGAATATGAAAACGAGTTTCAGGCGCTCCAAACGGCAAAATATGTCGACGCCCATGACCCGTTAACCGATCCGCGTACCGTTGGATATGTAGAAAACTACCTGAAACCCATGCGCATAACCTCCATGCTCGACGCAGTTATCCGGACACGAGGCAAAACTCTCGGCCTCCTCTGCCTTGAGCACGTAGATCAGCCGCATCATTGGGAACCTGATGAAATTGCGTTCGCCTGCCAACTCAGCGATCAAATAGCAATCGCGGTTCTCCATTTTGAAAGCAAACAGGCAGAGGATGCATTGCGTGAAAGCGAAGAACATTACCGCCGCATTGTCAATACCGCCGCGGAAGGCATATGGAGCATCGATGCCAATAGCCAAACCACCTTCGTCAATGCCCGCATGGCGGAAATGCTAGGGTACACCGTGGAGGAAATCATCGGCAGCAAGATTACCGACTTTATGCATTCAGCCGATACGGATGATCATCAGAAGAAAATAGAATTGCACAAAACAGGTCAGACCGGCCACTATGAACGCTGTTTCCGGCGTGCGGACGGCAGCGATTTATGGACTATCGTGTCAGGAACCCCATTGCGTGATTCAAACGGCGATTTCTGCGGATCGTTTGGCATGCTTACCGATATCACCGAACACAAGCGCCTGGAAGAACAACTACGGCAGGCGCAAAAGATGGAAGCGGTGGGACAGTTGGCGGGCGGGGTTGCCCATGACTTCAACAACCTCCTCCAGGTGATTCTCGGCTATATCGACATAATACAAGATGATTTGCGCCATAGTCCCAACGCTCAAGAGGCGCTCGATGCCGTACGCCAAGCAGCGGAACGTGCGGCAGATCTGACACAGCAGTTGCTAGCCTTCAGCCGCCGCCAAATCATCCTTCCCGCCAATCTGGATCTGAACGATCTTGTTCAGAGTGTTTTGAAAATGATCCGCCGCGTCATTGGTGAACACATTCATCTGTATTTCATGCCCGAAGATACCCTGGGCACCGTTTTTGCCGACAAAGGCCAAATCGAGCAGGCGTTGATGAATCTTTGCGTGAATGCGCGTGACGCCATGCCCACAGGGGGGACGCTGACCATCGAAACGGAAAATGCCGTTATAGATGATATATATTGCCAAGCGCATCCCTGGGCTACGGCGGGCCATTATGTGCGGTTAAGTGTGACCGACAGTGGTTGTGGCATGGATGAATCCACCCGTTCCCAGATCTTCGAACCTTTCTTCACCACCAAAGAAGTCGGACAAGGAACCGGCCTTGGCCTGGCGACCGTCTACGGCATTGTGAAACAACACAATGGCCTGATTCATGTCTACAGCGAACTTGGAAAGGGAACGGTATTCAAGATCTATCTTCCCATCGTTGAGCATTCTCCGGAAACTGTGCGGGAAACCGGCAAATTCATCACGGCAGGTGGAACAGAAACCATTCTGGTGGCCGAAGACGAGGAGGCGGTTCGGCGGCTGGTCTGCCACGTTTTAGAGAGTGCAGGATACACAGTACTGACCGCCTGCGATGGTGAAGAAGCATTGCGGATTTTTGAGGAACATGCCCATGATATTGATCTGGCATTGCTCGATGTAATGATGCCCCAGCGCAGCGGAAGGGAGGTTATGGAATGCATTCAGGCTACTCATCCCAAAATGCGTTTCCTATTCAGCAGCGGTTACAGCGAAAATGTCATCCACACAAATTTCGTCATCAACGAAGGGTTGCGCCTCATCAGTAAGCCTTACCATCGAGCGGATCTGCTGCATGCAGTCCGTGCGGCACTGGATGGAACATACTAATTTCTTCATCCCTCGGTAAGTTTCCAGGGCGCGCGCATCGGCTGGGTCATGCGTGCAAGCGCATCCGGCGCATCCGCAAACGTCTCTTTAACCGGATCCCAGCGGACCCGCTGTTTCAATCGGATGGCGATATCGCAGGCGTGGCAAAACAGATCGCCTTTGAGTGCTTCGTCAATATCTGAGACGGGCGGTTTTTTCTCGCGCACACATTCGATAAAGTTTTGGACATGATGCTTGCTCTCATAGAGATGCATCCCCTCTTTGGCGATTTTTTCATTCTCCCACTTCTTGTCAGAAACAGTAAGACCACTGCGGCTCACCTGTACCCATCCCTTGTCGCCTACGAAAGCAGTTCCGTGCCCCTCATCTCCCTGAAACCGCTGCAACCAATCCTTTGGCGCAGGTTGAGCATGGTATTCCACAACAATGCCGCTGTCGTAACTAACCGTGATTTTCCAGTCCGTGGCGGTATTGCAAAAACCTTCCGTGGGGAACTGACCAGTGCCTTCAATCCAGCAGGGAGTGAGCATGGCATCCCCTGCTCCCCAAACAGCAATATCCACCGGGTGTATTCCCCACCCTGCGATAAATCCCAGGGCATAATCCGAATTAAACCACCACCACTTGTTGCTGTCGCGTTCTTTCGTATAGGGAACAAAGGGCGCCGGCCCCAACCACCGATCGTAATCAAGCGTCTCTGGAACCGGAGCCTGTTCGGTATATCCTCCGGAACTGCTTGCAGGGGCCCACACATAAAGGGTATGCATCTTGCCGATATAACCATTTCGGACCAGTTCGCAGGCATGCCGGAATTTCCGGTCGGAACGTTGCTGTGTGCCAAATTGAAAAACAACACCCCGCTTCTTCACCTCATCCCGCATTACCTGGTCCTGTTCCATAGTGATCCCCAGGGGTTTCTCCACATAAACTCCCTTCCCCGCGCGCACTGCCGCCAACGCATGGAGCACGTGCCAATGATCACACGAAGCCACATTCACGGCATCAATATCCGTCCGGGCGACGAGTTCTTCGTGGTTATTATATACGGCACAATCCTTGTTGCCATAGAAGTCGTTGATCGTTGTGGCGGTTTTTTCGCGCCAGTCCCGCTTCACATCACACACGGCCACTACCTGGGCCTGTTTGCATTGCAGCGTCTCGCCCAATACGGCATTCCCCCGATTGCCCACACCTATGCATCCCACTACCACCCGCTCACTCGGCGCCACATGGCCATCCTTGCCCAGCGCCGAAGATGGAATAATATAGGGAAATCCAATCGCCGCTCCGGCCGCCACACTCGTCCGCAGAAATCCACGCCGTGTTAAATCACTCTTCTTTGCCATGATAGTCTCTCCTCCGTAGATTCAATGAAGATATCCCTTTTCACGTGTTTATTGCAAGGATTGAAAAGACAGATTGCAATCATTATTCATTGTCGGCACGAAAATCCAGCATATCTGCATCATTATCTGATAACAGTTCTTCCACCATAGTATCCAGATGTGTAAAGAAAGCCTTTGCAATGGTAAAATGCTCCGTTTCTTTGTAGGGTGTTTCTTGTATCCCCTCTTCAGAAAGCACATAGATCTTCGCGTGGGGATACGCCAGAATAATTGGTGAATGGGTGGCGATCACAAATTGGGAATCCCGGCGCACAAGATCATGAATCACCGGCAACACCGCCATTTGCCGTTTTGGCGATAGTGCCGCTTCGGGTTCATCGAGAATATACAATCCCTTTCCCCCAAGCCGATTCGTCAAAAGGGCCATGAACGCTTCTCCATGGGATTGTTGATGCAAAGATTTCCCGCCATAACTTGCCAGGGCAGTTGGGACTTCCTTTTTGATGTATAGACAACATTGGCCGAGTATATCAAAACGAAGCGAAAGATTTTGAACTGCCCAAGTCATTTGCCGAATATCGTGCGCACTGTCTATTTCAGCCGCGTAGCAGGAAGACGTTTCAAGCGTTGATTGCGCGGATCTACTTCGATACCTACGGATTCTAATGCTGTGACACCTAAAATGGGTTCAGCGTCATCTGCGCCAAAAATCAACGTTGCCCCAACTATTTCCCCCATGAATTCCAAATCGCCGGTGGTGATATCCATCTTAACCTCTGAACCATCCGCCAATTCATAGGTTCTTTTGGATTTTGGCGTTAGGCCAATTGCACGAAGTGCATTTCCTGGCACCAAAGAGTCCACCGCGCCAATATCCACCAAGAATAAGCCTTCCCATGTTTTATCCGGCCCTGCAGGATTTCGCACCATCACTGTCACATGTGTTGTTCCCATTTATTACTCCCTTTTTCTCCATCCAGTATAGCACAAAATTCCTCGACATCATTGCCTCTATAAATCTATGCCTCTCCGATGGAATCCCGTAAACGCTTGGCGAGAAATGAATTCAGGGAGTCTCCGGCCAGTTCTGCGGCAAGCGCCAGTTCACGGTGCAGATTTGGGTCTAATCGCAAGCGGAATTCGCCGGAATAGGGTTTTTCGGGTTTGACGCCACGGGACTTACAGAACTCCAAATAGACATCCACGGAGGCGTGGAACTCTTTTTCCAGTTCCTTGACGGTAGTGCCTTCAAAAGTCACCACATCTTTTATGCCCAATAC
>JAKQOG010000066.1 GCA_029565395.1 Candidatus Hydrogenedentota bacterium | reverse complement strand
TTCTTCGGCACCGCCAGCTTCGGCATTGTTGCAAACGACACCTACGCCCGAGGCATCCGGAAATTCCTTGAAGACGATATGGGCCTGCCCTGTCATTTTGCCTTCGGTCGCAAGGCCGGGGTCAAGACCGACAATCACGCCGTCCGCGATGCGATTGCCGCCAATCCGCCACTTGTCGTGTTCGGTAGCTATAATGAGCGCATGTATATGGCCGAATGTGGCGCGCGCGGCATTTTCATTCCCGCATCCTTCCCCGGCGCGGCGATCCGCCGCCATACCGGAACTCCCTATATGGGCTATTCCGGTGCAACTTATCTGATCCAGGAAGTGTGCAACGCGTTGTTCGACGCGCTGTTTCATATCCTGCCGCTGTCTACCCAAATGGATGCAGGCGCAGCCACCCCTGCCCGGCGCGAAGCCGCGCTGCGCTGGGACCGTGATGCAAAAGAGAAACTGGATGCCATCGTTGAGGCGCAACCCGTCCTCGTGCGCATCTCGGCCGCCAAGAATTTGCGCGATGCGGCCGAACGTGGCGCACGCCATGCAGGTGAAGACCATGTTTCAGCCGACCGGCTTGCGGCGGCTATGCTTGAAGGAGCCGGCGTATGATCCGCTCCATTTATTCATCCGGTACTCACCGGATGTCCGAAACCTTGGCAGCGTCAGGTGCTGCAAGGCAACCGCCCGGGAGAGGTGCGTGGTGCAACTCGATTGGGGCTAATATGGAGAAGGGAATATGAGCGATAACGAACGCTTTGGCCCGGGGGCATATCTGACCCCGGAAGAAGCCAAGGAATTTCACAAAATGTTTGTGAGCAGCTTCATCATTTTCACCATTATCGCGATTGTCGCGCATATATTGGTGTGGAGTTGGAGGCCGTGGTTCCCCAGCGTTAATGGCTACGCCATGCTGGAAGACACCATGCAGCTTGCAAGCGCAACCATCATGACATTTTTAGCATAAGGAGGCGGTACCATGTGGAGACTTTGGTTAATCTTCGATCCGCGCAGGACACTCGTTGCTTTGGCAATTTTCCTGTTCGTCTTGGCACTGCTGATCCACTTCATCCTGTTGAGCACTGATCGCTTCAACTGGATCGAAGGTCCAGCGGTCGCACCGGCAGCGGCTGTAGCAGCTCCTGCTGCGGCTCCGGCGGCAGCGCCGGCTGCTGCACCGGCTAGCTGACCTGAACCCAAGCCCCAACGAGGTTCGTGGCGCACACGCACCACGGACCTCCCGGGACAAAATATCTTAATCAGGTGGTCCACCGCACAGGTGGCAGGGGAAGTGCTATGTCGCTGTTGAGTTTTGAAAGAAAATACCGTGTTCGCGGTGGAACGCTGATCGGCGGGGATCTGTTCGATTTCTGGATCGGGCCTTTCTATGTCGGATTCTTCGGCGTTATCTCAGCGATATGCGCAATATTGGGAACGGCATTGATATTCTATGCCGCTTCTTTGGGCCCGACGTGGAACCCGTGGCTCATTTCCATTAATCCGCCTGATATCAAATATGGTCTGGGGCTCGCCCCCTTGAAAGAAGGCGGGTTCTGGCAAATCATCACAATGTGCGCGACGGGCGCCTTTGTGTCTTGGGCGTTACGCGAAGTCGAAATCTGCCGAAAGCTGGGCATGGGCTATCATGTTCCGATTGCCTTCGGCTTTGCCATTTTGGCTTATGTGACGCTTGTTGTCTTCCGGCCGTTCCTGTTGGGCGCCTGGGGTTATGGCTTTCCTTATGGAATTTTCAGCCACCTCGATTGGGTGTCGAACACCGGGTATCAATATGTGAACTTCCATTATAATCCGGCGCATATGATTGCGGTGTCGTTCTTCTTTACGACCTGCTTTGCACTCGCTTTGCATGGTGCCTTGATCCTTTCCGCGGTTAATCCGAAAAAGGGCGAGAACGTCAAAACGCCGGAATATGAAGATACATTTTTCCGCGATTTCATCGGTTATTCGGTCGGCACGATCGGCATCCACCGTCTCGGACTATTCCTCGCGCTGAGCGCAGGGTTCTGGAGCGCGGTGTGCATTATCATAGCCGGACCTCTTTATGCGGGCGGCTGGCCCGAATGGTGGGAATGGTGGCGCAACATTCCAATCTGGTCTTGAGCGAAGGGGTAAAGAAATGGCACGTTATCAAAACATATTTACCCAGGTTCAACTGGTGCACGCCCCCGAAATGGGCATGCCCCTTCCCGCCCGGGACGAACCCCGCATTGCGCTGACAGGCGCAAGCTACTGGATGGGCAAATTCGGTCAGGCCCAGATTGGCCCGATCTACCTCGGCTGGCTTGGTCTTGCCTCGCTGCTCTTCGGCTTTTTCGCCATCGAGATAATCGGGCTCAACATGGCAGCCTCCGTAAACTGGGATCCGGTTGAATTCGTCCGCCAGTTCTTCTGGTTGACGTTGAACCCTCCGGGACCAGAGCATGGTTTCTCGCCCTTCGTCCCGCTTAAAGAAGGTGGCTGGTGGATATTGGCCGGCTTTTTCCTGACCCTTTCCATCCTCCTGTGGTGGGCGCGTGGATATCGCCGGGCACGGGCATTGGGGATGGGTACACATGTATCCTGGGCCTTTGCCGCAGCAATCTGGTTGTTCCTG
>JAKQOG010000064.1 GCA_029565395.1 Candidatus Hydrogenedentota bacterium | reverse complement strand
CGGCGGCATTGTTCAATGCCGTTTTTGCCCGATCCCATATCTGCTCAAAATGGGTCAGTCCGTCATCGATCAGCGACGGGCTGATGTCGAACGGAATAACATTATTTCCCAAGCCGAGCGGATTCAACCCAAGATCGGCTTCATCCACTTTCGCCTGAATACAGCCATAATCCAACGCCACTTGGTTTATGTCGAGCACCGTGGTACGGTCTATCTTCTGGATACTAGTGTGTTCGGGGACTGGATCTTCCGCGCGTAAAATCGCATTCGCGGCCACCCAGTCAATATACGCGCCTTGACCGGCCCGGGTGGCCCATTCAGAAAAGCCCCAGGCCCGTTCCGGTTTCGTATCCTTTAAGCCCTGCCATTGATCCTCGGGATCCTCGACATAGGCGCTGCGATAGGTGAGGTTCACGATTTCAGCGCCGGCTTTTGCCTTTGCCGCCGCTACACTTGCGAACTTCCGTTCGTCCAGGTAATCCACGGTGACGGCTTCCCCGCCCACAAGTTTTGCTTCGGAGCGCGGCACCCAGGTGTAGAAAGGATGGCGCAGCAGCATATAGTAGGTGGTCATCGCGGTCAGGTAATGACCCCACGCATCGCCGTGCCCCTGGGGATACAGGCGCTTGGCATCTGCCTCGCTGATGACCCCATCCCCACCCTCGACGGCATCGAGAATGTTGTAGTTCATGGCGTACGCCACTTCTCCGCCGGTCATGTCATTGGTGAAATTCCACATGAGCCTGTTGTAGACAGGGTACACTTCGACAGACGGCGCAAAGGTGTCGTCACGTCCGCGCAGCAACGCCAATTCCTCCTCAAGCAACGAGGAGGTTTGATTCATAAAGGCATGAATGGTTGTCGCCTCCGCCCCGTAGGTTCCGTCTTCCGTGCCAAATGCGATAGTCGGATCCTCGGCATCGGCATAGGCTTCGTTGCCCAAAAGCGCATACAGCTCGCAGATCCGGCTGGCCACCAGCAACAGGGCAGTATTCACCCCGGGATTATCCACCGGGGACAACGCGTTGATGCTGAGATCCGCACCGCGATTGAGCACGGTCTCATAAATAGGAATTAGCCCGAAGTCGTCCAGATTATCGCAGTTCAGCGGGACGCTCCCCGTCCACCGCGGCCCTGCCTGACTAATCATGCTGACCAGCGTGTTGGGTGCTTCGGTGCCAAAAGAGGCAAAACACTGTTCAGCTCCTTCAATGCCACCGCCGCTCGCCCGCTGGTTGTACGGATTGATCTCACCGACCACGCGCTTGATCCAGCCTTCCGCCAACTGCGCGGGCGTCCATGTGCTCCAGTTATCCCCCCATGGCTCTGCTCCTCCCACGCGCTTGTATCGGAGCGCAAACCAGTTGTCCGTCAAGGTGAGCAACCCCGGCCCTTGGATGGTAATGGTATTGAGCCCCGTGCCACTGGCCGGACTCCCCAGCGGGGGCACATCCCATGGGTCCGTAGGATCCGCGGGATCGGGCGGGTCCGGAATGGTCCCGCCATCATCCGGGACATACAGCCACTCGAACTCGAAATTCTCCGGATGCCCGCCAAAATCAAGCGTGCTCATCAGCGTCAGTTTTTCCTCGAACACACACGCCGGCTTCACCACCGCGATCTTGCCCGGATTGAGGTTGTCCGCCACCTTCATGATTTCAAGGCTCACGGGAAGCGGGCTGCACTGCGTGGCATTCTGCATCGCCAGCGTTACATAGCCCGTGCCTTGCGCGTTCCCCGTTGTCAGGGCCAACACGGTATAGGGATCCGTGGCGCTGTTGTTGATGACATGGACATCCGCTGCCAGCGTGGCAAGCGCATCCACCGCCTTGTACCAATCCGAATTAGTGTTACTGCCGTCGGCGCTTAGAGCAAGGATAAGATTCTTGTCCGCCGTACTAAACACATTGAGCAATACGTAGTCAAATCCCGTGACCGGATCGATCAGAATTCCCTTGAATTGAAGCATCCGTCGTAGCGGATCGTAGCTTAACCGGTAATTCAAGGCCGGAGGCAACGTGGGGAAAACGATTTCCGGGCCGCGGTTGCCAACGGCGGCATCCGCGGGTACTCCCGTCAAGGGCACTTCACGGGTAATGACTGGGTCTATCAACCGCACACTCGGCGCTGCCGCGCCGGACTCCATATACACCACGTCCACACTGCATTGCCCGTTTATTTGCGGCAAACCATATTTCGCCTCAATCAACACTTCACCCAGGTTCATGGTGGGGATGTCATCCGGCCAGATGGTTTGATACTGTACATCCACCGGATCAAGTCTCTCCACCGACGGACCACCGTCAAGGAAGGGCACATCGTCGCCGCCCACCACAAAATTGCGGTCCGGGTATTTACTCAGATACGCCTGCGGGAAGTAGAAATCATCCTTGACGGGATAATAGAAATGCATTTTCAACGAGGCTTCGGTGCCAGTGGCCGATTTCGCCCAGTGATGCCCGGTGCGATCTTCAAACACATAATCTGCGGAATCCGATGTGTAGGTATTGTCGGCGCTGTACGCAAAGATACTCAACGGATACGGCGGTTGGATAAAGTCGCCCGCTGTTCCTTCATAGGGGTCCTCCGTGCCGCTGACCCCCGGCCACGGCCCGAAGGTATAGATTCCCTGGGTGGCCACCACGCTAAACGGCTGGGTCTTCATCCGGGGCGTGCCATCTAGGGTAAGGTCGTTCGGATCGCGGTAGACCAGAATCGCGCACGGCGCCGACGTGAAGTCTGAAGCACTGGGATTACTGAATTTATTGAGATCATTGCGTAACGCGAACATCGCCTGGCCCCCTCCGTAGGGCGCAATAATGGCATGCTCTTCGTTGGGGTTGAACCCTGGCGATGAAGGAGTGTTTTGAACATACACGTCTAACTCTGCCCCGTACTTGGTGATATCCAACTCTCCTGTGCCATTCTGTTTCGCAATCACGATGGTGTCGAGACCGGACGGCCATCCGAGCAGATACTTGGTGGCCGCATACGGCCATGCAAACGACGGTATGGGCTGGTGGGTGGATGGATTCAAGACAAAACCGCCGGTCGTGCCATCCAGGAGTTTCCGGCCCTGCTGATAGAAGGCCAGCACAAGATCACTTTCACTGCCGCGCTTGACATTCACCGGAACGATTGTTCCCGTGCGTGTCGCACGATCATAGAAACCAGGATAGCGGGCCGTGTACGGCGCATAGGGCGCATTCCCAAACAACACATACGGGGATCCCGTCGCCTCATCATGATAAGTGGCATAGTTCGTATCGGTCGCCCCCGCAATGTATTGGCCTACCGGCCATTGCACCCCGGATGCCCCGCCTTTGATTACCTCCGGATTGGACCACTGCACTACCCGCACGAACTGGAAGTAAATATTCCCCTGATCCGGATAGGCTTGGGTGGACAACAAGACAAGAGCCCGCGCCGTCGCCGAGACATCGCTTACGTTCAGCTTGGCCTTAAAACTCTTCTCCGTCAATACCTTGTCCGAGTCCACAGGCGCCAAGTTGACAAACGCATCGTCATAATCCGTGAGCTTCGCATATTGGAATGTGATCTGATCGGAAACACTGCTCAAATTAATCGACGTGCTGTCCGCTATGTAATCTTGGTACACGCCGCGGCTCGCGGGCGGCCACAAGTTGTATGCCTGCACCTCGCTCACGATCTCATCGGCGAGATTCCGCCATTGGATGGTGAGCGGACCCTCATTCACCGCGTACAGGCGTTTTTCACGGGAATGCCAGAACGCCCTTTCCGGCGGGGACACCACGGGACCTTTGGCAGAGAGGTTGTCCGGCGTCACTCCCACCGCCGGTATGACGCCCCCAAGATACGTAATAAGATCCGCCTGAATCAACGCATAATAGCCATTGAACTCTGCTTGCGGGTCATCGTTATGTTTGCGCGTCACCGAAAAGACACCCCGGTCGGGGTCATGGACAAAAGGCAACCAGGACCACGCGGTGTTTTCACTCAACGCCGCGCCTGGCTTCGCATAGAATACGCCTATCTTATCCAGGTTGAGGCCGGCGACATCTCCCGGCCGGTAATAAAACTCGATCGTGGAATTGCTGAAATCATCGCGATCCGTAAGCACCAGCCAATGCACCCCTGCGGGAATCCATTTATCATCGTCTTCAGGGCCATTGCCCACCGGCACATCCGGCGCGGCGCGGCGGTAAAGCGTGACCGATTGCGTGCTCGCATTCAGCAATTCACTGCCAAAACCGCCGCCAGTGAAGTTAATCGTCACCCTGGACACCGGTTGCGACACACTGCCGTTGCCCGTCAGTCCAACCTCCCGGTGGACATCGTTGTCCAAGCCTACAGTGTCCCCGCCGGGCAAATTGCCCAGCAGCCCCACTGCCGAGCGGATCCGATTCTTATACTCCGCAGCCTCGGTGATTGCCGAACCCAATAACACAAAGGCGCCACCCTTGCGGCCCACAAGATAATCGCCTACATTGTCACTATTGAGATCGCCCGCCGCCGCAACACAAAGCCCCAGCGAGAAATCAGTCCCTGAGTGCGTGCTGTAGAGGTATTTTCCAGGCGAGGAAGCCCCGCCCAGGGAACTCAAATCACGCAAGGACAGTTCGCCTTGTAAGCCGCGGGAACCCCACAGCACGTACGCCTCGCCTCCAAACCCGCCTGGTGTTCCATTCGCCGCGCCAATCAGCGCATCCATCAGGCCATCGCCGTTGATATCCCCCGCACCCGCTACAGAGGCGCCCACGGCATCCCCCTGGTCTATCCCTGTCAGCAAAAGCCCCGGAACCGAACTGCCAACATCGGAGGCCAAGCTCTCCGGTTGATGCAGCTCCCCCGCCGCGCCAAGCACAAGATAACACCGGCCCCAATGCCGTTCTGCCGCCGCCGAACCATCATACGTTGGCGCGGCAGTTATCATATCATCGATCCCATCGCCGTTGGCATCGCCCAAGCTACTCAGCGCTTTGCCGAAACCACCGCCTTCTCCGGTAAGGCGCATGCCTGGAAGGAGTCCCAGGTCACCCGGCTGGAAAGGAGGCGTCAAGAATCCGGGGTTGACCATGGAGGCCAATCCCCCCTCATCCGGCATATTCAGGGTGAAATACAGTGAATTTGGAAGCGAAGGCATGTTCCCATCACTCAACCGGGCAAGATTGATCGGATTGGGGGCATCGCTTTCCTTGTAGTCCACATGACCAAAGATGATGATGACATTGCCCTGATTGCTCGTCGCGGCGGGCGCTCCAATGGCCACGTCCTCAACTCCATCGCCGTTGAAATCCCCAATACCGCTAACGCTCGTGCCAAAACCAGATCCCACGGTCTCGCCGAGGATCCGAATGCCTTGCGTCGGGGCAAGCGCCTGCAACTGGATAAGCCCGTTGGAGCCTATGCCTGAACTGGAACCGAAAACAATATACGCGGCCCCCGCACCCGGCGCTGCACCCGCACCCGCCGTCGGAGCGCCGACAATAAGATCGGGAAGGCCGTTTGCGTCGAAATCGCCTGCCTTGGCGACAGAGGCGCCCGCGCCATCACCGTCGTCTGCTCCAATGATCTTCACACCCTTCACGGCGGCCCCTGCCGCAGTGTCGCCTATGGAGGATGTGGCGAAACTGGCGGGGAAGGTACGGCTGCCGTAAATGAGGAATACACCGCCCCGGTTGGCGGCATTGGTCCAGCCCAAGGCGAATTCCGCGATGCCATCACCGTTCATATCTCCTAGGCCGGTGGCGCTCAGTCCTAGATGTTCCGAGGCAGCGCTTCCCGTAATCACAATTTCTTGAGAAGCATCAGGGTTATCCGGGCCAATCGCAGCATCCTTTCGCAAATAATCGTTGATGATCGAAGAAGTTCCGGCCGGCCCGCCAAAGAAAATGAATACCATTCCTGCGTCCGTCAGCGAATCAACAGGCTCATCCGGCGCCGTAAACATAAAATCCTCGAACGTATCGCCGTTGACATCCCCGATCCCCGTCACCACCCGGCCTACACCGGCATTGTCCACGCCCACCATCTGCATTCCCGTAGGCGATCCTCCGTCATAGTAGAGGTCACCCGTCCATTCCACCGAGGGGGGGGGCGGCGGAGTGGCAATGGCCATCGAAGAAACAGGGGGCTCCTGCAATATTACGCGCGTATCCAAATTGCCCGGAGCATTCAGGGATCGCAAATCTACCTGAAGTGTCTCCCAATAATCTGGGTCGGCGCCTCCATCCACGTAAACGTTGACATACAGCTTGCCCGTGCGGTCATCGAAGTCACAATCCCAGAATCCGGCTTCCCCCGCCGCTGCGGTCACCCCGGTGAGATTTCCAATCAATGTGCATTGCCATCCCGTCAAAGCCGGTTGAATCTGATACAGTTCGGCTGCTGCGCCATTTCGCGCGATTCCGTAAATACGGCCGCTCGTGGGATGCACCGCCACCGCTTCCCACGCCGGCCCCAGCGGCTGATTGCTCAAAACGGTTCCATTGTTAATATTGATCACCAGCACCTCGCCGCTGGTGGAGGTGACAATGGCACGGCCATTGGTATGGTCCCAGGCCAATCCACTCAGGTTCCCGGTGGTGATGGCGCTCAGGTTGGC
Source organism: Candidatus Hydrogenedentota bacterium (assembly GCA_029565395.1). Lineage (GTDB taxonomy): Bacteria > Hydrogenedentota > Hydrogenedentia > Hydrogenedentales > CAILVY01 > CAILVY01. The sequence goes on along the minus strand of JAKQOG010000064.1, from coordinate 24,554 downwards.
GGCATTGCTATAGGTTCCATTCACCAGATTTACGGCCACAAGAAAGTCGTTGTGGAAACCGAACAGGCGGCTATAGTCAAACCCCTTGAATTCCGCTGCGGTAAAGTCAAGCGGCACCCCTACTAGCGGGCTCGTCTCCGGCACGGCTTCATCAAGATCACGCAACGTGATGTCGCCTTCATTGAGGCCGAATAACGTGGCTTCGAAGTCATCATCACGGATGGTGCAACGGCCGCGGTTTGATATAACGTTGACGTTGCCCTGCGGGTTAAACAGGACAAGATCGAAATATTCTGCGCGATCAGCGCCGCCTTCAATCTTGCGGTCCGCCTGGATGTCCACCGTCAGCACGGCCTGCGTCGTAAACGCCGGGATGGTCACCGTCCCTTCAATTCCTATATAGTCTTCGCCATCTGTTGCCGTGAGGCCGGTGGTAAAGTAATCCATCGAAATATCACCGGCATTGTCATGGTCCAATTCGATAAGGAATGTGGCATGATAAATCTGATCGCAGGGCGCCGGCACGCTGATATTTGCGCAACTGCCTTCCACTACGGACGTATCTCCGATGGTAAGGTCGCTTGCTCCCGGCGGAGGCCCTGGTTCGTTGTCGATAATCGTGATAGCCGTGCTGCCGCCTTGTGCATAAGACGATTCGGTGGTCAGCGTGATGTAGAATGTCTCGTCCGGATCCTGTTGGTTGTCATCCAGAATCGTGACGGTCATCGTCTTCTTCGTCGTGTTGGCAGGGAACGTCAGCGTGCCGGAAGAGGGCAGATAGTCCAACCCCTGTCCGGCCAGCGCGGTGATGTCCTCGGTGGTATAGGTTACCGTGATGGGCACGGTGCGGGCCTGGCTCAGCACCACGTCAAAGGTAACGGTCCCGGCAGCTTCCGGAACCTCCACTACAGGAGGATTCGTATTTTTAACACCTACTGAAAACGTTGAGGGCGTATCATCATCCAGGATCGTGCCAATCGCCTCGGAATTCACCAAATATACATTGGGAGAAACACCGAGTACGTTGACTTTGAATTTTTCCTCGGACGGCTCTGGCTGATCGTCGCCGATCAGTACAATGTCAAACGACCCCGCGGAGGTATTGGCAGGAATCACACGGGACCCGCTTGTGCTCACATAATCCACATCCGGGATTGCAGCATTGGGCGCGGTCACGGGCGCTGTGGTAAACGAGAGTGTGATCGGTTGCGGATTCTGAGGCACTACTGTCACCGGGAAAGAGAGCAGTCCGGAACCAACATTGCCTTCCTGCCCCGAAGCATCGTCCACAATCACTTTACTGACGCCGCTCGGCCGTGGCGCGTAACAAATTTTGAAATCATCAATATACCAGCCCCGTGCCTGATGCGAATTGATTTCATCCGGCTGGACAAACCTGAACCGGATAAATACATCCTTGCCCAGGTACTCCGAAAGGCTGATGACCTCCTCGCTCCAAGGAATCACAAAATGCTCGTCCGACAACGTGGGCGGCGAATACGACTTGAGAATCTCCCAATCTATCCCCGCATTGGTCGAAATCTCGACATACGCCGTGGTGGCCTGTGGCTGAATCGCATTGTACGCAATCTCAAGAAAGTGCTTGAAACTCAGTTGTGCCGTCAGCGCGTCCACGTCCGGAATGTCGATTCCGCTCGTCATCGCCACACTCCCCTCCACGCCCCCGGGTGTGTCGTACGTGCACGTCGCCTCGTCATTAAACACTAGCGCATGGGTGGGGCTCCTGTACCCCGGCCCCGCGGCCCCCGTCAAACATTGGCTCACCGGCTGAATATGCCACAACTTCAAGGCACAACCAGGATCGTTCGGGTCCGGAGTACAATCCGGGTCATTCGGTTGCTGACTGGGCGGATACCCCGTGGTCCACGGAAATGTACCCTCCGGCGTCTCAAAATCCTCTTCATAGAGACACTCCAGATCATCGTCGTCCAGTATGGTTCCCGTTGCACGGTCCAGCGTGATAGTGGCATTACTCGAAGGATTGGATATCACCAGTTCAAAAAACTCCGTGGGCTCAAATAGCGCATCCCCCAAAATGGCAACATTAATAGTATAGGTGCTCATATTGGCGGGAATCTCCAACGGGCCCGAAGTACCCGTGAAATCAAGCCCCGCAATCGCCGTGCCATTCACCGTCGCATGCTCCAGTTCAATGGGGTTGAGATTGGGCGGCTGAATGTCCAGCGTGAACCCCATGGACACGGTCCCGGCATCCCCCTCCGTCACCGTGGCGCCATTCAATGCAATCGCGCTTACGCCCTCGGCCAGCGGTTCCCCAAAAATGCGCACATCATCTACATACCACCCATAATTTGTAATAGTGGCGTCTGCAACGAAACCAAAACGAAGCCGGATCTGTTGCCCGATAAATGCCGTCAAATCGACCGTCTCAACATCCCAGAAGGTCTCATCCACACTGTCTCGGAAAATTTCTATGGGCCAAGAGGCCCCCCCGTCCGTGGATACCTGCACAAAATAAAAGTCGGACCCCACTTCCGCCCCCACATAATCCTGCCATTCCAACGTGACTGTCGGCAGCGTGATGGGAATCGTGATATCATGCCGCATGGCGGCAAACCCGATACGGCTGTTGCGGTAAGCGCATTCGCCGGCATAATCGAACACTAACGCCGTCGATGGACTGTTATACCCCAACTGGTTGGGCAAACAGGCGCTGTTGGCCTTGAACCGCCAATCTCCCGACAAGGCCCAGTTCTCCAGATTGTCCTCCGACTCGAAATCGTCCTGGTAGAGGACCTGAACCGCCCAGGCTGTTCCACACAAGGGCAAGAACAGGCATGCCGCAAGAACAAATGTGGCGCGCCTCAACAGGCCCCGAGCCTGTGTTCCAACCCGCTTCCTCAAAACTGTGGCTGCGTTGCTCGTATGCATCGTTTCGCTTCCCATCGTACTGTTGCCAATGGCATGGTTATCGTGCTACGCAAGAAGGCGGCGCGCCACCGCGCCGCCATTCAACTAATTGCCGTCATTTAACAGCGCCACATCCACCACCCGCGTGAGCAGGAAGGTGCCCTGCACATGAAGATCGCGTTTGTGTACGCCGGTAATCGTTTCCCGGTAAATCCCCCCGAGGAGTTTGTCACCCCATTCCGGCGGGTCAATGTCATCCGGATCCTCCGCGCTGAACTCCAGCCGGATTGCCCGTTCGAAGGTAAATGATTCCTTCCCCTCCGCAAGCGTGCTGGAGTACCGCTCATCCTTGTTGTCGTGATCAGGATGATAGCGGTGGAGGAAGGGATTCAATGCATCGTCATACGGCATCGTCAGAGTCGCCTCGAACGCTGTCCCAATATCTCCCGTCAGAGACACGGGATCGCGGAACCCAAACACCGGCGCGGTGATACGCCGCCCCACAAGCTTTCCATCCCGCATCGAAATGCCTTCATATTGTGAAATCAGGGTGTCGTTGGTCAGCAAGACATAACGGGGGGGCGCCGTCTCGATGTAATGACCCGGATTGTCCGGGTCCGGTTCACGCACCGCCTGCACTTGCATCAACGTAACATGCTGAAGCAAACGCCCTGCGCCCGATTCATCCACATGAACAATAATCCGGAATGTAAACTCGGACGCCGTCGGGGTCGGAGTCACCGAATCCGCGGCATTCCCCGCCTCGCTTATGGCATTGACCTTGACATTTCCCACCCACAGGCCTGCCGTGTCACCCCCCGCCTTGGCAGAAACTGGAATCTCGAAAAATGACCCCTTGTCGTCCGAAACCTCGAGTATGCTCTCATACACAGCGTCCGGCAACCCCGGCTTTTTCATCGCGGCACGCCGCACCGCCAGCCGCAGATCCTGCTCGATCCCCGGCGCCAAAGGAAAAACAAGCGGCTCTTCCAAAGGCCGCCACGCCAGTAAACGTATAAAAGAAAGCGCTACATCGCCCCCATAAACGGGCAGCTCGCTCTTGACGCTGCTCTTCACCGGCCGGGTCGACGGCCGCAACCGCACCGTTACCGTCCTCTCCTCCAATGACACATTTTTCAACCGCAGCGTCTGCTCTAAAAGGTCCTTTCCATAATCCAATCCTTCCCGAAGATCGAAATCAACCTTGAGCGGCCCCGAAAAGGACGATGCACCCTTGCAATACACCCAATATGCTTCCCCAGGACGTAGCCGGGTTGCCGCAAGATCCCCAATCATCTCATTCTTGCCGTTTGTCAACGTCCGGTATACCGCTTGCCCCGAAAGCGCGGAATCGCCAGCAAAATACTTCTCAAATGTAGGCGGATCGGCCGAATTTACATGGAATCCCGCCAAATTAAACGAATTCGGTATCCACTCTATCTTGCGAATCTCCGTTTTGCCCTCCAGCACGATGGTGCGCGGCTCCGTCCCATCCAACTCGATCAGATAACACTTTCCCGCGTGCAACGCGAACAAATCCGTGAGGAATGCCTGCGGATGAGACGGAGGGAAATACGTGAGCCAATCCGGCATCTCTGGAAGCAACTCGTCCGGATTCTGCAAAAACTGCACCGAACTAAATCGCTTCACCCACGACCACACACTCTTCACGGGCACGTCCGCGAAAACCTGCTCACACCCATTCTCCGCCGGCTGCACAAGAAGAAAAACCGCATTCCAGCCAGGGTGCAACTCAATTGTCTGCGTGGTCCACTCCGCATGCGCCACACCTGCGCATAATCCCACACACGCCGCCACGCATACCATCCAAATGCCTGAAAAAGCCCTCATGTCAAGGTTCTCCTGCCTTGGTTGATCACAAACCTGAAAATACTTTCAGGTAAACGTCTTTGCTTCATAACCCGCATCTAAAGAAAAACCGGACCTGGCAAATCCGGTAAAAATATTCCCATGCTCATAAAAAAGACGGCGAAATCGGAACAAAAGAAAAAGAATTCTTCGGAATAAACATTGGGCAGTGTGCCTCCCCTCTCGCATAGCATCGTTTCGTCTATCATCCCGGCATATTCTTCCCCCATACAAAATCCACCCTTCGAGGCCGAACACCCTGCCTCCGCTCATCAGCACACTTAACCCTATAGAAAAAAAACAACCCATCTTTTAACACTACCCTGCACACTGCTTTATAAAAACGGTAGCGTCTCCCTGTACCCTTGCCGAGGACAAAACTTCCCACCACCCAACTCAATGTCTCGGCAAAATATGGTCTCCAAACCCAAAAACAACCCACTCTGCCAAGAAGACTATAATCCGCTCATTTTTTCATAATACATCATAAACTATAGAAAGACAATACTTTTTTCTTCAGGAAATTGAGAAATAGCCGTTTTTCTCAAAAGCACTTCGGACATAGGGCATAGTACCATCATTTCATGGCCAAACCATTGCCTTTTAACTTACCCAAATGAGAAAAAGGGCTATGGCTAGCTCACAAATGCCCCCTTGGCCGTCTCCATAATAGTATCTCCAAAGACAAGAACCATAAATGCTCGAAAAACCATCTTTCTTGCCCCCGAATCCCCCCACATGACCGCTCCGAGCCTGAACAAAAAAGCTTTGTATCACGGCAATACTGGTTGAAGCAGTTCGTCATCTGCGAAAGATTCCAGACTGGGATTCGGAACATGGAAATAGGTAGCTTCGCCGCTGGGATCGGGGAATTCCGTTAAGGTCAATTCCAAATCGGCCTTGGCGTGCGGATACCAGGCGCCAGGCCCCCAGGCATGTACGCGGCAGGCCTGTCCGCCGGGTCGGACGCTATCGTCGGGAAATGGACCTTCAACCGTATTGGGATCAATGGTAATCAGACGAAGTTCCATGTCTTTCACGAGGGGATTCTGTGCGCGGCTCAGACAATAAACCATCGGCCCACGCATGAGTGCCACACGGCCCGCCTGCGCCACGCGCCCGTTCACCCAACGCATTGGCATGGGCAGATCAAGGGTAATGCGGTCGCCGGGCTGCCACTCGCGGTCCACAGTCTGGAAGGTGCCGGGCACTACCGTTATAATCTTCCCCTCCCCGTTTACCTTAAGAGTGGCATTGGCGGCCCAACCAGGAATGCGGAGCAAGATCGTAAAGGTGGCCGCCTTGGAGGGATTCACCTGGATCGTGACGGCGCCGGTGCTGGGGTAGTCTGTTTCCTGTTTCAACGAAACATTCACCCCCTCGTCCAGCGGAAGGGTGGCTTCCGACGCGGCGTATAGGTTCACGGCAATGCCGTTTTTCCCCCAATAATAGACCATCCCGGGCAATTCGCTGATGATACGGCGGTAATTGCACGGGCAGCAATACGTGTCTTTTTCAAAATAGATGCGTTTCCCGTCGAAAGGAGTGTAATAGCGAATCTGGCGGCCATCTGGAGACTGTGCGGCGAATAGCGCATTAAAAATGGCGCGTTCCATAATATCACCGTAATGGGCATCGCCCGTGAGGCGGAGCAGATTATCCATCAGACGGACAAGATAGGCCGTTGCGCAGGTTTCGCCAAGGTTAACGGTGCCTTCCTGGGTGTCATGCCAGCATTCATGGTCTCCGCAGGTTCCTGTGATCACCAGTCCATTCTTTTGCGTAAGGAAATCCAAGGCAACCTTGGTCTGTGAAAGCAACTGCGGGTCGCCTTGTTCGCGATACAGGTGCAGTTGTGCGAGACAGCGCGCCATGTAAGCGTAGGCATGCCCTTCCACCTTGCCCCAGCGGCCCTTGACGATGGGCAAATCCCAAGTGGTGAGCTTTTCCCGCGAGACGGCAAAATCCTTGTACCGGGAACCGCCACAGCGGTCACTCAGGTTGAGAAAGGCCTGTGCCAGGCCGGTGGTGGGCATTTCAAACGACAACGTGGGGTCCATAACCCGCTCAGGTTCCGCGGATAGGCGCTTGATAAGATAGTCCGCCAGCTTTTTCGCCGCGTCCAAAGAAGCCTGCGATCCGAAATATTCATAATCCGTCGTCAAGCCCATCACCAGATAAGACATTTCGTGCGCATCCCATAGGGTCCATACCCGTTTTTCTGGCACCAATAGTCCGATATACCCGTCGGCTTCCTGCGTGGCCAGGGCGGCCTCAATCACATGATTCTTCCTCTGAATCACCTTTTCATCGTTTGTATACGCCGCAAAACGAACCCACGCATCGATCAATTTTCCCAGACCAATGTAGCCATCCTTCGCGTTGCGATCCTGAAACGGCTTCAGAAAATCCCGATCCGCGTCAAGTGCCAGAAGATTATTCTTGACAGTAGCCTCGATTCGGCGGCCCATCTCTCCCCCCACCCGCACACTCCGAATATCCACGGAATAAAGCGTATCATCGGTCTTGGGAATCGCGTCCATGGCAAGTGCACCTCCTAAAACCGTTATAAGCAAGACAATCATACTTATTCTCCATATCGCTCTCGCTATCGATCCAAAAACCCGTATTTCTCCAATCCCAAATCTATCGCTGATGCTCGTACTGCTGTATTTCATCATGCTGGTATTCAAAAGAAACATTAGCCATGCGGAACATGTCCTCGGATTCCATCCCGGCGTGATACCGCCGCTCGCAGACCACGCGCACGATGCCGCAGTTGATAATCAGCATGGCACACGTGCGGCAGGGGGTCATGCGGCAATACAATGTCGCACCCTTGATACTGATGCCCAGCCGCGCCGCCTGGCATATCGCGTTCTGCTCCGCATGCACCGTCCGCATGCAATGCTGCGTGATGGAACCATCCTCGTGAAGCACTTTCTTAAATAAATGGCCGACGTCGTCGCAATGCGGGAAGCCCACGGGCGACCCCACATAGCCCGTGACCAGCAATTGCCCGTCGCGCGCGATGACACACCCGCTCCGCCCCCGGTCACACGTCGCCCGCTTCGCAATGGTGTTCGCCACCTCCATGAAATACTCATCCCACGTGGGCCGCTTATACGTTTCCGGCATAGTGCACCTGCCTTTCTCCAAATTGGCAGACAAAGTGTATCACGCCCCCGCATGATTACCGCAAACAACGGGAAAAACAGGGACTGTACCAAGCGAGCGAGTCCCCGAGCGAGACGGAATCTCCCTGGTAATTCACGTACTATGCGTGGTCGAGCCAGGTGTCCCCGGTTTCTCAAAGCACCACACACGTCCACACAGCGTCCACTCCGTCCATAAAGAAAAAATAGGTTTGTGACTCGATAGCGATCCCCATTTTATTTGTGGAACCCTGCGCCCGCTACTCGGCGCTCGTTTTTACAACTTCCGTTCGATGTAGAGGTGGCGGAGGGTTTCGGCTTGGCGCTGGATGTTGGCGTTGACGATGTGGGTGGCGCGGACACAGCCGGGATTGCGCTGCAAGGCGGCTTGGGCTGCGGCGATATCCGCATCCATTGCGCTGACCGCCCGGCGTTGTTCGAGTTCTTGCAAGGATTGTGGCTTTGACGTGGCTGTACGCATGGCTGCACCGAGCGCCTTCACTTCCGCTGCTGCTTTTTGAATCACGTCGGCGGAGGGGACGACGGTGGAAACCTGCTGGAGAGCGGTCTCCAGGGGTTTCATGGAAATGGGCTGGCCGATGGCGGCGCCGAATATCACAACCGCCACGGCGGCCATGGCCGAAGTAAAGGCGATCATGCGAAACGCCACGCCGAAGGATGATGGGCGGCGACGGACACGCGTTTCCTCACGTTCGCTCTTGGCTTTGAGCAGGATTTGGGCGGTAAGGTCGCTGGAAGGTTCGAGCAACGCCGCCCGGGCAGCGCATTCCAGGGAGGCACGGATGGATTTGACCTCGGCGGCACACATGGGGCAGGCCGCCACATGGGCCGCCAACACCGCCGAAACGGGAGCATTCCTGTCCACCATCGTTTCGGTGTACGCCACCAATTGATAGCGGGTCGGATGTCTCCGCAGTTTTTGGTCCAAACCCATGACTATGTTCCTAGACGTATTCGCGGAATCGCTCCAAGTACGGGCGCAACCCGCGCTCCGCGCGGACAACGCGCGATTTCACCGTGCCCACCGGCACATCCAAAATTTCTGCAATTTCTTCGTACGATATGTCCTGAAAACGGCGGAGCACGAAAGCTTCGCGTTGATGTTCCGGCAGGTGATTCAACGCCGTGTTGACCGCCTCGGAAATCTCGCCGCGTTCGAACGCCTCGACGACGTCCGCGTTCTCATCGCCGCTGTGTTCCAGCGGATCGAATTCGTCTTCTTCTTCTTTTCCAAACCATGTGGTCAGGCTGAACAGCTTCGGCCGGCGTTTCTGGCGCGCCCACTCCTTCGAGACGATGTTCGACGCAATGGTGTAAAGATACGTGGTGAATTTGGCGGTGGGCTGATAGCGCCCGGCGTTCTTCACCAACGCCACAAACACTTCTTGCGCCAACTCTTCGGCCACATGACGGTTGTGCACCATCCGGTAAATGTAATTGAGCACGCCCTTCTGGTGGCGGCGGACCAGTTCCACAAACGCTTCTTCATTTCCCTGGCCATGGGCCAGCATCAGCTCCTCATTGCTGCGCTCAGTGAGCGGGAGCCCGTCCGGCGATACCACGCGCAACCGCGCGGTATTCGGCATCGGCACTACATTACTCCGTACTTCAGCCATATCCTCGTGTTATTCTCCACCCCCGGAATCCGAGTCTCCTTCACCCGGTTCCGGTCCAGCCAAAACAGACATTTCCCGCAGGAACCATCCATCGGCCGGATAAGGTTCTCCTTGAATAAACATACAAAACGGAAACAAAAAGTTCCCTCGTATCTTTTACTACAAACCAAGTATAGCAATTCTTTGAGGCCGACACAAGCCACAATATGCGAAAAATGATATTTTTAATTCACAAGTAAAGAAATGCTGAATCCCAGAAAATCGGGCAATGGAAGCCGGGAGAAGATATTAAGAAAAGTCTTTTGTGGTAAGATGATTCGTGAAGTTTAGCACGTACCTCTACTATAAGGACTGCTCGAAATGAGTGCGGAAGAAATCGTTGCAACGCTCCGCGAACTGAACGGCGAGATGGAACGGGATTTTAAGGCTGTTGTTCAGGGTATTTTTGGTTCACGGGCGCGTGGCGATGATCGTGATGACAGTGACCTGGATGTTTTAGTAGAGTTTCGTGAAAAAGCAACCATATATGATCTCGTAGGCTTAGGCGATTTCTTAGAGGAGAAATTTCACTGCAAAGTGGATGTGGTTTCCAAACGGGCGTTGAGTGAAAAGTTAAAACCCCATATCATGAAGGAATTGGTACGGGTATAGGATTACTATGTTTCGACGGGAGTTTATGAAAGTGGCAGGCGCGGGGGCGGCGGCGCTGTGGGCTGGGCAATCCTTTGCGGCGCCGGAGCCGGAAAAATCCAATCCGATGAAGATACTGCTGTGGTGTTGGGACGCGCGGATGACCTGGGATGATCAACCCGACGCGATTTTACGGGTGATGGCGGCGGCGGAGAAGCCGTTTCCCTATCCAAAAGCATCGGAAGCGTATCTTATCGGTTTTAAGCGGCTGGTGGATTACTGTGCGCAAGCGGGTATACAGGGAATCATCATTTGGGGGTTTCTGCGGGATTCGCACGGCGGCGTGAAGGCAGCGCAGGATCTATGCAAATACGCCTCGGACAAAGGCGTGGCCATTCTGCCGGGCGTGGGGTTGTGTTCGTATGGCGGATACTTTTTTGAGGGGGAGCATCCCTTCAATCTTGGGACATATCTCAAACAACATCCGGAATGCATCAGCACGGCGGTGGAAGAAGGCGGGAAGCGTCAGGTGACGCCCGTACTGGATCCGTCGTTGGAGGCGAATCGCGCATGGTGGCGGGAAGGGCTGGAATGGATGCTTGATACGTTTGAGATTGGCGGCATGGATTTTGAGATGGGAGATTTTGTAGTGAATCCGTCGCCGGAAGCTACGGCCGCGCGCGCCGCGCTGGGCATGGACGCCGATGGCAATATATTGGATACCGTGCTGGCCACGCGCGATCTGATGGCCCGTGCGAGCCAACTGCGTCCGAAGGGCATTTTTATCAACTGCACGTATCGCGGGTATCATCAGATCAAGAATTTCCCACGCATGGACTATCTGAAGGGATTCCCCAAAGAAACGGTCTGGGAATACACATTATCGGGCATGATTCGGCAGAAAGCGTTTCCGGAGGGCTATAGCGGCGCGCCGGATCACCGGAAATACGGCTATCTCCACTGGTTCAACGCCTCGACGAAAACACAAGACAAAGACTTTGTGCCGGATATCGCACGTGTCTTTCCGGGGCTGCACACACTGGGTTTTGAGTTCGTGGGCACCTACGGCGAACTCTCCGCGCAGAACAATCCTCTAGCCGACCGCAATTACCGCGCGCAAATCGCTTGGGCAAGGGAATCAGGGCTAGTGGCAAGCGATTTCAAGTGATGATATAGACTTTTGGATATCATTAACTCGACCTATTGTTGGGGGAGAAAAAGGAGGCCGCCATGATTCGATGGTGGACGGTTGCTTTTCTGACAGCGGGACTCGCTTTTCCGGCGGCGGCGGAGCGGAATGTGGCGTTGAGCAAGGAGGGCGCGGTGGCGGTGGCGGATTCGGAGTATTTGACCTCGCCTTATCGGGAAGGCGGCGAAGTGGCCGTATACGTGAATGACGGGAAATGGGTTGGAAAAAGGGACAAACCGGAGTCGAACCGGTGGCATTCCGCGGTGGCGAAGCCGCATCCGCATTGGGTTTGGATAAAGTTCCGACAGCCCGCGCGCATCACGCGCGTGGTGATTCACCGGGCAGACGTAAAAGTATACCCCGTGGACTTTACGGGGGAATACAGTCCGGATGACGGGGAAACGCTCCAACCCTTGTTCCAGGTTTCGGGCCATCAGATGGATGAGCGCACATTCACTATCGAGAAGTCCTTTGAGCCCGTCGTTACGGATAACTTCCGGGTGCGGATTGACCGATCTTCCTACAAGGAATTTCCCAACAGCGCCCAGCTTTCGGAAGTGGAGGTGTTTGGGGAATTCGTGGAAGGCGGTCCCGCGCCGGCGCCGGATTCCAGCGCAGCGTCCCTGCCGCCGCCGGTATTGGAACCCACCCAGGAAAAGGATCTCGTCGTAACACGGCGCGATACGGAAATAGAGTTTCGTTCTCCTTGGCTGCGGCTGGCGGCTTCGCTGGAACGTCCGCGGATTACAGCATTGTGCTGGGACAGCCTGGGCGAGGGGCACTTGGATAAGAACCTGCTGAAACCGGATGCAAAAGGAGGGGCGCGGGTGGAGACAGAACCGCTTTTCCCTGCAGTTACTTCGGATCAGCCGGTTATTTCTCAAGAGGGCAATATCATTCGTTATGATATGCCCTTATTTGGCAATACACAGGCACGCTGGGAAATTCGCGTTGAGGCAAAAAACTTACGGATGGCGCTGAGTTGGGCAGTGAATAAGGTTACCCTGTTTCGTGTGTCACCGGGCGTGCAGTTCGCCTTTGATCTTGCACAGACGCCGGTGGCTCCCCTGGTGAATCCGAAATCGGGTATTCCCGCGCCATTACCCTGTTTGTTGCATGCCTCGGATTATGGCAGCCTGTTGATTCAGCGGTCCGATGGCGGCGCTGCGGAGATCATCGCAAAACCGTTGCGCGGGGTGCGACAATGGAATGCGAGGCTAGTGGAATGCACGGAAACCCGCGCGGACGGCCTGTATTCCACGAAGCCCGGCGTGCATCGCTGGGAAACGGTTTTTTCAGTGGAAAATCCTTCACCATTGCCGGACTTGGTGCGAGAGGAACCGCGCCTCCATACCCTGCCGCGCCATTGGCTCGACGTGTTTCAATACCGCCCTGATATCGGCATTCTCAGCAACAACATCGTCAGCGACAATGCAGTGTTCTGCATGTTTACGTTTACCGATCCTGCCGTGTTTACCCCGCCCCTGCCCGGCGGCGTGGAAGCTATTCAGACCGCACGTGAATCGCTGGATCGGTACTTTGCGGGCGCGCCGGGATATGGCGTCGGCGTGGATGATTTCATGGATACCGATCCCGCGCTGTTGATCTCGGCGTGGGACGTGATCATGGTCACCGGCGACTTGGAATTGCTAGAACGCTGGCTGCCGCATCTTGAGCGGTATGCGGCGCATCTTGAAAAAATGGATCATGACGGCAACGGTCTGCCGGAGGGGCCGAGATCGGGCAATCACGGGGATCAACTGGAGGATCGGTTCCGCACCGGGAACTGGTGGGATTGCATCAACTTCGGCCACGAGGACGCCTATGTCTGCGCGCTGGCCTATCGCGCGTTTCGCGGAATGGCTGATCTCGAACGTTTGGCGAAGCGGTCCGATCCGGCAGAGCATTTCGAGCAGGCGGCGGAAAAAATTCATGCGTCGTATTATTCCACTTTCTTCAATCCGGAAACAGGCATCCTGGCGGGATGGAAAAGCCGCGACGGAAAACTTCACGATTATTGGTTTGTGTTTGTGAACGGGATGGCCATCGCATGCGGGCTGGTACCGGAGAAGGAAACAAACAAAATCGTGGATCGCATCGAGGCCAAAATAAAGGAGGTGGGATACACCCGGTTTGATCTCGGATTGCCCGGCAATCTGATTCCCGTGGCGAAAAACGATTATGTCTCGGGCACGCTCGGTGCGCCGAAGAACGACGATGGCCACGATAGCTTTGGTTCGTTCGAGAATGGCGGCGCAACGGCGTGTTACGCGTATTTCTATATCCAGGCGCTTTACCAGCTTGGCCGCCGCGCGGAAGCCGACCGCATCTTGTGGCCCATGATGCAGACTTACGCCGCAGGCGGCTTCCAGAACGGTGTAGGCAATGGCGGCGAGTGGCGCAAGTGGGATGGCACGCCTTCCGGCTATGAAGGCTTTCTGGCGGATGCGTACTACACGCAAATGGCGGTTTTTACCGGGTACTATGGCCTTGGCCTGCACGCGGACGGCTTTGCGATTGAACGCTGGTCGCCCCTGCGCGGTAAAGAAGTCCCGCTTGGCTTGAAATACATGGGCGCTATGGTTCAATCTGTGGGGCCGTAAGGCGATGAATTTCTTTGACAAATTGTCCTGATCGTCTCATACTACCCACAGTAGGTGCTTTACTTCTTCAATCCTTGTTTCTCAGAAGGATTGAGGAAGCCAAAATAGCGATTAAACAAAACTGCTGAGAGACAGTGCGTGCTCTACGTGGTATGGTAAAAGGGAAAACACAAAAGGAGCGGAAGTATGAGTCTATTGTTGCAGGATCTTCAAAAAATTCAGCCCCAATTGAAAGCAAACAAAGCGCTGAAAAACGTTAACTTGGATGCCTTTTTCAAGGATTTCGCCAAAACACTGCCGAAATGGATTAAGAAGACTATCTGCTGTTACGGAATCCAGAAGATCAAAGACCCCGAGGAGCAGAAAAGGTTGATGGACAAGCTTTTGAAGGCCATTGAAAAGGCTATCCCTTCCCCCTATGATCTGGCATGGCCGTTGATCAAGCCCATCGTGAAGATTGTCGTGGAGAAAGCGTTTAAAGTGGCTATTAAACAAGGCGACAAGTACTGTGAAGGCGTGAGTTGCTCTTTGGCGCCATTCAGCTTAAATCTGTAGACGTTTTGCTCTTTTCAAACACATCCCCCGGTGCCTGAATATGACCGCTGACAGGAACCGGGGTTGTCTTTTTTAAGAGCGGTGATCGCATCCGCTCCAGATTTCTTGGGGGAAGATGATGCTGCCGGTGCCCGGGAGGTGAGGCACTCCTTGCCCCGTATTCAGGTCTATACCCACTTCCAGATACGCCTTGTAGGCGAGTTGGCTGCAATAAAAGGCCTTGTCGGTGGAAGAATCGAAGAAATTAACATTATAGGGCTTATTTTGTTTTGCTTGATCCAGGCAATAGGCGGCCACCTTCTCCCGAAGCCGGTCTTCCTCTTCCATGGGCAAATTTTTCCTGGCAAAGGGATAGGCCACGCCGTGAAATACATCCAATAGCGGACCGCGCTTATCGATCATGGCGCGCGCGTCCCAAAATGGCTGGCTCATTTCAAATTTGATGACGTGCAACTGCGCCCCGGCTTCCACACACCATCCATCGGGTCCAGTGTAAATGACGATGTGGTCCACTTCGCCCGGAATGAACTTTCCAATGAATCGCCAGAGTTGCCCCTGAATATCACCGGTGTCACCGTCGCTTGTGCAAATAAGATCGCCGGTTTTAACCGGTATTCCATTGATTTCTCCTTGATAAACCATAGGGATGCCCTTTCTGAAATGGCCATGCTGCCTGCTTGTTCTGCTTGGCCGGATTGATGCACCGTACCACCTGGTAGTCTCCTTTATCGCCTATGCACCTCAAATGAATAGGCCCATCCATCAAGTATATTCAACAATCCCGCGCAAGTAAATGCTTTTTTAGTGGTGTTTTTACCGTGGGGAAGGTGTAAATTGATGCTGGCTTGCGCTATGCTGGATGCATTCGTTTTGGCGGCGGAGGGAGATGTGTTCATAATAAAACCAAATAGCCGCTTTTCTTTGTTACTTTCTTTCCCGCGAAAAGAAAGGAATAGCAGAAAAAAGATGCTAAACAGGAGGTTTTACCATGCCGGATATTTCTCGCAGATCGTTTATGAAGGGCGCCGCCGCGGGCGCCGGGTTGTTGGCGATGGCCGGGGCAGACGGAGCCGAGGAGAAACCGATACAAGGCTTCGAAGACAAAGGCAGCGATGCGCCGCCAAGCAAGCAGTGGACGCCGGTGTCGGACCGGAAAATACGCGTGGGCATTGTGGGCTATGGCGTGTGCAAGTTCGGCGCGGCGTTCGGCTTCCAGGATCATCCGAATGTAGAAGTGGCGGCGGTGAGCGATCTGTTTCCGGACCGGTGCGCGGAACTGGCCAAGGTGTGCCGGTGCGAGAAGACGTATCCGTCATTGGAGGAACTCGTCAAGGATCCGAATATTGAGGCGGTGTTTTGTGCAACCGATGCGCCCAGTCATTGCCGGCACTGCATTGACGTGCTGAATCACGGAAAACACGTCGCCACGGCCGTGCCTGCAGTGTGGGGGAATCTGGAAGACGCGGACAAGCTGTTGGAGACCGTGAAAAAATCCGGTTTGAACTACATGATGTTCGAGACCAGCGCGTTTCATGAAGACTGCTATGCCATGCGGCAGATTTATAACGCGGACGGATTCGGCACGCTGGTGTATTCGGAAGGGGAATATTACCACCACCTGCCGGAACCGCTGGATTCCTATAAGCGCTGGCGGGACGGATGCCCGCCCCTGTGGTATCCCACGCACTCCACCGCCTATTATGTGGCCGTATCCGGTGGCAGCTTCACGGAAGTCTCCTGCCTGGGCATGAAAAGCGAATACAAGCACCTGCAGCCGGAGAATAATCAGTACGGAAACGCCTTTGGCACGGAAATCGCCCTGATGCGCACCACCGAAGGCGGTATCTCCCGCATGCTGATGAGCAAGGACATCTCCGGACACGGCGGCGAAATCGGACGCGTCCGTGGGCGCAAAGGCTCCATGATCGGGATGAATTACCAGGGCCGCGGCGACATTTCTAAAGTCGACCTGGCCCGGCCACCCCTCCCGCCCAGTGTGGACCCCGGTGGACACGGCGGCTCCCACGGCTACCTCTGCGATGAGTTCGTCACCTCGATCCTTCAAAATCGCACACCGCTCGTCAACGTCGCCTGGGCCCTCAACATGACCGTCTGCGGCGTCGTCGCGCATCAATCCGCCTTGAAGGATGGGGAAAAGCTTAAGATTCCGCAGTTTTCATTGGATTGAACTGGATAGGAACGGCGTGAGATTCTGATTTGTTGTGAATATAAACTTCTTCAAACAAAATTTGGCTGTAATGGAAGAGTGACCGTTCTTGATAAATAAAAAGATAGTTGCTAAAATACAGCACACACAATAAGTTTAATGTAGTGTGATGTAATTGTGGGATTTTAGGAAGGGTTTTGGGAAACTCATACGGAAAGGAAGGGTTATGTATCGCAAACACCTCGTGCTCTATGTTCTTGTCGCTCTTTTTGCCTGTGTATTGATGAACGGATGTGCCTGGCAAAGAATCAAACCGGAAATGCGTCCGACAACAACAAGTGCCTTGCCAATTAAAGTGGGGGTGCAACTCTCAAACAGTCCGGCCTCAGGCACCTATGGTCCTCCAGTAGTGGCAAAACTTCGTGAATATAACACATTCCAGTCCATCTCCTTCCCCTATCATGACGGAGATGATGTAGATGGGGTGATTACACTTGACATTGCTGGAGGGTGGAAGTCAAATGCTGGCGCTAATTTTGGAAAAGGCTTCTTGATTGGCTTGACATTTTTTACCCTGAGCCCAGCCATAGGCCCGAGTATGACAGGCAATCATTCTGTTTCAGCCGCAATCAATAGAGCGGTAAAAGAAGTTGCCCGTTATCAAACAAATTTTAAGACGAAAGTAACGTGGGGCATGTTGGCCAATACAACCCAAGTAGCCCAGAAAGCAGACGCGTTGCAAGTAAGCAAAATTGCCTCCTTTCTTTCTGAATCAATACAGAATGACTGGCCTAAAATAAGCACTGAATTTAAAAAGTAAAAACATACCGGCCACTGCCATATGACATTGCATTAAATGAGAATTACTGCCAAGACTTGCTTCGTTGCAGTGCCCGAAGGCAGATGCAAGCTTTTCCGCACATCGTCTCGTCTCCGTTTGATCTTAGCGAGCTATACACCCTATTATAAAGCTGTGGGTTTCCTGACAACATAACCTAGAGGGCTAGGCATGCTGGCAAGGGTGAATTCGTGTGCGGTGCTGGGCATTGACGCTTTCCCGCTATCGGTGGAAGTGGATAATGTTCCGGGGTCGAATACTATCCGGATGGTGGGGCTGCCGGATGCGGCGGTGAAGGAAAGCCAGGACCGGGTGTTCACGGCGATGCGGAATTCGGGGTTTTATTTTCCGCGGGGGCACGTAGTGATTAGTCTGGCGCCGGGGGACATGCGGAAGGAAGGGAGCGCGTTCGATCTGCCGATTGCCATAGCGACGCTGGGGGCCACGCGGCAGTTGTCGAGCATGCGGATTTCGGATTATGCCTTGGTGGGGGAATTGGCGCTGGACGGGTCGATTCGGCCGGTGCCGGGGGCGCTGGCCATGGCGATATGCGCAAAGGCGAGCCATCTGCGGGGCCTGATTCTGCCGTGGCAGAATGCGGAGGAGGCGGGGGTGGTGCAGGGGCTGGAGGTCATCGGCGCGAATACGCTGAACGAGGTAGTGGCGTTTCTCAAGGGCGAGGTGGATATCCCGGCGCAACGGACCAATGTAGCGAGCCTGTTCACCAAGGCGCGGGTGAATGTGCCGGATTTCAGCGAGGTGAAGGGTCAGGCGCATGTGAAGCGCGCGCTCACGGTGGCGGCGGCGGGCGGGCACAACATCCTCATGGTGTGGCGTCAATGCCAAATTTGGCATTCAGGACATAATATCTTCATGTTGTGGCCTCAATGCCAACCGTCTAATCGAGGTTTACAATTGGAAAGAAAACAGTATCCATCTCGTAAGTCCTTTGTCAGAAGAAGGATAGACCATGGCAGACTTTTCACCAAGATCGCTACTCTGTTTTGATTGTGCCCTGAAGATTGGGTCTCAAAGCAGGCCACTGGTGGCCGAAGATGGTTCGCTCAGCGCACCGAAAATCCCTGAATTGGTAAATGGTCTCTGCCCAGTATGTGAAGGTAGCCGTGAATTGGATCCGGATGACCTTGAGGGATAGGTGCTGGAACTAAGGGGAAATGGTGTACGTACCCGGAGAACGAATATGTGACTCATGATTTCCCGCCCTCGAACCACTCCGTTAACCCTGCATAGTGAGCACCCGCAATATTGGGTTGATTCTTCATTAACTAATTAACAATTTTCTCAACGACAGACTCATTGATTTCTTTCATGACAAAATAACCTTTCATGGTTACTCACGGAGATTCTTTCATGAGGAAACTCACTTTTCCGGATAAAAGCTTGTCGTAGGTTGGTCTCTAGTTTATTTGTAGGTCTAAATGTGATGTGCCTCGAAAAACCAGTCACCCCAAGATTCCTTGGTCCCATTTGAAGCGTAGCCTTCAATCTCGACCATTACCCCATCCGGGCCGATGCAGCGACTTTGGTCCGTAACAAAATTGCCCCGTTTCTCTTCGGTCAGAAAATCATTACAGACACTTCGTGCCCGAGACGGGTCCTCGACCAGCGATGTGGATAATCCGACCTCGTAGGTTTCCGGACTTGGCAGATCGTCCAATGTCGATATCATGTATGTCATACCAAAGACACCTTCTTCCCGTACCTCCCCTGTTAACAGTAATTCTTTGAGGCCGCTATAGTAATGGGTGAAAAAGACATCCTCGGAAATCACAATATTGCGGCTTCCGTTTGGTGCTGAATTCTTTAAATCGACCCTGATGGGACCGCCTTCAAGCCGCACGGTTGCCTCGGTGCACGTTGCGATTGGCTGACCGTTCACACCAATGATGCTTTCACGCCCCTGATTTTCTGTCTCAGGCCTCGTCTCGGAACCCACGACCTTTCCCACCTCCACGAGATGCCAGCGTCCTTTAGAGTCCCTCCCGAGGGTCTTATGCTGCCCCACAAGGCCCTTCGCAGGCCGTATCGGGGTATCGAGTAAGGGGTCAAGACGGACAAGCCAAGGAATCCCAAGCCTTCGCTCAAGCGCAAGCTTAATGAATGTTTCCTCCAAACTCTCGGTAATCTTTCGTTTCTCCTCCGAACGAAGAGAGTTGAAGGTGGGCCGCAGCTTGTATGCGCCGCCATCGACCTGAACCATCAATTGCGCCCGAAGACCCAGATCGAACCGCTCAAGAAGATCGGACTCCTCCCCGGCCCCAAAACACCGTCCGCTCTGGAGTGTCATTGCCCAGCAGGTCCGGAATAGGTCGAGCCGACACACATTTTCAGCACGCCTTCCGTTGACACCCTCAAAGGGCGGATGGAAACCATACCCGTGAATATCAAACCGGCTCATAAGTCCCCCTCCCATGAAAAAGTTTTATCCAATGAGCCATCATTTATCATGCTGCGCCTTACCTTTCTCGGATTCCTCCATCAAACCTGATAGATCAACCGGAACAATTTCTTTCTCCGGTATTTGGTCGGCACCAGCTATAGATTCCACCCCCGGTGCTGCTTCGGCGGAAAATCCATTCTTCACAAGCCATTCGCCCCGGATGATGAAGGCCACATCGACATCCAGTTCCTCTTTTCCCGCCCTGAGATGCACTGGATCGAAAGAGATCTGTTCTCCATATGTCGTTTTGAAGAACGCCATAAGTTGCCGCATTGTGTTTTCATTGATCTCATTGAGATTGATGTCCCAGCCGGAGTTACCACGGTTCCGTAACCGGATCCATCGAGCCACCTTCACCAATACTTGTATAACTAATTCTCGTACCATTCTTTCCTCTCCAAAGTTTTCCCCATAAGCCATGAAAACCTTCCGTAACACCTCTCCATCAATTCCGAATCGCTCTGGGTATGAACACACAGTCCCGATATGGGTTCCCGCGACTTCAAAAAACTTCCCATGAGGGGAGATCCAGTATCCGGCTCCAAATATTCGATATTTCCTTGGCATAAAAATACTCCACTTAATTTTTAATCGCTCCGGCTGTTTCTTATTTATAAAATTCGGGTTATGCCCTCATTTGATCCGTCAGAACCCAATTCCACAAAACCACCCCTGATTTTGAGTTCTGGCCGGTAGAACACATATCGATGAGGTTTACCGGCATTAAAATAAATCGTTTTCAAGCCGGGCCATGGGATGCAGCACCAGTAGTGTGGATGTGCATCGACATAGGTCTGAACGTGTTCGATGGCCTGCTCTTCCGATGTTTCCGGTGGAAACCGGCCTTGGGAATAGACGGCTGCCATAATGCGAATTGTGAAATACTCTGGCTGGAGGGGCAACTGGATCGCCGTCTCGTACTCTTTTTGATCCAGTGTGACCACCTCCCTCAGCAGGTCCATATCGACACCGATCAAATCGAGATAAATCAATGGGATAGGCCGCAAGCACTTGCTCCACTGCTCTCGCCTTCTTAAAAAACGGTTATAGTTCGTGTATCCGCACCGGGTCTTCATTTCGTGGGGTTCCAGCCGACACTGCCGTGCATAGAAGGCGATACAGGCTTTGTAATGTTTGCCCCACTTGAAATCCTCGACCCGGTTGATCGGCTTTTGGCCAAAATTGAAGGGGATGGTCCGTGGTGAATCAGGGGATTCACCCGTAAATGATGGTAAAGGCTCTATGTTAAACATACATTCCTTTCAAACAATTCGGTTCGTCTCATCGAACGCCGAGAACAATTACATTAGGGAGGGGGAGTATAACTTCATATCCCGGTGGCAGCGGATCTACAAACGGCAGCCCCATTTCGGCACGCATGAGGTGTCTTGCATCTGGATCGAATTTCAGTGGGGGCAAACCTTGAAACGAACGCCACCGGTTCAGGGCTTTTTGCGCGGCAAGCATAAAAATAGGGCTTGATGTGGGCGCAAGCGGGACTTCATAAAAGTTGTTGTATCTATGCGTGCCGAAGCCCCATACAAACGCCGCAGCAATGAGTCTTGCGAGTAACGCATCACTGCCGTTCTCTTCAAACCGTATGACGGCGATTGCGGCCTCAACGTTGTATTCACGCCATCCCTCCGGGGGGGACCCTGCGGCAACAGTAAACATATGTACGCAATCTTCAGGGTCGATATCGTCGAGAACATCTATCAAAGCCCTGCATAGTTCGACGCGCCACGGTTCAATCTCGATAGAGTCGGAGTGAGATACCCTTTGTAAATTATCGAGAGCTTGGGCACGATGACGCTCGGTAAAATCGGGCGGCTGTTTCTTGGGGTGTGGCCGAATATCTGGGATAAAATCGGTCACCCTCAATTTATTCTCTCGTTTGTATCGACGCATCAAAATCCTTTCCCAACGTTATTTATTCTTCGTAACCGCATTCTGAGCATCACAATAGGCCCTCAGATGATCTGCGAGGAGCGTCTCGATCCGACTGTGCCGGGCAAAATCTTCATCAGCCACGAGGCTTTCAAAGAACACAACGGGATCAATACCCACCGAACGGAGGCGGGGCGGTGTCGTCTCGGTAATGAACGAGGAAACCTCGGCCCATCGTTTCGTATCCCTCGATGCGTAGCGGAGCAGGTCGTAGGGCCGAGCGACTTGCCAGCCAGCGAGGCCACAACGGATCATCGGGATCGGGTCGGCACCGTACTCGGCTACCCATTGAGGATACGATTCACGAAAATGAGAATGGATGCCTTCATTCAGCAATGTGACGATGTACCAACTGAACCAGAAATTGGATTCTTTGAATCGAGGGTGGGGTGGAGCCGTTAATTCAGTCGCTCGCTCGGCAGGTACCCGACGCCATGGGCGGGTAAGGCCGCACTGGGATGGGTCACATGGGATTTTTTCATCATGTACGCAATGGCAGGGAGGCTCTTGCTGCTGATGCGTGCGCAGAGATAATACGGCGGCTCGATATGCGGTGATGGTGTGAGGAAATTCGTTCATGAAGTAATTGTGCAGTGACATATTTCTCCCTATCCGCTGGGGGTTTATTTTCCAACGGAAATAAATATGAATGCCCCGGAGCGATTAGATACAGTTCTTGTGCTCTCAGGGCTTTTAGGTATGAAGACGGCGGGAAAGAGAAATGCCTTCCACCGAGATGGAAGGCATGATTCTACGATACTCACAACATGGTTCCCGTGTTTCCACGAGTGGACGTTGGCACCCGGCATTACCCGGGTTGTCCTGCGGTCAAAGGGTCCATCCCTCACGCAGTCTCCATGCCTCAATTCAAATGTGAGCGTATTATAGCGGTTTTATGCCAAAATGTCAACTTTTACACGATGATCCGGTGTTTATGAGTCTAACGAATCCCATAACATCAAGTCGTTGTCGTAATCGTCAACGTCACCGATGGGGCAGCTACAAGCAGGACAAAAGCCTTCCTTTTCCTCCTCGTCCTTAATTTCGTAGCCGCAGTTGAGACATACAAACATTGATTTTATCTCTACGATTTTTCGCATTCATTGTAAGTTAGCTTTATGTAGAACCGGGACAAAAACCATCTTCTGTACCTTCACCCGGGCAGGCGTGGTATCCACCCGAATTAAAGAACTGAATGAGTCGTAAGAGTTCTGAAAGATTGATGCTCCAATCATTGGGATTGTAGTCGCTGGCATGGGGATGGCATGAATGATTACCCGAACCCGGTGCATAACCATCCTCGGTTCCTGTTTCACAATGGAATCCAGCGGAGTTGAAGAACTGGATGACTCGGAGCAACTCGGAAAGATTGATTGCCCCATCACCATTTTGATCCGCCGTGTAGTGCTCGGCCTCACCTTCTCCTTCGGATAGTCCTTCTCCTTCGGACAGTCCTTCCCGTTCACTCAGCCCTTCCCCTTCGGACAGTCCTTCCCCTTCACTCAGCCCTTCCCCTTCACTCAGCCCTTCTCCTCCATCACCCGCTTCCTGATTTAAATTAACATTAACTGAAGGTGGGTATGTATTAACACCAACTAACAATATGGTAGCTGAACGACTCGGCCCTGTATTTGCCTCGTAGTTGACCGTGATCGTGTCATCGCCCGTCCCGAACGGGTTCGATATGGTCGCCCAAGTTTGGTCCGAGGATGCCGTCCATCCAAATGTTGTTCGAATAGTAAATAATGTTGACCCAGATAAATTGGACACACTCTTTGAAGCTGGTAACACAGAGAGAATATAGATTAGTTGATTTAATCCTACCTCCACCAAACTTGGTGTTGACCCTGTTACTTCCACTAAAATGATCGCTGAACGCTGGAGAGATTGAAAGGTCAAAGGAACCACTTCGTAGTTGACCATAAGTGTGGCATTACCGACCCCCGTAGGGTTCAGTATGTGTACCCAAGTTTGGTCCACGAAAGTTGTCCATGGCTCTGTTGTTTGAATATTGAATATTGCCCCCCCCCCACAAAACGAGACATCTTGATATGAGGGTGTCACTGAAAGTGTCCCTGATTGGTAGAGTTCCACCTGCACTGAACCCGGTGTTGTCCCGGTAACTGATAGAGTAATAATAGCGGAACGATAATCGCCTGTATGTGCGTTAAAGTTGACTGTAAGCGTAGCGTTGCCGGTTCCCGATGGATTCGATATGGTTGCCCATGTTTGGTCCGAGGAGGCCGTCCATGGAGCGGTTGTCTGGATATCGAAGGTTGTGGAACCAGCCATGGCCGATACACGTCGAGATAATGGTGTTATAGAAAACGTCCCATCTTGATAAAGTTCCATCTGCACTGAACCCGGTGTTGTCCCTATACCCGTCACCGTAATGGTGGCTGAACGACTCAACCCCGTATTCTCTCCATGGTTCACGGTAAGTGTGGCGTTGCCGGTTCCCGATGGATTCGATATGGTTGCCCATGCTTGGTCCGAGGAGGCCGTCCATGATGCCGTTGCTTGGATATTGAATGTTGTGGAGCCGGATAAGGCGGATACAGACCGGGATGACGGTGTCACGGAGAGGATAGGGGTCGCTTGGTTCAGTGTA
>JAKQOG010000055.1 GCA_029565395.1 Candidatus Hydrogenedentota bacterium | reverse complement strand
TCGGAAGATACCGGCGACTGGCAAAGGACTATGAGGTGATTACAGACAACAGCGAAGCAATGATCCGCATCGCTATGATAAACTTGATGAGTCGCCGATTGGACCCTCGGAAAACCAAAAGGCACTTTTAAAACACGCTCTGATCATCTAATAATTAAAAATCCTGTAGGGTTGGTCGTTGGTTTTCGGGCAATAGCACCGAATAAATTCCGGGTGCTTGAAGTGGCTTCAGGCATAAATTTGTATATGGAAGGTATTGAGATTGGAGATGGAATTCCATTGTCCCATGCCATATATGCGGATCGGGGAGCATGTATGTACATTCATCCAGCCTCAAAGGTAAGTATAGCTCGTTGCTCCTTTCAAGACGGCCTAGCCACAGAAGCGGGGGGATGTGTTTATGTGGATCATGCGGAGTTATATGCATCAGCTTCATTCTCAGGAGATTCAGAAAAAGACGGTGGGGCTCTTTATAACGATCATGGTTTTGTATATATTGATGATTATGGGACAATTGGCGGTTCTGCTGCAGGCCATGGTGGGGCTATTTATAATAAGCATGGTTGTTTTGTTTTAGGTTGTGATAACGCATTTTTCAATAGTTATGCTACCACGGATGGTGGAGCACTGTATAGTGATGGGGGCGTCGTTTTCCTTAATAGTGTTAGTTTATTGAGTAATTCAGCGGCACGTGGTGGCGCTTTATATATTTCTGGAGGGGCACATGTCGAAATGTTCGGGTGTTCAGCGAAAGGAAACTCCGCCACATCGGATGGAGGTGTCATCTATCTTGAGTCTGGCAGTCTTTATGCCACCATGTGTACATTTGGCCAGAATTCGGCTGGCGGTTCGGGTGGCGCATTATATATGACAGGGGGTGAAGCGTATCTTTTAAATTGCACTATTACGCAAAATACTGCTGCCACAGAAGGCACGGGCTGTGGGGGTGGAGTTTTTGTGAATGGGGGGCTATGTACCATGGGAAATAGCATTCTTGCGGAAAATGTTAGTACAGCCTCTTCGTCTTGCGCGGATATTTCCGGCGTACTCAACAGCCTTGGACATAATCTAATCGGTATTTCGGAGGGCGGCAATGGCTATGTACCTTCCGATCTGTTGGGCTACGTGGCATCCCCATTGTCCCCGGTGCTTCAATTCACCATGAATCATGAAGGACGCCCCTATAGTCCACAAAATATCTACATTCCTCTTTCTGGTAGCCCTGTAATCGACGCAGGTGATACCTCATTGTTGTTTAGTCCGAATTTTGTTGGTAGTCCATGCTTTGATGCCCGGCTAGGCTGCTGCCCGCGCGTGCGTAATGGCGCTGTGGACATCGGGGCAATTGAAATGCAAGAAGGCTCCATTGACCTCACCTGCGATGGAACCCACAACGCAGACTATAATCATGATGGCCGCATCGGATTAAACGAGATTCTCCGTGTAACCCAATTTTACAATAGTGATTCCTTCCACTGTGAAACTGGCACCGAAGACGGTTACGCCCCCGGCCCTGGTGATACCACCTGTGCTTTGCATTCCGCCGACTACAATCCACAAGATTGGGCAATCGGACTTTCTGAATTGCTACGCCTTATCCAATTCTACAATTCCTCCGGATATCATCCCTGCACCGGCTCCGAAGACGGCTTCTGCCCCTGGCCCGCATGAGATATAACCCGCCTTTATCCGATGTATAGACAATAGCCGGATATAGGTTTTGCATCATTACTTGCGGCATATCCGGCCCTATTGATACCATGACGTGTTTGGCCTGCAAACCGGCAACCGTTGGAGGAGTTCTATGAAGATCACAATTGTGGGCACCGGCTACCAAGGTTTGGTGGTGGGCACATGCTTCGCCGAAAATGGCCATCAGATCACCTGCGTGGACCGTGACCAGGAACGGATTAAAAGCCTGTCCGAGTGCCGCATGCCCATTCACGAACCCGGTCTCGAAGAACTGGTGACCCGGAATCTTGAAGAGGAACGCCTGCGATTTACCACCAACCTTGCCGAGGCGGTAACCGACTGCCTGATGGTCTTTCTTTGTGTAGGCACCCCCGCCCGCGACGACGGTTCGCTGGATCTCAACGACCTGCTTGACGCCGTGGCGCAAATCGCTAAGGCCATTTCCGAATACCACATCATTGCCAACAAAAGCACCTGTCCCCCGGGAACCACCGAAGCCATCGAACAAGTCCTGCGTGAAAATACGGATCAGACCTGCGATGTGGTGGCGAATCCCGACTTTTTGAAGGAAGGTTCCGCCATCGACGATTTCATGCGTCCGGACCGCATCGTCGTGGGATGCACTGAAGTCCGGGTAAGGGAAATCATGAAAGAATTATACAGCCCCTTCCTGCGCACCGGACGCCCCTTTCTCACCATGAGCCCGCGCAGCGCGGAAATGATGAAATACGCCTTGAATGTCATGCTGGCCGCGCGCATTTCTCTCATGAACCAACTGGCTGATATTTGCGGGGCCTATGACGCGGACATCAATGAAGTGCGGGAAGCGTTGGGCACCGATTCCAGGATCGGTCCCACTTTTTTGTTTCCCGGACTAGGATTTGGCGGTCCAGGCCTGCCCCGTGACGTGGCCACCTGTGTGCGATTGGCCAAAGACAAAGGATTAACCTGTGATTTGATCGAAGCCATTTATAAGGTGAATCAACGGCGGCGCGAACAATTCCTCAAGATGATTTTGGAGTATTTTGGAGATTCCATCGCCGGCAAAAGAATTGCCCTTTGGGGCGCCAGTTTCAAGCCGCGCACGGATGATCTGCGGGGCGCACCGGCGCTCTATATCATCGATAATCTATGCGCGGCGGGCGCCAAGGTCGTTGTTTTCGATCCTACGGCATCGGCCAAACTGCTGGAACGCTACTCCGGAGCGATTGAGATCGCCCCAAAATATTATACTGCCCTGGAAGGAGCCGACGGACTCGTCATAGCCACGGAGTGGAATGAATTCCGGCGTCCCGACTACGAGCGCATGGGCAGTTTGATGAAAGAAAAAGTCATTTTTGACGGGCGCAATTTATACACGCCCAAGGTGATGGAATCACACGGTTTCAAGTATTTTACCATCGGCCGGCCCGCCGTATAAGATTGGACACACGTGCATGGAAGTTGCTTCACATTATGTTGGGCGGCGTTGTACGCCATTGGACATTGAGATTACCCCTCGTATGGGCATGAATTTTGCCGCGGGCACCGGGGATCTCAATCCCTGCTATTTTGATGACGAACGCCCCGGAGGCATTATCGCCCCCCCCATGTTGGCCACCGCGCTTACCTGGCGGATTTCTTCCCGATTGACGGAATTTTGGGAAAGCGGCGATTTCCCCGCCGAAGTCATTGCCCGCCAGGTGCATTTCAGCGAGATCCTGCAATGGCACAAGCCCGTGCGCCCGGGAGAACGGCTTCGCCTTGAAGGGATTACCAAGGCAATTCTACCACATCGCGGCGGCACCCACTTAATCCTGGAATACCAGGCATGGGATACCGCAAATGAATTGGTATTCACCGAATATACTGGCGCTTTGCTCCGGGGAGTGCGTTGTAGCGACGGCGGAAAAGGCGGCGACACCCTTCCCCCCGCCCCTGTTCCTCCCACGGCGCCGGAACTTCTCTGGGAAAACGTGCTGCATATCGGCCCGATGGAATCTCATATTTACGATGGCTGCGCCGATATCCATTTTCCCATTCATAGTTCTCCGGCCTTTGCGCATGCTGTGGGATTACCCAGTATTATCTATCAAGGCACCGCGACTCTTTCCCTCGCTCTGCGGGAAATCGTCAACATGGAGGCGGGGCGCGATCCGGAGCGTCTGTGTGGTGCAGGCAACATCTTTGCAGGCATGGTTCGCATGAATTCGGACATCCGGGTGCAGGCCTTGGCGAAAACCAAGTCCGCGGGAACTACCTGCGTGCACTTTGCCGTCTTGAATATGGAAGGAAAACATGCGATAAAGAATGCATGGGCGTTAATTCGTGACTAACGCAAGGTAAGCACACAATGAATACAAAACCGTTGCAGCGGCTTTGGCAGTATGTGGAGTACTGGGCGAAACAAAAGCCCCATGCCGAAGCACTGGTCTTCGGCGAACAGCGCATGTCATGGGCGGAATTCAATGAACAGGTCGATCATTGCGCCAGGGCATTTCTCGAACTGGGCGTACAAAAAGGCGAACGTGTCGCCCTGGTCGCCATGGCGTGTCCCGAATTCCTGATTTCCTTTATGGCCGCCTCAAAAATCGGGGCCATCTGGCTGGGCATTTCACCAAAATTCAGCGTGGATGAAGTGCGCTACGTCCTCAGTCATGCCCAACCCGTTGTTCTGATAACGCTACGGGATTATCACGGCGTGGACCTGGTGGAACAAGGATTTACCTTCCAGGAAGAGTTTCCGACCATCGCGGAAGTCCTGGTCATTGGCAAAACCATGGACGGCTTGCTGGAATTTGATAAATTCTGCAACCGTCCGCGCCCGGAATGGGACGCCGGGCTCGCAGAACGCCTAAGCGAAGTGGAGGAAGAGGACGAAGCACTGTTGATGTATACGTCCGGTGCGACCGGCAAGCCCAAAGGGGTTTTGCATACGCATCAAACCATCATTCAAAACGCCGCGGTGGAAGTCGAATATTTTTCCATCCACCAAGACGACCGGGTCTTGCTGCACTTCCCCATTAATCATGTGGCCGCGGACGTGGAAATTGGATTTGGCGCCATCTATGCCGGCGCCACCCTTGTCATGATGGACCATTTTGACGCGGCGGCATCGTTAGACCTTATTGAAAAAGAAAAAATAACCTTCATCGGCCAGATTCCAACCATGTACCTGATGCAAATGCAGACCCCCGGATTTGAATCGCGCGATTGGTCGAATATCCAGAAGTTCATTTGGGGAGGCACTACCGCTTCCCTGCAAATGATCGAAACCCTCGGCGCCATTGCTCAAAAAACCGGCGCCCACCTGCTTACGGGGTATGGGGCCACGGAAGTGTGCGGTTTTGTCACCTTCACCGATCCCGATGCCACGGTTGAACATCTCTCTCAATCCGTGGGAAAAGCCGCTCCGCCATATGAAATGCGCATCGTGGGCCCCGACCGGCAACCCCTGCCCGCAGGTCAAATGGGAGAACTGGCCTTTCGGGGGCCAACCTTGATGAAAGGCTATCTGAACGCGCCGGTTCAGACCGCTGAAGTGATGGATAAAGAAGGCTGGTATTACACCCAAGATCTCGCTCACATGGACGATGCAGGAAATATTTTCCTCGTGGGCAGAAGTTCTGAAATGTTCAAAAGCGGCGGAGAGAATGTCTTCCCGCGTGAGATTGAAGATGTGCTGGAGTCACATGACGCTGTGCTCTTCGCCGCCGTCTTGGGAATATCCGATGAACTCTTTGGGGAGGTGGGACACGCCTTTGTCGTATTGAAACCGGGATATCAGGTGGCCAGCGATGTTTTACAAAAACACTGCCGTGAACATCTGGCCACTTTTAAAGTGCCCAAACGCATTGAGATTCGCGCACAATTGCCTTTGCTCCCCAGCGGCAAGGTCAATAAACTTGTTTTGCGTTCAGAATTGAAGCAGACATGACATTTTTTGACCGCATTATGCGGCGCTGAAGGCATGCGCGAACTATATTGCCAGGCGGAATGTAGGATCATGGCGGAAAAATCATTGAACGAATATTCCCTGCGCCTTCTCGCCTATACGCCCCGGTATGTACGGCACATTCTCATCGCCGGGGATGCCATTATTCCGTCCGTCCTCCTTTTTCACAAACGCGATCTGGAAACCATACACGTGCTTACCCGGAATAAGACAGAAGCCGATTTTTGCCGTTCCCTTGCCGATTCCATCACAATTGAAATGCTTCAACCTGGTTGTCCCTTGTCCTTGCAAACGAAATTTGATGCAGTCCTCTTAGCCAACCCTGATTACCTGGCCGAACCGTCAATCACGTTCAGCGCATGCCTGAAGGACTACGGGCATTTGTTGGTGCTTTGTCCAAATCCGGGGTACTGGAAGCATACACGCCAGAAAACAACCGGACCTTCCCCGGAAGAGATCAAAAACCAGGCGGCAACCAAGGGTTTCTATCTGTATCAACAATGGTCTGTGGAAGATGATGCGTTTTTCCAAGCCCCACGGGATGCTCAAGGGAACATATTCATTGGGGATGCCTGCATCGCCATAGCCGATGAAGCCTCCCGCCATGATCTGGCCTGCCCACTGATGCTGATGTTGTTTGTTCCGGCTGATTATAATCCACTATCCCATGCACAGGCCTGTTGCGAGGCCGGCCATCCGGAACAGGGATATGAACTCCTCGGCATGGCGCCGCAGTCCAACGATCAGGTCTCCATCAACCTTGAAATGCTGCATTGTCTTGTCGAATGGCTAAAACGCTCTCCCGATGCGGATCCCCTGGAATTTCTTACCCGCGCCCAGACCATCTTTTACCAGATCATCGAGCAATCCCCCTCATCCGCCCCCGCGTATCAGTATCAGGCGGAGCTATGGGGGTTGGCGGGTGATCCGGCCATGGGCGCACGATTACTTCGAAGCCTCCAGCAGGCCGTGTCCGGCAAGTGCGCCGCACCCCTTTGTAAACAAGCGCACACGAATCAGAAAGAGTACTCCCCTCCTGAGTGGAATCCCTCAAAAGCTCCGCACAAAGTGCTCTTCGTAATGCCGCCCCGGCCGCATTATGGCCTGGATGTGCTCTATGATGGCCTGTGCACCTTGCTTGGCGCGCAACATGTCATCGATTTCCCCCAAAAGCCTTTTTTGCATGGACAAGTCGATGCCGCCCTTTCACACTATCTTTGCTACTTCAACCACCCCGCTTTTAATTATTCGCTGGAGCAAATTTGCGAACTCCTGCAACGCGGCATCATCGATTGCATTCTTTATGGCGATTGTGAACGCGCCCTGGATCCGGCCATTGGTCAGACACTCATCCAGGCGGCGAAAGATATCCCGTTGTTTTTAGTGGATCAGATGGATGAAGCGGCAAATATGCGGGATAAGACAGGCGAATATCTGGGAAATGCAAACGTTGCCGGATATTTCAAGCGGGAAATGCTGGCATGCGGCCAATATGGCCCCAATGCCTTTCCGCTTCCCTTTGCCTATCCCGACGCCCGTATTCCAAAAGACATGCCATCATCCCGCGCGCGTCCCCTGTTCTGGGCAGGACATCGTCGCGCCGGACTGCGCCGTCTATACCTGGAAGATTTGGCGGCAAAACGAAACCTCCCCTTCACTGGGCGTTTTTCCTCCCAGGAATATGGCAACATCCTTCTCAATACCCAAATCGGACTAAACTTCTTCGGCTTTGGCTTTGACACCCTGCGTTTCTGGGAACTCCCCGCCCACGGCTGCATGCTCCTTTCGGAACGGCTGCCCATCCATATCCCCTGCCCCTTTCAGGACGGGCGTCAAGCCGTCTTTTTCGATGATCTGAAGGGTCTCCATCAACAATTGGATTATTACCTCCATCATCCTGAAGAAGCCGCGGCCATCGCCCGAACCGGCCATGAGTACCTGCTCCACCATCATTCCGCCTCTGCCCGCGCACGCCAGTTGTTGGGATGGATTCAATCGATCCCAGGCTGATTCGTCAATAAACCCTCCAATATGATACAACTAGTGTAAAGAAAAAGGATGCTGCGGTTGTCCAGATTACTGGATAATACATATTCCATGAAATAAGGTGATGTGCTGTAATGCTTGTCAAGGTTGTCCTGCCAATGTTCATCGTTCTGGGCGTGTGCGCATCCGGAGGATGGGCCGTCAGCGAAAAACCCACAATCACTCTGATAAGCGGCACTCACTGGAAACCTGCACCCCCCGCCAAAGTAATCTATGGTACGGATGACCGCATCGACGTCTATCAGGAAACCGATTCGGACCGCCTGACATGGGCCGCCTCTTCCTGCGCGCTAATCAATTCAAGCCGTGTCACAAACAACGGAGATGGAACCTATACGATTTTACCCGCTGAATTCCAGCAATATGGTTTGCCGGCCTGCCCGGAAGAGCCTTTTGGCGATCAGCCCACTGCCGCGTTTTGCAGCGGTGGCATGGTTGGGACAGACCTGGTTGTCACGGCAGGCCATTGCTATGATGAAGGGGATCTTTCAAGTGTATATTTCATCTTCGGCTATGTAATGGAAAACGCCACAACCCCGGTCTTGACCTTCCCCTCGGACTGTGTATATCAAGGCGTGGAAGTGGTGGGACATCAACTCACCGGCACTTTGGATTACTCTGTGATCCGTGTGGATCGCCCCATTACCGCCCCCGGGGCTCACCCTTTCACCATCCGCCGGGAAAGCGTGATTGCCGTGGGCGAACACGTGGGTGTGATCGGCCATCCATCCGGCCTTCCCATGAAAATTGCCTTCGGCAACGACACCGTGGTCCGCGCCAATGATAATGAAGGCTTCTTTGTAGCGAACCTCGACACCTATCATGGCAATTCAGGTTCTCCCGTGATTAATCCGGTAACCGGCATTCTGGAGGGTGTCCTGGTCCGGGGTGACATCGATTATGTGAGCCATGGCGACTGCTTTGTCAGCAATGTCGTGCCAAACGACGGCGGACGCGGTGAGGATGTCAGTAAAAGCACCTCCTTCATGGATTTCGTACCCGTCCTAATCACCAGCACGGGAACGATAAAATTGAACAGGGCATATTTCAGTTGTTCGGACACGCTTGAGGTGGAGTTGCGTGATGCTGACGTGCAGGGCGCCGGGCAAGCCTCGGTGCAGGGCAGCACCAGCAGTGGCGATTCGGAAAGCATTGTGCTTACGGAAGGAATTCCCGCCGGGATATTTCGTGGAACGATCGGGCTTCAGGCCGGTCCGGTAACTCTGGGAAACGGACAGTTGGAAGGGGTGGAAAACGATACCGTGCTCGTCAGTTATGCCGATGCGGATGACGGAACAGGCCAACCGGCCACCGCCACCGCCATGGCTGTCGTGGATTGCACCGCCCCGATCATCCAGAGTATTGCTATTGAGTCCGTGGGCTCCAGCCAGGCTACTGTCGCCTTCACTACAAATGAACCCACCACCGCGATTCTTCACGCGGGCCTTGGCTGCGGGATATACTCACTGCATGCCGAAGGACTCCTCAGCACCGATCATCTGCTCCATCTCAACGGCCTGCAAAATACAACTCCCTATTTCTTTATCGTGGACGCCACGGATGAAGCAGGCAATCCCGCCACTGACGACAACGGCGGCCTGTGTTACTCGTTCACCACCGTGCGCCAAACCCCCTACTTCACGGAACTCTTTGATGAAACCGGGAATCCCTTCGATCTCGCCAACCGTTCTCTCACTTTCATCCCGATCAACCATACCGATGGTTACAGCGCATGTATAGAAACAGCACAAGCATTTCCAAGCGATCCCTCTGGCGGAAATGCGGTAGTTCTGGATGACGACAGCTTTGCTACAGTATCGTTAAGTGGCATGGAAGTTAAATTGTATGGCGTGTCGTATGACCAATTTTTCATTGGCAGCAATGGTTATATCACATTTCTTTTCGGCGACCAGACCTATACCTCCATCTTAATCAATCATTTCGCCATTCAGCGAATTTCCGCCTTGTTTCATGACTTCTCTCCCAATATACGCGGCCAAGTTTCCTGGAAACAATTTGACGACCGGATTGCCGTTACCTATGACTCCATTCCGGAATACAATGGATCGGGGGTGTATCCGCCGGAAAACAGCAATAGTTTTCAAATCGAACTCTTCGCAAACGGTCTTATACGAATCACCTACCTGGGCATGTACGCCAAAGAAGGCATTGCGGGGCTTTCCGCGGGAAATGACACGCCCACCGATTTCACCGCGGATACCCTGAACCTCAAACCTTCTTGCGCGGAACTCGACACTGACTGCGATGGCCTGCCAGACTACGATGAGTTCGTAGTGTATGGAAGTGATCCGGTACAAACAGATACCGACGGAGATACTCTGCCGGATGGATGGGAAGCCTTGCGGGGACTGAATCCGGCCAGTTCCGAGGGCGATGACGGCGCCGGCGCAGACCCGGATATGGACGGACTTACAAATGCACAGGAATTTGCCGAGGGCACGCTGCCGCTGTGTACGGATTCAGACCGGGACGGCGTCTCGGATGGGCAGGAAATAACCGACGGAACCGATCCCACGGGCGCCGATCAACCGCACACGGCGGACACCGACGGTGATTGGGTTATTTCCCTGTCCGAAATGTTGCGCATTATCCAACTATACAATTCCAATGGATTTCACTGCTCACCCGGTACGGAAGACGGCTATGCGGTGGATACAGGATCAACCGGCTGCCTTCCCCATAACAGCGATTACATCGAACAGGATTGGCATATTTCCCTGTCAGAATTACTCCGCATAATCCAGTTCTTTACTATTCGCGCGTATCACCGCGACCTCCTCGGCGAAGATACTTTCGCACCGGGAAAACAGTAGCCGCCACTGCTTGAATCTTGCCGTACGCTCACGTAATCTCTTTCTCATCAGCAATAGAACGGGAAAGAGAGAATAGCATGACGGATACATCACCCCTGCGCGGATTGCATTGGACCAGCATTTTGCTTGTGGCCTTATCTCTCTCCATCGGATGGGGCATACGCGGCAATTTCGGACATGAATACGGCGCAATGATCCCCGGCGCACTCGCCGCAACGGCTGCCTGCCTCCTATCGGGGCGTCCGGATTGGCGCGAGCGCGTGCATTTCTTCGCCATGTTCGGCGCACTCGGTTGGGCTTTCGGAGGATCCATTTCCTATATGCAAGTCATCGCCTTCTCCCACTCCGGTCACCTACCCTCGCAAATCTACGGCTTTTTCTGCCTCTTTGTCATTGGTTTCCTATGGGGAGGCATGGGCGGCGCGGGCACGGCCTTTCCTGCTGTTGCGGATCGTGACCGATTAACGGAACTTTTTCGTCCCCTTTCTTGGATTTTCGTCGTTTGGTTCATTAGCTCCCTCTTCGTCGTCCCATGGATCGAAAATTGGGAAACCCGTGAAGCAGCCACCTGGAGCCGTCATGAAAGCGTCCTCTATTGGTTCGATGCGGACTGGATCCCCGCGATCACGGCCATTCTAGCCCTGTTTCTCTTTGATCTCTGGGAACGGCGCGCCCCCAATATCCTTTGGCTGCCCTGCTTTGCGGCGGGCGGTGCACTGGCTGGATTTTTCGTTCAAGCCCTGCTTGCAGCAACTCATCTGACGGGTCTTGTAACCCACCTATTCGTCCATCGGCAAGGCGACCTGCACAAACTGGCCAAACTGGCCGCACAACAAAACATTCCCATGGATCAGGCATTGGAAGGATTGCTCATCAACTGGCCGCAAGGATTATTGCTCATCCCACACCATGTTGGCTGGATCTTCGGACTGATAGGCGGTATTTCCCTCTATTTTGCCCTTTTCGGAAAATTCCGCTCCGGCGCCTCTTTGTTTTTGCACATGGCAGTGGGGTGGTTCGTGTGCTTTCTGATATTCCCGGTTTTCTTGAACT
Source organism: Candidatus Hydrogenedentota bacterium (assembly GCA_029565395.1). Classification (GTDB taxonomy): domain Bacteria; phylum Hydrogenedentota; class Hydrogenedentia; order Hydrogenedentales; family CAILVY01; genus CAILVY01. Next base: position 9,702 of record JAKQOG010000055.1, on the reverse strand, counting down.
TCGGTGGCGCGGGCTTCCGCATGACCCCGCCCCGGGGGGATGATTGGGCGGGAATAGTGGGCGTCTTCCTTGGAACGGCACTCTGGCTCTACCGAAACAATTACCCGCCCGTGCTCTTCGCCTCTCTGGTAAGCGGCATCGTGGGCGGATTAGGATTTTCAGGCGCCGCCTGGATCAAACTGATGATGGTAGCACCCGGCAATCCCGCGCGCGTCTCCGAGCCCGCAACCGTGGCCGCGTGGACCTATTGGCAGGGACAGAATTGGCACAGCTTTCTGGAACAAAGCTATGGATTCATCAACGGCATTGGAATCGCCCTCGCCATGGGGTTGCTGGCAACGCGGGTAAAGACCGTGCAAGGCGATCCCAAACAACGCCGCTGGACGGAGGTCTACGCTGTAAGCTTTGTCCTCTTCCTGCTTACCTTTCTAAACATCTTTAAAAACGTGCCCGAATGGACCAAGTCGGTAGTCCCCGCCACCATGCGCGCACCACTGTTTGAGTCCATCAACCTGTCCGCCGAACTATGGTTTGTACTTGTCTGGGGTTTGATGGCCGCCATGGGGACGTATATGCTTGCGCGTCATCTGCACCGCCCCATCCCATTGATTCCAAAATCCTGGCTGGGCAAAGGGCAATTGTTGTATCTCGTGTTTCTGTGGATGATCGTGACCGCCAATTTTGAGCGCGCGTTGCCCAGTTTCTCTGAACAACGCATCCTGACCGAAGGTGTCATTTTCGTAAACGCCATCATGGCAACCTTCATGATACTGGCGTGTGCCTGGGAAACAAACAGCATCCCCCTGCTCGAAACCAGCGCTTTTCACAAACCCATCCGGCATGCCCTTTGGGCCGGCGTGGCCGCCGTGCTCATCGCTTCTTTTGGCATGACCGCCACCGTACGCATGGTATACGGAGACACCCCCGCGGGCCATTCCTCCATCCACAAACGCTTCGGCCCTGACGCTACGTGGCGAATTGCCCCTCTCGAAAAGGGTAAAAAGCACAGCTAGAACGGACCGTTAAGAGGCCGGCGAACCAATCGGAGGGCACCCAGAATCTGCATCAGCCCCTGTCCGAAAACGGATAATGCCGGAGGCATCCACATAAAATCCACGGTCACCGGTCACACCATATTCCTGCGCATTGGCATTCACTTGAAAACTGCCGCTGGCCGCCGACATCACATAGGTATAGCCATTGCGCGGCTGGTTCCAGTCCCCATCTAGAAACTTGGGCGAATCGGCCGGCGGCGGATTCACCAGTTCATCAAAGCTATCCGCAAACCGTCCGAACGACGTGCAAAATCCGGTCTGAGCCCCAACAATTACCCGAAGATTGCCAATCGCCGCGGACTCATTGGCCTGGATGCGCGCTCGAAGCATATTGGGAATTGCGATGGCCGCTAAAATACTGATAATCGCGATGACAATCATCATCTCAATCAACGTAAACCCCGCCATGCGTCGCATTACCCCGTCTCCATTCCGGGCGCATCGCCCGGTGTTCACACACTCAACAGTTCATTACCACTTTATCCTGAATGCCGGGGCGCAAGCCAGTCTGCCACTTTATAGGCGGCCACCAGCTTGATAAGATCCCCCGGCACAAACGGCAACAGACCCGCCATCACCGCATGATACGGCGTCATGCCCGGCCAGACACTCAGCCACAACGCGCCCATGCTTAAAATCACAACATTTGCCCAGCACATGCCCAGCACACGGTTCTTGAAAAGGCGTAGTATGTGCGGCGCGAAGATAAATCCGGCCAAATATCCGAACGTAGCGCCCGAACTCACGGCAAACAGAGGAATTCCGCCCACGCCCAGTGCCAGATAAAGCGCCGCCCCACACGCCGCGCGGTGCGGTTCCACCAGACATGCGGCGAGCAATACGCCAAAGGTTTGCAACGTCACCGGAACCGGCGAAAATGGCAACGGAAACCGAATCAACGCCCCCGCCGCGATCAAACACGCCACACCCGCCACTTCCACAAAAACACGCCCCCGAGAACAGCTTAGGTTCTCCAGCGGCCAATATGCCTCACGTTGTATCATGGGCAAAGTATACCCTGTATGACGACTACAATCAATGGCCTTCTTTTTGTTCGGGTGCACGACATTTTCGTGGGTTTTCGCCTTCACGAGTGCCCGTAAGCGCCCAGATCGCCGACTCTAGCGCTACGAATTCACGAGCGATGCCCGTTTTTTCGAGTGTTAATTGTATTGTAGTAGCACAGACTACAATTTCCCGCTGGGAAAACGAAGGATATTTCCAAAACCCACTAAAATGTTGTGCACCCTTTTTGTTCCGTTTTCCTTGCGCCTGCCGCCCCTGGCAAGGTACACTGTATCCATGCGCGCCTGTAGCTCAGGTGGATAGAGCATCGGCCTTCTAAGCCGGTGGCCGCTGGTTCGAGTCCAGCCAGGCGCGCCAGTGTTTTTTCTTGCCATCGCTTGCCCATCATTGATTTTATTGGCCAAAACGCTATCTATCGCTACTGTATCACTACTGTGATTAAAGCTCAGCATTTTGCCAAAGCTTGCCGATAGTATACATTGTGTGCCGCTTTTTGACGAGTGCAACGTTAAAAACCTACCCTTTCCGCTTCACCTTATTTCCCCTTCGGCTAACAGTTTTATTTTTAGTTTTGACAAAATTAAGCCCGAAAATGGCCGATAGGGATTATTGGGCAGTAGAAAGAAAATCGGCATTTCCGCCATCATTTGTTCCCTATTTTGACATTTGCACCCTGCCTGTGTATTTTGCTATATCTATCGTTAAGAACGGGTGGTGGGTAGGGGAGTAAATGATGCCTTTTGAACAGCTTAAGCCGAATGTAGTGGTAACGGGGCTGATACTGCCGGAGCCCGTCAAGGTTATTGCCACGGTGCCTTTGGGCGATGCGGTAAAACTCATCGGCCAAGGGTTGCGCACCAACCAGATTCATCAACCCGTTCTCACCGCCGGCCAAGTAGCCTCCCTTATCATCACGCCGGAGAAGGAACCTTTTGACGGCGATTCCAAGCGTTTCCGGTTGGGCGTGGAGGCGTGGCGCCTGGCGCTTGCGTATGAATATGACCCGTTCTTCTCCCTGTCCATCGCACGCGTGGACCCGCTGCCGCACCAATTGGAGGCCGTCTATGATTACTTCCTGCGGTTGCCGCGCATACGCTTCCTCCTTGCAGACGACCCCGGCGCCGGCAAAACCATCATGGCGGGGCTGCTTCTCAAGGAGTTAAAGATTCGCGGCCTCGTGCAACGTGTGCTCATCGTCTGCCCGGCGAATCTCACCTTCCAGTGGCAACGCGAAATGCGGGACAAATTCCGCGAGCAATTCCAGGTAATCCGCAGCGATGTCCTTCGCGCCAACTACGGCCAGAACCCCTGGCAGGAAGAAAACCAAGTCATCACCTCTGTTTCGTGGGTATCACGCGTCGAAGACGCCAAGCAAAGCCTTTTGCGGAGCCGCTGGGACCTGATCATTGTCGATGAAGCGCACAAGATGAGCGCCTATAGCGCCGACAAGAAGACCTTGGCCTACCAGCTAGGCGAGCAACTGTCGGAGATGACGGACCACTATCTGCTGATGACCGCCACGCCGCACAAAGGCGACCCCGACAACTTCTGCCTGTTCCTGGGGCTGCTGGACCGCGACGTTTATGGCGATGTGCAAAGCCTTGAAGAGGCCATGCGCAGAAATAGCGCCCCCTTCTACCTGCGCCGCCCCAAGGAAGCCCTGGTCGCCTTCCCAGACCCCGACACAGGCATAGTCAAAAGGCTGTTCACCAACCGCTTGGTCAACACCACCGAATTCAAGATCAACGATGATGAGTGGGACTTCTACGATACGCTGACCAAGTACGTCGAAGAGCAATGCACCAAGGCCGCGCAGGATGACACCGCACGGAGCCGGGCGTTGGGCTTTACGATGGCGATGCTGCAACGCCGATTCGCCTCCAGCATCTACGCGGTGCGGCGAAGCCTGGAACGCATGCGGGAGAAGCGCCAGAAGATTCTGGAAGACCCCGAAGGCTATCGCGAACGCCTCAAGGCCAAGAAACTGCCCGATGACTTTGAAGACCTGACCGAAGAAGAGCAGCAGGAGATCATGGATGAACTGGAGGAGGTGGTGGCGTCCATCGACCCGCAGGAACTCAGGCTGGAGATTATTGAACTCGACAAGCTTATTCAGCATGCGCTCATTCTGGAGCGGCGCGAGGTGGAGTCCAAGCTGGTAAAGCTTCGCGAGGTCTTGGACACCCAGGGGATTTTCAAAGACCCCAAAATGAAGCTGCTTATCTTCACGGAGCACAAGGACACGCTTGATTACCTGGTGCGTAAGATGGCCGATGAATGGGGCCTGAGCGTCACCCAGATTCAAGGCGGCATGAAGATTGGCGACCGCGACACCCCCGGCACGCGCATCTACGCGGAACGCGATTTCCGGGAGCATGCCCAAGTGCTGGTGGCCACCGAAGCGGCGGGCGAAGGGATTAACCTCCAATTCTGCTGGTTCATGATCAATTATGACATCCCGTGGAACCCCGTCCGGCTCGAACAGCGCATGGGCCGCATCCACCGTTATGGCCAGGAGAAAGACTGCCTCATCCTGAATTTTGTGGCCATAAACACCCGTGAAGGCCGTGTGCTTCAGAAACTGTTTGAGCGTCTGGCGGAGATTGAAAAAGAACTCGACCCCAACAAGACCGGAAAAGTCTTCAACGTGCTGGGCGACATCTATCCGTCCAACGAATTGGAAAAGATGGTTCGGGGCATGTATGCCCAGAATCTCACCGAACAGGCCATCAAGGACCGGATTGTGGAAGATGTGGACACCGAACGCTTCCGCAGCATCACCGAATCCACGCTGGAAGGCCTTGCGAAGCGCGAATTGAACCTGTCCTACGTCATTGGCAAGTCCGCCGAAGCCCGTGAACGGCGTCTGGTCCCCGAAGTGGTGGAGGATTTCTTTACCCAGGCGGGGCCGGTAGTGGGGGTGAATCCCTCCAAGGTGAAAGGCCAGGAACATGTCTTCCGGGTGGGGCGTATCCCGCGCATGCTGTGGCCATTGGGCGACCAATTGGAAAACCGCTTTGGAAGGCTGGGGCGGGAATATAAACACATCGTGTTCGACAAAGACCTACTCCAAAGAGACCCCACCTGGGAATGGGTAACCCCTGGCCATCCCCTGTTCGAGGTAGTCCGGGAATACCTGAAGGATGAAGTAAGCGGTGACTTGAAGCATGGCGCGGTCTTTTACGACCTTCACCATGCCGAACCCTACAGGCTCGACGTGTTCGTGTCCGCCGTACGCGATGGCTTGGGCCGCTGCCTCCACCGCAAGCTGTTTGTCATGCAGGTCAACATGGATGGTTCCCTGGCGGTGCGCCAGCCCACCATATTCCTGGACCTCGCTCTGGCCCCCAAGGAAACCGCTGTACCCAATGGGGAGGGACTGCCGGATAATTCGTTCATCGAGAAGACGCTGATCGAGGAATCGCTCAATGGCTTCCTGATCGAAGTGGCGAAGGAACGCGTCCACCAGGTCGAAATCATCACCAAACACATTGATATCAGCCTGCGGGCCATTATCCACCGGGTCAACCTCCAATATGCCGATCTGACGGCGCAGAAAGAAATGGGCAGCACGGAATCCGGCCTGGATGGACGCCTCAAGATGATGGAAGACCGGCTCTTTGAGTTAAATGGCCGCCTGGAGCGCCGACTGGAGGAACTCCAGAAGGAGTGCCAGTGTTCCATTGGCGATATCGAGTGCCTGGGCCGGGCCTGGGTATTGCCACACCCGGAACGGAGCGCCCCCGGCATGGCGTCCATGGTGCGGGATGACGAAGTCGAGCATATCGCCATCACCGAGGCCATTAAATATGAAGAAGCCCGTGGGTGTGTTGTCGAAAGCGTCGAAACCGAGAACAAAGGCTTTGACCTGATCTCGCGGCGATTCGATGCCGTAGATCCCACCTTGCTGATCGAATACCGCTACATCGAAGTCAAAGGACGTTCAGGGGTCGGTGAAATCGCCCTCACCGCGAACGAATACAAAACCGCTGAACGGCTCAAGAAAGACTTTTGGCTGTATGTGGTCTACAACTGCGGAACAAAGCCTGAAATTCACACAATTCAGGACCCGGCTCGTATGGACTGGAAGGCATTGGTGAAAGTCGAGCATTATCAAATTTCAGCACCAACGGTTCTGGAGATTTGTGCCAAATGTTAAACTTTAGCCTCCTACAAAATGGAATGGACTTCTTTGCTAATGCTGTTGAGCAACTGTCCAAACATAATCTCACCACGTAAGATTACTGGAGGTTGGGTATGTGATAATTGCATGGAGTATTGATTGAGTAAAGATGACAGAGAAATTGTGAAGAGGCGGAAAGGGAGAAAATTCAGTGGACAAGATTGACACAATACAAAAACTAGTAATGGTTCTTAATTTCCTTGTTCCTGGTTTTATTTGGTATTCCGTGTATTCCCAATTTGTCTCACGACGAGAAAAACCGTTTGCCGATAATGCCATTCTTTTTGTATTTCTAAGTTGTGTCAATTTTGCTCTTTGGATAGGTCCTCTATATTTTCTGGCCATTGACGATATTATCTCGGGGCACCCAATCAAGACTTGCTTTTTATGGTTTGTGGTTCTTTTTCTGTCGCCAGTAGTATTGGGCTTGCTTTCAGGATATGGAAGTAGCAAAGATCTATACTTCCGTTTCTTAAGATGGTGTGGACTTAATCCGAAACATCCAACACCCACTTCTTGGGATTATCTCTTTAGTGATTCTGAGTCAAAATGGCTCATTGTTACATTCAAAGATGGCTCAAACGTGGCTGGATATTGGGGTGAAAATTCTTTTGCCTCATCTAATCCATTAGAGCGCGACGTGTATCTCGAAACAGTGTGGTCAGCAGACGGAAAGGGTAAATGGAAAGAAACACAACCAAACAATGGCATATTGATTCGTGCAGACGAAATCAGAGCAATTGAAGTGTGGAATAACCAGGAGACAACAAATGGAAAAACAAAACAAAAAACTGTTAAACATCAGCGAAGGCTACAAGGGCGGAAGAGAACAACTAGGACATAAGCCTGTCAATAAAGTAAACGCTTTAGCACCAACACCCCCTACTAGTGGTTCGAACATTAAACCCGCGAAAAAGAAATAGGTTACAACATCTAAAGACTACTCTATAAACAATGTAGATAGAAATTTGTAGTGTAGATAGAAATTTGTAGATAGATTTCGTAAGGCATTGATTTTAAAGGGATTACTATAAACAAAGACACTGATTTTGATTGTTTATAGAAAGTTTGTTTTGTTCCAAGCCAAAGGGCAATAAAAGTTGATGGATTCGTATCCTAAATCATTGATAAAATTGGACTTGCTCATATATTGGAAAGAGGGAAACTACGGTGAACACAAGTGAACCGTCTATCATCACCGCAGATGATGCAGTGATCGTCAGGATGGTGCTGGCTGCTCAGGTGCGGTTGATTGCAATGGCACCTGCGTTTAGTCAGATTGTTGCCCAGGCAATTTCTGACAAATGGAAACTTATGGGGCGTGAATCTGTAAATGTGATTTTGGATGCGGACGCTGGAGTATACCGGTTAGGCTATGGCGTGCCAGGGGGGCTTGACTTGTTGAGCGCCACTGCACGGGAACTAAAAACAACGCTGAACCGGCAGCCAGGCATTCGTATCGGCATAATTATTTCGGATAATGACACGCTAATCTACACACCAACGCCGTTGCTTATAGAGGCTGGACACAAAGAAACACCAGCGCCGTTGCTTACTGAGGCTGGACGCAAAGAAACACCAGCGCCTAACGCCATCCATTTACCGTCCGCTCCGCCTTCAATTGAGCGCGACCTTGGGCAAGGGCCGGAAGGTGCCACAAAACAAACTATTGGGCTTGATCCTATAGAAAAAGATGTAATTAAAGAAGTTAAATCTGATTTGGAAAAGAATCCTCCGCAAAAGTTTGATGTGGCGCGGCAAATACATGTGTTCAATTCATACTTTGAGTTCGTAGAATTATCAATTGAAGGCACACAAATTGACAGGAAAAAAGTTTCTATACCCCCTTATCTTTTAGGAGTTGTGGACGCAAAAACAAAAAATCAATTGCACGCATCATTCAATCTAGTGCCGGAAACCGATGAAATGTCGGGAAAACATATAGACGATGATCGAAAGAAGATTGTAAAGCAATATCTGAAAGTCATACCCAATTATGGCACAGTGATTTTGCGGGCGGATAAAGAAAAGTTCCAAAAACAAATTAAAGAACTCGAACAGGCCGTTGAAGATTTTCGCAAAGCACTTGTGGCGAGATTACAGACGTCCACTGAAAAAAGCCGTCTGATGCTCATGGAAGAATTGTTGCCCCGATTGAATGAGAATCCTCCAAAGGAATGGCGCACATCGTTTCAATCTACACTTGATCCTTCGACTGTTTCCCATCTCCTGGATGAAGAACTCAAAGACGCCTTCGGTCAGGTCGAACAGATGATCAGGGGTATGGGGATAAAATGTTTGTTCAAAGGAGTCACGTACGAAATGCTTCAAGATAAGAACTTTGTAACTGCTGTTAAAAAAGTATTGCCTGATTTACCGGTTTTTCATGAAGAATATACTGCGGCTCGTGTTGTCAAGTGACAATAGGATTTCTTTATAAATGCATGATCGATACCCGAAACGATTGATAGAAGTGGATTTGCCGATACGGCGGATATCGGAGCATGCGCGGCGGGAGAAATCCATCCGGCATGGGCATATTTCGACGCTGCATATCTGGTGGGCGCGGCGGCCTTTGGCGGCGTGCCGTGCGGTGTTGTGCGCGGCGTTGTGGCCGGACCCGGCGGATGAGTTGTGTCCACAGGCGTTCCGGGATGCCGCAGCGGAGGCGATGAATGGGTTTTCAAAGGCCATCCGTAAATCGGAAACCGTCCAGGCAATCATGGGACAATATGCTGGAAGCTTTTTGACGCTGGAAAAGAAGCAGGTAAACCCCAAGAAAAAAGAGCACCGGGAAACGCTCCGGTATTTGCTGTTGGATTTCATCGCACAGTTTTCCGCGTGGGAAGCCTCCACGGAGCCGCACTTCCTGGAAACGGCCCGGAAATTGACCCAAGCGGCGCATGAGTCTCTTGGCGGAGAGCCTGGAACGCGTCCCTTAGTGGTGGACCCATTCGCGGGCGGGGGATCAATTCCATTGGAAGCGTTGCGCGTCGGTGCGGACGCCTTTGCCAGTGACCTCAACCCCGTTGCCGTGCTTCTCAATAAAGTAGTGCTCGAATACATCCCAAAGTATGGTCAACGACTGGCGGATGAAGTCCGCAAGTGGGGACAATGGGTTAAAGAACAGGCTGAGAAGGAACTTGCTGAGTTCTACCCCAAGGACAAAGACGGCGCTACCCCTATAGCCTATCTCTGGGCGCGGACCGTTACCTGTGAAGGCCCCGGTTGCGGCGCGGAAGTGCCGCTCATGCGATCAATGTGGCTTGCGAAGAAAGGCAACCGCTCAATTGGGATGGTCCTTGTCCCAATACCAAAGCGCAAGGGTAAAAAACCTTCCGTCGATATGGCCATCGTGGAAAAGAAGGGCAAGCACTGGAAGATAGCTCAAACCCAGCCAGATTGGAATGCAGATACTTTGGAACTCTGCACCGCCGC
>JAKQOG010000183.1 GCA_029565395.1 Candidatus Hydrogenedentota bacterium | reverse complement strand
TCGGTGTTAGTCGGTGTCCGTCCGTGCACCCCCTCGTTTCGTAGATGTCCTCACGCCTCACGCCTCACGCCTCACGCCTCACACCTCACGCCTCACGCCTCACGCCTCACGCCTAATCCCCCCCCCTCGTTTCCCATTCTTATGGTCATGAAGAAGTTCTCAGTGCCTCATGCAACCGTTCCAGCAGTCCCCGGGATTCCCGATGGATAATGCCGGCGATTTCCGGTCCGCAGGAATTTTCCTCGCCATATTGCCCATTGGGTTCATAGGCGTGCGGCGGTTCCGAGTCCCACTGGCTTTTCGGGATGATATAGCCGATTTCGTCATTGGCGAGGCCGAAGAGCATTCGCATCTTTCCCTGCATGAGATCCTTGCGCAATGGCGGCACTTCCACCGGTTTAAGCGGATAGAAATCCGCACCCTTCGGACTCTCGATTCCACCGTCCATGATTTCAGGATACAATTCGCCTGGAATCGTGAGAATCTCGATCTCGCCGATCCGTACCACATCCACCTCTGACCGCGCATTACACGGCCAGAATATCCCCGGATGAATCAAACCCAGCACTATCGCCACCCGGAAAACACCCCGGAGCGGACCATAAATAGTTTTGGCGCCCACGGCCAGCCGCGGATTTTCGTTTTTCCATACATCAGGGCCCCGCAGGGCGTTCACGGTTTTAATGGCAAGGTTTTGGCCGAGTGCTTCCGCCTTTTCAAAGGAATCCTCCTTGAATTTGCGGACGCCATCCCGGTGTGGCACCTCCATTTCGAGCTGGGTCATCAGCCCGCCCACGGCCCCCTGGAAATATACACAGGTCCCGCCAAGCCCCGGCGCCCCATTCGGCTCAGACACCCCCTTTTCCACGCCGTCCCGCCAGTATCCGCAGAAATCGGCGGTGATATAGGGATTTCGCCCGCCCAGCGCCTCGGGATGATTCCCCCAGTTGAGGAACGTGGCGATGGTCTCATCCGTGCCCGGATTCACAAAGCGCACGCAATTGAGCTTCGTGTCAATCACGATGGGCTTCCGGCTGTCCCGCACAAAACCTTCCGGATTCAATTCGTATGTAGTGCAATACACCTCCGCGGGCTGCATGGTCTTCACCGCTTCCTCAATCGCCTCCTTGCAGGCGTTCAACACGCGCTCCATATGCGGCTGATCAAAATCCCACGGATTGGGAATGGGCCCGCTGTAAATCCCCATGGTATCCGGCGTTTCATGATTGTGAACACACGCCACGATCACATGGTCAATCTTTAGTTTCGGATCAATCCGCTTCCGGATGTCAATCACCTTGTCATGGAACATCCCGATTGCGTCCAGCGAAGCCATGGCGACTGTAAGGCCGTTATTGCGAAACGCAATAGCCCGCACCTGAATGGGATCATGAACCCCCTTGGCGGGACGATCCGAATTGAACCCCGTCAGCCATACCGCATCAAACTTGCCATTATTATTCCGATCAGTATACGTGTCCGGACCGGCAAACGCCCTGAAATAACTGAGAAGACCGGTCTTGGGCTTGTAGGTATTGTCGTTATCCGCATCGTTAAAGACATCGTAATTATCCATATTCGGCGTGATATCGCGGATCGCCGTTCCCACCATGAGCAAACCGGTCGGCGTGCCGTCCCCGGTTTTTACAAAGTCAAGATAATACGAGCGGTAGGGGCCAATCATGCGATAACCCAAAAAAGCCGCCAGCAGCAGAATCAACATAAGCAGCGCGGTCAGGACTCTGTGCCGCCGAAAAAAAGATCGTTGGATGCTCATAGATGGTTTCCCTTGTTTTCAGGAGTTATTTCAGGGATAGTGTAACAACAGATACTGAAAAAATACAGACTGAAATCAATAGACAAAAAGGGAAAGGACCTAAAATGAGGCTTTTTATCATAGGGGTGGTCTGGGCCGCATGTGCCGGCGTATTGGCGGAGAACTCAACTGCGCTCGACGGCAAAAAATTGGGCGTTATCTTCAATAACGACATAAACAATATCCTCTGCATGAGTTCCGGCAAAAATATCACCCCGGAAGAATATCGCTATGCGGTAATGCGCATTCTGGACCTCGCCCCCACACTGTTTGCGCAAAACGTCGGCATGCCGGACCCCGTGATTTACCGAAGCCAGATAGCCACCACCTGGGACAAGTACCACGCGGAAGTCACAAAGGCGGTCTGGCCCGAAACAAAAGAAGAAGATGCCCAGCGTCAAGCCGCGGCCATGCGCCACCTTCTTGAATTGGGCACGGACCCGCTGACCATCACGCTCCAAGCCTGCCGGGAACGTGGTGTGCCCATCGTGGCGAGTTACCGGATGAACGGGGAAGATTTCTATGCTGGGGAATTGGATTTATACGATTTTGGCCGCCAGCACAAGGACCTGTGCATCCCAGGATGCAATTGTCTCGATCCCGCAAAGCCGGAAGTCTACAAACACCGCATGGAGATCTTCCGCGAGGTAGCGGAAAAATATGACATCGACGGAATCGAATTCGATTTCCGGCGCTGGTATCACATGATCTCCGATCCCCTGAAAAACTACCCAATTCTCACCCAGATGGTCGCGGATACCCGGAAAATGCTCGATGAAACCGCCAAGCGCAAAGGCCGGAGCCGAATGATCCTCGGAGTGCGTGTTGGTCCCATGCTGGAAGGTCCCTTCCGCAAAGAGGATTTCCCCGGTTCCTACTACCCTGAACCCACCAACATGTCCTGTAAAAATCTTGGCCTCGACGTAAACGCATGGGTGGAGCAAAAACTGGTGGATTACATTTGTCCCGCCCTCTTCTCTCCCATGGGACTGCCAAAAACGAAGGAATTTGTGGAATTGACCAAAGGCGCCGGTATTGGCATTTATCCAACCCTCTCCTATACCCCGGCGTGGGCGCACTTTGATCCCCCAAATGAACCGGATACCAATGAAATCCGGCTCCGGCATGTCCGCGACATTTGCCAAGAAGCCCTCCAATGCTATGACGATGGCGCGGACGGCATAAGCCTGTTCAATTGGTTTCCCCATTCGTTTCCAATGCCCGGAAAGGACTATCAGGATTGGGGCCGCAAGCATGAATGGCCCCAAGGATACCGCCCCGATGCACTCGGCTTCGGCCGCGTAACCCAATACATGATGCCGAAGCTCGCCCACCCCAACGCCCTGAAAGAATGTCTGACCCAGGATCTCCCCTCCTCGCTGCAGGTTTCTCCACCCTAATCCGCCATAACCACATTTTTCATGAAACGTGTAATGTTTTATCGCCCTGCTGAGCCGCGGCAATATCCACTTCATCCTGAGGGGATGTCAGTCTGTCCATCGCGGCCATCATCATGCAGCTTCCTGTAATTGTTCCATCGAATTGCCGGCATCATCATTAATGAGTGGGCGGCAACGCATATATGCAGGGGAAATACATTGCCGCCCTCGGGGAAAGAGAACCTTGATTACTATCGCTGAGTATCGCTTCCGTCAGGGGCAACATCTCCCCTGGGCGGCGATGGCGGCCCATGACGCTTCGCCATCTCATCACTGCTTAATGTCTGATCGCCATTTTCATCCAAGTGTGCGAATCGTTCCGTCAACTCTGCGGTCCATGCGGTGGAAAATTCGTCCCACGTCACACTGCCGTCCTTGTTGGCATCAAGTTCATCAAAGGAAGGGGGCATGGGCGGACGTCCGCCTCTACGGGCTTCTCCCGGCGGCGGCATCGGCGGGCCTTGGGTGTTGTTCCCCTCGCCTTGCATCGCCCCGCGATGTCCGCGAGGGCCACCCCGGGGTCCGCCAGGTCCCTTATCGTTCGCCAATTCTTCTTTGCTCAATACCTGATCGCTGTTTGTATCAAGCTGATTAAATTTCTTCTTATTCAGCGTGCGCCACGCAGCGATGAATTCTTCCTTAGTCACGCTGCCGTCGCCATTTACATCAAGCGTCTCAAAAGACGGCATGAAATGCCCTGGACCACCCATGGATCGTTCGCCGGGCGGAGGAGGAGGAGGATTTCCCTCCACGTCATCCTGTGCCCATGCGGATGACAAAACAATCGTCATGGTTATTCCTAAAACGAATGCAATTCTTTGAATATTCATTGTCTTTCTCCTGGTAATGCTTGGTTCAATTTTTAGGTATTGCGCCCGGAGCAGGGTGCGTTCCGGGCGCAAGATGAGGGGATATGGGTCAACCGGCATTAGCGGGGGCCGGAATGGGAGCGGGGCCTGGTGCAGGTGCAGGACCTGGTGCAGGAGCAGGGCCCGGTGCAGGAGCGGGGCCTGGTGCAGGTGCAGGGCCCGGTGCAGGAGCGGGGCCCGGTGCAGGTGCAGGACTTGGTGCAGGAGCGGGTGCTGGAGCCTGAAATGGAGCAGATACAGGAGGAGGAGGAACATGACCGTCCGGCGATTCAGGCCATTGTCCTTTTGCATGCTGCCCCATAGGGCATAGAGGTTTTTGACCATCGGGACCTTGCATCATCGGGGGAAACGGCGGATGGTGGCGTTCGGGAAAGCTGAGAAACTCGCCTTTGTCAATCACACCGTCGTTATTGGCATCCATGGCTTCAAATAGGCGTTCGGGATCTGGGGGTTGCTGAGGCCCATGCCCATCGAAACCACCATGTGCACCAAATCCTTGTTTGCCCTGTTCCTGGAAATGATTCGGCGGTCCAAAAGGACCATGGAAGCCTTCCCCCCTTGGCGGCGGTCCAAAAGGCCCCGGAAAACCTTGTGGCCCTTGTTGGGGACCAAAAGAACCCGGAAAACCTTGTGGGCCTTGTTGTGGACCAAAAGG
>JAKQOG010000032.1 GCA_029565395.1 Candidatus Hydrogenedentota bacterium | reverse complement strand
ACTTGACAAGCTTGTTTCGCGCCTTGTGTCCGGCAGCTTTGAGGCTGAAAAAGAATTATATCAGTTGCTTGATGAGATTGAAGAATGGCTAAAGAACCATCCGCCACCGCCACCGCCACCGCCACGTCCGGGTAAAGGAGTTCATGAGTAGCATTAAGAAAGTCTTAGAGTTAAAAAAGCATTGTCAAGGAATTTTTATGATGTAAATGGCGAATAGATCCGTGAAAAAGAGTTCCGTTTATTGAGAGTTAAAGAATCGTGATTTCTAGCATGTCCTGTTGTTAATAAATAACCAGGTTCTGACTGTACGGACGGTTTTTTTGAGATTGTATTTGACACATAATTGGGAATGAAGAACATATAGAAGGAGAATGGCAATGAGTGATCGGAATGGAATCGATCTTGGCACGACGAATTCGGTAATGGCCATGTATAAAGGAGGATTGAAGTTTCACAGGAACAAGCAGGGGGATTATTTGACGCCTTCGTGGGCAACGTGGCAGAAGGATAGTGAGTCATGGATTGTGGGGGAACCCGCGCGGGCGATAAGTGTGTTGGCGCCGGAGTGCAGCGTGTACTCGGCTAAGCGGCTGATGGGGCGCAATTTTTCTGATCCAAATGTTCAAGAAGCGATCAAGAGTCTTCCGTACAAGGTGAAAGAGGCGGCGGCGGGCGGCAAGGGCCTTTTGATCGAGATTGATGGGAAGGACTACGAGCCGCAAGACATTGGCGCGCTGGTGTTGGGCAAGATGAAGGACGATTACGAATATCTCAATCCCAACATGAAGATGGAAGAGGCCGTCATAACGGTGCCGGCCTATTTTAATCAATCGCAGCATATTGCGACGATGGAGGCGGGAGCGCGGGCGGGGCTGACAGTACTGGCGCTTCTTCCGGAACCGTCCGCGGCGGCGCTGGCCTTCGGCACGGATCCGGAGAAACATGACGGGCGGATGATACTTGTCTACGATCTGGGCGGGGGCACCTTCGATGTGACGGTTATCCTGGTGTCCGAAGGGGATTTTGTGACCACGGGGTTGTCGGGAGACATGTGGCTTGGGGGCAATGATTTTGATCGATGCATCGCCAATTTCATCGTGGAACACATTAAGAAAACACACAAGAAGGATCCGACCGAGCGCCCGTCTTCGATCATGGAGATCACGAAGTGGGCGGAACGCACCAAAATGCGTCTTTCGGACATGGAAGAGGTGGAAATCCAGGAAGTGCTGGGGGATATGGGCAACCTGTTGGTGAAGATGAAAATCGAGAAGAGCCCGAAGTGCAGCCAGTGCGGCGAACGATGCGTGGTTTCGGCCAAGGATACGGGGAACAGGGACAAGGATGGATATCCAATCTATCAAGCCGTGGCGCTGTGCCCGCACTGTGATGTGGAAATTCAGGGCCAGGTGGTGGAGAAGACGTTTGACGGCGCGATTATGCCACTGGTGCAGCGAACCATGGATCTCATGGATAAGGCCTTTGCCAATGCCGGGATAACGGATGATGATATTGATGAAGTGCTGATGGTGGGTGGTTCGACCTTTGTGCCTTTGGTGCGGGAAAAGGTTCGCGAGCGGTTCGGTCCGGAGAAGGTTCGTTTTGATTTGGATCCAATGCGGTGTGTGGCGCAAGGGGCAGCGGTATACGCGACAAAGATTCCGGCCAAAGTAAAGTGCTTGAAATGCGGGACTTGGAATGACCTCGGGGTGAAGGAATGCAAAAAATGTCATTTCGTTTTTCCGACACATGTTATGGAAGAAGCAAAAAAGCAGTTTACGGAGTGTACGAATTGCGGCTATCCCGAATTGCCGCCGAATTGGACGGAATGCCCGAAGTGTGGGTTGAAAAGTGGCGACAAGGAGACCGGCGGATTCACAGGAACGCTTGCGCAATCCTATGGGATTGGCCTTGCGGGCGGCAAGTTACACATTATCATTCCGGCGGGGACGAATTATCCCATGATGGAAGGTCATACGGAAGTGTTTCAGACTGAATCCGACAAACAGCGGATAGTGGACATCCCGGTGTATTGTGGAGAAAACGTGGATGATGCGGCTCAGAACGATTTGATGGGTGATGTGATTGTAATGCTTGAAAAGCCTGTGCCCAAGAACACGGATGTGGATGTAACTTTTGCTTTCGATAGAAACATGACGCTTGAGGTCACGGTGGAAGTCAAGGGAGAAGGCAAGGGAACACGTGCAAGCGGTCAGTTTGAATCCGCGGGGCGTTCCGGGGCAAATGCCAAGGGGGTATTTGACCGGGCCTCTGAGATACGCAAACGGGCCGGGGCACGCCTTACGCCCGAGCAGCAGGCACGGTTACAAAAGCTTGAAACCCGGGCGGTGGATCTCGCAGGCAACGAGACGCTGTCTTCTTCGCACAAGCGCGATGAAATGGATGCCGTGGATGAAGAACTGCAGAAGATTGCAGCAGAGGCCGGGGTGGAGGAAGAGAAGCCCAAATGGATGCATGAAGCCGAGGGCTCGATAGCTTGGGCGAATCTGATAATTCACAAGATTGGCGAGCTTTTGGATCCTGACATTGCACACGAACTTCCGAAGTTGGCACAGTCCCTTCAACGGTGCATCGATCTCAAGGATCAGGAGAAAGGTGAAACGCTTACCAGCCGGATTGATGAGATAGTCCAGAGCCTGGACAAAATTCCACAGATGGCCTTCCAGGCGTATGTGGCCACATTCCGCATACAGCAATGGAATCCGGCGGAGGCAGAGAAATTCCGGAGCAGATTGGACCGGCTTATTCCAGACTTGGCAACCGGGAGCTATGAGGCGGAAGAAGAATTCGAGCGGTTATTCGCGGAGATCATGACTGCTGTGCGGAGCGGCATTGGAGGCGGCGGGGGTGGCCAGGGTGAGGGGCCGGGCACTGGAGTCCGGTTTAATCCATTTTTGAGCAAGTGACGCTTATGATGACGATAGATAGTGGGATATTTTCCACAAGTGAGCCGGAAATTATGAACAGAAAGGAGCTACAATGCGCGCCGCAATGATTGCGCTGGATATGGGCGCCAGTAGCTGGCGCGCATGGAGGCAGGAGAACGGCGCAGTGGTATCTCTGCCCCATCGTTTTGCGAACTCGCGGATAGTGCCATTTATCCAGAAGAGTCTGCCTGAGACGGGAACAGACGCGAGGGGAATGTCTGCCGAGGGCGGCATGCTGCTCTCGGTGGACAATTACAAGCGTTTTCTTGGAAAAACGGTTCGCCGGTCGGTCATTGGCGAGAGCAGCATCCGGGTGTGGCTGTCGCGGCGGCTGGCGGCCTTGCACGAGGATATGCTTTCCCATCTTGATGTAGAGCATGTTGGGATAGTTATTCCGGTGCCATCGTGTTTCCGGGATCTTGAACGCCGTGAAGTTATCGGGGCAGCCATGGATGCGGGGTTTGTTCAAGTTGAACTTCCAGATGAAACAATGTTGGCGGTTAACAAGAGCGTTGCCTCCGAGGGCGGCATCCGGAATGTATTGTACTTTCACCTGGGCGCCGGAACGTTTGGATTAAGCCTGCTCTCGCGTTCGCCCGATTCCCCGCAATTGATGGAAGCCGTTTATGAAGGCACCCTCTCGCTTGGGGGCGACGAACTCGACATGCTCCTGATGCAGTTGATTTTAACCAACGCATGCAGACATTTGAGGTCACGGAGCACGTGGGACTTACGGCAATTCGCAGACGAGACACTGCGGGCGGAATGTGAGCGGGTAAAAATTGAATTGGCGTCCGGCCAGACCAATAACGGGCGCATCAATGTGGATCGCTTTGAGACGCGTCAGGCCGCAATGCCTCCGGGTTTTGTGCTTGCGATTGATCAAAAAGTTTTTACCGATACGGCGGGTTCCATAATCGCCAGCATTGGTAAAACGAGTGAGAAGTTTTTTGCCCGGATGCATCAAAAAAACATTGATTTGAGCGATATTGATAGAGTGCTTATCGGCGGTCAATGCGCATTTGGCCTGACGTCAACGTGGCAGAATTTGCTGTCTTCGGCTGGCATCTCAGCGCGCACGGAGTATCTTGACACGGAGGCATATGGAACAGCAGGCGCGGGGCATGCCGCCATGATTGAGCCTGTCATGCTATCGCGTCTGGAGGCGTTGGATCCTGCAACATTGCCCAAGCAAACCGTGGAGGCGCATAAAGTTGGAGAAGAAAATCCATCGCAGCTTCACACGCAGCGGAAGGCAAGTGAGGCGATAAAGGCATTAGGTTGTGATGTGGATGCCTCCAAAGCAGGACAGGCGGCCTCTTCCTTGCCGCCTGAGGAGAGGCGCCCGTCTGGTGTAAAACACTTTTCTTCATCCAAATGGGCGGCCAAGTATGGGCAAAAGATCGCTGCAGCCGAAGACCTGCAAAAGAACGATCCTGGCAGAGCCGTGCAGACACTGTTGGAAACATCGTTTGACTTGCTGGGTCTGGCGAAGATCATAAGCCAGAGATCGCCCCAGTATCATTCGTTGGTTCCTTCAATTGACATGTTACAGTATACGGCTGAAGTGTTTTTTGGAAATTCGCAGAACGTGGCAACGGAAGAAAAGGCCGCCGGCATATTTGCAGCAGTTGCTGCCAAGGATCCGGTGCTTGGCGCGATTTTTTCAGCAGCCCGGATGCTTGCCAGCCGGGGTGATATTGAAAACGCGCGAGAGGCGTATCATTGCGCCCACAGGCTCGCAGAGCCGGTTTTTCAAGCGGCAAACAAAGCCGCCAAGAAAAAGCGGGAACCAGGCGCGTTTGAGGAAGCCAGACTTCTGGAGAATGCCTTCCTGCTTATGCGAATGGAGCTTGATTTTGCAGAAGCCGTTAGTTTTTATGGCAGATTCGAACAGCATTGCAAGAGCGCGAAGGGCTTTTCATCGTTCGAAAGAAGGAATGAATGCACACATGCCATGGAGGCTATTGGACGGGCGTTACAGTGTGTCAAAAGAATAGAGAGTGATTATAAAAAAGCCGGTTTGCAGTTCGCGGGAACTTTTTATCATCAAAAGCAGCGCGAATGGCAAAACATCCTGGCAAATTGCCGGCGGGAATGGGGTAGCTGAACAGTTATCCCTGCACAGCGGAATGAACATGGTTTGGATATGGATGATGCGGGGTGTGCCGGGCGCCCCGGCTGGAAACGGAAGTTGTTGAGGAGAATCATCGTATGAAGTGTTTCGGTTGCGAAAAGGCAGATGTTGGGGAGCAATTGCTTGCCGGACATTTGCGATGCCGGGAATGCGGCAGTGACTGGTCGTCTTTTGCCGGCGCCTTATTGATGCCTAAGATCCTTTTTAATGAGGGCCTTTCTTCAGCCATTATTGGGGATTTAACAACCGCCGAACAGCGGTTGCAGGCGTCGGTTCAGCTTGATCCGGCATGTTCCACCGCATGGATGGTGTTGGGCAAGGTTTTTGCCCAGCAAGATCGTCTTGTTCAGGCGATTGGCGCGTGGAAAAAGGCCGCGAAACTTGATGCATCCAATGAATCAATACAAAAATCGATTGCCTGGGCGCGGAACAAGCTTAATGCGGCAAAGTCAAAGCCAACGCCTATATGCGACCTCGTACTTGCCGGGGAGGTGACGGTAACTGCTTCGCAGTGGTCCGCGACGGGCAAGAAGCTTCTTTGCAAAAGCACCGGAGAAGAAATGACAATAGAGGGAAAACCCGCATTGGTTTCATTGCGGGATCTTGTTGTTGAAGGGAAAAAACTAAGCTTGCGTGTCCAGGGTGCGGAGATCACTGCGGACCGGCTTGTGGAATAATATGGAATGCCGGAGGGAATTAAGACTCTCTGGAGCGAGATGAGTTAAAGCATGGAAAATCTCAGCAACGCATGCACGATAGTCAGGATTATGTCTGTTATTGAAGCATCGGATCTTCAATACGACAGCATCGGTCCGGAGCAACTTTTTTTGGGACTGTGCCGGGCGGCGTGTCTTTCGGAGAAAGAGATTCAGGAATATGCGCAACATTTGGGTATTGTAGGCTCTGGTTTTAAGCGGCTGGGATTTGAGTTCGGCCAGATGGCTTCCACGTTTGCCGAAAGCAGTCTGGATGCCAAGAAGCTGCGCCTTAGTTTCAAGAAGCATATTGGACCGGGGAATGCAACGGGATCCAACAGAGAGTTGCACAGAAATGAGCAAGGCCGGGAGGTGTTTCGCATTGCAGACCGTCTTGCCAGAGGTTCGGGCAGCTTTCGCATCCTGCCGGTGCATTTGCTTTGGGCCATAATTGTGGAGAACAAGAGCCAGGCCTATTCATTTTTGTGCAAGCAAAGCATCGATGTGCATCAATTGGCGATGATGTGCGAAAAGAAGAGTCAGGAGACGTTTGTTGAGGCGCAAGCGGCGAAAGAGGAGAAACGGAATAAGGCCAAGACAAAAACGCCGTTCCTGGACAAGTTTGGCCGTGATTTGACGGCACGGGCGGAAGCGGGTGAGATTGGGCAGGTGGTTGGCCGCGATATGGAGATAGCCGCGGTTTGCCGGGGCCTGGTGCGAAAAGACAAGAATGCCGTGGTATTGCTGGGCGAGGCGGGTGTGGGGAAGACCTCGATTGTGGACGGGCTCGCGCTTGCAATTGTAAAAAAGAGCCTTCCGGAGCCATTGCGTTCTCGTTTCAGCGGCATGCGGATCATAGAAATATCAATGTCTTCTCTTCTGGCCGGCACACAGTTTCGGGGCCAGTTTGAGGAGCGGATTCAGAGGATGCTTGACGAGGCGCGTGAGAACCGGGATTCGGTGATTGTGTTTATCGATGAGATGCATTTGATGATGGGGGCCGGGGCCGGCACAACAGGCGGGATGGATGCTGCAAATCAACTTAAACCAGCGCTCAGCCGGGGCGAGATCAATTTTATCGGGGCCACGACAGAGTCTGAATACAGTCAACATATTGAAAAAGACGCGGCGATGCACCGCCGTTTTCTTCAGATATATGTGAATGAACCTACCGCCGGGCAAACGGTTCAAATAATGAAGGAGCTTCGCGGGGGTCTTGAAAAGCATTATGAACTGACGATATCCGATGAAGCCATTCAGGCGGCGGTAGAGTTCACGATGCGCTATATGCCGAGCCTGCGTCTTCCCGCAAAGGCGCTTGATGTGCTTCATCAGTCGTGTGCAAATGTATTGTGCGGGGGGGAAGATCAGGCGTTCTGGACGGATCCGACGGCCTCCAAACCGTCGCGGAAGACATTGTGCCTCGGGCGGGAAGATGTTGCGCATGTAATATCTGGGCAAACCAAGATTCCGGTGAGCCGTCTTTTGGCGAAGCCGGAAGGACGCATTGAAGATATCAGGAGGCAGTTGTCCGAGCGGATTATTGGTCAGGAGGAAGCCGTAGAGGCTGTTTGCGATACTATCCTTCGCGCCCAGCAGGGGCTAACGCGTCCGAATCGTCCGGATGGAGTTTTTTTGTTGGTGGGGCCTACGGGTGTTGGCAAGACGGAGTTGGCGAAGGCTGTTGCGGATGTATTGTTCGATGGTGATTCGTCGCATTTTGTGGTTTTTGACATGTCTGAATATGAGGAGCGCCATAAGATAGCGCAACTCACAGGCGCCGCACCGGGGTATATTGGGTATGAACATGGCGGCGTTCTTACTGAAGCATTGCGGAGACAGCCTTTCTGTGTCCTGCTTTTTGATGAAGTAGAGAAAGCGCATCCTGACATTTCCACCATTTTTCTTCAGATATTTGAAGAAGGGCGTCTCACGGACAATCATGGCCGGCGGGCCGATTTTCAACATACGATCATTTTCCTGACCTCGAATTTGGGTTCGGCGGATCCCAAGACGGCGGGATTGACGTCCGACTGGACCCGCCGGCATGAAAATGCGGAACTGGAACGCCGGAAGCGGGAAATGGAGGCGGTGAAGAGTTATTTCCGTCCGGAGTTGCTCAACCGCATTGACAGAATCATTCATTTTAATCCGCTTTCGGATCAGGCAATACGAAAAATAACGGAGAAGATTTTCTCGCAGTGGCAGGCCCGGCTTTTCAGCGAAAGAGGCATACGGCTGCGGCTTTCTGATGCCGCGATGGCATTTGTAGTGGAGCGCGGGTATAGTCATCTTTTTGGAGCGCGAGAGCTGCACCGGGTGATAGAACAGGTTATTATAGGCGCTGTTGCGGGTTATTTGAGTGATAATTTGGTGGAAAAAGGAGCAGCAGTGGTTGTCGATGTTGATAATGGTATCATTCATGTGACCAAAAAGTAGAAACGTTTTTTGGGAGACGATTCAAAGAAGTATATGAATGCGCGGGTATATGAGAAAATAGTGGTTCCGTATGACGGGTTGGCAAAGACAACAGGATCCGTCCGATGGGCATCACGGGTGGCGCAAAGCCTCGGCGCACATCTTTTTGTTGTTCACATTGTTTCCAACAAGACGGTGCAGACTGTCATGGAGGAACGTGATGTCGGGTCACTGGAAGAAGCGCATGAATACTGCAGAAAACACTACAGCCGATCGTTTGCAAACCTTGAAAGTATTTCACGGCCGGATGTGAAATGCACTATGGAGGTGGCATTCGGCGCGTCATCGGCGGAGGGCATTGTGGATTTTTGCCATTCCAACACCGTCGATCTTGTTGTGACCCGTTGTCCCACCAACATATCTTCCCTAAAGACAACGCTTCCGCAACACGTGATTTCCAATAGCGACATTGATTGCCTGATGTATAAACATGGGGCGAATAGCTCGCGGAGTGGGATGCTTGTATTGATTCCCGTGGACAATAGGAAAGGAACGATGCCCTGCGTGTGCCGTGGCATTAGTATTGCAAGGGGTTTTAGCGGCAAGGTGCTTTTCTACTATTCGGTGGAGCATGAACTGCCCTTCACACGCCATCAGTGCCCCGATGAGGTGCGGCAGAACCTTGATTATGCCGAAAAGCTGGCGGCGGATGCGGGCGTAGACTATGAGATCCTTTTGGAATCCAAGCCGTTTGTGGAAGGCATAGTGGAAACAGCGGTGGGGATGGATGTTGATTTGATCGTGATGAAGGATTTTTCAAAGGAATACCTTATGGGCAGCGTGGGTTCGGTGTTGAAAAGCGATACGGGAGGTATTTCGCGGGAAGATCTTTACTTTGGCAGTGCCGCCATACTCGTTGATGAACGATGCGCGCACAATTTTTTGTATACCAAAGAGCGAAGGAAAGAATCCGTGTGTAGCGGATGTCAGGCGTGTAATCGTTAATATGAAACAGCTTTTTAAATCCATCAATTTCAGTTCGCCGTATACGTGCATGGCGATCGTCATAGCGGTCTATTGTTTTAAGGTTGTTTTCAAGATTTTTGCCGGGCGATACATGGGCTCCGTTGCCCTGGAAACGGATGGGTTTCATAACCTTTCCGATATCGCCGAGGGGCTGCTGGTTATTTTTGTCATTTTCCTGGGGCGGCGCCCTGCTTCACAGAAGTTCCCCTTAGGGTTGGCCTCGGTCGAGAATATTGTAAGTTTTGAAATCGGGATTATTGTGCTGATCATTGCGGTGACGTTTTTCATAAAGTCTGGAACGGGATTTCTGGGCTGGCTTTCTCTGAAACATGAACTGCCCGCGATTCTGAGTTCCATCAGCCATACGGAACCTCCCGTTCATGTGAGTATGAAGGCATCCCTTGCAGGATTGGCGGTGGCGTCGATTTCCATAGTGTTGTCGCTGATAAATTCCACCTATCAGATCACATTGGGGAAGAAGCTGAACAGTCCCAGCCTGATTTCCGACGGGAAAGAGACGTTAAGCGATTCCATGGTGGAAAGTTGTGTGTTGTTTGGCGTAGTGGGAACGATGTTTAATGCGCCGTACTTAGACTCTCTTGCGGGGCTTCTTGTGTCGGTGTTAATAGGGCGAATAGCCATTGAACTCATGTACAATTCGGGGAAAGTCCTTTTGAATGTTTCCATCGACCGCGAGGAGCTTGCCCAGATATCGGCGGTCGTAAAGGAAACAAAGGGGATTCGGGAATTGGTCAATCTCTATGCGTATACGATTGGGAAAAGTGTGTTTGCCGTTGCGGAGCTGGCTGTGGAAGAACACCTTACCTTTGGCGCGGTCCACCATATGCGCGGGCCCTTGGAGGCGAAAGTCAAGCAGGCGGTTCCCCGGGTCTCACGCGTTTTCATTACTTTTGTTCCGGAGGAGACTTTGTGGAAACGCTACCTTGTGGGAATAGGGAAGGATAGAGGGCTGGAATCGTTAATCGCTGAAGATCTGCTCAAAGCGCGGCATTACGTCATTCTTGACGTAAACAGTGATCGGATCGGGCGCTTGTCGATCTACCCAAACACGTTTGAATCGAATTCCGCCCGCTTGGTGGAATTTGCCAAAGGGAAAAAGGTTGATGTTATCTGCTGGTCGGGAACGCAGCCCGGTTTACAAGACGGTCTTCCCGCCGGAATGGAATTGGTGGAATCGACGAGTCTTACTTTAGGCGATATGTTTTCCGCGTGATCCCGCAGGAAGGAACTTCCGAATTACGGGATAGGCGCCCAGCATCCCCTTGTTGTACCCGAAGCTGTTCATCCTCCCATAATATAGCTTAATACCCCAACGGCGGCTACACTAAGGAGAAGAACACTCAAACAGCCACTCGAACTGCTTTTCTTTTTAGCGCTCCCATCAACGAAGATAACTTCTCCACCCATTGATTTAACAAGGACCGCCCCTTTTACGGCGCATTCGGGACACATGTTCTTTTTGGACAATTCGCCGCGTGACTTGTCCCCAATGGTGACTTCCGTTGTGTCACCATATTTGCCACAGATCTCACAATAACCCATATTTCCTCCCTTCAATTGCGACCCATTTCAAAAAAGCACGTCTTTGGTTTGCGTTCACTCATGATATGGAACACATGATATAAAAGCAACATTTTTATTTTCATAGTATTCGAGCGTGTTTTTTTCTGTTTTACGGAACCAGGAGTTGTATCGTAACGCTTCGGGCCCGCTCTTCTATGCCTCTTTTGTGAACCAATATACTCCAGTGTCTGGATTCTTGATACCCAGTGACCCAGCCTGCCATAGTAATGCTGTCAAAAAAAGCGGTATGGACATGGCAAATCATTGATTGGGAGGAGCAGTTCAATGGTAATAGAGACGCCGCCGAAAGGGTGTTACTGGGTGGATCCCGGGAAGGTCATGGCAGGGCCTTATCCATATTCCCTTATTGAAGTATTGCTTGACAAAGGCATCCGGGCGTTTATCAATCTTCATGGCGAGCCCTATGATGACCGGGTAAAAAAGGCGGCGGCCGTGCGAAATGAAAAGATCCTCTGCTGTTGTTTTCCGCTCACGGATTTTGCCGCGCCACCCGCGGAAAAGATGAACGAGATATTGAGTCTGCTGCTCCGCATGGTTGATCACGGTGTGCCGGTGTATATCCACTGCATGGCGGGACAAGGCAGGACAGGCATGCTGGCGGGCTGTTATCTCATCGCAACGGGTCAGGCCACGCCGGAGAACTTCGTGGATATCATCAGGGCGCTCCGAACCGGCGCGGGATTATCCGGACCCTCGCCGGATAATTTTAAGCAGGTGCAGTTTGCGCAGCAGTTCTCTAAGGAGTGGCTAAGGGAACACTCTGTCTTTAATGTCTTGCCGATTCTTGATGAAGTGTAACCCATCTTGGTAGGAGCTCATCACCGAATTCGTCGTGCCAAGATCGATGCCATGCCGATCACTCATTGTCGTTCTCCTTCCCATGGTCCGCCACCTCGGCTGTTCCATCCGCGATTTCACCTGATGAGCGTATCTTTATACAAACATCATAATTCTTCGTTATTATCAAAGCTTTATCAGCGGCAGGATATCTCACTTTCCAGTTCTTTTACCAGCTCTTGTAGTTCTTTCTCCAGCGCCGCCATTTCTGCACGCTTGTTTGATAAGGAAAGGGTCCTATCGGCTGCAAGCGTGACGGCCTGTGTTTCCAGCCTTAGGAGGGCATCTTGTTGTTCAGATGACAGGCATGTCCCTTCCTGATTTTTAATTTCCATGACTTGGCCGAGGATTTGTTTGACGCTGAAATATTCGTGTGAGCCAATGAAACAAGCGACGGGCTGCCGTCCATTTCGATCATTCCTGTTTTCGGCTGTAACGTTAAGGATATGCTTGCTGTCGAAGGCAAAGGTTACATATATATCAGTATCCCTGGGTTGTGGCTTGTCAAACATAACAAGAACATAGCCCATCAGGTCATTCTGATTGACATCTTCTGTGTTTTCTCCACAATATATCGGGAAATGAAAAACCCGCTGATCATCGTTTTCCGTCCGAAACACCTCTGTATGACCTTCTTCCATCGGATAATGGGTGCCTGCCGGGATAATAATGCTGTACTTCCCTCCGGCCAGACCAATCCCATAGGATTGAGCGGTTACTCCCGCAATAACGTCTCTCCCCAGCCCGCATTTAGCCGCATATATCGCCGCCCCCTGGGCAACACATAGCATCGGATCCTGATCAAACCGCACCTTCTCAGGGCCGAATCGCTCCCGTACCTTTTCCCGCACCAGGGGTACATAGGTTGAACCGCCCACCATTAGCACTTCATCAATGTCATCATCCGTTAGCCCGGCATTCGCAAAGGCCTTATCCATAAGATCCATGGTTCGCTGCACCAGCGGCATAATCGCGCCCTCAAAAGTCTTTTCCACTACTTCACCCTGGAGTTCCGCGCCACATTTTGGACACACAGCTACAGCTTGATAGATTGAATGCCCATTCTTGTCCCTCTTCACCGTGTCCTTGGCAGAAACCGTGCATCGTCCACCGCATTGGCTGCACTTCGGACGCCTTTCAATCTTCATTTCAATCAACAGATTACCCATCTCCCGATCATAGAGCACTTCCTGGATTTCCACCTCATCCTCGAACGACAGGCGCATCTTGGCACGTTCCGCCAACTTGGTAATCTCCATCATCCAAGATGCCTCCGTGGAGGGGTCTTTCTTGTGCGTCTTTTTTATGTGATCCACAATAAAACTTATAAGACACTGATCAAAATCATTGCCCCCAAGCCACATGTCCCCCGAAAGACCCAAGGTTATGAAGTTTCCAACTTCGTCTATCATGATGATTGCCACATTGAACACGCCGCCGCCCAGATCATACACAAGTATTGTTCGCCCGTCATGTCTATCTGGGTCAATGCCATAGGCCAGCGCCGCAGCACATGGCTCAGGGAGCAACGCCAGCACCGTCAGCCCCGCCCGGGCGCCCGCCTCCATCGTCGCAATATGCTGCGATTGATTAAAATAGGCCGGCACAGTGATAACAACCTCTTCCATCTTCATGTTGGGATTGAGATACTCGTAGTCATCCTTCATCTTGCCCAATACCAGCGCGCCAATGTCTTGCGGCTCGTAGTCTTTCCCATCAATCTCGATCAAAAGGTCCTTGCCGCCCGCCGCCGCCTCTTTCACCTTGTACGGAAGGCTCTTGATCGCTTCCTGAACATCGGGATCCGAAAAATTCCGCCCCATCAGCCGCTTGAACGAATACACGGTACAATCCGGAGTCTGCGTACAGCTTATCTTTGCCGGATCGCCCACAAACCACGATTGTTTGTCCTTGCGCCAGGTTACCCATGAGGGCGTCAGATCGTGACCCTGCCGGTTTTTGAGAAGCTGTACCTCCTCGCGCCCGTTTTGCCATGTTTTTGTGGCGATTCGCGAATACGCACTGCCAAGATCAATTCCATATTTACTCATAACCATTCCCCATACAGGTTCTTCGTTCCTGGCTGATTATTCACTATATCACCTCTTAGCCCGTCCATACCATCACCTATCTTCCAGGGCTTTGATTGCAGGGAGATCCCGCCCCATGAGCATGGCGAGCATGGCGCCGCCGCCCGTGCACACATGAATTCTATCGGAGGACATTCCCACTTCTTTCAAGGCTGCGAGCGTGTCTCCGCCGCCGACGAGTGAACGGGCATGAGATTCTTCGACTGCTTTGGCGATCGCCAGCGACCCGGTTTGAAATCGCTTATCTTCATAGAAACCGGCGGGGCCATTCCATACAACGGAGTTTGCCTTGGCGAGATGCTCTTGGATCATATGAATAGTCCGCGGGCCCAGATCCATGGCGCGCATTCCTTCCGTCATGGGGCCGGCGTCATGATCGACAATACCGACCTTGTCATCATCAGTATGAGCAACCACGGAGTCCATCGGAAGCAGGATATGCTTGCCTTTCTGAGCGGCTTCATTCAGTATGGCGCTGCATTCTTCCAGGGATTGCGCCAGATCCGAATCCGGGCCATCGATTTTTCGCGTGTCAGCGGTGAGGGTTGCACCGGCAGACACGCCCTGTGCCTTGAGAAAATAGTAGGCAATCTTGCCGACGATGCAGATTACGTCCATCATTTTCAACAGATTCCGAATAACGTGGATCTTGCCATCTTTGCCGGTTACCTTGGCGCCGCCCACCACGGCCACCGCGGGATGCTGGGTGTCCTCTAAAAAGGAGTGTATCGCGTCCAGTTCTTTTTCGACTAAAAGGCCTATGGCTTTTTCTTTGACAAACCGCGGCACCCCTGCTATCGAGGCATGGGGACGATGACAGGTGCCAAAAGCATCATTGATGTATACATCCACGCCATCCGCCAGGAATTTTGCGAAGCAGGGATCGTTATCGTTTTCTTCCTGATAGAATCGCACATTTTCCAGCAGAAGCACCTCCGATGGAGCAAGAGTCTGTTGCTTCTTGCGTCTCTCCAGTCCAATGCAATCGCCGGCAAACGCCACCGGCTTTCCAAGCAAGGCGCTCAACGGACGTACAAGACGCTGCAGCGATTTAGCAGGATCCCATTTCCCCCAGGGACGGCCGAGGTGGGAGCAAATAATTACCCGCGCCCCTTTATTACAGAGCGCTTCAATCGTTGGCAGCGCCGCCCTGATCCTCGAATCATCAACCACATTACACTGATCGTCAAAGGCAACGTTGAATTCCGTCCTGAGCAGGACACTTTTTCCTGAAACATCGATATCGTTCATCTTTTTCATGGTAAGCGCTCCTTTTAAATTGTGCAGAACTGCTATTCATGAGCCGCAGGCTTTATAAAAAACACCGGCTTTGTATAATAGGCCGCATCCAGGTTCAAATAGTAGCTTTTGACAAATTCCAGTTGTCCATCCGGCTTGAGCATTAGAACTTGAATACCACGCTGATCTTTGGCGCCTTGAAGGATATTACCATTGCCGAAATGGTCCACAAAACGAGCGGTGGCGTAGACCAAGCCGTCTGATCCAACGGCTACGGCGCTTGCACCGTATTGATGCCAGTAGGCAAGCTGTTGGAGGTTGACAAGATCGATGGTGTAGATGCCGCCGCCGCCAAAATACGAATTGCCAAACCCGCCGGCCAGAGCGATTTCACCATTTTGCGCGAAGGCGACCTGACCCATGTAGTCAGAAAGGGAGTTGACCTGAAAGACGGTTTCTCCGGTATCCAGCCGGGCAATGTCAATTGCGCCGGAGGCATAGGAATAGGAAGTGATTACACCCAGATTCCCGGCAGGATCGCCTATGGACGTGCCCCAAAGCGCCCGTTGATAATTCAGGGAGGTTTCGGTGTTGACAGTATCCGTGGTCAGGTCTACTTTCTTAAATTCTCCGTAGTCGGCCTGGATTAGCGTGTTGTTGGACAGTGTGGCATACCTTCCATCCACGGAGACGGGAAATGGATTATTTACCAGACTCCGGTCGTCAAGCTGGAACTTCTCCGTTCCGGTATAACAGTAACGGTCGTCGACTGAAAAGACTGGATATGCCGGTGTTTGACTGAATGAAAATCCCGGTTCAACCAGGGTATGGTTGACGGTCCGGTAGATATTGCCATTTGTGTCCACTGCATATTGGCCATCATGGGTAGCGGCAGTCATCCGAATGCCCGGCAAGACGCCCAACAGGCAGCCGTCCGTCAAATTGATAATCAATGTTTCCTGCTGTGCTGCGTCATACTCGTTGCCGAAAAAGTAAAGAAGTTCCTTGTCCTGGGCGGAGAAACTCTCATCCAACAGGATGTTAAATGTTCGTGAGGAATCGCCGCTATTGGGTGTGATCACGAACTGATTGACGCCGGCGCTAAGCAGGACATCATGGCGGAGACCACCATAGCTGTCCAAAGGCACTGTTTCACCATTGATTGTCACTTCTGTCGCCCCTGCAAAGTAGCCGGTCAACGGATAGGCGGAAAGATTAGTTGTCAGCGATATTTCTGCTTCCCCCTCTATTTCCCCTTCCCCTTCTGCTTCCCCTTCTCCTTCTCCTTCTCCCTCCCCTTCTCCTTCAGCACTACAAAGACTCCAGCTAACGCGATCGAAACAAATCGATGCTACGGCTTCAGGGATTTCCGGTGTTTGGGCGCAGTAGACGCAACTTGGAGGCGTTATGCCCACGGGCACCAGATACCCAAGCAACTGTGTGGCGGTTTGGTCAGAGCCTCCCGTAGTGATATCACAATACCAACTGCCATCCGAAATGATTGGCGTCAATGGTGCAGCGTAGTAGGGTTTGGTCCACCAGACGCCGCCGACCATAATATACCAGGCCAAGGCATACTCAGCCGGATTGCACCCAGTCACATTCCCCGTTAGATATTCATAACTGCCGATGGGTGGAATGTAGGTAAATTCAATGGATGGTTCACTTTCGCCTTCAGTCTGGCCTTCAATCACACCTTCGGCTTCATCATTCCACGCAGGTGTTTCCGCCTGCCAGGCAAAGTTGGTCACGACAATTTCTGCACCTTGACCATTCAACGGAGGATTGCCATTGAGAAGCCAAAAGTTGAAACGTACATTCTCTGCTCCGGGCACTTGCACCAAGCTGCCCTGGTAGCTCCATTTGTGCGCCAGAGCGCTGGCGGGCGGTACGGTGCCTGGAGGATAACTGCCGTAGTAGGTGCGAAATTCGACGATTCCGGGTTGCCACACCAGATAGCTGGTGAGTTCATTTTGCTCATCAGTCAGATCAACTCGAAAACGGCTGCAACGATCGCCGCAGCCTGGACAGGCGGAGCAGGGCTGGATCACAAACTGTGCGTTGGTTTGGTTATCCGGATCGCCCCAGCGGGCAAATTCGATGTCCAATTCGCGGTGATTCTCTTCATAGGCCGCCGTTTCCCAAGTAAACGGACTGAAGATCATATTGGCGTCGATAGTATCCAACCGGCCACGAGTCTGGTAAATATAGGTGCCGTATCCGGAAGAGGTTTGACGGATTACCTCGGTGCAGTAATACTTTCCATTTTTCTCGTGAATAGTCAGATGCAAGTAACCGTCCGTATCAACCCAAACGTCCTCTTCCTCGTCCGAAAAGTAATTCGGCCCCGGTCCGGCG
The DNA here is from genome assembly GCA_029565395.1 of Candidatus Hydrogenedentota bacterium. GTDB lineage: Bacteria > Hydrogenedentota > Hydrogenedentia > Hydrogenedentales > CAILVY01 > CAILVY01. Next base: position 2,137 of record JAKQOG010000032.1, on the reverse strand, counting down.
GGAAAGTCGCTTTTTTTGACCTGCCATTGATCTCCGGTAAAGGAAAGCATACGGGGCGGCGGTGTCCTATCAACAATATAAGAGCCAACCGCTTCGGCGGGATCCGTCATAGCCGTGCACGGAGTGCAGTTTGGCGGAGCCGCGCTTTCCGGCATCAGAAAAACAACAATGCGTGTGGCATAGGCGTCATTTCCACCGGTAGTAATGTCGCAAGAGAAGCTCCCATCGGCGTTGATGGTGGTTCGTGGCGATGCGAGGTAGGGCTTGGTCCACCAGACCTCTTCCACTTCAATATACACGGCAACGTAATGTTTGTCCGGATCTATTCCACTGACTTTTCCTATGATGTACCCATTCTCTTCCCCGTACGGCGAGAAAGCGGTTATTTCAATGCCGATTGTTTGTGGCGCAAAAACCGCTAGCACCTGCTGGTTGCCGTTCATAAGAATTGTCGTCGGATTAGCATGAATATCTGCTACATTGCCCTCCCAATGATCGAATTTTTCTTCAAAAACCGGCCGTGCTTCAAGCGAAACCGGTGTGCCATAGTCATAAAAGTAATTGCACCAGCAGCACTCCGATCCCGGCGGGTTGACATAGATGCTGCTCGCATGGCCCGGTCCGCCCACCATCAATTCAACCGTCACTTTAGAAAAAACTGCCGTCACTGTCTTGTCGCGATCCATACTAATCGTTGTCGGGTTGGCGATAGTATAATTGACATCACCTTCCCAATGATCGAATTGCCATTCTAATCCAATCGGATTTGCCAAAAGAACAACTTCCGTATCCGCGGGATAGGCGGCGTCACTGGGATTGGCGAAAACGGCACCTGCCCCCGAAGGCGAAATATTTATGGTTAGCGTGAATAGAGTGTCCGCGCCTTCACCTTCACCCTCTTCCTGCCCCTCTTCCTGCCCCTCTCCTTCGCTCACCCCTTCGCCTTCAATTTCATCTTGTCCTTCGTCTTGTCCTTCCTCTTCAGTGTCGCTTTCCCCCTCGATGCTGAAGGTCTGCCAGGCGATCCGATCAAAACCGATAGAGGCCACAGCTTGGGGTATGTTGGGCAATTCTGAACATCTGGAGCAACTTGCCGGGGCCACACCGACGGGAATCAAAAAGCCCGCTAACTGGGTGGCCGCCTGGTCTGAGCCGCCGGTAGTGATATCGCAAGACCAAGCGCCGGTGAAGCGGTTGATGGACGTGGTGGGTGAAGCCCAGTAGGGCTTGGTCCACCAGACCCCATTGACCTTAATATACCAGGCCAACACATACTCTGCTGGATTAACCACCCCAGACACCCGGCCACTCAAATTGTCGAAACTTCCGATAGGCGGGACATGGGTAAGCTTGATTGCCGGCGGCGGTGTTGGATCATAGCATCCCGCCAGATTGACGGCCATCATCACGGCGCCAACAATCATGATTTTGAAATGCAAGTTCTTTTTCATGACAGGTCTCCTTGTTTTATTCGTACTTGTTCTTTTACTTCATTTCCAGTCATTTGTTGCACCTCAATGCACCTAAACCGGATTGTGTGATAGTCATTCCCGGGTTAATATGCAATAGCCAGATCCTCCTTCGCCTTCGACTGCTCCTTCAGGCAGGATTTCACCTTCCACGGCTCCTTCGCCTTCCACGGGGCTTGAATCGAAAGGCCACGCGCCCTGTTCCATAATCACGTGTGCGCCCAAACCTCCCCCATACGCTACAATTGCTTTGTCTGCTGGCGTTATTTCCATCGAAACCCATTCACCCACTTTCCCCGTAATGACTACAGGTTCCACCGTCCACTGGGTGCCATCACTCTGCGCGTAATAAAGGTAATCGCTTCCATAAGCCACCCGCGGGAGTTCTGTAATCCCCAAGCCAAGCCCAATACTCATCTGCGAGTACGACTGATACAAGGGCCCATGACCTGAAAAGGTGAAATCGGTATCCACAAATTCATTGCACCATTGCGATCCGTCCCAATAAGTGAATCGAATTGCATAATTGCTCAGGTCCGCATGCGCCACACACGGATTGCCGGTGCCCGGCACAATGGCTCCATGCAGCCCGTATCCTATCCACACGTCACTTTCCTCGATAACTCCCTGGGCTGCATGGAGCCATTGTGCCGGGCACCGGCAATCCG
>JAKQOG010000030.1 GCA_029565395.1 Candidatus Hydrogenedentota bacterium | reverse complement strand
CGCGCGAGGGGGTGGTTGTCGAGGATGCCCTGCCTGGCGGTGATAGTGTCGGAGGCAACGTCAAGCTCTACCCATTCGCCGTTCAGATATGCGTAGTATGTGATGGTTGGGATGATTTCGGCCATTCGTTAGCCTCCCATTTGCATGATTGCCTGTGCTACGGCGCGCCCCATCTTCCCGTAGTCAAGCCCCGGCCCGCTGTTTATGCCTTCTATCGCTTTCGCAAGTGATTGCAGGATGTTTGTGCTTTGCCCGTAGTTTGTAACGTTCGTTCCGGCTGGTAAGTTCACGATTTCCGGCCCTTGTTCTCCGAGCAATGTCAAGCCGCCAGCGGGGCCGCCGCTTGCGCGTTGCATATAATCCGTAAATCCGCTGGGGAGTTCGTTAGCGGCCAGCCCGGTATTGTTGTGCAGGTTCACGGTGATGGTGACGGTCTTGTCCTGGAAATGGGACAACGCCTCATCTGCCGCCGCCGATGCTTTTTCATAAGCCTCCACCGCGTTTTCCGCGTAAATGCCCCATTCCACGCCTTTGGCGAGCAGCCATTCCACTTCCTCATCTGTAAGGATGCCGTCAGCGGCTAGTTTTTGTTCCATGTAACCGAGGATGATCGCTTTGGTGGCCTGTTCATGCGCGGCCTCAATTTCCGCCTGTTTTGCGATAAGTTCATCCTCTTTGGCCAGCAAATCCTGCATGGCCTTGCTTTGATCTGAGTACCCGGCGGCGCGTTTTGCGGCAATCTCTGCCTGTACCGCGCCTAACTCCTCCGCAACTTCGGCGGAATCTTCGGCATATTGCCGTTCGATGTCGGAGAAATTGGCGACCTGGTCAATGCGCCATTGGTTGTAATCGGTTATCGCCTTGTTGCGTTCTTCGATTTGTTTCAGGATTTCTTCGGTCAGTTCGGCTTCGGCTTCGCCCATTTCCTGTAATGCGTCTGCCGCGCCTTCTGCCAGTGGCGAATATTGTTCAAAGAAGTCTATCGTTTTTGGCGCGGTGGAGTTCAGCAGATCCCATTTTGCGCCTAATACGGTTAGCTCGTGTTCCAGCCCCGGTAATACTGTTTGCGCCAATCCCGCGGCATTTCTTACGATGAATTGCTGGTAGTTGCTGTATTCATCCATCGTTATCATGCCAGCCTGGTATGCGTCCGCCAGCAGTTGATCCGCGGCGCGTGCTTTCAGCGCGCCTTCGGCAATTTCCGCCATCATCTCAATTACCGGTCTGAAACCTTCCGCCGCCAGCTTTTTGTTTTCTTCTTTCAGGTCTTTGGTTGCGGCCTCAAACCGGCGGTAGGGGTCGGCGGCGTTCCCCGCCGCGCCTGCGGCTTGCTCGATCATCCCGCGCCCGGTTTCGAGTACGCCGTTCAATAACGCCATCTGCTTTTCTTCGGCGCTCAGCTGGTCGGTTGTTTTCCCCAACGATTCCGCATATTTGCGAGTAACTTCTTCCGTTTTTACGATGATGCCGAGGTTATCCAGAATCAGGGGGGAGCTGCGTTTGATACCGCTTGAGATGCTTTCAAACATATAAGCGGTATCGCCTAGTTTCGGGTTCAGGTCTGAGGCCGCTTTGGCAATCGCCATCAGCTCATCGGCGTTTGTAATGAATGCCTGCTGTAGGTTTTCACTTGCACCTGTTGTCAATGTCAGGATGGATGACATGAGCGTCATCTTGTCAATCGTTCCGCCAGCCGCCTCACTTACGTCATCGAATACGCGCTCTCCGCCCTGAAAGCTGCTAACCAGGTTGTTGAATGACACTTCCGTCTGTTTGGCAATCGCGCCCTCTTTGGAGAAGTCATAAGCCTTCTTGAATGCCTCCGCCGCTTTTTGGGCAAGTTCTAAAGCCTGGTTGACTCCCATCGCCGCGGTAGAGGCGAGTTTTGCGAAATCCTTAAATGATGATCCGGCTTTTGCCGCTGGCGGTGGAAGTTTTTCCATCTCCGCTTTGATCGCTTTCAGCTTTTCCGCGGCTTCCTGCGAGGTGATGTTGCCGTGTTGGAACTCGTTCTCCACCTTTGCGATGGAGGTTGCAAATTCCATGTTGCGGGCGGTGGAGGATTCAAAGATACCAATGAGTTGATTCAGGTTGCCGCCGAGTTTTGAGAAGTCCCCGCCCATGCGGGTTAATTCGTCGGCGGATTTTTGACCGTATTTTCCTAAATCTTCAATTGCTTTTTGTGATTTGTCGAACCCGTCCGCAACGGCTTTTATTACTATGTTGGTTTCGTATTTATCGGCCATCCATTGCCTCCAGGTCTTTCAAAAAGTCAGTTTGCCAGTGGGTAAGGCTGTTCAGGTCGCCGTGTTTCCCGTTCTTATCGGTTCGGAATACAGCGCCGATCTGGTAAGCGGATTCCAGCACCGTAAATGTGTTCATCATCCATAGCGGTTGTTCTTCCCATCCGCCGGAGCGTGGCATTGTTTGATGAGTGTGCCACGCCTGCCACGCTCCTACGATTCCGGTGTGTCCGTTATAGATGTTTCGTTCGTCTGCCCTGTATCCGCTGTTTTCGTCATCGTTGGTTTCAGCGCGCGCCCAGTCAAAGACGAGCGCGCAAGTGCTTTTGGGACGGCGTAGGCTTTGTTAAAATCAACACTTACCAGCGCCGTCACCCATGCGATCACCGCCAGCGGCATTTGGCCAAAATCCCAATTTTCCGGTTTCCCTTCCAATCCCGGCAAGCGGAAGTTTTCCGATAGCACAAGGCAAATGGAAAACTCCGCCAGTTCACCGGTCAATCCGTTGTCTTGGTTGGCTTTGTCCGCCTTCTCGCGTTCGAGCGCGTGTTTCCCTAACCATTCGTCTGGCAGTTCTATCCAGTGGCCTTCGCTGTACGGGCAATCGAACCGTCGTGCCATTAAGCGCCTACTGTCGTCCAGAAACCGGCGGCGGTGGCGCTGGCGTTGGGGCCTGGTTTCCACTGCGCGTCAATCAGGGCGCGGCCCCCGCTAATCGGGAAGCCCTGGATGAACAAGGTGAACTCGCTTTCCAGTTCGGGATCGCCAGTGGTAGGCGCTGCGCCTGCCTGCCCGAATGCCATGGTAAGCGTGCCTTCCTTGCCGTTCATGGTGTTCAGGACGGTAAATGCGCCGGTGGTGGCGGTGTTGTTCATGTAGAATTGCGCGCCGATGGTCAGGTCGCCTTGACCGGCAACGAACTTATGCACCGCGTCTGAAATGGCCGTCATATCAACTTGCTCAAACATGATGCCGTTGATGGATAACGAACCCGGCACAATATCGCCGGTCAGCTCGCGGGCTATGCCGCCGCTATCGTCAAAACTCAGGGTGATATTTTTTTCGAGATGGATTTTCGAGGTCATGTTTTCTCCTATTGTCTGATAAAGCTACAAACCGCAACGCATGAACCCGCGGTTCTGGTAGCGGTAAAACGTACATAACGATTGACGGTCGATGTGCCGGTGAGGGTTTCGGCGGCTGCCGCGCTGCCGTCCGCCGTGAATGTGCCGAGGGTGTCCCAATCGCTGCCGTTGGTGGAATGTTCAATCTTGAATTCATAATCACCATCGGTGCTGGATAGGATATGCAGGTTGGCGAAATAACCGGCGGTCGTGCCTGCCGCGTTGTCGATGCTTGCGCCGTTGGCGGTTTCGGTGATGGTGGTTTTCGGGTACAGCAGCAGGCCGAATGGCTTCAGGTCGAATGACGGCCCGGCGGGAATGGTTGAGATTTGTACCACGCCCTTTTTGTTGTCAATGGCGATGGAATCATCCGCCAGCCAGCCGGTATAGCTGTAGGCTATGTCACCAACGGCGGGAGAGGCCGCCGCGCCAAAAACGAGGGTGATGTAGTTTTCGCTGGTGTCAGCAGGCAGGAATAACGCGGTTTTGGCGTCATCAAATAATGCCTGATAGCCGCGGATACCAATTTCACGCACGCTGTCTGACACGTACGGGGTGACGTCATTTCCCCAGTTGCCTAACTCAATCTGCTCCATCGTGTCGGCCAAACTGTCAAGCGTGCGGGAGATGCCGGTGAGGTCATACTCGCCGATATACAGCTCCATGTTTTTCTGTAAGTGTGTGCGTGAGGTCATGTCTATAACTCCTCAATTTCGAGCATCAGCTCTTGTGATAGGTAAATCGGCATTTCGCTTTCTTCAGATTGATACCATTCCACCGGGTCTTGGGTTGCAACGTAGCTCATAATCTGGCAATCCATCCCGCTAACGGTGACGTAGGTGGAGGCGGCGATTCGTTCAAAGCAGGACTGCCGAACATCCCGGAATTGATCCCAATAATCTTTTGGGTTGCGTGCCAACGCCGAAACAATCAGCACGGTAGGGATATTGATATACCCATACCGCCCGGCGGCCTTGTCATACACCACGCGTGGGGTTGGGCTGTTGTTGATCTGCAAAAACGGCCCTTCCAGCGTGGTCAGGCGGTCAAGGATGGACGGGTCGTTAATCACCACGTCCGCATCGGCAAATTCATCCATGCCCTGAAAGATGGTTTGTAATCCTTCCTGTAAATCCTTCTCGTCGATCATTTCGCCCTCGCCGTAAATTCACGCGTGAATTTTTGCCCAATATCTTTCAAATCTGCGCGGATGCCGGGCTGCCATCGGCGGTAAGCACGCCCATCATATTTATTGGATTTCATCCCTCGCACAGATTTTGCGAAGATTACCCGGCTGCCGATAACAAACCGCAGGGCTTTTGCCTTTACTGGAACGATAGGCGTTTTGTGTGGGCCATAAAGGCCTGTGCCACTAACAATCCACCCGGCCAAAGGTTGTGCTGCATAAATTTTCCCAATAAATTCGTTGCCGCGCTCAAATGTTTTGAAGTTGTGAGATTTGGCAAATTCTCCGGTTCGCTTTGGCGCTTCTTCCTGCACATAACTAACTAACCGCCGCATTTGATTTCGCAGCCAATCCCTACCAAGATATTTCGCAGTTGCTTCTGCCGCGTTTTTATAATTTGGCGACAGATTGACAAATGATTTGCTTAGTGTGGCTGTAATCACGGCCTTGCTCATTGATCCCAACTCCTGTTATCGCCTTCAAACATCTTACGTTGGAATATCGGGTTTACTTCCGTTCCGCTTTCGTCTGCATCCCTGGTTTGTATATCGCCCAGTGATGCCACATCCTGCGACGCGCCTAATCCTGCAAAACCGGCTTTGTTGGTTTCGATGAATTCTTTTGCATCGTCAGCGATGATCCGCAAGGCGCTCCGCCGTTCTTTTTCGTTCACGAATCGCCCCATGCCATTGACCGCTTTCACGCGCTCCGCTACTTCGGTTTCAACAAACGAGGTCAGCAGGTACACGCAATCGGATTGTGTAACAGGGACGGTAAAGCCTTCGGTCGCAAGCAGTACGTTGATTTGCGCGCTAACCTGCGCGATCCAGTCCGTGACCTGCGCTAATGTCGGGGTGGTGGCCGCGGTGAATGTGCCGGTGCTGGTAAAGCGTTTCACATAGGCCGCCACGCCCGCGGGGGTTCCGTAGTTGCGGACGCTCATTCCACCGCCATCCATACCGTGACATAATCCGCGGCGTTCGCCCCGGCGATGGTCACTTTCACGGTGTCATAGATTGCGATTTCAGCCGGAACCTTGCGGGTTCCGTCATACGTCAGCGCTGTTCCATCGTTTAGCTGCGCCTGCGCGTGCGGGTAAAATACGCCATCGGTTGCGGCGTTGGTAATGCTCAGGATGGTTGTTGCGGGATGTGCGCCGCCAGAAGTTGCCACGGTAACGTCCGTGGTTTCTGCCGGGGGTGATCCTTCGTATTTCACCCATACCGCTTTCACGATGCCGCAAACTTTGTTACTGGTTGTTGCGTTGGCGGTTGCGCTTCCGTTTTCACCGGCTGCCGCGCCACTGGTCATTGGG
>JAKQOG010000019.1 GCA_029565395.1 Candidatus Hydrogenedentota bacterium | reverse complement strand
CGATCCCGATAGCGATAGCGATTGCGGGGCTATTCCGTGGCTGAATTCCAGATACTCTTATGGATATGCTATACTCATCTTTTAACGAGGTGAGGGTGCGCCATGACTGAGGACGTTAGATATCCGACGGCGGTTCGTGAGATGCCGGAGGAGGATCGACCGCGGGAGCGTTTGTCTCGTCTGGGTCCGGAGGCGCTTCGGGATGCGGAATTGATCGCGGTGTTGTTCCGTACAGGGACGCGGGAGGCGGGTGCGGTGGCGCTGGCGGAGCGATTGTTGCGGCATTTTGGCGATGTACGGGGTTTGTCGCGGGCGTCGGTGGAGGAGATTCAGCAGGTGAAGGGGGTGGGGAAGGTGAAGGCGGTGGAGATTAAGGCGGCGCTGGAGTTGGGAAAGCGTCTGGCGGAGCATCGGCGCGCGGCGCAGGTGAAGGTCCGGACGGCGGAAGAGGTGGCGGAGTTGTTGATGGTGCGGTTTAAGGAGTATGAGACGGAGCGCTTTCTGGCGTTGTTGTTGAGTACGAAAAATGAAGTGATGAAGATTTGCGAGGTCTCGCGCGGCGGTCTTTCCGGGACGCATGCGGCGCCTGCGGATGTGTTTCGTCAGGCGGTTCGGGATGGTGCGGCGGCGGTGATTGTGGCGCATAATCATCCGAGCGGCGACCCGGAGCCGAGCCGGACGGATCTGGAGTTGACGGTGCATTTGAAAGAGGCCGGCGCCCTGTTGGGCATTTCGTTGCTGGACCACGTGGTGTTCGGCGATGGCCGGTATGTAAGTTTGAAAGAAAGGCAGTTGTTGTGAACGAACCGTTTAATGCCTGGATACAAGGCATCTGGTTTTACGGCCCGATCCTGGGCCTCGGCGCCATATTATTGCTAATCGGGCTAAGCGTAATGATGTTTTTTAGGGATTTCCCGCGCACCATCTCCGCCGGGCCGAATGAAGTAGTGTCGCCCGCTGACGGCACCGTGGTGGCCATTGAAGATCTAACGGAGACCCCGCATTACGATGGCCCGTGCAAGCGCATCTCTATTTTCATGTCCGTGTTCAACGCCCATGTGAATCGCGCCCCCTTTGAGGGAACCGTCCGGGACGTACGCTACGCTCCCGGCCATTATATCAATGCGATGAATCATGAAAGCAGCCAGGTGAATGAATCGAACGCCATGTGGCTCGACACGCCGAAGGGTCCGATGACCGTCCGGCAGATCTCCGGCGCCATCGCGCGGCGGATCGTGTGCCCGGTGAAATCCGGCACGGATCTGCGAAAGGGCGAGAAATACGGCATGATCCGTTTTGGTTCGCGTGTAGAATTATACTTGCCCGCGGCGGTAAAGATTGACGCGCAATTGAATGATAAAGTGCATGCGGGCATCAGCATTCTCGCCCGCTTTATCTAGGAAATACCCATGGAAATAAATCGGTTAAAACGGCATAAGAAACTTAAAATCAAGCGGAACAGCCGCAGACGCCCCATCAACGTGCTCGCGAGTGTCATGACCACCATCAGCCTCTATCTCGGGCTTGCCAGCATCTTCGCCAGCATCGGTCAGGAATTTGAAAAGGCTGCTCTGCTCATACTCCTCGCGATGGTGTTCGACGCCTGCGACGGCACCGTGGCCCGGCTCACCAAAAGCGTTTCCGAATTTGGCAAAGAACTCGACAGCCTCTGCGATCTCGTTTCATTCGGCGTAGCCCCGGCCGTCCTTGTCTTCATGGCGTATCTTCCGGAGTGGGGGCATCTTCCCATCCCGCCCAAAGCCGAATCCCTTATGGGGAAAACCGGATCCTACATGGCGATTATTTATGTTATCTGCGCGGCCTTGCGGCTGGCGCGCTTCAATATTTATCAGGCTGAACGGCGCGACTCCTTTGTCGGCCTCCCGTCACCCGCGGCCGGGGGAACCATCGCCACCTTTGTCCTCTTTCTCAGCTATTTCGAGCCCCGCCTCGAACGCAACGAACTCGGCCCGCTCGCCTACTACGCCCTGGGCCCCATGGCCGTCGTTTTGGCATTTCTCATGGTGAGCACGGTCCGGTATCCCAAAGACCGCTTCAAATCCTTCATCCTTGCTCCGCGGCATGCCTTTTTGGTGCTAGGCCTTTGTGCATTAGCAATACCAGTAATACACTATGCTATTACGACATCACCCTATATCGTCATGTTCCCTCTTGCCATCGTGTATGTGCTGTTCGGAATCGGCGACACCCTCTACACGCACTACATGCTGCGCCACGCGCCGGTAAAATCCCTGCCCGCGCCTTCGCCCATGCGTCAGGATTCGGGCCCGTCCGATACCGGATCCTGAAAGAAGTGCGAGTTCCGGTAGAGGGTTAGACCCTCGCCCAGCAGAACTTTCAAAACGGCGGCAATGGGGACCGCGAGCAATAGACCTGCAAATCCCAGCGCGGTACTGAACACCATAATTGCCAACACCACCCAGACCGGACTCAATCCCACCTGGGATCCCACAAGTTTTGGCGTAATCACATAGCCTTCCATACCCTGCGCCACAAGAAAGGTTATGATCAATCCAATGATGTGCCCATCAACACCATGTTCGAGCAGGACCAGCAACGCCGCGGGAAGCGCCGTCAATGCAAGCCCCATATATGGAATGAAACTCGCCATTCCGCCGAGTAATCCCAAGGGAATGGCGAAGGGCACCCCCGATAGGGCGAAACCGATCATATACATGATGCCGAGGCAGGCGCAGACAGAGATTTGACCGCGCAGATAGGCGCGCAATTGAATATCGATCTGATTCATGATATCGCTGATGCGGCCCTGATATTTGTGCGGGAGCAGATCGTGGATGGCTTCAATGATGCGGTCGTAGTCTTTGAGCAGATATACCGCGACGAAGGCAAAGACGGCGAAGTTGCCGATGAAGAGGATCACGGCCATGATGCTGTTGCCCAGCGATGAAAAGATGGCGAGGGCGGATTCGCCTGCCTTTTTCCCGGCGCCTGCTATGTCCTGGACATGGGATCGAATGAATTTTCCGGCATTCTGCTGGATCAATTCGCCGATGTGCTGTGCGAACACCTGCCGTGGATTGAACTCTTCGTTGCCAGGGGGCGCCCATCCGACTTGTTCCACAAGCGTTTTCAAGGGCAATTTGTTTAATATCCGGTCAAAACGCTGTGTACCCAAATCATGGGCCGTCGTCTGGATAAGACTCTGCGCCTCCGACACTAACCCGGGGAGCAGAATGAGCGGCAAACTCAGGAAACCGACGATAAGAATGACAATGAGCACAATGACGGCGAGCATGCGCGGGACGCGGCGGCGTTCAAGGGCGTCAATCACCGGGTCAAAGATGTAGGCGACGATGAAGGCAAAGAACAGCGGCACGAGCACGGCGCTTAACAAATACGTAATCAACGCCACCAGGATCAAAGCCCCCGCCAAGGCACCGGCGCGCACCCAGGGATTCTCGACTACCGTCTTCAACATGCGATTGCCTCCAAGTTTCCGGAGGGCATGCTATCATGCTGTCAATTATTTGGCAAGCGGCAGGCTTTCAGGGTAAGATCGGGCGATAGTTGCATGGACTATATGGACACTATGGACTGAATGGACAAATGCCTCTGGTTAGGGGAGCCATTGGGAAAAAACGCAAAGAGAATATGAAGAGTACCGTAACACGATTATCCCGGCCCTCGGAAGCAATTGTGGGGGTGGTGTTTTTGGCCGGCGCTTTTTTGAAGGCCATGAATTTCACCACGTTCACGATACAAATTTTTGCCTATGGCGTCATCACCGATAAATCTTTGTTGCCAACCATCGGGTATTGCACGCTCACGCTGGAGATGTTGCTGGGATGTTCGATGCTCTTCGGGATCCGTTGGCGCTGGATCACCTATGCCGTGCTTGAAGCCCTGCTGCTGGTGTTTACAAGCCTGATCCTCTATGGTTGGATGTTTAGCAATCTTCGGGACTGCGGATGTTTCGGACCGCTCGAAATGAGTCCCGGTATATCCATTGGAAAGAACGCCGTGTTGATGGTGCTGGGTGGCCTGGCCTGGCTGGGCGGTTCCGCAAAGGAGACATCCGGTTCATATGTGTATGCACTGATCGTATCCACGCTGGCCCTTACGGGGTCCGTCGTGTTTCTTGCGCATTCCACCCTGGAAAAAATCCCCACTACAGAGTCAGGTCAAAACAAACCGGTCTTTGCGCAATTTGTGTTTGATCTTCCGGAGGGACATTTTGATTTGGGAAAAGGGGACTATTTGGTGGTGATGCTGAGCATGTCCTGCGAAGAATGCATGGGGGAAGTTCCCGAACTAAACACCATGCTGGAATATCCCGATTTACCGCCATTGGTAGCGCTTTGTTATGAGGAAAATATGGGGGATTTGGACACGTTTCGCTCCATGAGCGGTCCGCAATTCCCGATGTACAGTATGGGCAACAGGCCACTGCTTTATTTCAATCTGATTGACAAGGACACCTTCCGGCTTTATTTTGTCCGGAATGGTCAGCCTGTAAAATTTTGGGATGGTCATCCGCCGGAATATGAGGAGTTGCGGGGGTGGATAGGGGCGCCTGGGGGTTGAACCGGGTGCGATGGACATTTTGGGCGATATGGAATAATATACGAAAGAGAAGTTGGGGGCGGACAGGGGCATGGGGTATACTGGGCAATTCTTGAAGACGATTAACTGGAGATTATGTATATGACGAACGCAAAGCGTTTTAAGATTGCGTGCATTGGGGCGGGGAATGTGGGAGCAAGCGCCGCCCAGTATTGCGTGGAGGAGGAGTTGGGCGATGTGGTGTTGACGGACGTTGTGGAAGGATTGCCGCAGGGCAAGGCGCTGGATTTAACGGAGGCGGGGCCCATCCGGGGTTACAACAGCCGGGTAACGGGCACTAATGATTATAAAGATATTGAAGGGTCGGATTTGGCCATTGTGACCGCGGGATTACCGCGCAAGCCCGGCATGTCGCGGCTGGATTTGCTGGAAAAGAATGGTTTGATCATTTCCGGGATCTGCGAAAATATCAAGCGCTATGCGCCTGATTCCATCGTGATTATCGTGACGAATCCGCTGGATGTCATGGTGTATCTCGCCTATAAAAAGCTGGGCTTCCCCGCTGAACGAGTGATCGGGATGGCGGGGTGCCTGGACAGTGCACGGATGCGTGCGTTCGTGGCGCTGGAACTCGGCGTAAGCATGAAGAACGTGGACACCATGGTGCTGGGATCTCATGGAGATGACATGGTACCCTTGCCGCATTACACGACCGTGTCGGGCATCCCGATTACGACGTTGCTGCCGCAGGACCGGATCGATGCAATAGTGGAAAGAACCCGCAAGGGGGGTGGAGAGATTGTTGCGCTGTTGAAGACAGGCAGTGCATTTTATGCGCCGGCGGCAAGTGCGGTGCGGATGGCGCAGGCCATTTTGCGGGATGAGAAACAACTTCTCCCGTGTGCGGCGTATCTCATGGGGCACTATGGGCTCAATGATATTTACATGGGTGTGCCCTGTATTCTTGGCCGGGCCGGGGTAGAGCGGGTAATGGAATTGGAGATAAGCGAAGCAGACCGTTCATCGTTGCACACGTCGGCGGGGGAAGTGCGGGCAGGCATCGATGGATTGAAAGAGCGTGGAATTTTATAGGTTTTCTTTTGTGCGGGAGTAAAACAAAGAAAAGCAGTTATGAACTGTTCACGGACGGGTCCTGCCGTCCGTGGCTGATATCGGAATCACAGGTTTAATCGGCGCCCTGGGGAAGGATACTGGAGCAGCGGCTTTGAGTACGTAAAAGTGTTTTTCGCCACGGAAGATAATACTGGTGCGTCCGCGTCCATCCAAATCCGCCTGCAGTTCTATGCGCCCCAGCGTTTCCGGAAATGAATAGGTGAAATCGGGCTTTTCGGAAAAGCCGATTTTCCCATAGCGCCATAGGGCAAAATCACTGGGATTGGTGGCGCATCCGAAATCGGATGCTCCGTCGCCATCGGCATCCCGTAAAAACACAAGCCTGGGGAGGGGAGCAGCCGCACCCGAGAAAAACCAGCGGAAGGGCATTTGCAGGGTGATAACGGAGGAGGTTTTTGATGCATAGCGGTTGTTTTTGGGGACATACAAGTGCGTTTCAATCTGAAGCGGCCAAGATCCCCCTAGTGCAATCCGGCTTAAGGATTCCACAGCCGGCGCAGGATTGGGCGAGCGCCAGAGGAGCAAATCCACATAGCCATCCGCATTGAAGTCCGGCAAGGTGTCTTCGACGAAGAACGGTGCGCCCGGATATTGGCGAATAGGTCCTGTACTCAGCCGTTTTGGGGCCTTGTCATTGGGTTGTTGAATGCTGACAAGGGTGGTTGGCGCACTTGCACTGTCCAGTGCATAGAAAACCTTCTCTCCAGGAGTGACGCCGGTTCTCAGGGGGAACCAGGGCCAGGTTTCGGGGGGATTATCCGCTGCTTCGCGCAATTGCCGAGTGGAGGATCTTCGATACATGGGGCCCATCATTTCCACCGAGAGGAGATCCGCGGGCAGATTGGGTTTTATGGCCACAGAACGGTGCACGCTTAATTCGAGCGTTCCAGAGAGACCGACATGCGGGGGGGTGACACTCACACAGTTGAAGGGTTTTCCGTAGGCAATGGAGTGGGGGGCATCTATGCCAATGGGATAGGATTCCACGAGATGTCCGTCCAGTCCGCGGATTTCAAAGGTGGAATCACAGGGCAAGGCCAGCAAGGGAGTTCCGCTGCGTTTGATCACCAGGACATGGGTGTATGGACGCGGAGCGGGATCGGAAAAGATGGTTTTCAGTCTGAACAATTCATTAGGTTCGGGAGAGGCCGGATTGAGTGAATAATGTAGGATACGGTCTCCGCAAATAGCCACCAGATCCCCTTTCCCCTTCCCCGTGATGTCGGCCACATCGATGGCGGATACGCCAGGCGGCAAATGGATGGAGGCATTCAGAGTTGATTCGGCATCAGGATATATGGAAAGGGCGTTTCCGTTGATAATAAAGAGGTCAGCCACGCCGTCATCGTCCACTTCCGCAAGGAAGCAAACGGCCTCCTTGGAATCCATGGGGATGGCATTCACGTTGAAAAGCACGCCGAAGCCGCAGCATCCCAGGGCGATGATCCATTCCATCATTTCACGATCTCCTCAGCAAAGAAGACCCTGGTTCGTTCAAGTTTTTTTCCATCTTGCATAATGGTCCATTGAAACACGATATCGCTTTTCCCATCGCCGTTGATGTCGGTCACGCTGAAAGTTCCATCGGCCGTTAATGGGATGGTGACATCAGGTTGTGCTGGATAATGAAAGCCACTGGCGAGGTAGACTGCCAATTGCGAGGGCGTTTCCCGAAGGACGACATCATGGTAGCGATCCCCATTGAAGTCGCCTGCCGCGGAAAAGGCGTTTCCATTTTGATAGTGTCTGTATCCGGAACCGTTGGCGATGGGCGGGGCGCCGAGTCCAATGACAAAGCGCGCCTGCAGTTCAGGTTTTTTTGAAAAAATGCCTTTTGCTTGTGGATAAACGGCCAAAATATGATCGACGGTATTGCCTGTCATGAACCGGATTACAGACTCGCGGATTCCGCTGTCGAAAAAGCCGGTGGCTTCGGTAATCATGTCAAGATCGCCGTCACCGTCGAAATCGAGAAAAGAGGCTTGGGGTCTGAAATTGGGGAAAGACGGGGAACGGCGAATTTGAAAGGAGTTCCCATAGTCCAGCGTAGCCCACGTTTCATACATCACAGGGTTTACGGCGGATGCTCCCGCCTCTACCGGTTGTCCGCCTGCAAAATCGATAAGGGGGTCTTGATTCAACCGGCAGGGCCGTAGAAAAGGGGGGATCGGTTTGGTGAGGGTCTGTTCCAGAGGTTTTGCCGAAGCCTCGATGGGAAAGCGGGTGTATCGATATTGTCTTTTCCCGTCCGTGGTGGCTTCCGAAGAGAAAACGGAAAGGATGTTGGTTTCCACAATGACTTGGCACCCCATGGAGCGGGCAGGCATCCCAATACGGCGCGCGGTTTGCGGCCAGATGTCCTGTTCAGGCAATTCCAGGATGGCTAACGGTGGCAGAAGATCGAGATGTTTATCAAGGGCATAGGCCTCTGATTTCATTTTATAAATGTACACCCCGGCAGGAGTAATGGCGATTATTTCAGGGACTTTGTCTCCGTCTGTGTCATAGAGGATACGTTGGAAAATGGAGGGAAAGAGGTCTGTGGAAGGATTACGTTGAAGGGAACTGGGGGGACTTTCCTGAATGGGCTGTTCCAATTCCTGGTTGAGGGAACACTTCCATTCTTGTCCCGTCCAACGATAGGCGGTGAGGCGCTTTCCAGAACACCCATAGACGGTTTCCTCCCAAAGGTCGATGAGGACGGGGGCTGGGAAGTCAGGCAAGGGGGTTCGCAATTCCTGTGGAAACCGGCCCTCTTTTTGGAAAAGCACTTCATGTGCAAATATGAGATCTTGTGCGCCGTCTCCGTTAAGGTCCGCCTGGCGGAAATTAACCGTTGTTTGGCCGAGGAATCCTCTGGAAGGCACGGCCCATAGTCCATCGAGGTCTTGGCCGGAAAACACGATGGCGCCGAGCAGGAAATGTAAGGCGAGGGCGGTCATGCCGATACATCCCGGCGCCATGTTATGAGGATGGCGACAGCGGTACACAGGAGAGTGGTTGTTATCGAGACCGCAAGGCATTCCCATGTCATGGGGAACCAGACGGCATCGGCGCCGCTACATTGTTGGATAAACCCCTGCCATGGTTTTTCGAGATAGGAGAAGAATACGAACCGATCGAAGCGCAGGGGGTATTTGAGGGCGTCGACAAGGATCCAAGATCCTATTGCAAGACTGATGGCTTGAACGGTATTCCGGGTCATGGAGGAGATCATCAATCCGAATGCAGCCGTGGCAAAAAGGGGCGCCATGGACAGGAGGAATCCAATCAGATAGGCGTTTCTCATTTGAGTGGCCGTATAGAGCAATTCACCGCCGAACGTGATGCCCGCCAGGCGGCTTCCGGATAGATGGCACAGGGCATAGGCCGTTCCCCAACTGAGGGCAACAGTGGTCATGAGAAGCAGGATGGCATAGGAACAGCCCAAAAGGAGTTTACCGATTACAAATTCATAACGATGCAAAGGGCGGATAAAAATCTGGCGGATGTTGCCGGAATGCAATTCAGGGGAAATCAGAGCGGCGGAAAACAAGAGCGTGAACAAGAAGGCCAGCACCCCCATCGCGCGGGGCGTGATAAAGGCGATAAGGGCATATCCCTGGTTGGCGATTTGGTCATATTCGCCAAGGGACTGGCGGGAAACCGGATGCAGGAGAGGAGCGCAGAGAATGAGTATTCCCAGCAAGAAAGGTCCGGCCAGGGTATGCTTCAGCCGCATTGTTTTTTGAAGCTCAACGATAAATATCACCCACACGCGATGGAGCATCGGCTATGTCCTTGATTGAGTAGCATCCTATTGGTTGATGGCCTTTAAGAAATAATCTTTCAGGGTGCGCCGTTTGGGAATAATGCCCGAAACGGGGAATCCGGCGTTCACGAGAAAGCTGGCCAACTGGTTGACGTTGCCGTCTTCTTTCAGATGCACCAGCAAACGCCCGGGTTTTATTTTAACGTCGAGAATCCAGGGTTGCTCGCCAAGCCGCTTTGCGGCTTTTTCTTCGCCATCCATCAGCACTTCGACATGGCTTTGATCATACGAGATGAGGACGTCGGTGCGTTCACAGGCGATGAGTTTTCCCTGGTTGATAATGGCGACTCTATCGCAGAGTTGTTCGACCTCGTGGAGCATATGACTGGAGAGAAGAACGGTGACATTGGCTTCGTCGGCGAGCCGGCGGATAAGGGAGGTAATTTCCTGGGTGGATTCGACATCAAGGCCGGAGGTGGGTTCATCGAGAATGAGCAATTCCGGTTCTGTCAGCATAGCCAAGGCAAGGCCCAGACGCTGGCGCAATCCCTGCGCCAGGTTTCCGGCTTTTACATTCGCCCAAGGCAACATTCCTGCGAGATCGAGAATGTGATCCAAATTGACATCGCGCCCGGAAAGACGCGCATGCAGTTTCAAGATTCGACGGGAGGTAAGATGCTCCGGAAAGGCCGGGCGCTCCAGCAACACCCCCATTCTTCCGGCAATTTCAATAAAGTCTTTGTGTAGATCCTTGCCGAACAGAGAAACCGTTCCGGCGGTGGGATGCAACAACCCTGTTATGATGTGCAGGGTGGTGCTTTTCCCCGCGCCGTTAGGACCGAGCAAGCCCATCACCTCACCCGGCTGCACGTCGAGGGACAGATCATTCACAGCAACTGTCTTGCCGTAGTATTTCGTTATATGTTCAAGTTCTATAACTGGAGCCATGGAAGGAATTGTAGCATGTTTTCATTTTGTCAACACAGTTTGCAGAAGCACATACATATCATCACGACTAACAAAAATGGCAAAGAACCCCTGAGGACAACAAAATCCCCACGCCAAGACCTGTGCCCTGTTTACAGGCAGTGTCCGGCGTGGAGATAATATACTTTTCGTCAACCCTAACGAGGGTTATTCGCCCACCAATTCCCGCTTGAGCGTATTGACGAGCGTTTTGGGTTCGATGGGCTTCTGAAAGATGCCCGCAAGGCCGAGTTCGCGCGCGTCAACATTGTATTGCACGGCGTCTCCGGCGCTGCTGAGCATGTAGACGGGCCCTTCGAATTTCAACTCTTTCAGTTTCTTTGCCACAACGCTTCCCGAATCGACACTTTCCATCATCAGATCAACGATGATGGCATCGGGTTTAATGCTTTGTGCCACTTGCAGTCCTTCTTCGCCATTGGCGGCTTCACCGACAGTAAAGCCGGCCGCTTCGAGCACCACGCGCAAGGCTGCGCGGATGTCCGGATCGTCGTCAATCGCAAGAATGGTCTTTTTTTTGAAATCCATGGTTGATTTCCTCCAAACCTGTATCAATGCCTCGGCAAAGGCAATGGCCTTGCCGTAGTTTTCCCTGGCTTGGGCTTCCAGCCCTTCCGCAAATTCAAATGTATGTCCCCGAACCGCCATGACCCACGCGGGTGGACATGCGCCGAAATGTTCCTCGGCGATGGCCAGCACGGCTTCCGGAGAGAGACTGTGAGTCGTGAAGGCGATCTCGGAAGCCGGCTGAATGGATTTTACTTCAAACGGCTCCCGTGCCGTCACGCTCGCATCCACAAAGAGCACAGCGTCATGCTCAGCGATCATGGCGCCGTGTTCGATATTCAACTGATAATCGGTTTCCACTGTCACCTCCGGCCAGCCATGCTGGGCGAGGCCTTCCGCGATAGCGGGACCCAATCCGTCGTCCTGGCGCCCGGGGTTGCCAAATCCGAGCACCAACAATGTGCGTTTATCCACGCATTCTCTCTTCAAGCACGGTTCCATCAGCCGCCACCAACTGCACATGCAGCCGCATCTGGCCCAAGGCATGCGTGGCGCAGCTCAGGCACGGATCGTAGGCCCGAATGCCCACCTCAAGGTGGTTCAGCAGGCCTTCGGTGATCTCAGGCTTGCCATCCAGATGCTGTTTGGCGATGACCTGGACCACACGGTTCATGGCTTCGTTGTTGTTCGTGGTGGACACGATCAGGTTCGCCAGGGTGATCTGGTCCTGGTCGTTCACCTCGTAATGATGGAACAGTGTACCACGCGGGGCCTCGATCCATGCCACTCCCCGATTCCGCCGTTTTCCGGACGTCACCAGTTTGTTGCCCTGGAGATCCTTGTCCGCGAGCAGTTCTTTAATCTTTTCAGCGGAATGCACGAGTTCGATCATACGCGCCCAATGGAATGCCATGGAGGCATTGATGGGTTTTCCGCCGCTGATTGCCATGAATCCCTGGCGCTCTTTTTCCGCGATGGGGGTGTCGATGTAATCGCAGATATTGATGCGGGCCAACGGACCCACGCGGTACCAGCCGTTCTCTTTGCCGAGCGACTTGATGTAGGGGAATTTCATGTAGCTCCAGGGCCGCACCTCTTCCGCGATATAGTCGAGGTAATCCGCCGGGGCAACCTGATCGAAAATCATCTTGCCATCGGCCGCTTTTGCACGAAGCTTTCCATCGTAGAGATCGAGGCAGCCATCTTCGCGGACAATGCCGACGTGGTTGGAATCGAACGCGCCGAACGCAAGCAGGAAGTCTTTCTTCTCAAGCGTGATCTTCTTGCAGAGTTCGAGGGCTTCAATGGACCATTCCAGCATTTTGTCCGCATCCTTGGCCAACGCATCGCGTTCTTCAATGCTGAGGTTCTTGTTCATGCCGCCGGGGATGGAACCAGTGCCATGAACCCGCTTGCCGCAGGTGGCCTTGATGATCTCCTGGCCCCATTTGCGCATGAGCACCGCCTTAGTCGCGGTTTCCGGAGCGGCATCAATCACCGCGATTACATTGCGTTTCGCCGCCGGGGCGTCAAACCCAAAAAGGAGATCGGGCGAACTCAGGTGGTAGAAATGCATCGCATGCGATTGATACATTTGGCCGTAGTGCATCAGCCGGCGCATTTTCTCCGCCGTGGGCGTGAGTTTGTCCGCGCCCACAATGACGTCCATGGCCTTGGACGCGGCGAGATGGTGACTCACCGGGCAGATGCCGCATAACCGCTGCACGATGGTGGGGGCTTCCCAGTAGAACCGGCCCTGGGCGAAGCGTTCAAAGCCCCGGAACTCAATAATGTGGAAACGGGCCTGCTCGATGTGATTTTTCTCATCGAGCAGCAGCGTTACCTTGCCATGCCCTTCGACGCGCGTAACGGGGTTGATGGTGATTTTTCTGGTTTTATTTTTTACTGCTGTAGCCATGATAGCTTCACCTCCTGCTTAGTCGAACTTGACCAGTTCGTAGGGTAGAGCCAATTTATCGCCTTTGAGCAAAGCAACCAACGCCGCCCACAGCGTATCGGCGGAGGGCGGACATCCGGGGAGGAAGTAGTCCACTTTGACTACTTCATGCACGGGATACACGCGATCCAGCAGGACTGGCAATTCTGGGTCGTTTGGGATTACCCCGTCACCCTGAATTGTCGGCCCATTCAGATAAGCCTCTTCCATACATTCTTTAAGGGGTACGGTGTTCCTCATCGAGGGCACTCCGCCGGTAATGGCGCATGCGCCAATCGCGATGAGGATCTTACAATTTTTACGGAATTCCCGGAGAACTTCCGCATTTTCATCATTGCTGATGCCGCCCTCGACGATCCCGATGTCCACGGGGCGCGTGAACGTCTTGATATCGTTGATGGGGGATTTGTCAAACTCGACCAGTTGTACAAGATCGAGAATGCGCTCATCAATATCGAGCAGCGACATATGGCAACCGAAACATCCGGTGAAATGACCGGTAGCAACTAATGGTTTAGACATCGTTGTAATCCTTTCTCCGAATTAAACCGTTGCCTTTTTCCGCTCGATATCCGAGCCGATAGGCGTTTTATCATAGTCCCGCTTGCCCACGGGCGTCTGATAGGCCTGACGCTTAACCACAAGACACCCCGTTGGGCAGATGCTGGCCGCTTTATCCTTGGCGGTAAGGCTGGTTTCACCGAGTCCATCGGGAGAATCCACCGTCAACCGTTTGTTGATGCCGCGGTTCTCAAAGCCGAACACGTTCTTGCCATCCAGTTGTTTGGAGGCGCGAACGCAGCGTCCACAGAGTATGCAGCGGTTGCGGTCCAGGTAAACCTCCTTGTTGGAGGCATCCAATTCCCGTTCCTTATTCAAATAGGGGAGTTGTGGCGCCAGCAATCCGAGACGGTAGGCCGTTGCCTGCAGTTCGCAATTCCCGCTGGTTTCGCA
Organism: Candidatus Hydrogenedentota bacterium; assembly: GCA_029565395.1. Lineage (GTDB taxonomy): Bacteria > Hydrogenedentota > Hydrogenedentia > Hydrogenedentales > CAILVY01 > CAILVY01. The sequence goes on along the minus strand of JAKQOG010000019.1, from coordinate 18,268 downwards.
CGAGGGGCAGAAATGGTTTCCTTCGACAAACAGGAACTCAACGATATTGCGTCTCAGCGCGTTGAGCTCTTCCGTGTCGTTCTCCACCACAATGCCGTTATTCACGGGGAAGGTGCAGGCGCTTTGCGGGCGTCCATTCACTTTTACGGTGCACACCCGGCAATGTCCGCCCGGCATCAGGTCTTTGTGATAACACAACCGCGGAATATAGATGCCCGCCTCATCCGCCGCCTGCATGACGGTCTGATTGGGCTTGGCATTGATTTCCGCGCCGTCAATCGTAAAGGTAATTGTGTCTTTACTCATGCATGTACTCCTTCCAGCGTGCGGTTGGCCGCTTTCAGTCCGGCTTCCATCGCCTTTTCCAGGTCGAAGGAAGGAATGTAATCCTCACTCTTTATGCGGGCTTCATAGAGGCCGGCAAATCCACTCAGGGTGGTCAGAACAGGATTGGCCGCCGTCTGCCCGAGCCCGCACCGGCTCATCGTTTTCACGGTTTTTCCAATGCTTTCCAATTCTTCGAGATCCCGGCGTGTTCCATGGCCTTCCAATACTTTCTCCAGTTTCTTCAGCAACAGGGTCGTCCCTACCCGGCAGGGCGCACACCATCCGCAGGATTCTTCAACGAAGAACTCCGTGAATTGGCGCATGCATTCGAGCAGGTCGCGATTTTTGCCAAAGATGATGATGGAACCGCCCGTGGGCAAATCTTCAAAGGAAATACCGCGCCCGAAATCTTTGGGGGCCAGACAGCGTCCTGAGGGGCCGCCCACCTGCACGGCCTGGGTGTCTTCCGCACCGGCCATTGCCAGCATTTTCGCGACGGTGATCCCATACTCCACTTCATAGATGCCGGGGTGTTCACAATCTCCGGAAATGCTGAGCAGTTTAGTGCCCGTGGAGTCTTTGGTGCCGATTTTGGAGAACCATTCGCCGCCTTTTTCCAGGATTCGCGCGGCACAGCAGAGGGTTTCCACGTTGTTTACCGACGTGGGCTGGCCCATATAGCCGACCTGCACTGGGAACGGCGGACGGTCGCGCGGAGCGCCGCGTTTTCCTTCCGCGGATTCGATCAGGGCCGATTCTTCACCGCAGATATACGCGCCGGCGCCCATCTGAATGCGGATATCGAAGGTGAACCCTTCCAGGCCGCAAATATTTTCTCCCAGCAAACCAAGATGCCGGCGTTTGGCGAGCATCCGCTCCAGTTTGCTGAGCATGTATTCATATTCGGCGCGAAGATAAAGGATGCCTTCCTTTGCGCCAATGGCATACCCTGCGAGTGTCATGCCTTCAAACAGCAGATCCGCGCACTCCGAGAGAATTGCCCGATCCTTAAAGGTGCCGGGTTCGCCCTCGTCGGCATTGCATACCAGATAGTGCGCCTCTCCCTGGGCTTTGCGGCAGAAATCCCATTTCATGGCGGTGGGAAAGCCAGCGCCGCCGCGTCCGCGCAGGCGGGCCTTGTTGATTTCGTTGATGACGCCTTCCGGGGTTATGCTGATGGCCTTGCGGAGGGCCGCACCGCGTTCCATGGGGGCGAAAATCACATCGCCCGTTTTGCGGACATTCAGATCGACTTCCGCCTGGGGCAAATTCAGGAGATCCTCACCATCCCGGATGGCCTTGACAATCATAGGCACATCTTTGGGGGAGAGGTTGGTGATGGGGACTCCGTTCACCAACGCATTGGGGGCTTGATCGGACAGTCCGATGCACGAGGTATGTTCCAGCGTGACCTTGCCGTCCGGGGTGGTTTGCCCAAAAGAAATGCCCAAGGCTTTCTTAAAGGCCTCTCCGACCTGGTCTGCGCCTTTCATCCGTTCCACCACCGCGTTGCATAGCCGAATTACGGTTTTGCCGGTGGGTTTCCGGGATAAAAAGGCGTAGAAACTGACCATATCGCGTACTTCCACCCGGTGAATCCCAAGGGCTTCCGCGATTTGGCCGATGCTTTCCTCGGAGAGATATCCGAGCTTAACGTGAACCGCCCGGACAATATTCATCAGCCGGGACCGGTCCTTGCCAAATTGATCCACAATCTGGCGGATGACACTCGCTTGATTCTCTGCCATACTATTACCTCCACTATTCCCAGGTAGCCGATCCGTAGTCCGAACCAGGGTTCACATTCCTTGGAACCACACTGACCAGGATCTGCAACCACTTACCACGTATCGTTATAACTCACGTATGCTTGGCGTCCAAACTTCTTCAATTTTCATGGTTTATTTGCAGGGGGTGTTTATACCTCATTTCCTTTAAGGAAAGCAAACTACTATTTTATAGGGTTCAAATATCCAATTTCGGCGGGTATTTGGTTGAATTCTCAGTTAAAAACCTACCTACCGTTCGTTATTATACCGAACGGTAAAAAAAGATGCAAGAAGAAAAAAAATGCGGTAAAATAGGCACCCTATGAAAGACCTGCCGCATATACCGCTGGTTCGGACGCTTCGCGAGCGATGCCGGGTATGTTATGCATGCGTACGGGAGTGTCCTGCAAAAGCGATACGTATTGTGGAGTCTCAGGCGGAAGTGATGCCGGAGCGATGCATAGGCTGCGGGAATTGTGTCCGGGTTTGTTCCCAGGATGCCAAAGGAGTATACGACTCCACAGGTGAGGTGGCACAATTATTGGACGGAACTGCTCCAGTGGCGGCGTTATTGGCGCCGAGTTTTCCGGCTGAGTTCGTAGATTGGGATTATCAATCGCTGGTGGGGATGCTTCGCGCGATGGGATTTCGCTATGTGACGGAGGTGGGATTTGGGGCGGATTTGGTGGCGCGGGCATATCAGCAATTGGTGGATGCAGAAACGGATCTCCATTACATCGCGACAACGTGCCCGGCAGTGGTGGCGTATGTGGAGTTGTATTATCCGGATTTAGTAGATGCGTTGGCGCCGGTGGTGTCGCCGATGATTGCAATGGCGCGGGTGGTCAAACGTTGTTACGGCGAAAACGTGAAGATTGTCTTTATCGGGCCATGCATCGCCAAAAAGGAAGAGGCCCTGACGACGGGGGAGGTGGATGCGGTGCTTACGTTTTTGGAATTGCGGAGGATGCTTCGTCTATTGCCGATTTCTCCCGAAAAGGTGGTTCCGGGGGATTTTGATCCGCCGTTGGCGCGTCAAGGGGGGTTGTTTCCAATCAGCAAGGGGCTTTTGCAGGCAGCCGGGATTCCAGAGAACCTTGCGACCAGCGAGGTGGTGGTGGCGGATGGGCGAACGAGTTTTGTGGAAGCCCTCAAGGAGTTTTATTGTGGGAACTGGAGTCCGAAACTGATCGAGGTGCTGGCATGCAAGGGCTGCATAATGGGTGCAGGGGTGACCAACCGGGATCCGCTATTCCGGCGGCGGAGCCGGGTAAGCAATTATGTTCTGGACCGGATGACAAATGGCGATGAGGCTCAGTGGCACCGGGAGATGGCGTTGTATTCGGATCTGGATTTATCGCGGGTCTACGAAGTTCGGGATCAGCGGAGGCCGGATCCGCCGGATGAGGAGTTATCCGCAATTCTTCTGCGTTTGGGGAAGCGGAGGGCGGAAGACGAGTTGAATTGCGGGGCGTGCGGATACGAAACGTGCCGGGATCATGCGGTGGCGATATACAAGGGGCTTGCGGAAAGTGAGATGTGCCTGCCGTACACCATAGACAAGCTTCGGGAGACGGTTCAAAATCTGGCGATATCGAAGGACAAGCTGGCGCATACGCAGGAGATCTTGATGCAGGCGGAGAAGTTGGCGAGCATGGGGCAGCTTGCGGCGGGAATCGCCCATGAATTGAACAATCCGCTGGGGGTGGTGTTGATGTTCGCGCACATGCTGTTGGAAGAATATGGGAAGACGCCGGAATTGAAGGAGGATTTGGAGCTTATTGCAGCGCAGGCGGACCGGTGCAAGAAGATCGTATCGGGTTTATTGCAGTTTGCACGGCAAAACCGGGCGGCGCTGCAGGAGACCAATATGCGGAAGCTGGTGGAGGATGCGTTGAAGCTTTTGCCCATTCCCGATGAGGTTCAAGTGCGTGTGATCCATGAAATGAACGATCCGATGGTGGAAATAGATGCGGATCAGATCACTCAGGTGGTGAACAATCTGGTCACCAATGCGTGCCATGCGATGCCGCAGGGGGGTGTGCTGACATTAACGACGGCGGGAGACGCAGATGAAGCGCGAATAACGATATCCGATACGGGGATTGGAATATCCAAGGAAAATCTGGCGAAGATATTTGAGCCTTTTTTCACGACGAAGGCCATCGGCAAGGGAACGGGGATGGGTCTTGCGGTGACGTATGGCATCGTGAAAATGCACCAGGGGAACATCCAGGTGGAGTCCAATAATGATCCCCATACCGGCCCCACGGGAACTACGTTTTTAGTATCGTTGCCTCGCAATGGCGCACCTCATGGGGCCGCGCAATTGCCCCCGATAGACTCGGTCTCCGCAGCGCAACAATGAGAACAGGAAATTCATTAACGGTATGCGCTAGAATCACGCTCATGTGCGGGGAGTGAAAGTGTCGCGCGCAGCGGAGGTGAAACGCCGTGGACGTATTCAAGATTTTAGTGGTGGACGATGAACTGGGCATTCGCGCGGGTGTGGCGCGGGTGTTGCGCGGGTTTACGGTTACGATTGCGGATTTCGGCAAGGAAGTGCAGTTTGAAGTCACGCAAGCGGAGAGCGCGGAACAGGCGCTGGAGATCATCCATACCGCGCCGCCGCATATACTTCTCCTCGACAACAAACTTCCGGGGATCAGCGGGCTTGAACTCCTAGACCAACTCGATTCCATGAATCTGGATATGCTGACCATCATGATCACGGCGTATGCCTCGATAGAGACTGCAGTGCGGGCGACAAAGCAGGGCGCCTATGATTTTCTACCCAAGCCGTTCACGCCGGGCGAATTGAAGAATACCGTGCGCAAGGCCACGGAGCACCGGGTGGTGGCGCAGCATGCGAAGGAACTGGCGGCCGAGAAACGCAAGGTTCGCTTTCAATTCATTTCCGTGCTGGCGCATGAATTGAAAGCGCCAATCAACGCCATAGAGGGATATCTGCATATCGTGCGCGACGGCACCGCAGGCGACGATCCCAAGGTGACGGAGCAATTGATGCAGCGGTGCCTGGTCCGAACGGAATACATGCGCAAAATGATCGGGGACTTGCTGGACTTGACCCGCATTGAATCCGGAGAGAAGAAGCGGGAAGTGGTGGAGAATAATGTTGCGGAGACAGCACAGATGGCTTTGGATACCGTGGCGCCGGAAGCGGCCAGCCATGGAATCGCCCTGGCGCTGCATTGCGACGCGCCGGTGCGTCTGAAGGCGGACCGTGCGGAACTCGAAATTGTAATGAACAACCTGGTATCAAATGCGGTAAAGTATAATAAGGATAATGGGCGGGTGGACGTAACGGTGCGGCGTGAAGGGGATATGGTTACCATACATGTTGCAGATACGGGGATCGGGATGACGTCCGAGGAAAGCGCCAAGTTGTTTGGCGAGTTTGTGCGCATCAAGAATGCCAAGACGAAGAATATTCTAGGGAGCGGCCTGGGACTTTCGATATTGAAAAAGATAACGTCCCTATACAATGGCGATATCACCGTGACCAGTCAACCGGATGTGGGCAGCACGTTTACGGTTACCCTGAGGGATGCGGTAGTCTGAAAGGAATATGTGCGGTATGAGGCGGTTAGTAAAGCTTTTAATGCACCCATATCTCTGGATAGCGGTGATCTCGGTTATATCGTGGCGTCAGGCGTATGTCCTGATTCATCCTGAGATTCAACGGGTGCCGTTATTGGTGTCCGGTGAACCGGCACACATCGAAGGACGTGCCTTCGGCGAGGGAGAAGGCAGCCGGATCGAGTTTATCCACGATGAAAAAACGAGTATTGCTTCCGTTCAAGAGTGGACGGAAAAACGCATTAAAGTGACATTGCCGGAAGATGCTGTTTCCGGCGGCTACATTCGTGTGGTGAAGCACATGGGCTTCTTCGACTGGCCATCCAAACCGTTCTGTTATATCATTCGCATGGCCGGGCTTTCTTCGCAGCCGAATGGATATGAGGTACCAGTGCAAGCCGAGTCCCCTTGGCCTTTGTTCCGGCGGGATCACCGGAACTCAGGACACAGCCCGATCACGGGCCAATATCAAGGCGACACACCGTGGAGTTTCAAAACAGGCAAAGGCATTTTTTCCACGCCGGTGATCGATGCGGAAGGCGTGGTGTATATCGGCTCAGCGGACCGTTCATTTTATGCGGTCCAGGCCGACGGCACGGAACGTTGGCGTTTTACCACGGGCGAGATCATCGACTCGGCTGCCGCTTTGCATTCGGACGGAACCATTACCTTCATTTCTGGGGATGGATTCATGTATCACCTGAAAACGAGTGTGGACATTGCCAATCCCGCCGACCGTGTAGTGTGGAAGTTTGACGCCTCCGCCCTGCCAGGGAGGGGATATATCAATTGGTGGGAGGGCAATGTAACGATTGGTTATGACGGAGCGCTATACGCCGGCAATACGAATTGGAATTATTACGCGATTAATCCCGATGGAACGGTTCGGTGGAACTATCCCACACGGAATAACTGCTGGTCTAATGCGGCCTTCGGAGATGATGGTTCAATTTATTGGGGGTCGCTGGATCTGAAGGTGCGGCGGGTGGCCCCGGATGGCAAGGAACGCTGGAGCAAATATACGTTGGGTCCGGTGGCGGCCTCGGCCGCCATTGGCTCGGATGGAACCTTGTATATAGGGTCGTTTGACAGCTACTTTTATGCTCTGGAAGCTGTCACCGGCAAAACCAAATGGACTTTTAAGACGGGCGATCACATCTATTCCTCGGCGGCTTTGGGCGCTGACAAGGAAGGCAACACCGCGGCGCTATACTTTGGGTCCGCCGACGGAATTTTCTACTCCCTCGACCCCCAAGGCCACCTGCGTTGGACATTTGATACGGGCGATCCCATTCGATCTTCTCCGGCATTGGGCCCGGCCCCGGAAGGCGGCGAGATTGTATATTTTGGGAGCGGGAACGGAAAACTCTACGCCCTCAATGCCTTGAACGGCACCCGCCGGTGGTCGTTTGACACGACATTAAACGACCCTGAACTTCGTGATCGCAACGATCTCAATGGCTCCCCCGCCTTGGGCAAAACGGGGGTATATATCGCCGGGGAACAGGGCTATCTTTGGTATGTGCCTTATGATTATCCATTAAATGCCTCCACCGATGCGCGGTGTTCCGCTAAACCCAACGAGGACCTGCCCAATTCCGCCACGGGGCTGTTCTATATGACTTCAGGCGGCACCACGCTCACCCATGCGCCACAAACCATTCCTGCCGCCCCATTATTAACCTTCCGGCTCATTGTGAGAGATAAAGACCAGACCATTGATGCGCGCATGGCGGAGAATCTGCTGACTGTAGAAAGCATTCCTGCTTTTGACCACCGTTTGGAAGTGTCGGCAGACGGGCATTACGTGCATATTATTCCAAACGGCTTTCTTAAGGGCGGGTCTGAATACCGGATCAAAATATCCGGAAGCTATCTTTTGAATGGCCTGGATATCGGCAATCTCACCCTAGGCGGAGAGCCCGCAGGAGAATTCAGCAACACGTTTCTGTTCCGCATTGGAATGACCAATACGGTGAGGCCGCCATTCACGATTACTCCCGAACGGGCCCAGGCATTCGAGTGGACGCGGCTGGCGGTATCCTTGCCTTCCATGATGCCCAGTTACAATCAAATCGGGTTTGATTCATTTGATTGTATTGTATCTCCCGTATTGATTACCCCCCCGGACAGCACCCACATGGGGAAGGCGGTGTTTTGGATGGTAAGCGCGCAGCATGCTCCGGACGGCACCCTGAAAATCAGTCCAAAGCCGGAGATCATAACGCCGCTCAATGCACGGTACTATGGCGATCAGTTCATCTTTACGAATCAGAACTTTGCCTTGAATGCGATGAATGTGCGGATACCATTCCGCCTGCTGGATTTCCGCGCGCAATTCAGTCCGGATCGTGTGGCGCAGCCGGGCGCCACTGCGTATGCGGAGGCGGATATCTTGTCTATTCCCACCTATGGTCCCATGTGTGTTTTGTCGGGGCTGGGAACCAATGTCGCGGAGAAACTGGTGGTGTCGGGGACGTTCATCACGCGCCCGTATGACGGCGGCGCTTCCACGCTCCCGCAGGGCATCCGCCTGGCATCGGCGGAAGGGCATTTGCCCGCGGAAGAGCGTCCGGGAATGGTGCGTGCGCAATTTGAACTTGACGCTGGCGCGACATATCACGTTTCGGAACATCGTCCGGCGATATGTTTGATTGATATGGATAAAAATGAAGCGGTGTTCCTGGATTATGCCGGTACAATAAACACGACAACGGATATTCAGGGCAATCTGGCATCGCTCACGCTGACTATTCCGCCAGGAACCGTCCTGCCGCCCAACACGCAGGCGGTGATACTTCTTGACGCCTTCGGCATGGGCGCACCCGTGCCGCTGACATGAGGCTATAGAGATTAGAATTGAGACAGTCCATGCCATGGTTGAGCACGATAGTGCGGCACGGAAAGTGCCGCTTTTTTCTGAGCCGTCTCCCTAAAGACAGCCGTATCCTGGAAGTGGGCTGCGGCGACGGGTGGGTGGGCCGCTACCTGCGTGAAAACGGCTGGACCCGCTATACCGGTATGGATCTCCACCCTCCGGCGGATATGGTGGGGGATATCCGGAACTGGAGGGATTTGGGGATTCAAGGAGAGGCATTTGACGCCGTGCTAGCGTTTGAAGTGGTGGAACATGTGGATTGTTTTCAGGCGATGTATGATGTACTGGCACCCGGAGGACTGCTTATGATCACATCGCCCCACCCACGATGGGATTGGTTGTGCAAAATACTGGAAACACTGGGATTAAACCAACGCCGGGGGAGTCCTCACGATCATCTCATTGATTTCAAGGAAATTCCGTTCTTCGAGATGCTCGAACTGCGGCGCGCGGGTGTAGTGGCGCAATGGGGCATTTTCCGCAAGCCGAAAGGGGCTGCATGAGCAGGAAGGCCATCATATTGGGTGCGGGGCCGGCAGGGCTTACGGCGGCGTATGAATTGTTGAAGCGCACGGACATCGTGCCGGTGGTGCTGGAAAAAGATGCACAGGTGGGCGGGTTGTCTAAAACGGTAATGTTCAAGGGCAACCGAATGGATATCGGAGGGCACCGTTTTTTTTCAAAATCGGACCGTGTCATGCAGTGGTGGCTGGAGATGTTGCCGCTGGAAACGCTTGAACAGCGGGAAATGTCATCGGCGTATCATCACTATGTGCGCGCGCTGACCCAAGACGCGGCGGGTGTGGATCCTAAAACCGAAGACCATGTCATGCTGGTGGGCACGCGGCATTCCCGGATCTTTTTCGCGGGCAAGTTTTTCGATTATCCGATCAGCCTCACCCCCAAAACCCTGTTGAATCTGGGGTTGTGGCGTTCATTTAAAATAGGGAGCAGTTATCTCTGGCGCGTGTTTTTCCCGAAGCGGCCGGTGCGGAATCTGGAAGACTTCATGATCAATCGGTTCGGAGATGAACTGTACCGGACCTTTTTTGAAGCATATACGGAGAAAGTGTGGGGGGTGCCCTGTCAGCAGATTAGCGCGGCGTGGGGGGCACAGCGCATCAAGGACGTATCGGTGGGCCGCGCGATTCTACATTGGTTTAAGCGAATGCGCGGCGCCAAATCCGATCTCGCTCAAAAGGATGTATCGACGTCCATGATCGAACGATTCCTGTATCCGAAATTCGGGCCGGGGCAGATGTGGGAGGAGACGGCGCGGCGTGTCCAGGAGCGTGGGGGAGAGGTGCTGCTGCAACGGCGGGTTATTAGAGTACATATGGAAGGCGGGCGTGTGGTGTCGGTAGAAGCCGTACACGAACCCACCGGTCACAAAGAAATGTATCCGGGCGATTTATTTTTTTCGAGCATGGCCATCCAGGATCTCGTTCGCGCAATGGAGCCGGATGTTCACGCCACCGTACAGGAAGCGGCGGCCGTGCTTCCCTATCGTGAATTCATCGCCGTGGGATTGCTGGTGAAGAAGCTCAAACCCAAACAGATGCCGGACAGTTGGCTTTATATTCAGGAGCCGGGGGTAAAGCTGGGCCGCATGCAGATTTACAATAACTGGAGCCGGTACATGATCCATGACCCGGATAAGGTCTGGCTGGGTCTGGAGTACTTCTGCAATTACGGGGATTCGTTGTGGCGGATGTCCGACGAAGAGATGATTTCGCTGGCAGGGCAGGAATTGGCGCACATCGGGCTTGTAGATGCAGCGGATGTGATCGAGGGGTCGGTGCAGCGCATGGAGAAGGCGTACCCGGCGTACTTCAAAGGCTATGGGCGTTTCCCCGAAATTCGCCAGTACCTGGATTCCATTGAAAACCTGTATCTGATTGGCCGGAATGGTATGCATAAATACAACAACCAAGATCATTCCATGCTGACCGCGATGACCGCCGTTGACAACCTTGTGGAGGGGATTGCCTCCCGGGAAAACATTTGGGCTGTCAACACGGAAGAAGAATATTTGGAAGAAATGGTGGTGCAGGATGAAGGAGGATGAGGGGAGATCCTGTGTTGTTCAATCATCTTGAAAACGCAAAAATTGGCAATTTTTAATCGAGGCAAAAGCCGTCTTCGGTGCCTTCGCCGGGACAGTAGTGGAAACCATTGGAGTTGTAGAACTGGATCATACGGAGGAGTTCTGAGAGGCTGATGACCCAATTTTGGGGGTTATAATCCCCGTCGTGGGGCGTACACGTGTGGGCGCCGGCATAGGGTGCATAGCCATCTTCTGTTCCCGGAGAGCAATGGTAGCCGCCGGAATTATATAACTGGATCATGCGCAAGAGTTCCGACAGACTGATGTGGCCATCGCCATTTTGATCCGCATTGTGATGCACGGTTTCCCCTTCGCCTTCAGGGGCGCCTTCGCCCTCCAGAATTCCTTCCTGGCCGCCTTCCTGGGGCGTCCCCTCAAGTTCGCCCTCTTCGGGGAGTCCTTCCCCTTCGCCTTCCTGGACCGATCCTTCCAGTTCACCTTCGCCGGGCAGGCCTTCGCCTTCGCCTTCGCCTTCCACCTCACCTTCACCGGGCAGGCCTTCGCCTTCAATGGTTCCTTCTCCCTCAAAAATTCCTTCCCCTTCGCCTTCTTCTCCGCCTTCGCCCTCCACTTGCCCTTCGCCTTCCACTTGTCCTTCGCCGGTTCCTTCGCCTTCCGGCGGCGATTCCTGATTCAACCGGATCTCGATGGTTTTTGTTTCCCCTCCAAAGACCATGACCGGTGTTGAATCGGGGATATATTCCGGAGCAGTTGTTTCCACGGTGTAATTTCCGGCGGGTATGCCCAGGAAGGAATAGATGCCATCGACATTTTTATTCACCACGATGTGGAGGGGCTGCAACGTAACAATGGCATTGGTGATGGGTTCATCGTCGTTGTCCGCATCTTCCACGACACAATAAAGGTTGGCGGACAGCGGCCCGCCCGCCTTGCTGGCATTGAGGGTGTACCCTGTGTCTGGTTCGGTATCCTTTGTCCCGTGGTCCGGGAAGCTTACGCGGGCATAGCACATGAACGGTTCGATTGCCAGGAAATTCACCAGGGATCGCAATACATCTATGGCCACATTGTCACTAACAAGGAAAGGTGTGTCATCTCCTTCCCTAAAAAGTTCCAGGAAAGTGTCGCAGTTTTGCGCCAAATCAAAGGTTTCCACGGTAATTTCCTGCCCAGGCAAGACAAAGAAACGCACCCAGTCCACGTCATCAGGGACATGGAGGTTGTGGCGTTGGTAGGGGCCGTCCAAGCCTATCCAGGTAGCTTGTTCAGGGGTATCATCAGGTTCGTAGGAATCGGGCTCTAAAATAATTTGTCCTTCTTCCTCTCCTTCTCCTTCGATTTGACCTTCTCCTTCGGGCTGACCTTCTCCTTCTTCATTTTGACCTTCTTCTTCCCCTTCGTTCTGCCCTTCGAAGGGACACTGTCCATCAAAGGCGACGATTACGCCCCGATCAACCAGGAGTGGGATATCCACACATAAGGCCACCTCGCCGAGGGGGTTGGCAGCGAGTATAACCATATCATTCGCCGCAATACCGGGATTCATGGTAAGCGGGGTGATTGATTCAATAAGATTGTTCTGAAGTTCCAGAATTTCGAGGTTAATCAAGCCAGCCAGCGGGCCAATCTCCATGATTTGATTATTAGCGGCATGCAGGACATGCAAATTAATCAATCCGCCCAATGGGGCCAGTGTGGCAATTGGGTTCGCCGAAATGTTCAGTTCCGTGAGTTGCAGTAATAATCCGAGGGGATTCAAATCGGCAATGGCATTTCCCTCCAGATTAAGCACTTGCAGAGAGATGCAGAATTCGATGCCCGTAATGTTGGTAATGCCCATGCCAGGGGCAATCAATTCCGTAAGAGGGATCAAATCGATATCCAGAATTTCCCCTTCAGGTTTATTAATGGCCATTCGAATCACGGTTTCAAACAGGGGATCTGGGAAAAAAATTGCGTCGGTTTCCTGTGCCGCCCTTGCTGGCGGGGCAAAGCCCGCTATGCCGCCGGCCAGAGCCAAGCAGAAGATCACTCCCGCAATGCCTTGCCTATGCGCTATCCGGTTCACAATTCTCTTTCCGTCTCCTTAACACACACTGCCACCGCTTAAATTATATCACAATATAGGAGAAAGGACGGACAAGAAAAATCAGAGGGCAAGATACTCCGCTTTCCGGATTTTATACAAGCGCATGTCGCCTTCGGAAAAGACTTCATAGGCTGCGCGTTTCAGGGGTTCCAGCCAAGGGAGCGGTTTCTGCTTTTCGATGTTTTGGAAAAACAGGCAAACACGGTATTCACCGGGAATATGGCCGACCATATTCCGGATATCCTGGATATCCGTAATCTTATACACCAGTTTTTTGGCATAGGCGACACTCTGCGGGGGGCGGTCGGCAATCGAGTAGTCCGGCGAAAACACCACGTCTTCGTACGCCGTGTGGGAAGCGATAAAGTTTCCGATAGGGATATGGTCCTTTTGGCGATCAGGAAAGGATCGCATCCGCAACTCGTCGAGAGACCAAGCCCATCCGCAGGCGAGGAGTAAAACCGCCGCCGCGCCCATCCAGTGCAACCAGGGCCGCTGGAAGAGACGCAGAACCAGTGCCGGCACTGTGACGAGGGGAATGATGGCGAGCGGCAAGGCGAATTTCAGCGTGGTAAAGGAGTGGAGCCAGAAGGAACTGTGTTCTTTAAACATGTGCAGATAGAGGAGGCAGGGCGCAAGCATGAAGAAAGAGATTTCCGCGGCCAGGAGGAGTTCGGGGGGTGCGGATTTTCCCCGGAACCGGAACGCCGCCAACAGCAGCGCCATAGCGAGCACCATTCCAGCACAACACAGAATCACCGGCTTGCCTAATTTGCCGAATCCACTTTTTATATGCCGTTTCCAGAATTGCGAATCCAGGGGGAAGGCTACCAGATTCTTCCACATGGGATAGGTTTCACTTCGGCCCGTTTTTGTCTGGAATTTTTGCTCTTTCAGGCCGGTGCGCATCCAGAACCGCTCTGAAATCTTGTTGAATCCGTTCAAATGATGGAGTTGTATCGTAAAGAGGGTCAACGCGAGCAAGACAGGCATGGCAAACAACACGGATCGGGCCAGGATTGGCCAGAATTTCCGTCCGAATTCCGCACGGAACAGGCGCAGCAGCCAGGCACAAAAAAGCACAGGGATAAAAAGCCAATCCGTGAGAACGCCGAAGAAAGCAATCACGCCTTGTATCCAGCCAAGGCGCCGGGCGCGTTTGGAAGAGACGTTTGCCGTCCGCAGCACTTCCAGGAAGGCGTAGAGAGCAAAGGGGAGAATAATGGCCTGATCGGAGAAGTACCCCATTTCATGTTCATAAAAGGCCACGGGGAACCATATATAGAGGGTAGGGGGGATCATGGCAAAGATACAGGCTACTCCCCTGGAGAAGTTCATGCGGCGCGCGACAGCAAAGGCCAAGAGTCCTAGAACAACCGCCACACAACACTGATTGAAAAGGTTGTAACGCATGACCATGGGGATTGTGGGCTCATGACCGCGAATTTTAGCCAGGAGGTAGACGGGGAGTATTGAGCCTGGCGGAAAAGAGACATACGGTTCACGGGATTCCAGATCAGTTTCGATGCTGTCCGGCGCCCAATACATGCCGAATCGCAGGGTCCATGGCCCTTCGAGATACCAGTTCCGTGCGCAAACACAGGTTCCAGCGGTAAACCATCCCGCCATGCTTATTTGAGCTTCGCCGAACCATTGTGCGCGTTGTTTCACCGAAACGGAAAACTGAATCAAGGCCGCCACGAAAATGAGAAGCACACACAAGACGGTTCGGATCCTTTCGGAACGCATCACGGGGTATTCTCCTGAACCGTTATCGGTGGATTGCTCGTATCAAGCAAGTGCTGATAATACGTTAAAAAGTCCTCTTTTCGGATTTTCCGGAGATGCACATCGCCTTCATGGTATTGTTCATAGGCCATATTGGCCAAATCCCAAAGATTATACGGGGGTCCCCATTCTTCCGGGCCTTTGGAGAACAAATTGATGATGTAGGGACCGGGGATGTTCTTGACCATGTCGTAGATTTCCACGATATTTTTCACTCGGTGGACTTTTTTCATGGAATAGACGACAAAATGGCGTTGAACAATTTCATCCACGGAGAACACCACGTCATTGTAGTTGGTATGCCTGCCGACAAATTCCGCCATCGCCTTTCGGTCCATTTTCAGATCGCTGAACAGCGTCGTGCGAACATTTCCCAGGGACCACACGTACATAGAGGCAGAAGCCAGCAATACCAACGCCAGTGCAAGCCCCACGCGTTTTTTCCAGACCCCCGGAACCCACCACGCCACGAGCATTAATGGCAATAGTGCAAAGGGAATCACGGCCATGTTCAAGGCCATTTTCAGAACGGCGAAAAAGTGAAATAAAAAGGAACTGTGATTCTTGAAGATGTGATAATGCGCGAAGCAGGGAACCAGGAAAAGATACATCACCATGATGGATGCGCCCACTCCCGGGGAAACAGGGCTGCGCCGCACACGCTTCACGAGCAAATAAAATAACAAGACAATCAAGATGGCAGCGGATGCAAGAATAAGTACCTTACCCAGGAAGCCATAGGCATAGGGCACGAACCGCTGCCAGAAGAACGTATCCAGGGTAAAGGTCCAAAGCTGATTAAAATAAACATGCTTCGGCACGGGGCGCAACGCATTCAGTCCGCCGCCATCGACGCCGGTCCGGTGAATAAAACGGAGAGCCAGTTTGGTGAAGGCATGGACTTTGTAGAGCTGCAGGCTGTAGAGGCCCAGGGCCAGCGCCGCGGGAAGCCAGAACAGAACACTTCGTTTCAGGAAAAGAAGGGGCCGTGTTCCCATTTGCCCGCGGACCACGCGCATGAGATACAACGCCATTGCGACAAAAGGGAACAGCCAATCCGTAAAAATACCCCAGAAAAGAACCACACCCTGAATAACAACAATCCATTTTTTGATGCGTTCGTGCTGCGTGGTGTCGCGGAACACTTCCAGGAACACGAGCAATGCATAGGGCAGTATGATGGCTTGGTCGGAAAAATATCCCATGAGATGCTCATAGAACGGGGAGGGCATCCAGAAGTACAAGACAATAGGCGTGAGCGAAGCCACGCACCGGACACTGGTCGGGAAAGCCATGGCCCCAAGCACAAAAAAAACGATGAGCGCCAGGACAAAGGCGATGCAACATTGATTGGCGAGGTTGTAGGACATGGTCATTTCACAGGTGGGCCCGTTGGGAGAGAATTTTCCCAAGAAGTATATGGGTAGAATGGCGCCCGGTGGGTAGGATACGTAGGGGGTGCGGCTTTCGAGCGTGGGAAACTCGATGGAAGCGGGTTCCCAGTAAAAAATGAACCAGCGATGCCAGGGGCCTTCCTGCTGCCACTGCTTTGCCATGAGCGTGCTGCCTGTGGTTAGGGCTCCGGTCATGTCATTTGAGGTGGTTCCGAACCATTGCGAACGTTGATACAACGAGAGTGAAAACAGCATGATCGTGCATACGGCAAGGAATAGAATGCCGTATAGCGTTCCGCGGGTTGTATTCGAATTGCCGGTAGTCATGTTATTGAATTTTAACTTCGCCGAAATAGGCCGCTTCAAAGGCCCAGTCCGTGGCCTGATTTTCAAGACGCACCTTAACCTTCTTTCCTGCCCATGGCGAGAGATCAATAGTTATCGTGATCCACTGGCCTTTGGTGTCTACATTGGTTTCATTAACCGTATTTCCCTCGATCACTACCCGGAGCAGGTAATTGCCCTGCGGATGAGAAGCCGCCTCGATAGTCAGTTTTGGATTCCCCGCCGCCGACACCTGCATTTCCGATTCCAACACCGCAGGGGTTTCTTTGTCCACAGGATGGATCAGCAGCACTTTTGCTTTTCCGAACTCTTCGGAACGAACCCCTGGTTCCATATCCGTCCCACAGGCTATAACCTTCCACGCCGGGTTCCACCGATTAAGCTCCTGCTGCGGTAAAGGATGCTTAAGAACTTCAAGCTGGTTTTCCCATTGTTCGAGTTGTTCAGGGGCTTTCGGAGATTGCCGTTCAAATTTATACTTCTTTTTCAGCACCTTTCCGCCGTTTTTCGCAATGAGTTGTTCCGTAACGCGCTGGCAGGCGGGTATCAGGGTATTAAACGAATAATTAGTGTGGTCGAACTTAGTATCCGCGATGGCGGGGATGCCGCCCGTCCATTCCTTGCTCAGGTTGTTAAATCCTTTCATACAGCAGAGCACACCCGCCGCGCTCGAAGGATTACAATCATTGTCCTGACCGCACCGGGTTGAAATTTCCAGTGTTTTCTCCAGATTCCCCTGCCCGTACAACAGTCCCATGATGATATACGCCCCGTTAAGTTTGGCATCGATATTAAAGGGATTTCCGCGCGCGCAATCGACGTCGTCCTGCCATTTCTTCTCAATCTTGTTCCATACGGCCAGCCAATCGTCCGGGTTCTCGTGATACCACTGAATCACATCGGAAATGCATTTGTGATATTCCGATTCCTTGGGAATGCAGGCCAATCCCGCCCGAATGACCTTTTCAACATTTTTATCTTCAAAATAGGCGGCACAGTACATCCCCGTGACAAAAACGCCGCCATAGAAGCCGTCGCCATAATTCATCACATGTCCGAAAACATCGCACAAGGCATAGGCGGCCCGGGGAAGGCCGGGACACACGATGCCAAACAAATCGGCTTCAATCTGAAAATCGATATCGTCCGCGTGGATATTGTAGTCCGGATGGCCCGATTTCGGCGGCATAATACCCGCGCGGACATTGTCACGGCCCACCCGGTTGGCATGCCAAAGCGGGAATTGCGTTTCTGCAAAGGCCTTGCCCGCCTCCTCATAGGTAACATCCAGGCCATAGTCTTCGACAGCTTTAAGGAAGGTCATTTCGACATAGCAGTCGTCTTGTCCAATCGCGCCCTCCACCCGGTCGGGCGTCCAGGGCCGGATGGCATCCAGCTTGGGTTTCCCGTTTGTTTGAAACTCGTAAGGCGCGCCATAGCACACCCCGATCATCTGGCCGGCCCATGCGCCTTTGCACTTGTCCAGATACTTGGCTTTTTTAAGCGTGATGGTTTTGGCATTTGCGGAAATGGTGAGAGAAAATGCCAGGCACGCCAGTACTGCGGCCATGCTCTTTTTCATTGTGGACCTCCATGGGGATACGCGTTTCATTCTGTGATGGCGCTGATTTTACCTCAAATGCGGGCTGTAGCCCAAGTGCTTCGAGACAGAGCGGAAATAGTATGCATGGTTTTAACTGGACTGGCTTTCCGCTTCCGGGTCTCCCAAAAATAGAATGATGTCCCTCTTTCGGCCCGTCGGGACTGATTATTCGGGAAAAACGTTTACCCAGGGCATCGCTTCGCTGCTAAGAAAGTGGCGTTACTATGGGCGGGGCTGACATGGCTCCGAGATTGTTTCGTCGAAGACTCCTGCTAAGAAAGTGGCCATGATTGGGAGGGTGAGGCTTGTCCGCCTCTGGAGGGCTCCTGCTGAGCCGTGGGACAAAAAATCCATATGCTGTCTTGCAATGTGATGATCCCGATCTTGTTTAACGGCTCAGCAGGAGC
>JAKQOG010000016.1 GCA_029565395.1 Candidatus Hydrogenedentota bacterium | reverse complement strand
TGTTCGATTTGCTCAACCTTACTCATGGCATGTCTCCTCCTATGTTCAATCATATCCTTGGTTATATTGTAGATACAATCTACAATATCTCTGGCAAAAAAACAACAAAATTTGAAAACCTCCTTTGATGACGCAGGCCCGGGGCGTAATATCTACTTGCACGTTCTTTGGCAAGCTCCTATAATGCTTCCTGTGCTCAGTTACATTATACCATATGGCAGGGGTGAATGCCCATGGTGAAACAGTTACGCGCGAAGCAGGAACGGATCATAGAATCGGTTCGACATGGTTTGGAAGGCGAAGCCGCGATGGAGTTTATCCATCGGAGCGGGTATGCCATGACGCAGGGTGCGCTGGCGCGTCATTTGCATGCGATGGGCGGGAAAAAACATATTCAGGATTTATTGGCGCAAGGCAAGAGCAATGTGGAGATACTGGAGACCTGTTTCCCTTCGGAAGATTTGCATCGTATGGAGACGGCGCCTCCCGATCAGGGGGAATTGTTTGTACCGGACGAACCGGTGATGAATCCGTTTTTGGCGGATGTACAGCATCCTTTATTTGAGAGCACGAAGTTGACGGTGACAATGCCGACGGATTTGTATCAGGCGCTCAGTCTGGCGGCGAAAGCGGAGGGAAAGCGCCGGAATGATTTGATAGTAGAGATTCTCACGACGGCGTTGTCGCGGCTGCCAGCGATGCATGCGCCGGAGAAGGAGTGAGAGTGCGGTGTCTGTGGGGAGGTCAAGTATTGGCGCGGGCGATCCGGGCATTGCGCAGGATTCCGGAGTGTTTGGCGCGGAGAAGGGGTGAATGTTTAAAACGTTTTTTGAAAGCGGCTTCATCCAGTTGGAGCAGTTCTTCGAGATCGGGACAAGCGATGCCGGATTGGGGTAGAAATTGAGATTCCGTGGTGATCTCGGCGAAGCGATTCCACGGGCATGCTTCCTGGCACAGGTCGCATCCGAAGATCCAGGCGCCCATGGCGGAATGCAGGGATTCCGGGATTTCGCCCCGGTTTTCGATGGTATGGTAAGCAATGCATTTTTGCGCATCGAGTATCCGCGGTTCGATCAGGGCGTTTGTGGGGCATGCATCCAGGCAGGCGCGGCATTGTCCGCAATAGTCGGGGAGTGGGGGATCCGGCGGGAGTTCCAGAGTGGTAAGGATGGCGCCCAGAAAATACCAGGAACCGCCGTTTTTGCGGATGAGCAGGCCGTTTTTCCCAATCCATCCCAAGCCGGCGCGGGCCGCCCAGGTTCGTTCGAGCACGGGGCCGGTGTCTACTTCGGCATAACTTAGGATTCCTTCTTGGAGGGTATTGAGGAATGCGGCGAGGCGTTTCAGCAAGGGGAACAGGATAGTGTGATAATCACGGCCCCGTGCATATCGTGCGATGCGGCCTGTTTGCCTGGTGGACTCCGAATCGGGCGCATAATAATTGCGCGCCACCATGATTACGGAGTTGGTCCCGGGCAGTTTGAGCGTGACATCCTGGCGCAGGGTTTTCGTACGGGCTATCCACTCCATATCCGCGTGGAAGCCGTGGCGAAGCCAGTTTCCGAGGTGATCTTCGGGGTCGGCAGGAGATGCTGCCGCGATGCCGCAGGCATCGAATCCCAGGCGCAATGCTTCGGCTTTGATTGCTTCGGAAAAAGAGGAGTGTTGGGAGTTCATGGATATTACGGGATTGCCGTGATTTTCCGTGTAGAAAGCAAGAGGGCCGGACACAGGTCCGGCCCTCGCGAATTCGTTGGGGTTAGTGTTTTCTTCTGCGCAACGCCAAAGCGCCGAAGAGGGCGGAAGCCGCCGTGAGAGCGGCGAGGCCCAGCCCACCGGTGGCGGGCACATTGTAACTGACATCAACCATGATATGGTTAGATTCATACGGACCATCTGATCCTGAATCTTCCACGGTTGCGTAGTATTCGCCGGAATCGGAAATTGCGACCGATTCAATGGTAAAGCTGTTCCGATCCTGACCAGCGTCCAAGGTTATTGGCACTTCAGGATTTTGTGAATCCACCTTGTACCATACAAATGTATCGGGCAAAACACCGCCGCAGTCGATTACGAGTTCGAGTTCCAGCGGCTCACCAACATAGAGGTTGCGTTCCGGATCGCCGAGGATGGTGGGGGTGCGATCCAGGTGGCATACCACTTCGACGGTGATGGTCAGGGATTCTTTGCATTCACGGCTGTCGCAGACACGGCATAAATACTCGCCCTGGTTGGCGGTAGTGATGTCTCGGAGTGTGAGGTACACGCTTTGATCGGCGCCCGCCGGCACAGTCAAAGGTGCGGGATTGACCGGCGCGCCATTTTTAAACCATTGGTAGGTGCGCGGTTCTCTTCCTCCGTGGATATCCACGCCAAGCCTCACGGTGGGCGTGTTCTCATAGTAGCGCCCGCCGCCGCGCTCATTGTCCAGCACGAGAATCGGCCCCACCCACAGTTTGCATGGGTCAGATATTACCGTGTCGACCACGTTGGTCACATGGCATGTATAGACCGCCTCGTCCTCATAGGTGGTGGTCAGGAACTGCAGGCGATCGGATTGCGCACCGCTGATGTGCCCGTCTTCATCGACCACGGCCACATCTTCCTTGAACCACTGATAGGTGAGCTGGGTGTCGCTTTCCGCCTCAATTATGATGATGGCCGATTCGCCCAGATCCACATAGATATTAGGTTCGGGTTGGCGGGTAATCAAAGGCGGATTGCGCACGATGACCTTGGCGGCGTTCGATGTGCGTGATGCACCTTCGTTGTTGTACACGATTACGCGGTACATGGCTTCATCTTCTTCCGTGCAGGAGAAAACAGCATAGCTGGCACTGTAATTGGGATTTAGCGGGTCGTAAGGCACGATATCGGTGAAGTCTTCCGTATCAATGGGGGCGCGCTGCCACCGGTAGGATAGTGGCGGGCGGGCCGTTTGTGCGGTAACAGACAGTTGCAGGAGTTGTCCGGGATTAAGTGTTCTGGGCTGCGGATGTTCCGTGATACCCGGATCTTCCAAGCGCAGTTGTGCCGGATTGGAATAGTCGCCGGGTGGCACAAAGTTGTGAGCCCAGCACAAATACCAGCCTTCATCCGCGGCACTTGCCGACGAGATGACCAAGGTGGGATCATCGGCGGTTGGGTTGGAACCGGCTCCCAGGAGCGGGATGGGTTGCCAGTGGTCGTTCACCGTGGAGCCCGGGGGCGGATCATCCACCCACGGAGTGCCCTCAGTGGAGAACAACCAGCGGTACGACGGATTAGGCCCTTCGGCTTCGCAGGTGAAACTGGCTGGGTAGCCCGGCGGCACGCCCACATCTTCCGGATGCCGGATAATGTGGACGCCGTTCTCGACGACCAAGTTTCCAATTTCAGAATCTTCGTAGCCCGCGAGATTTTCCACGTGGCAATAATAATCGCCTTGGTTGAGTTCGTCGGTGGGAACGATGTCTATGCGGCGGCTGCTGAAATTATTCGGTGGATCCGCGGAAGGTCCTTGCACCGGTTCCCAGTAGTATTGTCCGCTCGGATATCCGCCTGTGTCGTCTCTGGGGCGGAAGTACCATGTATAGGTTTCCCCGAGGGTGAAATCCCATTGCGGATAGAAGGGGGTCCAGGGGGGAGGCACAGGCGCCGGGTCAAAGGCATGATATACATCCACCGTAAAGAAGGTGGGTTGTGGCGGGTAAATATTTTTATTTGGCGAAGGTTGAAGGGTGATGAGGGGTTTTTGGTATACGTTCAAGTAGGCTGAATTGGAAACCACGGAACCGGCTTCGTTGGTGATAACAACGCGGTAATTGCCCTGGATGCCTTCGTTGATGGCAGGCGGGGTATAGGTGGTGGTATCTCCGACCATGGTGCCGCCGCCGCCTACTATGGTACCCCAGGGGCCGGTGTTATCGGTTTGCCACTGATATACCATGGTGGTGGCACTTGAAGCGCGGCAGGTAAACGTGATGGTTTCACCCGGAGCTGGAAATGCGCCGGCGTTCGACGGATGTTCGAGAATGATGGGTAATTGAAGCAAATGGGCATGGGTGCCTTGCGGAATGGTGGTGGTCCAATATTGCCCAGGCTCAATTTGCCCATCATTATCTCCGGCTTCTTGGTCCCATTCACCGATTCTGTAAGGCGCCTTTAGGGGTTGTCCGATACTATTATAGACCCGGAGAAATATGTTAGAGAAGGTCTTGGTAGTGTCGTTTACAACAAATAATTGAGTATAGGTGAAGGGGGTGAGCTGTCCGGGGATGCCTGCTTCGAAGACCTTGAGTTTTAGGGATTCAGGGTCACTGGGGGGAAGGGTTTCAGAGGGCGCCTGTCCATCTACCGTTGCTTTGTTATAGAAGGTAGGCATGGGGTCGCCGGTATTGATATGCAAGAATCCATACGTACTGGGGCCGCCTTCGAGATTCGGGATAAGCGGGTGCGCCCCAGAGTTATCGAAGGGAGTGGAGGAAACGATATTTGAGTAATTGGTTCGACCACGCACAAGTGTGGATGTTGAAGTGGTGAGGCTGGGTTGCTTGTCATTGAGCACCGTATCGTCCATGTTGGAAATCAGGGTGAGCTTCCCGTTGGCCGAAGTAGATGCGCTGGCAAAATTACTGGCTGTAACAGACATTCTTTCGGCCAGGATGACGGAACCGTGGAGTTTGATCATGCCCGGGGTGCCGTATCCGCCTACGCCGCCGGTGCCGCCAGCGCCGCCG